>NZ_JBVIBK010000001.1:65233-693089 GCF_055573455.1 Streptomyces sp. NPDC030183
TCGACGATCAACACCATGGTCGACCAGCTCTCCGCCTTCGCCGACGAGGTCACCCGCGTCGCCCGCGAAGTCGGCACCGAAGGCAACCTCGGCGGCCGGGCCCAGGTCAGAGGTGTGTCCGGGGTCTGGAAGGACCTCACCGACAACGTCAACTTCATGGCGGACAACCTGACCTCCCAGGTCCGCAACATCGCCCTCGTCTCCACGGCGGTCGCCCAGGGCGATCTCGGCAAGAAGATCACGGTCGAGGCGAAGGGCGAGATCCTGGAGCTGAAGTCGACGATCAACACCATGGTCGACCAGCTCTCCGCCTTCGCCGACGAGGTCACCCGCGTCGCCCGCGAAGTCGGCACCGAAGGCAACCTCGGCGGTCAGGCCCAGGTCAGAGGCGTCTCGGGGGTCTGGAAGGACCTCACCGACAACGTCAACTTCATGGCGCTGAACCTGACCTCCCAGGTCCGCAACATCGCCCAGGTGACGACGGCCGTCGCCAACGGCGACCTCTCCAAGAAGATCACCGTCGACGCGCGCGGCGAGATCCTCGAACTGAAGGACACCGTCAACACGATGGTGGAGCAACTGCGGGCGTTCGCCGACGAGGTGACGAGGGTGGCCCGCGAGGTCGGCACCGACGGCCGGCTCGGCGGGCGCGCCCAGGTGCTGGGCGTGTCCGGTGTGTGGCGGGATCTGACCGACAACGTCAACTCCATGGCCGACAACCTGACGTCCCAGGTCCGCAATATCGCCCAGGTGACGACCGCGGTCGCCAACGGCGACCTCTCCAAGAAGATCGACGTGGACGCGCGCGGCGAGATCCTCGAACTGAAGACCGCCATCAACACCATGGTCGACACCCTCTCCTCGTTCTCCTCAGAGGTCACCCGCGTCGCCCGCGAGGTCGGCTCGGAGGGCCAGCTCGGCGGTCAGGCGCGGGTCGAGGGCGTGTACGGCACCTGGAAGCGCCTGACGACGAACGTGAACGAACTGGCGCTGAACCTGACCACCCAGGTCCGCGCCATCGCCGAGGTGGCCTCGGCCGTGGCCCAGGGCGACATGTCCCGCTCGATCACAGTCGAGGCACGCGGCGAGGTCGCCGAGCTGAAGGACAACATCAATCTGATGGTGGCCAACCTCCGCGAGACGACCCGCGCGAAGGACTGGCTGGAGTCCAACCTCGCCCGCCTCGCCGCCCTGATGCAGGGCCACCGCGACCTGATGGAGGTCGCCGATCTGATCCTGCGCGAGCTGACACCGCTGGTGAAGGCCCAGTACGGCGCCTTCTACCTGGCCGATCCCGACCAGGACGGGGCGGCGCTGCGCACGGTGGCCCCCGGCAAGGGTCTCGCCTTCATCGCGGGCTACGGGTCGGCGCAGGACGCGACGGTCGAGACCGGCGGTCTGCCCGTGCACGGTCTCGTCGCCCAGGCGGCCCGCGAGAAGAAGCGGATCCTCGTCGAGCAGACGCCGCCGGACTACATCAAGATCAACAGCGGTCTCGGGGAGGCGGCCCCGTCCAGCGTGGTCATCATCCCGATCCTCTTCGAGGACAAGCTCCTCGGTGTGATCGAACTCGCCTCGTTCTCCCGCTTCTCGGATGTCCATCTGGCGTTCTTCGACCAGTTCGTGAACACCATCGGCGTCGCGATCAACACGATCATCGCCAACTCCCGCACCGAGTCCCTGCTCGGCGAGTCCCAGCGCCTCGCCATGCAGTTGCAGGAGCGCTCCGACGAACTCCAGAAGCAGCAGGCGGAGCTCCAGCGCTCGAACGCCGAACTGGAGGAGAAGGCGGCCCTGCTGGCGACCTCCTCCCAGTACAAGTCGGAGTTCCTGGCGAACATGTCGCACGAGCTGCGCACGCCGCTCAACTCACTGCTCATCCTGGCGCGTCTGCTCTCCGACAACCCGGACGGCCATCTCTCCGACCAGGAGGTGCAGTTCGCGTCGACGATCCACCGCTCGGGCTCCGACCTCCTCCAGCTGATCAACGACATCCTGGACCTGTCGAAGATCGAGGCGGGCCGGATGGACGTACGCCCCAAGCGCCTGCCGCTCATCAAGCTGCTGGACTACGTCCACGCCACGTTCCGCCCGCTCACCCTCGACCGGGGTCTGGCCTTCGAGGTCACGGTCGGCGAGGACGTACCGCGCGAGATGTACTCGGACGAGCAGCGCCTCCAGCAGATCCTGCGCAACCTGCTCTCCAACGCGATCAAGTTCACCGCCTCCGGCCGGGTCGAACTGACCGTCAGCCGCGTCAAGGACACCGAGCACCGCTACGCCCGGGAGGACACCGACGAGGTGATCGCGTTCACGGTCTCCGACACGGGCATCGGTATCGCGCCGGAGAAACTGCCGGTGATCTTCGAGGCGTTCCAGCAGGCCGACGGCACAACGAACCGCAAGTACGGCGGCACCGGCCTCGGTCTGTCCATCAGCCGGGAGATCGCGGGCCTGCTGGGCGGCCGCATCATCGCCGAGAGCATCCCCGGCAAGGGCTCGACCTTCACGCTGTACGTGCCTGTCCACAGCCCCGGCCACGCGGCGACCGGCGGGACCGAGGCCCCCGCCGCGCTGGTCCCCGACCAGCTCACCGCGGAGCCGTACCCTGCCGGCCCCGAGGACGACACCTGGCCGGCGCCCACCAAGCTGGAGGCGTGGCGGGCGGGGCGCGCGGGCCAGATCCTGCCCGGCCGCCGGGTGCTGATCGTGGACGACGACATCCGCAACGTCTTCGCGCTCACCCATGTCCTGGGCCGCGTCGGCATGCCGGTCCTGTACGCGGAGAACGGCCGGGAGGGCATCGAGACCCTGGAACGCAACCCGGACGTCGAGCTGGTCCTGATGGACATCATGATGCCGGAGATGGACGGCTACGAGACGATCTCCGCCATCCGTCGCACGCCCCGCTGGGCCGGTCTGCCCATCGTCGCGCTGACCGCGAAGGCGATGCCCGGCGACCGCGAGAAGTCCATCGCCCGGGGCGCCAACGACTACGTACCCAAGCCGGTGGACGTCGACCAGCTGCTCACCGTGGTGTGCGCCGTCCTGGACCCCGACGGCGTCGAGCCGTCGCCCGAGAAACGCACCGAAGAGAACGAGGCACCCTCACCATGACCACTCAGGGCCGGACCGACGGACGCGCGGGCATCCTCCTCGTCGACGACATGGAGGACAACCTGGTCGCGCTGGAGGCCGTCCTGGCATCGCTCAACGAGCCACTGGTCCGGGCCCGTTCCGGCGAGGAGGCCATGAAGGCCCTGCTCCGGCAGCGCTTCGCCGTCGTCCTCCTCGACATCCGCATGCCTGGTATGGACGGTTTCGAGACCGCGGCCAACATCAAGCGCCTCGACCAGACCAAGGACGTCCCGATCATCTTCCTCACCGGCACGGACGCCGAGATGGGCTACGCCTTCCGCGGCTACGCCACCGGCGCCGCCGACTACCTCACCAAGCCCTTCGACCCCTGGGTCCTGCGGGCGAAGGTCAGCGTCTTCCTGGAGCTGCACCGCAAGACCCGCAAGCTGGAGGCGCTGCGGGCACGGCAGCAGGAACAGGCGGAACAGCTCCTGTCCCGCCTGACCACATTGGAGAAACAGCTGTCCGAGGAGTCCCCGGACCTGGCGGAGGCCCGCATACAGGTCCAGGAACTCCGGGCCCTGGTGACCCGGGACCAGGGCAGCTGACCTCGCTACTTCTCCCGGGTGCCCGCGTACATCTCGTCGATGAGGTGCTGGTACTCCTTCTCCACCACCGGCCGCTTCAGCTTCAGGCTCGGCGTCAGCTCACCGTGTTCGACGTCCAGGTCCCGCGGCAGCAGCCGGAACTTCTTGATGGTCTGCCACCGCTGCAGCCCCTGGTTGAGCCGGGTGACGTACCCCTCGATCAGCTCCACCGTGGCCGGCGCCGCGATGATCTGCTCGTACGACTTACCCTCCAGGCCGTTCTCCTTGGCCCAGCCGAGGAGCGCCGGTTCGTCGAGGGCGATGAGGGCCGTGCAGAAGTTGCGGTCGGCGCCGATGACCATGACGTTGGACGTGAAGGGGCACAGGGCCTTGAACTGGCCCTCGATCTCGGTCGGCGCGACGTACTTGCCGCCGGAGGTCTTGAACAGGTCCTTCTTGCGGTCGGTGATCCGCAGGTACCCGTCGGGCGACAGCTCGCCGATGTCACCGGTGTGGAACCAGCCGTCCGGCTCCAGGACCTCGGCGGTCTTGTCCGGCAGCCCGTGGTAGCCCTCCATGATGCCGGGGCCGCGCAGCAGGATCTCGCCGTCGTCCGCGATGCGCACCTCGCAGCCGGGCAGCGGCTTGCCGACCGTGCCCGTGCGGAACGCCTCCCCGGGGTTCAGGAACGACGCCGCGGAGGACTCGGTCAGGCCGTAGCCCTCCAGGATGGGGATGCCCGCGCCGGCGAAGAAGAAGCCGATCTCGGGCGCCAGGGCCACGGAGCCGGAGATGCAGGCGCGCAGCCGCCCGCCGAACGCCTCGCGCAGCTTCTTGTAGACCAGCGCGTCGGCGACCTTGTGCTTGGCGCCCAGCCCGAACGGCACGGAAGCGGTGCCGGTGCGGCGGAAGTTGTCCTGGCTGACCTTGGCGTACTCGCGGGCGACCTCGGACGCCCACTGGAAGATCTTGTACTTGGCGGCGCCGCCCTCGCGGGCCTTCGCGGCGACGCCGTTGTAGACCTTCTCGAAGATGCGCGGCACGGCGGCCATGTACGTCGGCTGCACGACCGGCAGATTCTCGATGATCTTGTCGACGCGGCCGTCGACGGCGGTGATGTGCCCGACCTCGATGTGCCCGGACAGCAGCACCTTGCCCATGACGTGCGCGAGCGGCAGCCACAGGTACTGCACGTCCTCCGGGCTGAGCAGACCGGTGGCGGCGATGGCCTTGCCCATGTAGGACCAGTTGTCGTGCGGGAGGCGCACGCCCTTGGGGCGGCCGGTGGTGCCCGAGGTGTAGATGAGGGTGGCGAGCTGGTCCTTGGTGATCGCGCCGACCTTCTCCTTGATCAGGTCGGGCTTCTTCTCCAGGTACGCCGTCCCGCGCTTCTCCAGTTCGGCGAGCGAAAGGACCCAGTCCTCCGTGAGGTCGGCGCCCTCGGGGTCGATGACGATCACATGGGTCAGCTCGGGCAGCTCGGCCTTCTTCTCCCGCGCCTTCTGAAGCTGCTCGGCGTTCTCCGCGATGAGGACCTTGCTGGCGGAGTCGGACAGGATGTACGCCGACTCCTCGGCGTTGGTCGACGGGTAGATCGTCGTATTGGCGGCACCGGCGCACATGATGCCGAGGTCGCACAGGATCCACTCGATCCTGGTGGCGGAGGACAGCGCGATGCGCTCCTCCGGCTGTACGCCCAGCTCGACCAGCCCGGCCGCGATGGCATCGACGCGCGCGGCGGCCTCCGCCCAGGTCAGCGGCTTCCACTCCGAAGGTCCCTGGCCTGAGGCCGGCGGCACCGGGTAGCGGAATGCCTCCGCGTCGGGCGTGGCCGCCACGCGCTCCAGGAAGAGGGACGCCATGGACGGCGGGCGGTTCTCGATCAGGGTCTGTGTGTCGCTCACGACATCCTCCGGGGCCCGCGACAGTGCGGCAGGGTCAGCATGGACTGTGCGGCTGGCTCAAAGCGGCTGTTGTTTAACTCGCGAGTAACCATCGAGTGGTGATCAGGGTAGAGCGAGGTTGGCTGGTTCGTAAGGGGCGGCGGGCCGTCACTTTCCACCGAGAACGACCGTACGAGCACGCGGCCGCCACACCCCGAAGACATGCGGGCCCGCCGCGCCGAAACGCGACGGGCCCGCATTCTGCCCAAGTTTCCGGGGGTAACAACGACTACCGCCGGGACCTGCGACGATCGCCGCCGGTGGCTACTTCTTGCCCTTGCCCCCGCCGGCGCTGTCGTCACTGGACAGCACGGCGATGAAGGCCTCCTGCGGAACCTCCACAGAGCCCACCATCTTCATCCGCTTCTTGCCCTCCTTCTGCTTCTCCAGCAGCTTCCGCTTACGGGAGATGTCACCGCCGTAGCACTTGGCGAGGACGTCCTTGCGGATGGCGCGGATGGTCTCGCGGGCGATCACCCGGGAGCCGATGGCGGCCTGGATCGGCACCTCGAAGGCCTGCCGGGGGATCAGCTCGCGCAGCTTGGCAACGAGCCGCACCCCGTACGCGTACGCGGCGTCCTTGTGGGTGATCGCCGAGAAGGCGTCCACCTTGTCGCCGTGCAGCAGGATGTCCACCTTGACCAGGGAGGAGGTCTGCTCGCCGGTGGGCTCGTAGTCGAGCGAGGCGTAGCCGCGGGTCTTGGACTTCAGCTGGTCGAAGAAGTCGAAGACGATCTCGGCGAGCGGCAGGGTGTACCGGATCTCGACGCGGTCCTCCGAGAGGTAGTCCATGCCGAGCAGGACACCGCGCCGGGTCTGGCACAGCTCCATGATCGAGCCGATGAACTCGGACGGGGCGAGGATCGTGGCGCGCACGACCGGCTCGTACACCTCCGAGATCTTGCCCTCGGGGAACTCGCTCGGGTTGGTGACCGTGTGCTCGCTGCCGTCCTCCATGACGACGCGGTAGACCACGTTCGGCGCGGTGGCGATCAGGTCGAGGCCGAACTCGCGCTCCAGCCGCTCGCGGATCACGTCGAGGTGCAGCAGCCCGAGGAAGCCGACGCGGAAGCCGAAGCCGAGCGCGGCGGACGTCTCCGGCTCGTAGACGAGCGCGGCGTCGTTGAGCTGGAGCTTGTCGAGGGCCTCGCGCAGCTCGGGGTAGTCCGAACCGTCCAGCGGATACAGCCCGGAGAAGACCATGGGCTTGGGGTCCTTGTAGCCACCGAGGGCCTCCGTGGCGCCCTTCTGCTGGCTGGTGACGGTGTCACCGACCTTGGACTGGCGGACGTCCTTCACACCGGTGATGAGGTAGCCCACCTCACCGACGCCGAGGCCGTCGGCCCCCAGCATCTCGGGCGAGTTCGTGCCGATCTCCAGCAGTTCGTGGGTCGCGCCCGTCGACATCATCTTGATGCGCTCGCGCTTGTTGAGCTGCCCGTCGATGACCCGGACGTACGTGACGACACCCCGGTACGAGTCGTACACCGAGTCGAAGATCATCGCGCGCGCCGGGGCGTCCTTGACGCCGACCGGGGCGGGGACATCGGCGACAACCCTGTCCAGCAGCGCGTCGACCCCGACACCGGTCTTGGCGGAGACCCTCAGCACGTCGTCGGGGTCGCACCCGACGAGGTTGGCGAGCTCCTCGGCGAACTTCTCCGGCTGGGCGGCCGGCAGGTCGATCTTGTTGAGGACCGGGATGATCGTGAGGTCGTTCTCCATCGCCAGGTACAGGTTGGCGAGGGTCTGCGCCTCGATGCCCTGCGCGGCGTCCACGAGGAGGACGGTGCCCTCGCAGGCGGCCAGCGACCGTGACACCTCGTAGGTGAAGTCGACGTGCCCGGGGGTGTCGATCATGTTGAGGATGTGCGTGTTGCCCGGGGCGCCGGTCGGCGCCCAGGGCAGACGCACCGCCTGGGACTTGATCGTGATGCCGCGCTCACGCTCGATGTCCATGCGGTCGAGGTACTGAGCACGCATCTGCCGCTGCTCGACCACACCGGTCAACTGGAGCATCCGGTCGGCGAGCGTGGACTTGCCGTGGTCGATGTGCGCGATGATGCAGAAATTGCGGATCAGAGCCGGGTCGGTACGGCTCGGCTCGGGCACATGGCTAGGGATCGCGGGCACGCAGGGTCCTGATTCTTGAGGCGTCCGCAGCCGTCTGCGGTCTCGGGTCGGATCTAGCGGGTCTGTACGAACGGGGTCTACCGGGTCTATGCGTAGGCTCCATGGTCCCACGGGCGCGGGGCTGGGGCGGGTTTGGGCCACTCGCGGAGCCACTGGTAGCCTGGGTGGCTGTGTCTCATGCCCTCTCTGCAGGAGGCACATCCCAAAGAAAACCAAAGGTGCCCGGGGCGCGCATGCCTTGCATGTCCTCGGTCGCCGGTAGCTGAAAAGGCTCATTCGTGGCGAACATCAAGTCCCAGATCAAGCGGAACAAGACCAACGAGAAGGCGCGCCTTCGCAACAAGGCCGTCAAGTCGTCGCTCAAGACCGCGATCCGCAAGGCCCGCGAGGCCGCTGCCGCGGGTGACGCCGAGAAGGCCACCGAGTACCAGCGCGCTGCCGCGCGTCAGCTCGACAAGGCCGTCTCGAAGGGCGTCATCCACAAGAACCAGGCCGCCAACAAGAAGTCGGCGCTTGCTTCCAAGGTCGCTTCCCTCCAGGGCTGAGCTTCACCTTTGATCTGATCGCCGGACGGACCCCGAGCGGGCCCTCTCTCATCCGCTCCCGCCCGACACCCCCGGACCTGCACGCGGCCTGCGTTCGCCACGCGGGTGCAAGTCCACCATCGTGAACCGAAGGCCCCGTCGCCCGCCCTTCCCCAGGGTGGACCGACGGGGCCTTCGCGTTGCCTACGCGCCCTCGCGCGGCGCCGCGGGCTCAGCCCCGGCGGGAGCGTGCCGCGCGGGCGATGGTCACGACCGCCTTCTCCAGGGCGTACTCGGGATCGTCCCCGCCGCCCTTGACCCCGGCGTCGGCCTCCGCGACGGCCCGCATCGCTACGGCGACCCCTTCCGGGGTCCACCCCCGCATCTGCTGCCGCACCCGGTCGATCTTCCACGGCGGCATGCCCAGCTCCCGCGCCAGGTCCGCCGGCCGGCCGCCCCGCGCGGACGACAGCTTCCCGATCGCCCGGACGCCCTGCGCCAGCGCGCTGGTGATCAGCACCGGCGCCACCCCGGTGGACAGCGACCACCTGAGCGCCTCCAGCGCCTCCGCCGCCCGCCCCTCGACGGCCCGGTCGGCCACCTCGAAGCTCGACGCCTCGGCCCGCCCGGTGTAGTACCGCCCGACCACGGCCTCGTCGATGGTGCCCTCGACGTCCGCGACCAGCTGCGACGCCGCCGACGCCAGCTCCCGCAGATCGCTGCCGATCGCGTCGACCAGCGCCTGGCACGCCTCCGGTGTCGCCGAACGCCCGAGCGTGCGGAACTCCCCCCGCACGAACGCCAGCCGCTCCGCCGGCTTCGTCATCTTCGGGCAGGCCACCTCCCGCGCCCCCGCCTTGCGCGCCGCGTCCAGCAGTCCCTTGCCCTTGGCGCCGCCCGCGTGCAGCAGCACGAGGGTGATCTCCTCGGCCGGGGCACCCAGATACGCCTTCACGTCCTTGATCGTGTCGGCCGACAGATCCTGCGCGTTGCGCACGACCACGACCTTCCGCTCGGCGAACAGCGACGGACTCGTCAGCTCGGCGAGCGTGCCCGGCTGCAACTGGTCCGAGGTGAGGTCCCGCACGTCCGTGTCGGCATCGGCGGCCCTGGCGGCGGCCACCACCTCCCGCACGGCCCGGTCGAGCAGCAGCTCCTCCTGTCCCACGGCGAGGGTGACAGAAGCGAGGGGGTCATCGTGAGCGGTCTTCTTGGCCATCACGCACAGCATCCCACGGGGCACCGACAACGAGCACGGGCCGCGGCCCCACCGCACCGGCGCGAACCACCGGGCGGCCCGGACACCGCCGCTGCACCACCCCGGCACCTGCCCGCACGGCTCAGGCCCCTACGGCTCCTCCCGCCACCCCTCCCACTCCCCCGCGAACTCGTCCAGCGCCGCCGGGTCGAGCCGCTCGTCCTCGTCCCGCAGCACCAGCAGCCACTGGGCGTCCTCCGCGTCGTCCTCCCCGGCCAGCGCGTCCCGCACCAGCCGCGGCTCCTCCGTCACCCCGAACCGCTCCCCGAGCGCCTCCGCCGCCTCTTCCGCGGCCTCACGATCGGGCAGCACCAGCACATGTCTCACATCGCTCACGCCCCCATTTTCCGCGACCCGTCCCCGCACCCACGCCCGGCCGCCCGGCCGCCCGACCGCCCTACGCCTCCCCGCGCACCTCCGGCACCCGCCCCAACTCCATCCCGAACCGCTCCCGGTACACCGCCAGGACCTCCTCGTCCGTCCCCAGCCCGGTCACCTCCTTCTCGCCCTCCGCGGACGTGACCGTGAGGCTGCGGCCGCTGAGCGTGATCCGGCCGCCGTCGTCGGTGACCCGCGAGCAGACCAGCGACCTGGTGAACGGTGAGGCCGGCGAGGTGCTGTGCCACCAGGCCCCGGCCACGAAGTCCCCGAGGGCCCTCGGCCGCACCTCCAGCCGGTACTGCGGCTTGCCGTCCCGCAGCACGTCCAGGTCCCCGAACTCCCGCGCCCCGCTCTGCCGGTCCGCCTCCACCACCCGGAACGTGCCCGCCGGGTCCTCCTGCTCCCCTCTCCCTCCGAACTCCAGCGGATAGTGGCTGTTCGTCCCGAACCCCACATCCGCCAGCCAGTCGCCCCCGTCCACCGTCCGCACCCGCAGCGCCAGGTGGTCGTACGGGATGCCCAGGCGCTTCTCGTCGCCGTAGACCCGTGCCGCGAGCAGCGTCACGTCGAAGCCCAGCGCCGCGAGCATCGCCCCGAACAGCCCGTTCAGTTCGTAGCAGAAGCCGCCCCTGCGCTCCCCGACGATCTTGTCGAGCAGTCGCTTCTCCTCCAGCACGATCTCCTCACCGAGGTGGATCGACAGGTTCTCGAACGGCACCGTCCGCAGATGGCGCAGGTGCAGTTCACGCAGGACGTCGACGGTGGGCCAGGCCGGGTGCTCGGCTCCGATGCGGCGAAGGTAGGCGTCAAGCTCTGCGGTATCCATGACCTCAGTCTCTCGCCACCAGGACCTCCCCCGCCGTACCGGCGACGGCGATCGCGCCGTCCTCGTCCGTCCGCAGCACCGCGGCGCCCCCGGCCCGCAGCGCGGCGACCGTGCTCGGCGCCGGGTGGCCGTACGGATTGTCGGCGCCCACGGAGATGAGTGCCAGCCGCGGTGCCATCACCCGTATCAGGTCCGGGTCCTGGTAGGCCGACCCGTGGTGGGCGACCTTCACCACGTCCACCGCTGCCAGCTCCGCGGCCGCCGGGGATCTGGACAGCTCCCGCTGCGCGGGCGGTTCGAGATCGCCGAGCAGCAGCAGGGTCAGCCCGGCCGAGCGGACGAGCATGGTCACGCTGGCGTCGTTCGGCCCGTCCGGGACGGCCGCGTCGCCCGGCGGCCACAGCACCCGCCACGCGAGACCGCCGGTCCGCCGCTCCTGCCCGGCGACGGCGCGGGTCACCGGAATCCGCCGGGCCGCCGCCTCCCGGTGCACGAACTCGGCCTGGTCCGCGGGCTCCTGGAACCCCGTCGTCTCGATCGCCCCCACCGCACGCCCCCGCAGCACCCCCGGCAGCCCGGCCACATGGTCGGCGTGGAAGTGGGTGAGGACCACGAGAGGGACCTCGCTGATGCCGAGCGCCGTCAGACAACGGTCCACCAGCACCGGATCGGGGCCGGCGTCCACCACCACCCCTCGGCCGTCGCCCGCCGCCAGCACGGTCGCGTCACCCTGTCCGACATCGCACATCACGAACCGCCAGCCGGGCGGTGGCCACCCCGTGATCACCCTGGTCAGCGGCGGCGGCTGCACCACGGCCAGCAGGAACACCAGCAGGCAGGCCCCCACCAGCCAGGGGCGGCCCACGAGCCGCCGCCCGACGAACACCGCCACCACCGTCACGAGGGCGAGCAACGCCGCACCCGTCCAGCTGCCCGGCCAGTCCACCCCCGCCCCCGGCAGGGACGCCCCCGTACGGGCGATGTCCGCGATCCACCCTGCGGGCCAACTCGCGCACCAGGCGATCCACTCGGCCACAGGCATCGCCACCGGCGCTGCCGCCAGCGTGGCGAACCCCAGCACCGTCGCCGGTGCCACGGCGAACTCCGCCAGCAGATTGCACGGCACGGCCACCAGGCTCACCTTCGCCGACAGCACCACCACGACCGGCGCGCACACCGCCTGCGCGGCCCCCGCCGCCGCCAGCGCCTCGGCCGGTCGCGGCGGCACCCGACGCCGCTGGAGCGCCGCGCTCCACCGCGGGGCGAGCGTGAGCAGAGCCCCGGTCGCCAGGACGGAGAGCAGGAAGCCGTAACTCCGGGCGAGCCACGGGTCGTACAGCACCAGCAACAGGACGGCCGTCGCCAGCGCGGGAACCAGCGATCTGCGGCGCCCCGTCGCGATGGCCAGCAGCGCGATCGACCCGCAGGCCGCCGCCCGCACCACACTCGGGTCCGGTCGGCACACGATCACGAAGCCGAGCGTCAGCGCACCACCGGCCAGCGCGGTCACCCTCAACGGAATCCCCAGCCGGGGCGCGAGCCCGCGCCGCTCCACCCGCTGGGCGAGCCCGGGCGGGCCGATGAACAGGGCCAGGAGGATGGTGAAGTTGGCCCCGCTCACCGCCAGGAGATGCGTGAGGTCGGTCGCCTTGAAGGCCTCGTCCAACTCGGCCGGGATGCGCGACGTGTCCCCCACGACGAACCCCGGCAACAACGCCCGCGCGTCCGCGTCCAGCCCGTCCGTCGCCTGGCGCAGCCCTTCCCGCAACCGGCCCGCGAACCGCTGCGCCGCGCTCGCCTCCTCCACCACCTCCGGCGGCCTGCCTCCTCGCACCCGCAGCACCGCCGCGACGCGGTCTCCCCCGGCCAACGCCGGCACGGCCTGCGCGGCGACCCGCACCCGTGTCGACGGCAGCAGCGTGAGCCAGGGCGAACGGCCCCTTTCTCGCGCGGACGACCGCCGGGCCACGTCGACGATCACCAGCACGGGCGTCCGCGTGTCCACGACCACCCCGTCCGGCCCCTTCACCCTGCGGACCTCGGCCTGGAGGAGCACGGCTGTCGGGGCCGCGTGGCTTCCCTTGATCCGCGGCCGGGTGAGCCGGGCGTCGGAGGTCAGCTCCACCTCCGCGGTGACCGGCGCGTAGCGCTCGGCGAGCCGGGGAACCGGCCCCCGCCGCAGATCCGCCCCGTGCAGCCCGGCGGAGGCGGCCGCCGCGGCGACACACAGCAGCACGGCGGCGGCAGGCACCTTCGCCCCTGCCGAGGTCGACAGCCGCCGGTGCGGCTGACGCCGAGGCTCTGGCCCACGCCGAGGCTCCGGCCAACGTCGAGGCTCCGGTCCCACCCGGGGCTCCGGCCTCCGGCGAGGCTCCGGTCCCACCCGAGGCTCCGGTCCCACCCGGGACTCCGGCCTCCGGCGAGGCTCCCGTCCGGTCCGCGATGCCCACCCGCGCCCCCGATGAGCGACGAGCAGCGCGACGCCGGCGACCAGGCCGACCGCGACCACACCGACGACCCACCCGGTCGAGGCGTGCACCATCAGCGCCGCCGTCCCCCACGCCCCCAGCGCCGGGGGCACGAGACGCAGATCCGTCGGGCCCTCCTGTCGCGGATGGGCGACGCCGAGCCGGTGCTCGGAGGCCGCGTGCACGGCCGGACGGCGGGGAGCCACCACCGCTCCCGCCCCGGTACGCCCCTCGGCGGGCACCGGCACCCCAGTCCCCCGCGCGCTCATGGCCGTACGAGGTTCCGCAGGTCGGCGAAGCGGCGGTCGCCGATGCCGTTCACCTCGCGCAGCTCGTCGACCGAGCGGAAGCCGCCGTGCTGGGTGCGGTAGGCGATGATGTGCTGCGCGAGCACCGGACCGACGCCGGGCAGGGTGTCGAGCTGCTCCGCTGTCGCCGTGTTGAGCGAGACGGGCGTCGCGGGACCCGCTCCGGCGGCCGTTCCACCGGCGCCGGATCCGCTCCCGGGCCCGGCCCCGGATCCGGCCGCGCCGGTGCCGCCACCGCCCGGCCCGACGCCGGCTCCCGCACCCGCCCCTGCCGCCGGTGCCGAGACACCGACCAGGACCTGCTCGCCGTCGACGAGGAGGCGGGCGCGGTTGAGACCGTCGGTGTTCGCGCCCGGCCGCACTCCGCCCGCCGCCCGCAGCGCGTCGGCCACACGGGAGCCGGCCGGCAGCCGTTGGATGCCCGGCTTGCGGACCTTCCCACCGACGTCCACGACGATCGAGGGCCCCGCAGTGGAGGTACCTGCCCCCACCGAGCCTCCCGGTCCGGCCGCCGGGCCGGCACCCTCCTCGCCGAACGAGGCCGCCGGAGCCGCCGCGCCCGTCGGGGCCCCTGCCCGCACGACCTCGGGTGCGCTCACCGGCTGGGTCCGGCCGGCCCAGAAGTGCTGCCCCGCGAACACCGCGGCGACGACCAGCAGGACGCTCAGCGCGATCACGCTCTTGCGCTCGATGCCGCACCGCGCCTGCAACCACAGCGGCAGCCGCTCCCGCACAGCCGGCCCGACCCGGCCCCGCCGACCGCCTCTCACGTCGCCGGCAAGCCCGCCACCGTCCGCAGGAACACGCGGCAATCCCCCGGTCTCGCCCGGCGCCTCGTCCTCCGCGCCGTAAGCCCCGTAGGCCCCGCCGGCCCCGTCCACGCCGTCGCCGGCATCCACGGCATCCTCCGGAGCCCCGCGAGAGCCCCCGGGCTCCCCGGCGCCGACAAGCGCCCCATTCCTCCGTCCACCTGGCGGCCCGTGCCCCAACTCCCTCGGCTCGGTGGTCCTCTCCGGGAACAGTGCCTCCGCGCGGAGCCTCAGCGTCTCCGCCGAGGCATGGTGGCGCCCGGCGCTGCCCCTCGGGTGTCGAGAACGGTGCCGGGCCCGGCCGTCCGAGGACGGGCCCCGCCCCGGCCCACTGGTGACTGTCGCTGTACGTGAACGTGAACGTGATCGAAGTGCCATGCCACGAGGATCGGGCAAGTGGGCACATCCACGATGATCTTGCTCAAATCCCGTGGATTACTCCCCAGTTGTGGATAACTCCGTCACCCCTCACAAGGCCACCCGCGAGCCTCACCGAGGCGAGACGATCACCCCCAGCAACCCCGGCCCGGTGTGCGCCCCGATGACCGCGCCGACCTCGCTCACATGCAGGTCGGCGAGGCCCGGGACCCTGTCCCGGAGCCGCTCCGCGAGGGCCGACGCCCGCTCGGGCGCGGCGAGATGGTGGACGGCGATGTCGACCGGCGCGCCACCGGCCCGCTCGGCGACGATCTCCTCCAGGCGGGCGATCGCCTTGGAGGCCGTGCGCACCTTCTCCAGCATCTCGATGCGGCCGCCGTTGAGCTGCAGCAGCGGCTTCACCGCGAGCGCGGAGCCGAACAGGGCCTGGGCCGCGCCGATCCGGCCGCCCCGGCGCAGATAGTCGAGGGTGTCGACGTAGAAGAAGGCGGACGTACCCCCGGCCCGCTTCTCGGCGGCCGTGACGGCCTCGTCCACCGTGCCGCCCGCCTCCGCGGTCTCAGCCGCGGCCAGGGCGCAGAAGCCGAGGGCCATCGCGACCATCCCGGTGTCCACCACGCGTACCGGCACCGGGGCCTCGCGCGCCGCGACCACGGCGGCGTCGTACGTACCAGAGAACTCGGCGGACAGATGGAGCGAGACGATGCCCGTGGCGCCCGCCTCGGCCACCTTGCGATAGGTCTCCGCGAACAGCTCGGGGCTGGGGCGGGAGGTGGTGACGGACCGTCTCTTCTGCAGTGCCTGGGCCAGCGAGCGGGCCGAGATCTCGGTCCCCTCCTCGAGCGCCTGGTCGCCGAGGACCACGGTCAACGGCACCGCGATGATGCCGTGACGCTCCATCGTCGGCGGCGGCAGATAGGCCGTTGAATCGGTGACGATCGCGACATGGCGGGACATGAGCTGGAGGTTACCCGTCAAGTCCCCTCGGCGGCAGCCCGGCCCCACCGACCGCCCCGTCACTCCGTCGGGTCACCGCGCGCCGTATCAAGTCGTGCTCTCCGGGCGCGGCTTCTTCTGCCACGGGTACGTCGGGCGCGACACCGGCGGGGTGATGGCCGGCCGGGGCGGCTCCCCGGTCGAGTCCCCGGTGGTGGTGCGAGGCTCGGGGGTCTCCTGCCACGTCTGTCCGCCGGAAGCGGTCGGCTCGGGCTTCGGAGCCTCGGGCCAGACACGCGCGGGCTCGGTCGGCTCCGTCGTCCAGTGCCGCAGTGCGCCCGCCTCGACGTCGATCTGGGCGCTGAGCGTCTCCAGGTCGTCCTCGGCGAACCTGCGGGCCCGGTCGTGCGCAGCCCAGCGCAGGGCGTCGGCCGACTTGATGATCTTCTCCGTGCGGGTGCGCAGATCGGGCAGCCGCTGGACCAGTTTCGCGCGGTCCGGCTCGGGCTCCAGCCGCTTGAGCTCGTCGTCCAGCTCGCGGCCGTGCTTGCTGAGCTGCTGGAAGAGGGCGAGGGACTCCTTCAGGGACTCGTCCTCGCCGACGCCGGCCTGGAGCGCCTCCTGGGTGGCCCGCATCGAGGTGCGCAACCTCAGGCGCAGGTCGGCCAGTTGGCCGACGGGGCCCGGCTGGGCGAGGCTCCTGGCGCGCAGGGTGGTGTCCTCGACCGTCCGCTTGGCCTGCGTGATCGTACGGTCCACGCCGCGCTTGGCCGCGCCGACCGCCTTCACCGTGGCGTACGCGCCGAGCACCACGCACAGCACGAAGAGCAGGGCGACGACTGCGATCACGGCTTCCACGACGCGCTCCTCCTTCGACCGGCACGCCACACGGCGCTCTTCCACGGTAAACGCTACGGGCAGGTCCACAGTTCCAGCAGAACCCCGAACCTGCCCGTAGGGGATCACCCCGAGCGACCGTCCGCCCGAGCGATCGTCCGCCCGAGCGACCGTCCGCCCCACCTCCCGACCGCCCGACCGGCCGCCCGCCCTCAGCCGTACGGCATGGAGGCGCCGAGGCCCTGCACGGACCCCGCGCCCTACACGCCTTACCAGCCCCACCAGCCCTACACGACGATGTTCACCAGCTTCGGCGCGCGCACGATCACCTTGCGGATGGGCGCCCCGGCCAGCGCCGCGACCACCTTCTCGTCGGCCAGGGCCACCTTCTCCAGCTCCTCCTCGGAGATGGCCGGCGGCACCTCCAGACGGGCCTTGACCTTGCCCCTGATCTGGACGACGCAGGTGACGGACTCGTCCACGACGTACGCCGGGTCGGCGACCGGGAAGTCCTGGTGGACGACCGAGTCGGTGTGGCCCAGCTTGCGCCACAGCTCCTCGGCGATGTGCGGGGCCAGCGGCGCGACCAGCAGCACCAGGGCCTCGGCGACGGACCGCGAGACCGGGCCGCCCGCCTTGGTCAGGTGGTTGTTCAGCTCGGTGACCTTCGCGATCGCCGTGTTGAAGCGCAGGCCCTCCAGGTCCTGGCGCACCCCGTCGATCGCCTTGTGCAGCGCCCGCAGGGTCTCCTCACCGGGCTCGCCGTCGACGACCGTGACCTCACCCGTCGCCTCGTCGACGATGTTGCGCCACAGCCGCTGCAGCAGCCGGAACTGGCCCACCACCGCGCGCGTGTCCCACGGCCGGGAGACGTCCAGGGGACCCATCGCCATCTCGTACAGGCGCAGGGTGTCGGCGCCGTACTCCTCGCAGATGGACTCCGGGGTGACCGCGTTCTTCAGGGACTTGCCCATCTTGCCCAGCAGGCGGCTGACCTGCTCGCCCTGGTAGTAGAACGCGCCGTCGCGCTCCTCCACCTCGGCGGCCGGCACGGCGAAGCCACGGCTGTCGCGGTAGACGAACGCCTGGATCATGCCCTGGTTGAACAGCTTGTGGAACGGCTCGGCGGACGAGACGTGTCCCAGGTCGTACAGGACCTTGGACCAGAAGCGCGCGTACAGCAGGTGCAGCACCGCGTGCTCGGCGCCGCCGACGTACAGGTCGACACCGCCGTGCGGCCGGCCCTCGCCCGGGCCCATCCAGTAGCGCTCGATCTCCGGGTCGACCATCTGCCGGTCGTTGTGCGGGTCCAGGTAGCGCAGCTCGTACCAGCAGGAACCGGCCCAGTTGGGCATGGTGTTGGTCTCGCGGCGGTACCTCTTCGGCCCGTCGCCCAGGTCCAGCGTGACGTCGACCCACTCCTCGTTGCGCGACAGCGGCGTCTCGGGCTGGGTGTCGGCGTCGTCCGGGTCGAAGGTGCGCGGCGAGTAGTCCTCGACCTCGGGCAGCTCCAGCGGCAGCATCGACTCGGGCAGCGCGTGGGCGACGCCGTCCTCGTCGTAGACGATCGGGAAGGGCTCGCCCCAGTAGCGCTGGCGGCTGAACAGCCAGTCGCGCAGGCGGAAGTTGACGGTGCCCTCGCCGATGCCGGTCCGCTCCAGCCACTCCGTAATGCGCGCCTTGGCCTCGACGACGCCCAGGCCGTCCAGGGAGACGCCCTCGCCGGTGGAGTTGACGATCTTCGCGTCGTACGACACGAATGCCTCGTCCCACGTGGACGTGTCCGTGCCCCGGTCGTCCGTCGGCTCGACGACGCAGGTGACGGGCAGCTCGAAGGCGCGCGCGAACGCGAAGTCGCGCGCGTCGTGCGCCGGGACGGCCATGATGGCGCCGGTGCCGTAGCCCATCAGGACGTAGTCGGCGATGAAGACGGGGATCTTCTCGCCGTTGACGGGGTTGGTGGCGTAGGAACCGGTGAAGACGCCGGTCTTGTCCTTGGCCTCGGCCTGCCGCTCGACGTCGGACTTCGAGGCGGCCTGGGCGCGGTAGGCGGCGACGGCCTCGGCGGGAGTGGCGTGTCCGCCGGTCCACACGTCGTGGGTGCCCTCGGGCCAGGCGGCCGGGGTGAACTTGTCGACCAGCGGGTGCTCGGGGGCCAGCACCATGTAGCTCGCGCCGAACAGCGTGTCGGGGCGCGTGGTGAAGACGGTGATGTTCTCGCCGTCGATCGGGAAGTCGACGCGGGCGCCCTCGGAGCGGCCGATCCAGTTGCGCTGCTGGAGCTTGATGGCCTCGGGCCAGTCCAGCTCCTCCAGGTCCTCCAGCAGGCGGTCGGCGTAGGCCGTGATCCGCATGTTCCACTGGCGCAGCTTGGCCTTGAAGACGGGGAAGTTGCCACGCTCGGAGCGACCGTCGGCGGTGACCTCCTCGTTGGCCAGGACGGTGCCCAGGCCGGGGCACCAGTTGACCGGCGCGTCGGAGGCGTAGGCCAGGCGGTACTCGCCCAGGACGTCGGCGCGTTCGACGGCGCTCAGGGCGTTCCAGGAGCGCCCGCCGGGCACGGCGCGCTCACCCGACTCGAACTGGGCGACCAGTTCGGCGATGGGGCGGGCCTTCCTCGCCTCGTCGTCGTACCAGGAGTTGAAGATCTGCAGGAAGATCCACTGGGTCCACTTGTAGTAGTCCGGGTCGATCGTGGCGAACGACCGGCGCTTGTCGTGGCCCAGGCCCAGCCGGCGCAGCTGGGACTTCATGTTGCTGATGGCGGCTTCGGTGGTGACCCGGGGGTGTTCGCCGGTGGCCACCGCGTGCTGCTCGGCGGGCAGGCCGAAGGCGTCGAAGCCCAGGGTGTGCAGGACGTTGTGGCCGGTCATCCGCTGGTAGCGGGCGAAGACGTCGGTGGCGATGTACCCCAGGGGGTGGCCGACGTGCAGGCCCGCACCGGAGGGGTACGGGAACATGTCCATGATGAACTTCTTGGGCCGGGCGGCCAGCTCGCGGTCGCCCGCCAGGTCGCCCTTGGGGTTCGGTGCCGCGTACGTGCCCTCGGCGTCCCAGAAGTCCTGCCAGCGTGCCTCGATCTCGGCCGCCACGGCGGCCGTGTAGCGGTGCGGCGCGGCATCCACCGCCGCACCTGCGGCAGCGGGGTTCGTCTCGCTCATGATCCTCAAAGCTCCATCGATCGTCTCTGCCAGCGGGATGTGTCGTCCGGAAACGAAAAATCCCCTCGCACAGGAGGGGACGCCGCGCCGATTCCGACCACGCCGTTCATCGGCGGTCGGGACTGATCAGCGCGGCTCGCTAAGCAGAAGGCGTACGGCACGCATGGGCTCAGGGTACCCCAGGGCCCACAGCCGTCGCGACGAGGTTCCGGGCCATCGTCGTACAGGGAGCATCGGCGTGTCAGCCACGGGATCCGGCCAAAAAAGTTGAACAAAGTTCAAATCTTACTTCGCGTAACAACCACTAAGGGACATCACCGATGTGAGATTGACCCTTGATAACAGCGCAATAACTCAAACCACCTACTGCTCGGTTTGGCACCACTTACAGTTCGACGACGGGACCGCTTTCCCGAACTGTTCGGAGTTGCCCCCATGAACCCTCGTCGCAGTAACAGCTCGCTGCCCCAGACCGGCCGTTCGGCCTATGGGATCGCGACCGCTGCCGCATTGCTGCTGATACCCGTAAGTGTGCTGGTCGGAGGTGACGCGTACCGGGAGTTCCTCGACTTCGGCGCGGGCGTCCTGTCACTGGTGTCACTGACCCTGTCGGTCCTCTGGGGACTCGTCGCCCAGGACCGGACCCTCCTCAGCGTGCGCCAGCGGATCATCGGCCAGGCCGTCCACCGGACGACCGCCATCGCGTCGGTCGCGTTCCTCGTGCTGCACGTCTCCGTCAAGCTGGCGTTGGACCACGTCTCCGCGATCGCCCTGTTCCCCTTCGCCCTCGGTGTGACGGGTTCGGGCGCGCTCATCGGCTTCGGCGCGACCGCCGCATCGCTGATGATCTTCGTCGCCATCACCGGCGCGCTGCGCAGCAACTTCGCCTCCCCGGCGGAGACCGCGGCGCGCTGGCGGGCGATGCACATGCTGGCCTACGGAGCCTGGTGTTTCGCGCTCGTGCACGGACTCTACGCGGGTCGCGAAGCCAAGCCGATCTTCGTCACCCTCTACTCGCTGGGCCTGGTCGCGGTGGCCGCGGCGCTGCTGCTGCGGGCGGCCCCCCGTTCGGTCAAGCGCGAGGTCGTCGAGCGCATCACGGCCATCCTGGGCACCGACGGCCAGCGTCCCCCCGAGGTCGAGGAACTCGTCAAGTCCCGGGCCGCCCGCCAGGAGCAGGGCGGGCGCCGCGACGACGGACCCCGCGAGTCCCGGCAGCGGGACACGGGGCAGTTCCCGCTGCCGGGCTTCGGCGGCCAGGCCCCGAGCCCCGCACTGGGCGACAGCCTGGTCCCCCCGCCGCGCACGGCGTCGGCCGACAGCGGCCCCGGTTTCGCGGCGGCCTACCGCGCCGTGTCGATGACGCCGCGCTCCCCGGAGCCGACGGCGCCCTACCTGACCCAGCAGCAGCCCCCGCTGGACATGCAGCCCACGCAGGCCATGCCCCGCCTGGACGACGGTCCGGCCACAGGCACGCGCTGGCCGTCCCCGTCCCCGCCGCCGGTCGGCGAGGCGCCCCCGTCGGCGTACGACCCGATGCAGGACACCTTCGCCGGGCAGCCGCTGGGCGGTCAGCCGCTCGGCGGGCAGTCGTACCCGGGCCAGACGTACCAGGGCGAGGCGTACCCCACGGGGGTTCCGGAAACTTCCTACGGAACCGCTGAGACGAACGCCCCCTACGGCACGTACAACCCGAACGACACGTACAACAGCGGTCCCGCCACTGAAACGCTGCCCGGTTACGACCAGCCGGGCTCAGGCGAACCCTGGAACGCGCCTTCCGGAGGCTTTAAGTGAACGAGGCCCTTCCCGACGTCCCCGAAGTCCGTGTGGTGGGGCTCCCCCAGCTCACCTCGGGCTTCGACCTCGTCGAGAGACTCGATCTCCCCATGCACCTGAAGGTGCACGGTCCGCTCGAACCGATGGGCGGAGAGCAGTTGGCCCAGCTGTCCGAGCGGATCAACCTGAAGGGCAGGGGCGGCGCGGGCTTCCCGTTCCACAAGAAGCTGCGCTCGGTCGCCGAGTCGGCGATCAAGCGCGGCATCCGGCCCGTCGTGGTCGTCAACGGCAGCGAGGACGAGCCCGCCTGCCGCAAGGACACGGTCCTGATCAACCGTGCCCCGCACCTCATCCTGGACGGCGCCCTGCTGGTCGCGGAGGCCCTGGGCGCCCGCCAGCTCGTCGTCGGGGTGACACGTGAATCCACCCAGCGGTCGATGGAGGCCGCCCTCGCCGAGCGGGGCCTCGGCAACCGGCGCGGCGCGGCCATCCGCGCGAGCGTGCAGCGCAACCCGGTGCGCATGGTCACCGGCGCGGCCGCCTCGCTGATCCGCTCCATCGACGGCGGCCCGGCCATCCCGCCCGGCCGCAAGACCAGCGCGTCCAAGAGCGGTGTCGGAGGCGCGCCGACCCTGCTCTCCAACGCCGAGACCTTCGCCCAGCTCGCCATCGGCGCCCGCATCGGCGCCGAACGGTACGGCAACACCGGCCTGTACGACGAGCCGGGCACCGTCATGCTCACCGTCTCCGGCGCGGTCGCCCGCCCGATGGTGATCGAGGCCCCCACGGGCGTGCCGCTGCGCTACATCCTCCAGCTCGCCGGCGCGCCGCCGGTCCCGCAGGGTGTGCTGACCGGCGGCTACCACGGCAAGTGGATCGACGCGGCGACGGTCAACGAGGCCGTCGTCTCCCGCAACTCCCTGGACGCGGTGGGCGGCGCGCTCGGCGCGGGCGCGATCCTGCCGATCAGCCAGGACACCTGCCCGCTCGGCGAGTCGCTCCAGGTCGCCAAGTGGCTCGCCGAGGAGAGCGCGGGGCAGTGCGGTCCCTGCTACCTCGGGCTGCCGGCCGCCGCCCGCGGCATGGAGGACATCCTCAACGGCGGCGGACCGGCCGCCCTGGAGGCCCTGAAGCAGGTCGCCAAGAACGTCAAGCGGCGCGGGGCGTGCTCGCACCCCGACGGCTCCGCGATGTTCCTGGAGTCGACCATCAAGGCGTTCACCGACGACCTCGCCGCCCACGTCCTCGGCAACGGCTGTGGACGGCCCGTGGAAGGTGTCCTGCCGCTGTTCGAGGGCGGCAGGACACCGACCGGCATCCCGGGCGGAGCGGGCCAGGAGGAGTCCGGCGCCAGCCGCCAGAAGATCTTCGTCGACTGGACGCTGTGCCGGGGGCACGGCCTGTGCGCCGACATCCTCCCGGAGGTCTTCCAACTGGGCGCCGACGGCTTCCCCACCGTCGCCCAGGCGAAGGTCCCCCAGTACGCCGAGGCCAAGGCGCTGCGCGCGGTGCGGCGCTGTCCCGCGCTGGCCCTGCGCATCGAGGAGGACACCCGGGGCAACGCCCCGTCCCGCAACCTCCCGGTCCTCTCCCAGGGCCGTGGGCGGCGGGCCCTGGGCAGCGGCCGCTGAGGCTCGCCGAGGCCCTCTGGAGCGACGGAAGGGCGGGCCACCCCGGTCGGGGTGGTCCGCCCTTCTGCGTGGCCCACAACCACCGCCGTACGGCCACTCCCAACAACGCGAAGACCCCGTCCACTTGGACGGGGTCTTGACTGTGGAGCTAAGGAGAATTGAACTCCTGACCTCCTGCATGCCATGCAGGCGCTCTACCAACTGAGCTATAGCCCCTTGCGGTTTTCCCCGGGTCCCCCCGGCGACGACGCCAACATTACCGGTCCCCGCGCTGACCACCAAATCCTTTCCAACCGGCGCCCCTTATGGGCGTTTTCGGCGGGTTGCGCCCACCGGGAGGGGTGTCCGGTCGGGAAGGTGGCCGATCGGATCCCCGCCGCTCAGGCGGTCACGAACGAGTAGAAGCGCTTGAGCGTGCAGTGCTCTTCGAGGAGCCGGCCGTAGATCGGCTCGCCCTCCAGCTCACGGTACGTCTCGATGGGGTCGCCTTTTATGATCAGCGCCCGAGCGCATTCCTCGCACCAGTACTGGTAGTCGGCGTTGACGGGTTCCATGTCGCGGACGATCGGGGTGCCGCTGCCGCACCAGTCGCATTTCCTCCTGTGTGCGCCCATCGATCAGCTCCAGCTGTGGCCGCAGGCCGTGCACACGTAGGAAATACCTCCGTAGTCACCGAGTACTTGGGCAACGTGGAGCGAGCCGCAGGAAGGGCACAGGAGGGTGGTCTTGCTCCGCATCACCACAGCGGCGGGAAGGTCGTGCACCTTCCCGCGGATGCTCGCAGGCATCGCTTCTCCCTCCCGTCGGGCCGCGCCCCCTTCCGGCCGTTTGATTCTGCCACGGCCGGACCAATACGGTCAGCGACGCCTTCGTACCAGTCCGGACACGCGGCGGGAAAGAAGGTCGTCCGCAGAGGTATACGCCCGTGGGGCGCGACGCGCTCAAGGAGGTCACGGATCTCACACGAAAAATCCCGCCCCCTGCCGGGAACGGGATCTTCTGTCCGATCTGTGGAGCTAAGGAGAATTGAACTCCTGACCTCCTGCATGCCATGCAGGCGCTCTACCAACTGAGCTATAGCCCCTTGCCCCATGCGGCCGAAGCCGTATGGTGTTTCGCCCCGCTCGGCGGGGCGAACAAGAAGAACTTTAGCCTGCGACCAGCCGGAAAGTGAAATCCGGGTCCCGGCCCCGCTGCCGGGGCCGCCGCTGCCGCTCAGTCGTCGTCGCCGAGCACCGGCTCGGGGAGGGTGCCGGCGTTGTGCTCCAGCAGACGCCACCCGCGGGCGCCCTCGCCGAGGACGGACCAGCAGCAGTTGGAGAGGCCGCCGAAACTCTCCCAGTGCTGGGGCTCCAGGCCGAGGAGGCGCCCGATGGTGGTGCGGATGGTGCCGCCGTGGCTGGTGACCACGAGGGTGCCGTTCTCCGGGAGCTTGTCGGCGTGGCGGAGCACCACGGGGGCGGCGCGGTCGGCGACCTCG
This sequence comes from Streptomyces sp. NPDC030183, assembly GCF_055573455.1. Lineage (NCBI taxonomy): Bacteria > Bacillati > Actinomycetota > Actinomycetes > Kitasatosporales > Streptomycetaceae > Streptomyces > Streptomyces sp. NPDC030183. The sequence continues at coordinate 89,751 of NZ_JBVIBK010000001.1, forward strand.
GTCTCCAGTTCGCCGCCGCCGCGACGGACCGCCTCGCCGCGCTTCCACGCGCCGTACTCCTCGCCGTACCGGGCGATGATCTCGTCGTGCGTGAGGCCCTGCCAGACGCCCGCGTACGTCTCCCGCAGGCCCTCGTCGTGCGCGACCTCCAGGCCGGTGAGCGCGGCCAGCTCGGCGGCCGTCCGCGCCGCGCGCTGAAGGTCGGAGGCGACGATGGCGTCGGGCTTGAGGGAGGCGAGCAGCCGGGCGGCCCGGCGGGCCTGGCCGAGGCCGGTCTCGGTGAGCTCGACGTCGGTGGTGCCCTGGAAGCGACGCTCCACGTTCCACGAGGTCTGGCCGTGCCGCCACAGGATGATCCGGCGCCCGCGGCCCTTGCGGTCCGCCGCGTCGACGGCCCCGGTCACCGCAGTTCCCCGCCCAGCTCGGCGGCCTCCTCGGCGGCCTGCAGCTTGGCGTGCTCCGCGGCCTTGCCCTTGGTGGCCTGGGCGTCGGCGGGCAGCTCCAGCTCGGGGCAGTCCTTCCAGAGCCGCTCCAGGGCGTAGAAGACGCGCTCCTCGCTGTGCTGGACGTGCACGACGATGTCGACGTAGTCCAGCAGCACCCAGCGGGCCTCGCGGTCGCCCTCGCGGCGGACCGGCTTGGCGCCGAGCTCCTTGTTCAGCCGCTCCTCGATCTCGTCGACGATCGACTTGACCTGGCGGTCGTTGGGCGCGGAGGCGAGCAGGAAGGCGTCCGTGATGGACAGCACATCGCTGACGTCGTACGCGATGATGTCGTGCGCGAGCTTGTCGGCGGCCGCCTGCGCGGCGGTGTGGATGAGCTCGAGGGAGCGGTCGGTCGCGGTCACTGCATGGCTTTCCGTAGGCGGTCAGGAACCCTCACGGGCTACCCCAAGGGTCTCACGGACCGCCGACACAGCCCCACGGGTTAAGCGATCAGGCCCCGGCGTACCGCCGTCGGGGCGGCTCCGGGGCCTGATCGTGATCGCTGCCGATCCGAGGGGGTGACGGTCAGCCGGTGGTCCCGGTCGTGCCCGTGGTTCCTGTCGTGCCGCTCGTGCCTGTCGAGTCCGTCGTGTCGTAGTTCCGGCCGAGGACGACGGTGACGTCGGCGTTGGACGTGGTCTCGCCCTTCTTGACGGCACTCGTGGGCAGGCCGAGGGTCTTGGCGACCTCGACGGCGTCCTGCTTGCGGGCCGCGTCGGAGTAGAGCACCCGGGAGTCGGCCTCGGCGGTGGCGACGGTGCCGGCGTCCAGGAAGGTGTAGCCGCCGTTGAGCAGGACCACGCGGGCCTGTTCGGTGGCGTCCCTGTCGCCGGTGGCGTTGCGGATGCCGACCCGGACGGCGTCCCCGGCCTCGGGGCTTTTGGCGGCGCCGCCGAGCAGGTCCTTGACCACGCTGTCGGAGTCCTCCGCGCTGAGGGTGCCGTCCTGCTGGACGGGGAGCAGCTCGGTCGTGTAGTCGCCGCCCTTGGCGCGGTCGGCGAGCTTGGCGAGGAACGCGCCGAGGTCCTTCTCCCCGAGGGAGGGGTCGAGGATCTGGCCCAGGGTCTGCACGGTGACCGTGGCCGCCTGCGCGTCGGAGGACAGCTTGCGCAGCACGCCCTGCATGACCTGCCCGAACCGCTTGAGCTGGGCGTCCTGGGATTCGCCGGAGGCGCGGTAGGTGGCGTACGCGACGGCCATCTTGCCGCTGAGGGTCTGGTTCTCGCCCTTGGTGACGAGGGGTGCCTCGCCCTTCTTCTTCGCCTCCGGGTCCGGTACCGAGACGTCGGTGTCGAGGTCGATGTTGCCGACGAGTTCGACGAGGTTGCTCAGGAAGGGGGTGTCCAGGCGCCAGGTGCCCTCGATGTCGGTGCCGAGGACGGTGTCGAGTTCCTCGCGGGTGCCGGCGGAGCCGTCGTCCTCGACGGACTTGGCGAGGGTGGTCGTGGTGCCGTCCTCGCCGGTCAGGGCGAGGGAGTTGGGCAGCAGGACGGTCGCGCCCCGCTTGGTGGTGGTGTTGTCGACGAGCAGCGCCGTGGAGGTGCCGCCCTTCTTGGTGTCGTGCAGGTGGACGGCGATCACGTCCCGTTTCTGGGCGCCCGCGGCGGTGGTGGTGCCGGTCCGGCCGTCGGAGGAGGAGCCGGGCAGCATGCCCGCGAACCACAGGTAGCCGACGCCGCCGACCGCGACCAGGGCCAGCACGACCACGAGGGCGATCATGCGGCTCCTGGCGCGCCGCTTGGCCTCCTCGCGGCGCTCGGTGCGGTTCTCGGTGAAGTTCAGCCAGTCGATGACGTCCTCGGAGTCGTCGTCGGGCTGGTCGACGAAGGCGAACTGCTCGGTGCGGTACTCCGGGTCCCCGTCCGCCGCGCCGGCCTGGGGGCCGCCGTCCCCGGCGGTCTCCTGCGGGCCTGTCTCCAGCCGACCCGGCTCCAGCGGGCCCGTCTGCTGCGGGATGTAGGCGGTCTGCTCGGTGGCCTGCGCCTGGGGCTGGGCCTGGGCCTGGGCCTGATGGCCGGTGGCCGCGGTCTGCCCGTACGGGTCGTAGGGGTCGTACCCGGGCGCCGGTGCCGGCCGGCCGGTGTCGTAGGCGGTGCCGTAGCCCTGGGCGGGCTGCTGCTGGACATGGCCGGTGGCGTACGGGTCGTAGCCGTAGCCCTGACCGTGGTCCTGGCCGTAGCCCTGAGTCTGGTCCTGGCCGTAGCCCTGCTGCTGGCCGTAGGGGTCGTACGTCTGTTGCTGAGGCACCTGCTGGGTGGGCGCCTGTCGGTACACCGGCTGTCCGAACTCGTCGTAGCCGACGAGTTCGTAACCCTGGTCGCCCCCGTAGCCGGCGTCGTATCGGTCGTTCACCGGTGCCCCTCTCGGCTCACTCGCCGCGGTACAGCTGCCGCTTGTCGATGTAGCGCACCACTCCGTCCGGCACCAGATACCAGACGGGGTCGCCCTTCGCGACCCTCGCACGGCAGTCGGTGGAGGAGATGGCCAGCGCCGGTACCTCAACGAGCGTGACCCCGCCGGCGGGCAGGCCGGGGTCGGCCAAAGTGTGGCCGGGACGGGTGACCCCGATGAAGTGGGCGAGGGAGAACAGTTCCTCGGCGTCGCGCCAGGTGAGGATCTGGCCGAGCGCGTCGGCGCCGGTGATGAAGAACAGGTCCGTGTCCGGGTTGAGTTCGTGCAGCTCGCGCAGGGTGTCGATGGTGTACGTGGGGCCCTTGCGGTCGACGTCGATGCGGCTCACGGAGAACTGGGGGTTCTCCGCCGTCGCGATGACCGTCATCAGATACCGGTCCTCGGCGGCCGACACCGTGCGGTGGGACTTCTGCCAGGGCTGGCCGGTCGGCACGAACACGACCTCGTCGAGACCGAACTGCGCGGCGACCTCCTGGGCCGCCACGAGGTGCCCGTGGTGGATCGGGTCGAACGTCCCGCCCATGACGCCGAGGCGCCTGCGCGCAGTCTGCGGCTCGGCCGTCTGTTCGGTGGTCGCCTGTGGGGCGGGCTCCGTCGGCGGGGCGGTCTCCGGTGCCGTGCCGGTGCCGCCGGCCCGGTCGCCGGTGGTCTCGTGCGCCTGGTCCTTCGCCTTGTCGTGCTCCGGACCGGTAGGCGGTTCCTGCTCTCCCATGCGTCGAGACACTACCGGCCCGGCGGACACACTCTGTTCGAATGACCTTTTGCGCGGATCAGCGGTCCCGGTTGAAGCGCGTGGTGATCCACAGCAGCAGGAGCAGGGCGAAGAGGGCTCCGCCGCCGGTCAGGTAGGGGCTGAGGCTCTCGTGGTTGCCGCCGTGCTCCCCGCCGCCCTCGGCGGCGAAAGTGACCAAGTCGGCAGCGGTGCTGTGGAAGCTCATCGTCGGCAGGACCTATCCGTGTGGGATCGGGATAAAGACTCGGCCCATCGTAAGCGGGGGCCGCCGCGGCGATCACGCCGACTCCGCCCTGGGATGAACGGACGGGGCTCCGTCTCCGTACCGTCAGTCGTCCCGCTTGTACCCGCGCAGGAGGAACCAGGCCGTCAGGACCGACCCCAGGACCATCACGATCAGCACCACACGCAGCAGGTTTCCCGCGCCCTGCTCCTTCGCGGCGGCGCCCGCGGCCTCGGTGAACCAGGGGGCCGCCGTGACCTGGGGGAGATGCTGCATGAGATCGCTCCTTACGGTTGATGCCCTGCCACGGTAACTCCGCCTAGGCTGGTCTCCGCTTCGGGGGCAATATGGGCAATCAAACGCATGGGGGAAACATGCCGGACGACAGCCACGAGCAGAACGGGCACGAGAACGTGCCGAGCAGGCAGCGCAGGCGCTTCGAGGGAATCTCCTCGCGGGCGTACGAACACCCCGCGGACCGCTCGGCGCTGGTGGCGCTGCGCAAGCTCAGCGGCTTCGACACGGTGTTCAAGGCACTCAGCGGCCTGCTGCCCGAGCGCAGCCTCAGGCTGCTGTTCCTGTCCGACTCCGTACGGGTCTCGGACCAGCAGTTCGCCCACCTCAACGACATGCTGCGGGACGCCTGTTACATCCTGGACCTGGAGAAGGTCCCGCCGATGTACGTCAACCAGGACCCGCAGCCGAACGCGATGTGCATCGGCCTGGACGAGCCGATCATCGTCGTGACGACCGGGCTCGTCGAGCTGCTCGACGAGGAGGAGATGCGGGCCGTCATCGGCCACGAGGTGGGCCACGCGCTCTCCGGCCACTCGGTGTACCGCACGATCCTGCTGTTCCTGACGAGCCTCGCGCTGAAGGTCGCCTGGATCCCGCTCGGCAACCTCGCAATCATGGCGATCGTGACCGCGCTGCGCGAGTGGTTCCGCAAGTCGGAGCTGTCCGCCGACCGGGCCGGGCTGCTGGTCGGCCAGGATCTGAAGGCCTCGATGCGCGGTCTGATGAAGATCGCGGGCGGCAACCACCTGCACGAGATGAACGTCGACGCGTTCCTCGCGCAGGCCGAGGAGTACGAGGCCGGGGGCGATCTGCGCGACTCCGTGCTGAAGATCCTCAACGTGCTGCCCCGCTCGCACCCCTTCACCACCGTGCGCGCGGCCGAGCTGAAGAAGTGGGCGGAGTCCCGTGACTTCCAGCGGATCATGGACGGCCACTACCCGCGGCGCAGCGAGGACAAGGACACCTCGGTGACCGACTCCTTCCGTGAGTCGGCGGAGCACTACACGAGCCATGTGAAGAGCTCCAAGGACCCGCTGATGAAGCTGGTCACGGACCTCGCGGGCGGCGCGGGCGACCTCGGCGGCCGGGTGCGGCGCGGCTTCAGCGGCTTCGCCAACGGCGGCGGAGCGGCGTCCGGCGGCACGGCCCCGGGCGGCTCCGCGTCGGGTGGCGGTACGAGCACGGACACCGCCGAGGACAGGCGTCCGGACGACGAGTGACCCGGCGGTCACCGCTGGTGCGCCGAGAGCGCCCGGTCCGGAGGGTTCCCCCTCCGGACCGGGCGCTTCGTCGTGGTGTCACCCGTGGCCTCACACCTTCGGCTGGGCGCTCTGGGCCAGGGAGCCGCACAGGGCGATGGCGCCGCCGGTGGCGTACGGGTCGGTGCCGGCCGGGCCACCGGCCTTGTCCTGCCGCCCGGCGAGCAGCGGCCGCAGATGGTTGGTGGCGTCGTCGGCGCAGGCCAGCGGCCCGGCCTGGACGTAGGACACGACGACCTCGGCCTGGTGGGTGCGCAGGTCGTCCTGGTCGAAGCGGAAGTGCAGCTCGCGCCGCACGGTGAACAGGGACGCCTCGGAGCCCTCCTCGGTGTGCGCCGGGCGCAGCGCGTACACGAAGGTGTGCGCGGCGACGACCTCCAGCGTGCCGGAGTCGAACTCGGCCGCCTGGAGGGTGCCCTGGACGCGGATGCCGGTGTCGGCGAGCCGGGCGCGGGAGGGGTCGAAGCGGACCAGCCAGCCGGTGGGGGCGTGGCGTCCGTCCGCGGCGGGGTGGTCGAAGCTCTGGTCGAACTGGTCGAGCTGGTCGGAGTCGAGCAGCCGCCGCACCGGCTCGACGGTCGTACCGGCCAGCACCTGCGGGTCGAGCGCGGAGGCGACCAGGTACTCCTTGGCGACGGTCAGCGAGGTGACGACCTGGCTGTCGGTGAAGTGCTCGGTGCGGCGGGTGGCGGGCATCGTGATGCCGTCGGCGCCGGTGCGGAAGTGGGCGGCGGGGCTGTTCTCGTACAGCGTCTCGGGGTCGTCGGCGCCGGGGACGGGGGCCTGGGGGGCCAGTGGGATGACCGTCATCCTCAGCGGCTCGGTGGGACTCGCGGCCCGGGGTTGGTACGGATGGCGGACGCCCATGTAGATGGCGGTGCCGAAGGCGACGGCGATCAGCAGGACGAGGACCAGTGCCTGCCGGGAGAAACCGCGGCGCACGGGCGGGCGGCGGCGGACGGCGGGAGCGTGGTCGGTGAGGCGCTCCTGGGCGGAGAACTCCTGGAGACGGGCAGCGCGAACGAACGATTCGTCGAACACGACGGATCGGTATTCGTCCTCGCCTCCACCGCCGGGGGTGCCCTCGGGTGTCCCCTCGGGTGGGTCGCCGGGCCCGCCCATACCTTCAGGGTAGGTCTGCCGGAGCTCCGATAAACGCCGAGGTGCGCGACAACTTCTGACAGGTTCTCACCAGGTTTTCGAACGTCTCGTCGAACCGTGTGTCAGGGCTGGCGCGGTACCGCCGGCACGGCCGGCTGGGAGTAGTCCGCGGAGGCCGAGGGACCGGCCGAGGTGCCCTGTTCGACCCCGCTGGTGGCGGGGGGCGGGATCTGGTCGCCACGGCTGGAGGAGGCGCCGCGGTAGACGGCGGTGAAGGCCAGCGCGACCATGCCGATGCCCATGACCAGGGCGAGGACCCAGGCGACGGGACGGTGCCAGCGGGTCTGCCTGCCGTAGGGCCCGGCGAGGCCGTAGCGGCCCTCCAGGATCTCGGGGTCGTCGAGATCGTCGAGGTCGGGGTCGTGGCCGAAGTCCGGGCCGTCGGCGAAGCCGTCGTCGTAGTCGTCGCCGCGGGGGCCTCTGGAGTGGGTGCGGCGGGCCTCCGCCTCCTGGGCCGCGGCGCGGGCCTCCGCGGCGGCGAGCAGCCGCTCGACCGCGGTCGGCTCATGGACCACGGCCGCCCGTACGAAGTCCTCGTCGAAGACCACGGAGGCGAACTCTTCGTCCATACCTCCGCGGTCGCGGTCGTCGTCGGGCTCCCAGCCGTCAGGGAACGGCGTGCCCCCCACGTCCTCCGGCACGGATCCAGAGTAGACCGGGGTGGTCAATTTGGGCAGACGGTAAGGAAATTCATCCGTTCTGCTCAGCGGGTCACCGGTCGTTCCCCGGGAACGGACCGGCGCCCCACGAGGCGCGTGCGCCCCGCCGGGCGCCGTACGCGCCGGGTGCCGGCCGGATGTCAGCGGCGTACGTGCCCGTCACCCGTGACGATGTACTTGGTGCTGGTCAGCTCGGGCAGGCCCATGGGGCCGCGGGCGTGCAGCTTCTGGGTGGAGATGCCGATCTCGGCGCCGAAGCCGAACTGGCCGCCGTCGGTGAAGCGGGTGGAGGCGTTGACGGCGACGGTCGTGGAGTCCACCAACTGGGTGAAGCGGCGGGCGGCCTGCTGGGAGGTCGTCACGATCGCCTCGGTGTGCCCGGAGCTCCACAGCCGGATGTGCTCGACGGCCCGGTCGAGCGAGTCGACGACGGCGGCGGCGATGTCGTACGAGAGGTACTCGGTCTCCCAGTCCTCCGTGGTGGCCTCGACGACGGTCGCCTTGGAGTCCTTGGCGTACGCCATGACCCGCTCGTCGGCGTGGACGGTGACCCCGGCCTCGGCGAGGGCGTCGAGGGCGCGGGGCAGGAACTCGGGGGCGATGTCCTGGTGGACCAGGAGGGTCTCGGCGGCGTTGCAGACGCTGACCCGCTGGGCCTTGGAGTTGACCAGGATCTCGACCGCCGTGTCGAGGTCGGCGTTGGCGTCGACGTAGACGTGGCAGTTGCCCGTGCCGGTCTCGATCACCGGGACGGTGGACTCCTCGACGACCGTGCGGATCAGGGAGGCGCCGCCGCGCGGGATGAGCACGTCGACCAGGCCGCGGGCGCGCATCAGCTCGCGCACGGAGTCGCGGCTCTCGCCGGGGACGAGCTGGATGGCGTCGGCGGGCAGCCCGGCGCCGCCGACGGCGTCCCGCAGGACGCGGACGAGCGCGGTGTTGGACTCGTAGGCGGAGGACGAACCGCGCAGCAGGACCGCGTTGCCGGACTTCAGGCAGAGGGCGGCGGCGTCCACGGTGACGTTCGGGCGGGCCTCGTAGATGATGCCGACGACACCGAGCGGGACGCGGACCTGGCGCAGGTCGATGCCGTTGGGCAGGGTCGACCCGCGGACGACCTCGCCGACCGGGTCGGGCAGCGCGGCGACGTCCCGCACATCGGCGGCGATCGCGCGGATCCGCTCGGGGGTGAGCGTGAGCCGGTCGATGATCGCCTCGCTGGTGCCGGCCTCGCGGGCACGCTCGATGTCCTTGGCGTTGGCCTCGACGATCTCACTCGTACGGACTTCCAGCGCGTCGGCGATGGCGAGCAGCGCGTCGTCCTTGTCGGCGCGCGGAAGCGGCGCGAGGTCGGCGGTGGCGGCCTTGGCGCGATAGGCGGCCCGGGTGACCGGGGACATGGAGTCGTACGGCGAGAGCGTGGTCATAAGGGAAGGGTAGTGCGCCACGGGAGACGGCCCCAGTCGCTGTCCCACAAGCCGAGACGAGCCCCGGACACGCCCCACGCGGTGACCTGGAACGGCGTGGACGGCCCTGGGACGAGGGGACGGCTGAAACGGATGGACGTCCTAGAACGGGTGGACGCCGACGCGGGCCGCCGGTGGGGGGCCGCAGCCCTCCGCGACGCGCTGGTGGTAGGTCTGGCGGTCGATGACCTCCAGGCCGACGATCTCCCACGGCGGCAGTCCGGCCGTGCGGCGGTGCTCGCCCCACAGGCGCAGGGCGACGGCGGCCGCGTCGTGGAGGTCGCGGGCCTCCTCCCAGTAGCGGATCTCGGCGTGGTCGTCGGCGTAGCGGCTGGTCAGCAGGAAGGGGTGGTCGTGGGCGAGCTGTTCCAGGCCGCGCCGCACCTCCTTCAGCGGGGTCTCGGGCCCGGAGACGCTGAGCGTCACATGCCACAGCCGGGGCAGGTCCTGCGGCTCCTCGGCGGCCTCGTACGTGGCGGAGGAGGTGACGCTGGTGAGCGTCCGCTCCTCCCCTGCCGCACGGGAGGTACCACCACCACGGGACGCCGCGGCCCCGGGGCGCACTCGTCTCACGACGGCCTCCTTCGCAACGATGCGGGCTTCGCATGGGGTGGTGCGGAATGCCCCTGGGACAAAGTTGAGCAGGCTCAGGGGCTCCATGGGGCGGTTTTACGGAACGCGCACCGCCGCGGGCCGTGCTGCGGCACCCTTCGCGGGGCGCCTGGTCAGGGGCGCAGGAGCACCAGGTCGTCCCTGTGTACGACCTCTCGTTCGTAAGCGGGACCCAGCTCGCGCGCCAGTTCCCGGGTCGAGCGGCCGATCAGCTGGGGGATCTCCTTGGCGTCGAAGTTGACCAGCCCGCGGGCCACGGCCCGGCCCGCGCCGTCGCGCAGTTCCACCGGGTCCCCGGCGCTGAAGTCGCCGTCGACGGCCGCGATGCCGGCCGGCAGCAGCGACTTGCGGCGCTCGACGACCGCGCGCACGGCCCCGTCGTCCAGGGTGAGCGCGCCCTGCGGGGTGGACGCGTGCTGGAGCCACAGCAGCCGGTCGGCGGAACGCCTGCCGGTGGGGTGGAAGTAGGTGCCGGTGTCCCGGCCGGCGAGGGCGTCCGCGGCGTGGACGGCGCTGGTCAGGACCACGGGGATGCCCGCGCCCGTGGCGATCCCGGCCGCCTCCACCTTGGTGACCATGCCGCCGGTGCCGACGCCGGCCTTGCCCGCGCTGCCGATCTCCACGTGCGCGAGGTCCTCGGGGCCCCGTACCTCCGCTATCCGCGAGGTGCCCGGCCTGCTGGGGTCGCCGTCGTACACGCCGTCCACGTCGGAGAGCAGGACCAGCAGGTCGGCGCGGACGAGGTGGGCGACGAGGGCGGCGAGGCGGTCGTTGTCGCCGAAGCGGATCTCGTCCGTGGCGACCGTGTCGTTCTCGTTGACGACGGGCAGGGCGCCCATCGCGAGGAGTTTGTCGAGGGTGCGGGAGGCGTTGCGGTGGTGGGAGCGGCGGCTCATGTCGTCGGAGGTGAGGAGCACCTGGCCGACCCGGATGCCGTAACGGGCGCAGGAAGCCGTGTAACGGGCCACCAGGAGCCCCTGGCCGACGCTGGCGGCGGCCTGCTGCCGCGCGAGGTCCTTGGGCCGGCGGCGCAGGCCCAGCGGCGCGAGCCCGGCGGCGATGGCACCGGAGGAGACGAGGACGATCTCCCGCTCTCCCCCGCCCACCCGTCTCCCACCACCACCCTCAACCGAGGCCCTTCGGGCCGCCCCTGCGGTTCGGGCCTTGGCGAGAACATCCACCAGGGCGTCCACCCGGTCCGCGTCGAGGCCGCCGGAGGCCGTCGTCAGCGACGAGGAGCCCACCTTGACGACGATCCGGTGCGCTTCCGCCACTCCCTGCCTTGCCGCTGACACCTGTATCCCCAATGTTCCGAACCAGCCCGGTGTGTGCAGTGCGCAATCTACGTGAGCGGCCGGGCCGGGCGCGTTCTCATTTCGAGGGGCGGACGGGCCGGATCCGCCCGGTCGGGCGCCCTGCCCTTGCCGGGCGGAGCGTGAGAAACCCCTCGGAACTCCGAGCGTTATGTCCGATTACTGGTGACTGATCTCATGGCAGATTGCTCCTCGACCGCCCTAGGTCATACGGTCAGGATCGGCCTTCCTCATCTCGCGCGGCATTCCTGGGTCGGAAGGCGCCCGGGGGCGCGCGCACCGTGGCGGGCCACCCCCACTACTCTCATTCCCCCCTCCCGTCCGTCGCACCCTCCGCAGGAGCCCCGCCCGTGCCCTCCGCAGGCCTCGTACCCCGCCGCATCGTGCAGCTCTCAGCGCTGTTCGCGATGTTCGCGCTCTTCACGGTCCAGATCGTCTCCGCGCTGCTGCCGAACATTCCCCTGTTCGTCGCCGCCGGCGCGGCGGGCCTCCTTCTGGACACGTATCTGCAGTACCGGGACCCCGGACTCCTCGCGCTGCTGGGCAAGGTCCGCTTCGACGCGCTGGTGCGCCAGCTGCTGCGCGACATGCTGCTCCTGGTGGGCCTGCTGCGCATCGACGGCATCGACCCGCTGCGGGAGCAGGCACCGCTGCTGGTCGGCCTGTGCCTCTTCTACGCGGTGCACTTCGCCTGCCAGGGCGTCTCCGTGCTGGTCCGCCGCAGCCGTACGCTGCCGATCGTCACGCGCAACATCGACGCCTCCGAGCTGCGCCTGACCGCCGCACCGCCGCGCATCCTGGCCCGCCGCCAGGCCCACCGGCTGCTGACCTTCTCCCTGCCGATCACCGCCGGTCTGCTGGCCACGGCGGCCACGAAGGACGCCACCTGGGGCGGCATCGGCCTAGGCTTCGGCCTCACCCTCCTCGTCGGGGGCACGGCGTACCTGGCGTCCTGGCTGCTGCCGAAGAAGCGGGCGAAGAGCGAGCAGCAGGTCATGGAGTGGCTCGACAGGTGGCTGGAGCGCTACCAGCCGACCGTCGCCATGTACTTCTCCGGCGGCACGACCTCGGCGTACCAGGCGAACATGTGGCTCTCCACGCTGTCCCAGCTGGACAAGCCGCTGATCGTGCTGCGTGAGCGCTTCATGGTCCAGAAGATCGACGCGACGGACGTCCCGATCATCTGCTTCCCGAAGGTCGCGACGATGTTCTCCCTGGAGAACTCCACCCTGAAGATGATGCTGCACCCGGCGAACGCCGCGAAGACCTCGCAGGTGCTGCGCATCCCCACGATCAAGCACGCCTTCATCAACCACGGCGAGAGCGACAAGCTGTCCTCCTGCAACCCGTACGCGAAGGCGTACGACGAGGTGTGGGTCGCCGGTCCCGCCGCGCGCGAGCGGTACGCGCTCGCCGAGGTCGGTGTCGAGGACAAGGACATCGTCGAGGTGGGCCGCCCGCAACTGGCCCCGATCCGCCCGTACGCGGGCCCGCCGGCCGGCCCGTACACGACCGTCCTGTACGCCCCCACCTGGGAGGGCTGGGACGGCAACCCCGGCAACACCTCGGTGGTCCTGGCCGGCGAGAACATCGTCCGCGCGCTGCTCGCCGACGACAAGGTGCGGCTGCTGTACAAGCCGCACCCGATGACCGGCTCGGTCGACCCGCGCGCGGGCGCCGCGAACGAGCGCGTCAAGGCGATGATCCGCGAGGCCAACACGAAGCGGTCGGGGGCGCGGCCCGGTGCCGACGCCGCCGCGGAGCTGGCGCGCCGGACGGCCGAGCTGGACAGGCTGACGTCGACGTCGTTCCGGCCCAGCGCGGACGAGATGGAGCGGATGCTGCTCCAGGGCACGCCGAGCGGTGACCGCGAGGCGGCCATCGCCGAGGCCACGCTGGCCTGGGAGAAGGCGTACTGGGCGTCGTTCCCCGAGTGGGAGCACCTCATCATCACCGAGGCCCGGCCCGCGATCTTCGCCTGCTTCAACGCGGCGGACCTGCTGATCAGCGATGTCTCGTCGGTGGTGTCGGACTGGCTGTCCAGCGAGAAGCCGTACGCCGTGGGCAACACGTCCGGACTGCCCGAGGCGGCGTTCCGCGCGGCGTTCCCGACCGTGTCGGCGGGTGTCGTGATCACGCCGGACGCGCGGGAGGTGCCGGGGCTGCTGGAGGCCGTGCGCAACCCGGAGAAGGACCACTTCACCAAGGCGCGCGCCGATCTGAAGGAGCAGTTGCTCGGGCCGTCGGACCCGCCGTCCCTCGTGCGGTTCGGTGCGGCCGTCAGGACGCTCTGCGCCAAGGCCGACGAACGACGGGTCCGTATGGAGTCCCGTCTCGCCAACGAGATCCCCTCCCCCCGTGAGTCCCGGGACGAGGTGGGGGCCGAGGGGGAGCCCAGCGACGCGGCCGAGGACGCGGAGGCGCTCCGCTAGGTTCAGCCGGAATGAGGGCCCCGGTGGCGTTGTGCCGCCGGGGCCCTTTGTTGTCGGTCGGTGGGGTTGGGTTCGTCTGTGGCTCTGGGGGGCGGTGCGCCCAAGAACTCGGGGGCGTGTTGTGCGGCGGCTGCGGGTGCGTTGTGGCTTGTCGCGCAGTTCCCCGCGCCCCTTGGGTGTGGGGGCTGGCCCCGGCTGTGCAGGGGTGTCGTAGGGACAGTCCTCCGGTCACATGCCCGTACGCCGGTGCGGCAGACCGTTCGTGAGGGCACAAGGCCCGCGCTCCCCCCGGGAGGCGCGGGCCTGTTCCTTCGGAAGGGCTCGAAGTCGTCTAGAAGGGCTCGAAGTCGTCGTACGCCTGGTCGAGTTCGTCGCGTTCGGCCTGGCGGTCGCGGCGGCGCTGGACGGCGAGGCGGGGGGCCTCGAAGCGGTGGTCCTCGCCCCGGCGGCCCAGCATCTCCGCGCCGGCCGTGACGGACGGCTCCCAGTCGAAGACGACCGCGTTGTCCTCGGGGCCGATGGCGACGCCGTCGCCGGAGCGGGCGCCCGCCTTCATCAGCTCCTCCTCGACGCCGAGCCGGTTGAGCCGGTCGGCGAGGTAGCCCACCGCCTCGTCGTTGTTGAAGTCGGTCTGCCGTACCCAGCGCTCCGGCTTCTCGCCGCGCACCCGGAAGAGACCGTCCTCCTCGCGGGTGACGGTGAAGCCCGCGTCGTCGACCGCCTTCGGGCGGATGACGATCCGGGTCGCCTCCTCCTTCGGCTTGGCGGCCCGCGCCTTGCCGACGAGGTCCGCGAGCGCGAAGGACAGCTCCTTCAGACCGGTGTGGGCGACCGCGGACACCTCGAAGACCCGGTAGCCGCGGGCCTCCAGGTCGGGCCGCACCATCTCGGCGAGGTCCTTGCCGTCGGGCACGTCGATCTTGTTGAGGACGACGATCCGCGGCCGGTTGTCGAGCCCGCCGTACTGCTTCAGCTCCTCCTCGATGACGTCGAGGTCGGAGACGGGGTCGCGCTCGGACTCCAGGGTCGCCGTGTCCAGGACATGGACGAGGACGCTGCACCGCTCGACATGGCGGAGGAACTCCAGACCGAGGCCCTTGCCCTGGCTGGCGCCGGGGATCAGGCCCGGCACGTCGGCGATCGTGTAGACCGTCGAGCCGGCCGTCACCACGCCCAGGTTGGGGACGAGGGTCGTGAACGGGTAGTCGGCGATCTTCGGCTTGGCGGCGCTCAGCACCGAGATCAGCGACGACTTGCCCGCACTCGGGTAGCCGACCAGCGCCACGTCGGCGACGGTCTTGAGCTCCAGGACGATGTCCCGCAGGTCCCCGGGCTCGCCGAGCAGCGCGAAGCCGGGCGCCTTGCGGCGGGCGGAGGCGAGGGCCGCGTTGCCGAGGCCGCCCCGGCCGCCCTGCGCGGCGACGAAGGAGGTGCCGTGGCCGACGAGGTCGGCGAGGACGTTGCCCTGCTTGTCGAGGACCACCGTGCCGTCCGGTACGGACAGGACGAGGTCCTGGCCGTCCTTGCCGGAGCGGTTGCCGCCCTCGCCGGGCTTGCCGTTGGTGGCCTTGCGGTGCGGGGAGTGGTGGTACTCGAGCAGCGTCGTGACGGACTGGTCGACGGTCAGGATCACATCGCCGCCGCGTCCGCCGTTGCCCCCGTCGGGGCCGCCGAGCGGCTTGAACTTCTCACGGTGGACGGAGGCACAGCCGTGGCCTCCGTTACCCGCGGCGACATGCAGTTCGACGCGGTCCACGAAGGTGGTCATGGTGGGTGCCTCCAGTTACGCGCAATGCGTGGTGTACGGGATTGTCTTAGCTGTAACACGTCAAAGGCGGACCCGCTTCCCGTACGGGAAGTGAGGTCCGCCTCGACGAAATCGCTCTACGGAAGCCCTGGTCGGAAGACTCAGGCGACCGGAACGATGTTCACGACCTTGCGGCCACGGCTGGTGCCGAACTGCACCGCACCGGCGTTCAGCGCGAACAGCGTGTCGTCGCCACCACGGCCGACGCCCGCACCGGGGTGGAAGTGCGTGCCACGCTGGCGGACCAGGATCTCACCCGCGCTCACGACCTGACCGCCGAAGCGCTTCACGCCGAGCCGCTGGGCATTCGAGTCGCGACCGTTCCGGGTGGACGATGCGCCCTTCTTGTGTGCCATGTCTCCTCAGTCCCTTACTTCGCAGCCGTGGGGATCTCAGTGACCTTGATCGCCGTGTACTGCTGGCGGTGGCCCTGACGACGGCGGTAGCCGGTCTTGTTCTTGTAGCGCAGAATGTCGATCTTCTGGCCCTTGTGGTGGTCCACGACCTCGGCCTGGACCTTGATGCCGGCCAGCACCCACGGGTCGCTGGTCACAGCGTCGCCGTCGACAACGAGCAGGGTCGAGAGCTCGACCGTGTCGCCAACCTTGGCGGTGGAAATCTTGTCAACCTCAACGATGTCGCCGACAGCAACCTTGTGCTGGCGACCACCGCTGCGCACGATGGCGTACACGCGGATCTCACTCTCTCGCTCGGGAACGGCACCCCCGCAGTCCAGCCACCCGACACGCGGACGGCCTCTCCCGAGGCGCCCGGCGCCCGGAAGGATGAGGTTTACGGGGATGTGGCGCGTCTGCTTACGGACACGCCGACGGTCAAGGTTACGGGGCGACGCTCGAACGGGTCAAACCGAGCCCCGCCCGACGCCTGTGGGGCTCACCCGGTCGGCTTCTCGCCGTCCGCCGGCAGCGGCTTCACACCCTTGCAGAGGTCCGTGGTGTCGGACTTGCCCGGGTAGGCGACCTTGATCACCTGGTCGAAGTGGGCCTTGTACATGTCGTGCACGGCGTCGTCGTCGACCTTGACGATCGACTCGTCGTTCTCGCGCAGCGCGGGCCCGGTGTAGTTGCCGGAGCCGGTGAAGCTGATCTTGTTGCGGACCCCGTCGTACATGCCGTCCACCAGGATGTACTTGGAGTGGATGATGTAGGGCGTGGTCAGCTTCTGCCCGGGGTTCAGCGGGTCCCGGTCGTCGTTGTAGCAGCGCACGGTCGGGCCGCCGGAGGTGTGCATCTTCTCCCAGGTGCCCGGAGTGCCGCCCGAGCTCTTCGCACTGTCCGACTCGGCGTACACGATGCTCACCTCGCAGCCGGCCTTCTTCAGCGCGACCAGCTTCTCCGCGATCGCCATCCGCGTGATCTTGAAGATCGCCACCCGCACCCAGGTCCGCCGGGTGACCCCGCCGCTGTCCTTGTAGGAGCACTGCACGTTGTTGAGCACCGAGTACACGCTGTCGGTGGCCCGGGTGCTCCCCGCCCGCGGGAAGAAGTACGCCTTGTACAGGCCGTTGCTGACGGTCCGGTACTCCCAGGCCGCCCAGTCCCGGGCCACCATCGTGTCGAAGTAGTCCGCGTAGGCGTCGTACATCGTCGGGTTGTCGGGCAGCAGCAGCGCGTCGTTGAAGAACTTGGTGTGCGCGGAGGGCGTCGAGTTGGAGGTCGTCTGCACGACGACGTTGGTGGCGCCCTCGACCGCCGAGAACAGCCAGAACTTGTTGTGCATGATCGACTGCCCGTACTTCGGATCGCCGAGGCAGGACTTGTCGACGGGGCAGGTCGCTATGTACGAGCCCTTCGTGCGGTCGGTGCCGAGCGCGGCGACGAGGCTGCTGTAGGCGGTGTTGGCCGGGCGGTCGCTGACACTCGACTCGTCCAGCAGGACCTGGACGTTGACGCCCCGGTCCTTGGCGGCGACGAGCGCGTCGACGACGGACGCCTCCCACACGTGGTAGACGGCGACCTTGATGGTGGAACCCGGCAGCGCCGCGGCCGTCAGGTCGATGAGGCGCGTGCGTATCGCGAGTTGCTCGCTCGACTCGCCCAACGGGTCGTTGAAGACGGGCCCTTCGGTCCAGGTGGGGGCGGCCTGCGCGGTCCCGGCGGACACCGCCGCCTGCACCCCTGCCGCCGACAGGACGGTGGCCAGCGCCACCGCCTTGCGCGCCGCCCCGGCCGGCCCCCCAGCGGGGCGCCGTCCCTTGCTCGTCAGGCGCGCACGCGCCATGCGATCCCCTCCCCGTTCCCCGCTCACGGCCCCGGGTGCTCGCCCCCGCAGGCGGACCGCGCGTCGAGGTAGTGCTTCCACGCTCTTGCTCGTACGACTACGTGAGTTTTGCAGGCGTCTGCGGGTGATCCAAGAGCCAGGAGGTGCTTACGCGCCAAAAGTGCTACCCAAACCGCCCCAAACATCGCGGCGTTGTGTGAGGTTTCTCGCCCCCGCCCGAGCAACACGAAGGCCCCCGCCCGGCAGTTGGTCCGCCGGACGGGGGCCTCGGTGCGGGGCGGGCCGTGGCCCGCCCCGTGGGGCTCAGCTCTCGTCGGTCGAAGCGGTGACCGTGTTCGACGCCTGCTCGGCGGCTACCGTGGTCTTCTTCGAGGCCGACTTCTTCGCCGTCGCCTTCTTGGCGGTGGCCTTCTTCGCGACCGTCTTCTTGGCCGCCGTCTTCTTCGTGGCGGCCTTCTTCGCCGTCGTCTTCTTGGCCGTCTTGCGCGCCGCCGCCTTCTTGGCGGGCGCCTCGGGCTCCTCCGCGACCGCGGCGGGCTCCTCGGCCGGGACCTCGGCGGCGTCCTCCGCCGCGGCGGAGGACACGACCACGACCGCGGACTCCTCCGGCGCGGTGGGCGCCGTCGCCTTGCGCACGGCACGCCGCCTCGGGCGGGCCGGAGCCGCGCTCTCGGCGACCGCGGCCGGCTCGGCCTGCTCGGCCGGCGCTTCCACGACCGGCTCGGCCACGGCCTCGACGACGGGCTCCGCGACGGACTCGCCCACCGTCACCACGGCGTCGTCCTCGGCCGTCCCGGCGGGGGCGCCCGCGGGCGCGGACACCTTCCGGGTCGCCCGGCGGCGCGTACGGCCCTTGGGCGCGGACTCCTCGGCGCTCACCGCGGGCGGCGTCTCGACGACCGGGTCCTCCACGGCGGCGGGCTCGGCCTCGGCGGCCTCCCGCGACTTGGGCGCCCGCTCCTCGACCTCGTCGGACGACACGGCCGCCGCGGTCTCCCGCCGCTTCGGCGCGCCCGAGGGCGCGGAGGCCCGACGGGTCACCCGACGCCGCGAACGACCACGGCCGACCGCGGCCTCCGCCTCGGCGACGCTGCTGTACAGCTCCTCGTCCGGCTCGAACTCGGGCGAGGGCAGCGCCACGGGCTCGGCGACCTCGGCGGTCACCTCCGCGACCTCGGCCTCGACCGGCTCCACCGGCTCGGCCTCGGGCTCGACGGCCTCGGGCGCGGCCACGTGCTCGTGGTCGTGCTCAGCGCCGCCCCGCCCGCGCTTGCGGCGCTTGCCACCGCCACCGGCGGCCGTCGGCTGGTCCATGTGCACGATGACGCCACGCCCGTTGCAGTGGACGCAGGTCTCGGAGAAGGACTCCAGCAGGCCCTGGCCGACCCGCTTGCGGGTCATCTGCACCAGGCCCAGCGAGGTGACCTCGGCGACCTGGTGCTTCGTGCGGTCACGGCCCAGGCACTCCAGCAGGCGCCGCAGCACCAGGTCCCGGTTGGACTCCAGCACCATGTCGATGAAGTCGATGACGACGATGCCGCCGAGGTCGCGCAGCCGCAGCTGGCGCACGATCTCCTCGGCCGCCTCCAGGTTGTTCCTGGTGACCGTCTCCTCGAGGTTGCCGCCCTGGCCGGTGAACTTGCCGGTGTTGACGTCGATCACGACCATGGCCTCGGTCTTGTCGATCACCAGCGAACCGCCGCTGGGCAGCCACACCTTGCGGTCCAGCGCCTTCATCAGCTGCTCGTCGATGCGGTACGTCGCGAAGACGTCGACCTCGGAGGTCCACTTCTGCAGGCGGTCCGCGAGGTCGGGCGCGACATGGGAGACGTAGCCGTGGATGGTCTCCCAGGCGTCCTCGCCGCTGACGATGACCTTGGAGAAGTCCTCGTTGAAGATGTCGCGCACGACGCGGACGGTCATGTCCGGCTCGCCGTACAGCAGGGTCGGGGCGTTGCCGCTCTTCGCCTTCTTCTGGATGTCCTCCCACTGCGCCTGGAGCCGCTCGACGTCACGGCGCAGCTCGTCCTCGCTCGCGCCCTCGGCGGCGGTGCGCACGATGACGCCCGCGTCCTCGGGGACGATCTTCTTGAGGATGGTCTTCAGCCGGGCCCGCTCGGTGTCGGGCAGCTTGCGGCTGATACCGGTCATCGACCCCTCGGGGACGTACACCAGATAGCGGCCGGGCAGGGAGACCTGGCTGGTCAGACGGGCGCCCTTGTGTCCGATCGGGTCCTTGGTGACCTGGACGAGCACGGACTGGCCGGACTTCAGCGCGCTCTCGATGCGCCGGGGGCCGTTGGCCATGCCCAGCGCCTCGAAGTTCACCTCGCCGGCGTAGAGGACCGCGTTGCGCCCCTTGCCGATGTCGATGAAGGCGGCCTCCATCGACGGCAGCACGTTCTGCACCTTGCCGAGGTAGACGTTGCCGACGTACGAGGTCGCCTGCTCCTTGTTGACGTAGTGCTCGACGAGCACGTTGTCTTCCAGGACGCCGATCTGGGTGCGCTCGCCGCTCTGGCGGACGACCATGACGCGCTCGACGGCCTCGCGGCGGGCGAGGAACTCGGCCTCGGTGATGATCGGGACGCGACGGCGCCCCTGCTCACGGCCTTCGCGACGGCGCTGCTTCTTCGCCTCCAGACGGGTCGAGCCCTTGATGGACTGCACCTCGTCCGACGGCTCGGTCTCCTTGGCGCGCCGCTCGCGCGGCTCACGGACCTTGACGACCGTGCGCTCGGGGTCGTCCGACGACGCCGACTCGGCCTCGCCGGAGGAGTCCCCGGCGCGACGGCGGCGGCGACGGCGACGACGGCTGCTGCTGGAGCCGGAGGCGTCCTCGCGCTCGTCGGAGTCGCCCTCGTCCTCGGCGTCCTCGTCCACCTGCTCGGCGGTGTCCTCGGCGTCCTGCGCGCCCTGCTCGGCGGCGAGGTCGTCGCCCTCGCCGGACTCGCCCTCGGCCGACTCGCCCCGGCGGCGGCGACGGCCACCACGGCGACGGCGGCGACGCGACCCCGTGGTCTCCTCCTCGCCGTACTCGTCCCCGTCGGCACCGTCCTCGGCGGCCCCCTCGGGCTCCTCCTCGGACTCGTCCGTGTCCTCGGCGTCGTCGGCGTCGGTCTTGGCCGTCACGGGCTCCGCCTCGGCGGGCTCGCCGCGGCGGCGGCGACGGCGGCGCGACCCGCCGGTGGTCTCCTCCTCGGCGGGACCGCCGAGGTCGACGGTCTCGTCGCTCTCCGCGACCTCCGTCTCCGCCTCGGCGGCGGCCTGCGCGGCCGCCCGCTCCGGCGTCTGGAACATGGGCTCGGTGAACACCGGCGCCTGGAACACGGCGACGGCGGGCCGGGCGGGCCGCGCGGGCGCGTCGTCGGCCGCGGAGGCCGTCGGCTCGGAGAACCCGACGGCCGCCTTCCGGGCGACCCGGCGGCGCGCACGCCGCGCCCCGCCGTCCTCGCCCTCACCGGACGCCTTGGCGGCCGGGGCGGACGGAGCCTGAGCGGGCGTGGTCTCGGCGGCCACGGGCGTCTCGGCCGGGGTGGCTGCCGGGGTCTCGGCGGACGGGGAGTCGGCGGCGGTGCCGCCCTCGGGCGTCACCTCGGGAGCGGTCACCCGGCGTGTGGCACGACGGCGCGTCCGGCGCGGCGCGGCCTCCTCGGGGGCCGCCTCGACGGGCGCGGCGTCCTCGGCGGCGGCCGGGGCGACCTCCACGGCTTCCACGGTCTCCGGCACCTTGGGGCTCTCGGCGGGAGCCGCCGCGGCCTCGGCCGCCTTCGGCTCACCGGCGGGCGCGGAGGCGCGCCGCGTGGCACGACGGCGCGTGCGCCCGGCGGGCGCGGCCTCGGCGACCTCGGCGACCGCCTCGGCGGGGGCCTCCGCAACGGTCTCGGCAGCGGCCTCGGGCGCGGCCGACCCGGTGCTCTCGGCGGTCACCACGGTCTCCGCGGTCCCGGCCGCCTGGGGCGCGCCGGCGGGAGCCGACGCACGACGGGTGGCGCGGCGACGGGGACGCGCGGCGGGCGCGGCCTCCTCGGCGGGGGCGGGCACCTCGGCGGCGGGCGTCTCGGCGACGGCGGCGCTCTCCTCGGCGGTGGTGGCCGGCACCACGGTCTCGGCGGCCTCGGCGGCCTCGGCGCCCTTGGGGGCACCGGCGGGCGCGGAGGCACGGCGGGTGGCACGCCGGCGCGTACGCCCGGCGGGCGCGGCCTCGGCCACGTCGGCGACCGCCTCGGCGGCGGCCTTGTCGGCGTCCTGGGCCTCTTCGGCGTCCTCAGCGGCTTCGACGTCGGCGGTGGCGTCGGCGTCAGCGGTCTCCGCGGCCACGGCGTTCTCGTCCGTCACGGCGGCCTCACCGGGCTCGGCGGCCGCGAGGTCCGCGGGATCCGCCGCCGACACGGTCGGCTCGACGGTCTCGGCGGACGCCTCGTTCGCCGCGGACGGCGGTCCCGCCGGGCGGGACGCGGCACGACGGCGCCGGCGCGGCGGCAGGGTGTCGCTGGGCGTGTTGCGTTCGGAGCCCTGCGCGGACTCCGTGTTCTCGATCTGTTCGGGCATGCGGGCGTTTCTCCCGTCAGGCTCCCGGGCGCCGCACCCGGGTCCGGCGTGGCCGGTGACGTCCGCGGCTCGCGTCGTACGCGACTGCCGCCGTCCGGGGCGCGGGCGCCGCTCGGGAGCTCTCTGTGTCCTGTCTCGCCGGTTCCGTACGCCGTGTTGCTTACGGCCTGGCGAAAGTCTTGTGGTCGGTGCGCTGCCCGACCCAGGTGGCTCCCGGATACGAGGGCGGCGCTACGACGTCCGTCCTACGCGGGGCCTTCCGGCTCCGACGCCTTCGCGGCGGCAGCGGGGGCGGCCGTTGTGAGGGCCGCCTCTGCCTCGCGGTCGGGCGCGAGCGGGTCGGTCACCGTGCCGGTCTCTTCATCGAACAGCCCCTGCGCCAGCCTGGTCACCGCTGCGGGGACCGGCGGCGCCAGGTCGGCCACGGCGCGGAGACCGGACAGGACGTCGTCGGGTCGTACGGCAGGCGTCACGTGCCGAACAACCAGCCGCAGTATCGCACAGGGCTGGTCGGTCGGCCTATCAGCCTCCACGCTCCGCGTCCCGGCGCCGTCGACACTGTCGAGTTCGACCACGGCGGCACGGGCGTCGAACGTCCGTACGCCGTTCTTGGTCATGCGCTGGACCTCGACCGTTTCGGCCGCGTTGAAAGCCGCGACCGCGCGGGCGGCGTCCGCCGGGTCCACGCCGTCCAGCCGCAGCTCCCAGACGGACGCCGTGAGCCGGTCGGCGAGGCCGGAGGTGCGGGCCTCGACCGCGTCGACGATGTCGAGGCCGGTGGGCAGCGACTCGTCGAGGAGGATCCGGAGCTTCTCCGGGTCACGCGCGTCGGTGAGCGCGATCTCCAGGTACTCCGCCTCACTGCCCGTGCCGGTGGGTGCGGCATTGGCGTACGACACCTTCGGATGCGGCGTGAACCCCGCCGAGTACGCCATGGGCACCTCGGCACGGCGCAGCGCACGCTCGAAGGCGCGCTGGAAGTCACGGTGGCTGGTGAACCGGAGGCGGCCGCGCTTGGTGTAACGCAGTCGGATGCGCTGCACCGCGGGTGCGGGCGGCGGGCCTTCGGGCTGTCGCTTGCCCAGTGTCGTTCATTCCTTCGTGAGAGCGGTCGTACTGCTACCAAGAGTACGTGCCTCGGCGGCTCGCGGTTCCCGCCGGGCGACCGGCGCGGGTTCCGCCGGCTGTCCGAGGAGTGCCCTGCGCACACTGGCGCGGGCCTGCCGGAGGGAATCGCGGGCGGTGTCCAGGGCCTGGCGGGCGGTGCGGCCGACGGCCCGGGCGGCAGCGGTGGCGGGCTTCCAGACCAGGTCCCGCACGACATGGCCGACGGGGGTGAGGACGGTCCGGTACACCCAGCGCGTCGGCTCGGCGACGAGCAGGCGGAAGAGGGTGGCCAGGGCCCGTCCGACGGCCAGCGAGAGGTGGCCGGCGACGCGCCAGGCATGGTCGAGCGCCTCCCCGACCTCGCGTGCGACGACGGCGAGGGCCCGCCCGACCGGTGCGAGCACCCACCGCCACAGCGCGAGCGCGGGCAGCACGAGCAGGACGCGCAGGGTCCAGTAGAGGCCGAGCCCGAGCCCGGTGAAGATCATCCGTATGAGCCACACGGCTCCCCGGGCCGTCCACGCGAGCGCGTGGCCCACGGGCGTCAGCAGGTACCGGTACAGCCACACGGCCGGTACGACGACGAGGTACCGGTACAGCCACACGGCCGGTACCACGACGAGGTACCGGTACAGCCACACGGCCGGTACGGCGATGAGGTACCGCGCCAGCCACACGGCCGGTACGACGATGAGGTACCGCGCCAGCCAGGCGAGGACCGCGAACCCGCCGAGCCCCGCGGCGGCGATCCCGCGCCAGAGCCCCCTGGCCAGCCAGGCGAGACCCCGACCGAGCGGCACCAGGGACCACCCGTACAGCCGCACGAGCCCGGTCCGGAGGCCGGCCGCCGCCCAGGCGACGGCGCGGCCGGTCGGGGACAGGACGTACCGGTAGAGCCAGACCAGCGGCAGGACCACCAGCCAGTGTCCGAGCCGGCCGAGGGCCGTGGCGACCGGCACGACGACGTAGCGCCACAGCGCCACCCACGGCCACACGAGGACGGCCTCGGCGACCCACAGCAGGGCCCGCCCCACGGGCCGCAGCACGGTGTCGTTCAGGAACCGGCCCGCGACGACCAGCGCGTCCCACGCCATCCGCACCGGAAGGACCAACACGAGCACGACGATCCGTACAGGAATCCGGATCGCGGCGGTGAGGCAGCCCTCGGGCGGCTGAGGCGCGGGCGGCTGAGGCGCGGGCGTCCGCTGCGAGGTCGTCCGGCGCGCCGGTTCGGCGGGCCGGGGTGCGGGCCGTTTCTCCAGGTCCATGACGACGAAGACGCCTCAGCGACCTGTCCGGATGCAGCCCCGCCCCCTCGACTTCGCCACCGGCCGGGACCGCCGGCCGCCCACTCCGGCGGAGGCGCTCAGCGTTTCCGCCCGGAGGACCTCGCCGCCTTGCCCGCCTTGGACTTGGGGCGGCGTGTCGCGCCGGCCAGGCGGGGCAGGGCGACGGCGTGTTGCACGGAGAACTGCCGGTTGAACTCGACCTGGCGGCGGATGTGTTCGGGCAGGTCCCGCATCGCCAGCAGTCTGTCGCACGCCCGCAGCGCGGCGGCGTGCTCCCCCACCCAGTGGGCGGTGATGGAGAACTCGAAGAGCAGTCCCCACCGGTACACCCAGGGCCTGGTGAAGAGCAGGTCGTCCGGGGCGGGTCTGCCGACCACGTCGACGAGGAGGGCGTGGGCCGTGCGGTGGCGGCCCTGGACCCGCAGACGGGAGGCCAGTTCGTAGCAGGCTTCGAGCCGCGCGGGCCGGACCTCCCAGGCGCGGGAGAAGGCGTCCATGGCTCCCGGCCAGTCGTCCGTCCTCTCGGCGCGGAGGATGCCGGCCTCCAGGAGGGAGCAGTAGACCTCCTCGGGCCAGCCGCCCATCGCGGCGCGCCGCTCGTACAGCTCGATCGCCTCCCGGGCGTGTCCCAGGTCGCGTTCGGTGTTGGCCAGGTAGAAGACGGTGCGCGGGTTGGCGGGGTCGCGCGCGAGTTCGCGGCGGAGCAGCCGGGCGTCGCGCTCGAACTTGTCGGCGCGGCACCCGCCGTCGGCGTGATCCTCGATGACCAGCGCGTCGAGGTTCTCCTGGACGTCGTCCTCGTCGGTGCACGGGTACTCGTGGGTGACGCCCTCGTAGCGCCAGAGCCAGTCCCCCCGCATCAGATGCTTGAAGCGGTGCTGGGTGGCGGTGTCGTAGCGCAGCATGTACGACCCCGCCGTCAGCCGGGGCAGGGGGGCGTCCTGGCGCAGTACGTGGTCGGCGTCGAGGGTCAGCAGGTAGTCGGCCCTGCCCCGGGCGTGCTGGATGTTGCGGGTGCGGTTGTGGCCGAAGTCGACCCAGGTGTCCTCGACGAGTTCGCCGGGGATACCGGCCAGGGTGCTGCGGATCAGGTCCTGGGTGCCGTCGGTCGAGCCAGTGTCGGAGATGACCCAGGTGTCGATGAGGTGGCGGACGGAGCCCAGGCACCGTTCGATCACCTGCGCCTCGTTCTTGACGATCATGCAGAGGCAGAGGCTCTGCCCGCGCTCCGCTCTCGTCGTGCCCGGCGACTTCGTCGCCTTCGCGGGTTTGGTCGTCCTCGTCACGGCGTCAACGTGGCACACGGCGCCGGGACCGGCGGGCCCCCACGCGAGACGACCCATCAGACGCACGAATTAATCACATTTATTGATAAACGGAGGCGTTCGGCCTCACCGCGCCCGCGTATCCGCCGCGCTCCCATGAGGCTCGCACCGAGTCCGGGACGGCTCCCGGACCGACGCCGAGGAGGAGCACGCAGATGAGTCCTGACGCCAGGACGCTCGGGCCGCTGGCCCGCGACCGTTTCAAGAAGGCCGGGATGGTGGCCTCGCTCGCCCTGGTCATGGGCGCGGGCGTCGTGAGCCCCGCGACCGCCGCGGCCCGCGGCATGGCCGAGCGTCCGCAGGTGGCCCCCGTCATCGACGCCGGTGACAAGTGCAAGACGCGCCCCCACCACAAGCCCAAGCCGCACCACCGCGCCGCGCCGACCGACCGCGGCAAGGACCTCTGCAAGGGCCCCACCGGGCCGAAGGGCGCGACCGGCGCCACGGGCCCCACGGGACCGACGGGCCCCACCGGCGCGACCGGTCCCAAGGGCGACCCGGGCGGCGCGACCGGCCCGACGGGTCCCACAGGGCCCACCGGCGCCACCGGCCCCTGTATCGACATCGACGCCTACCACCCCCAGGGCAACGTCGAGTACCGGGCGGCACTGACGGCCGACGGGCGGTACTACGCCGGCATCCGCGACCTCACCGGCAGCGACGCCAACCCCATGCTGTGGACCGACCTCAGCACCCACGACGGTTATCCCTCAGGGGGAGCGCCGGGGGTTCCGTGCGCCGCCTCCGTCGGCGAACATCCGACGTCCGGGGGCATCCAGTTCGGCCTCATCACCACGACCGGCCGGGTCTACGAGATCACCTGCACGTTCGACGCCAACGGCCCGAACCCCGCCATCCTGCAGTGCGGCACACCGACGGGCAACGACTGGGTGGAGATGAACAGACGTCCGGCTCCCAACGCCGTCAACGGCGGAACCGTCGTCCCCTGACGGCCCCTCCGCTCCCTCGCACCACACGACACCACACGCGAGACCCCCGGCCGCACCGGCCGGGGGTCTCGCGCGCTGCCATCAGCCCGGGTCGGTCAGCCGGCCGGGACGGACTTCTTCACGGTCAGCGGCAACAGCTTCTTGCCGGTGGGGCCGATCTGGATGTGGGTGTCCATCTGGGGGCACGGCCCGCAGCAAAGGCTCTCAGGCGCGCCGCAGGGACAGGCTCAGCCTGCGTCGCTCTCGATCAACATCCGTGACGACGACCGAGACCTCGTCGCCGATCTCCACGATGCCTTCCGGGCCGCTCACAGGCTCCACACCGAGTTCGGGCAGCGGGACCAGGCCCTCGACCCCGTCCTCCACCTCGACGAAGACGCCGAACGGGACCAGCTTCGTCACCCGCCCACACAGGGGCTGGCCGACCGCGAGGTCAGCGGCGAACACCGCGAAGGGGTCCGGTCGCAGCGCTCGCAGGGACAGCCGCGCCTCCCCGTTCCACGTGTCGAACTGCAAGAACTCGCACGACACGCGTTGTCCGACCTCAACGACCTCAGACGCCGCCTCGAAGCGCCGCCAGGACAGCTCTGGATACGTGATGAAGCCGACGCCTGGAAAGACCGGATGGTCAGGGCCCTCGTCCAGCGCCACGAACACGCCGAACCGCTCGATCGCCGCCACCGCGCCGGCCAAGATCTCACCACGCCGAAGCCGCCTGAGGAACGTCCACAGCTCCGGGTACTCAGTGGCCGCCATCGACAGCCGAACCCGCCCCCGGTCCAGATCCACGGCAATCACCTCAGCGGTGATCCGTTGCCCGCCCATCTCTCCTTCGGCCTGGCGTCGACGCCACGAGAAGTCCAACGTCTCCACCACCACGCCGAGCGGGCGCGCTGCGAAGCCGTCCAGTATCACCGACGCCTCTGACCGAGCGCCAGCCACGACCGTCCCCGAGCACAGATCACCGACCCGGAGCCCTGCCAGAAACCTCATGACAGCCTGATCGGTCGCCGCCTCCCCCATGCCGCCCAGGTTCTCACGAGAAGCCACAGGGACCGGTCAGACCCACTCCACCTCGGACTGGATACCCGGACGGCCTCCAGGCCCCGGCAGAGGCGTCCTCGGTAGGTTCGGAACAGCCCGCCGCGGCTTCATAACCCCGAGAGAGCCGAGCACTGCGGCCACCTCATCCTCCGTGGCATCTGCCACAGCCTCAGCGATCCGCCGCAGCGCCTCACTCACCTCAGTGCCCGTGCCCGTGTCCGCTGGTCGCAGCATCCTTCTTGACCGTCAACGGCAGCAGCTTCTTGCCGCTCTCGCTCAGTTGTGGCCATGTATCGAATTGCGGGCACACACCGCAGTCGAAGCACGGTGTCCAGCGGCAGTCCTCGACCTCGGTCTCGTCGAGGGCGTCCTGCCAGTCCTCCCACAGCCAGTCCTTGTCGAGACCGGAGTCGAGGTGGTCCCAGGGCAGGACCTCCTCGTAGGTGCGCTCGCGGGTGGTGTACCAGTCGACGTCCACGCCGAAGTCGGCGAGGGCCTTGTCGGCGCAGCTCATCCAGCGGTCGTAGGAGAAGTGCTCGCGCCAGCCGTCGAAGCGGCCGCCGTCCTCGTAGACGGCGCGGATGACGGCGCCCACGCGGCGGTCACCGCGCGAGAGCAGGCCCTCGACGATGCCCGGCTTGCCGTCGTGGTAGCGGAAGCCGATGGAGCGGCCGTACTTCTTGTCGCCGCGGATCTTGTCGCGGAGCTTCTCCAGACGGGCGTCCGTCTCCTCGGCGGAGAGCTGCGGCGCCCACTGGAAGGGGGTGTGGGGCTTGGGGACGAAGCCGCCGATCGACACCGTGCAGCGGATGTCGTTCGACCGCGAGACCTCGCGGCCCTTGGCGATCACGTTCATCGCCATGTCGGCGATCTGGAGGACGTCCTCGTCGGTCTCCGTCGGCAGGCCGCACATGAAGTACAGCTTCACCTGGCGCCAGCCGTTGCCGTAGGCCGTGGCGACGGTCCTGATCAGGTCCTCTTCCGAGACCATCTTGTTGATGACCTTGCGCATGCGCTCGGAGCCGCCCTCGGGCGCGAACGTCAGGCCCGACCTGCGGCCGTTGCGCGTCAGTTCGTTCGCGAGGTCGACGTTGAAGGCGTCCACGCGGGTCGACGGGAGCGACAGACCGATCTTGTCCTCCTCGTACCGGTCCGCCAGGCCCTTCGCGATGTCGCCGATCTCGCTGTGGTCCGCCGAGGAGAGGGAGAGCAGGCCGACCTCCTCGAAGCCGGTCGCCTTAAGGCCCTTCTCGACCATCTCGCCGATGCCTGTGATGGAACGCTCACGCACCGGGCGGGTGATCATGCCGGCCTGGCAGAAGCGGCAGCCGCGGGTGCAGCCGCGGAAGATCTCCACGGACATGCGCTCGTGGACGGTCTCGGCCAGCGGCACGAGCGGCTGCTTCGGGTACGGCCACTCGTCCAGGTCCATGACCGTGTGCTTGGACACCCGCCACGGCACACCCGACCGGTTCGGCACCACGCGGGCGATACGGCCGTCGGGGAGGTACTCGACGTCGTAGAACGCCGGGATGTACACCGAGCCCGTCCGTGCGAGGCGGAACAGGACCTCCTCGCGGCCGCCGGGGCGTCCCTCGGCCTTCCAGGCCCGGATGATCTCGGTCATGTCGAGGACGGCCTGCTCGCCGTCGCCGATGATCGCGGCGTCGATGAAGTCCGCGATCGGCTCCGGGTTGAAGGCCGCGTGGCCGCCGGCCAGGACGATCGGGTCGTCGAGGGTGCGGTCCTTGGACTCCAGGGGGATCCCGGCGAGGTCCAGGGCGGTCAGCATGTTGGTGTAGCCCAGCTCTGTGGAGAAGGACAGGCCGAACACGTCGAACGCCTTCACCGGGCGGTGGCTGTCCACCGTGAACTGCGGCACCCCGTGGTCGCGCATCAGCTGTTCGAGGTCGGGCCACACGCTGTAGGTGCGCTCGGCCAGGACGCCCTCGCGCTCGTTGAGTACCTCGTAAAGGATCATGACGCCCTGGTTGGGCAGACCGACCTCGTACGCGTCCGGGTACATGAGCGCCCAGCGCACGTCGCAGGCGTCCCACTCCTTGACGGTGGAATTGAGCTCGCCGCCCACGTACTGGATCGGCTTCTGCACATGCGGGAGCAGGGCCTCTAGCTGTGGGAAGACCGACTCGACAGACATCGCGGGGATTACCTTCGTGAGCTGACAGGGGTGACCATCTAGCGTAACGCCCCCGGAGCCACCCCTCGTACGCCGGCGTTCTCCGCGCCCGGGCCCTCAGGAGGTCCCGTCGGCCGTGACGGCCCGCCACGCCTCCGGCAGCTCCGCCTCCGCCAGCTCCGCCCTGCGCTCCTCCCTGCCGTACAGCACTCCGTACGTGAAGGAGCTCTCGCCCGCCTGGTCGGCCTGGAACGCCATGTCCCGCAGGACCTTGCGGGCCATCACGCTGTCCTGGTGGTCACCGAGGAGGGACTGGATGGCCTTCATGTCCCGCACGAGCTGCTTGGCGGGGGCGCCGAGGAGCCCGGTCGCCGCCTCGGCCGCGTACCGGGCGCGCTTTCCCTTCTTGCGGGCCTCGTGCATGGTGTGGTCCCGCTCGGCGCCGGACGGCTGGGCCAGGGCCTCCTCCACCAGGTCCGACACCTTGCCGAAGGCCCGTTCCACCGCCTTGCCGAGCACCTTCTCCGGATCGCCCCCGGCGTCCTCCAGCAGCGGTGGCTCGGCGATCACGGCGTCCAGGGTCCGCAGGAGCGCCAGATACCGCTCGCCGTCCAGCGCGGCGATCAGCGCGCGCCGGGAGCCGCTGCTGCCCTCCTCCACCCAGGTCCGCACCCGGGTACGCACCGGACCGACGACCAGGCCCTCGGGGAGTTCGGCGAGGGCGTCGGTCACCCGCTCCGCCAGCACCTCGTGGTCCCGGCCGATGCCCAGCTCCCCCGCCAGCCACTTCAGCTCCTCACCGATCGGATCGGTGACGGTGCGGTCCAGCACCTTCCCGTACGACTTGAAGGTGCTCCGCAGCCGGCGGGTGGCCACGCGCATGCTGTGCACGGAGTCGAAGACGCCGCGGCGGACGGCCGGGTCCAGCTCGACGATCGCGTCCCGCTGCGTCCGGGCGTACGCGAGGACGTGCCCGGCGGCGCCCCCGGGCTCCCCCGCGCCGCCCCCGCCCTTCTTGCCCTTCTTCGCCTTCTTCCCTTGCTTGCCCTTCTCGGCCTTGCCCTTCTCGGGGGCCGCTGTCTCCCGGAGGGCCCTCGCCAGCTTCGACGGGGACGCGGACGGCCGTACGCCCGCCTTGCGCAGCTTCTTCTCGACCTTGTCGAGGAACGCCGGGTCGCCGTCGTCGGCGAGCTCCACCTCGATCTCGGACCACTGCGCGGTGCGGTCGCCGCCGGTGAGCCGCTCGGCGTGCACGGCGTCGACACTGACCTCGGCGAGCAGCGCACCGTCCGCGTCGAGCAGCTCGCTGACGTCCCGGGTGGACCGGAGCCGGACCAGCGGTACCAGCTCCGCGTCCCTGACCCGGGAACGCACGAGCCCCGCGAGGTCGCGGGGCAGTGTCTCGGACAGCGGGGCGCGGATCTCGTCCCGCACCCCCGAGGAGACGGGGAACTTCAGATGCCAGCCGGCGTCGTCGCCCCCGGT
Source organism: Streptomyces sp. NPDC030183 (assembly GCF_055573455.1). Classification (NCBI taxonomy): domain Bacteria; kingdom Bacillati; phylum Actinomycetota; class Actinomycetes; order Kitasatosporales; family Streptomycetaceae; genus Streptomyces; species Streptomyces sp. NPDC030183. The sequence goes on from NZ_JBVIBK010000001.1 coordinate 120,739, forward strand.
ACGGCGCCGCAGGGTGATCGAGGCGGCGGCGAGACGTTCGTCGGGGGTGTCGTAGTAGACGGCATCCAGCTCCGCCACACCCTTGTCGATGACCGTCGCGACCCCGGGCACACCCGTCAGATCCGGCAGGCCGCTCTCGTCGGACTCGTACTTCCGCTCGATCTCGCGCTTGGTGTCCGCCATGAACCGAATCTAGTCGGACCTGCGGCAGAAGGGCAGCCCACACGCGTCCTGAAGGAGCACGTGGGCCGCCGTCCACAAGGGTTGTCGCCGGCGCGTGGCTACGCCGACAAGGGGCGCTCCACTCGGATCGACTGCAGCAGCCCCACCGCCACCCACACCGCGAACATCGACGAACCGCCGTACGACACGAACGGCAGGGGCAGACCGGCGACCGGCATGATGCCGAGGGTCATCCCGATGTTCTCGAACGCCTGGAAGGCGAACCAGGCGATGATGCCGCCGGCCACGATCGTGCCGTACAGCTCGGTCGTCTCGCGGGCGATCCGGCAGGCGCGCCACAGGACGACTCCCAGCAGCAGGATGATCAGCCCGGCTCCGACGAAGCCCAGCTCCTCCCCCGCCACCGTGAAGACGAAGTCGGTCTGCTGCTCCGGCACGAACTGACCGGTGGTCTGCGACCCCTTGAACAGCCCCGTGCCGAGCAGTCCGCCGGAGCCGATGGCGATCCGGGCCTGGTTGGTGTTGTAGCCGACGCCCGCCGGGTCCAGCTCGGGGTTGGCGAACGCCGCGAACCGGTTGATCTGGTACTCGTCGAGCACCCCGAGCTGCCAGACGGCGATCGCGCCGATCGCGCCGGTGCCGATGAGACCGAAGATCCACCGGTTGGAGGCACCGGAGGTGAGCAGCACCCCGAGCACGATGACCACCATGACCATGACCGAGCCGAGGTCCGGCATGAGCAGCACGATCAGTATCGGGACGGCGGCGAGCCCGAGGGCCTGGAGGACGGTGCGGTGGTCCGGGTGCGGTTTGTCGCCCGCGTCGACCCGCGCCGCCAGCAGCATCGCCATCCCCAGGATGATCGTGATCTTCACGAACTCGGAGGGCTGGAGCGAGAAGCCGCCGCCGATGACGATCCACGCGTGGGCGCCGTTGATGGTGGCGCCGAGCGGGGTCAGCACCAGCAGGATGAGCAGGACCGAGATGCCGTAGAGGATAGGTACGGCCGTGCGCAGCGTGCGGTGGCCGAGCCAGACCGTGCCGATCATCAGGGCGAAGCCGATGCCGGTGTTGAGCAGGTGCCGGAGCAGGAAGTAGTACGGGTCGCCCTGGTTGAGCTCGGTGCGGTTGCGGGTCGCCGAGTAGACGAGGGCCGCGCCGATCAGGGAGAGCGCGATGGCCGAGAGCAGTATCGGCCAGTCGAGCCGGCGGGCGAGCGAGTCACGGGCGAACAGCCGGGTCCAGCCGGAGCGTTCGGGGCCGTACCCGGAGACGGAGAAGCTGTTGCCAGTCATCGGGACGTCCTCCGCGTGAGCGCTCCGCCGGGGGTGCGGGGGCCGGTACGCCGTCGTGCCGCCCGGTTGCCACCGCCCCGGGTGCTGACGATCGCCGCCGGTTCGTCGGGCGCCACCGGCCGGGTGCCCGGCTCGGTGACCACCGCCGCCGTGACCGGGGCGGTTCCGACGGGCCCGGCCGTGTAGGAGACCGGGAGGGCGCCCGGCCCCGCGGCCACCGTCTGGGCGTCGTCGGCGGCCTGCTCCTCCTCGGTCTTCTTCGGCGGGTACGTGTCCAGCTTCGGGGCGTCGATCGAGCCGTCGGACTCGATCTTCGGCAGCTTCTTCTGCGGGGTCGGCAGCAGTGCCTTCCGCTTGTCGATCTTGCCGTCCTCGGAGACGCCGTAGAGCGCGTTGTAGAGCTTGCGCACGGCGGGCGCCGAGGCGCCGGAGCCCGTACCACCCTGGGAGATCGTCATGACGATCGCGTAGTCCTTGGTGTACGTCGTGAACCACGAGGTCGTCTGCTTGCCGTAGACCTCGGCGGTACCGGTCTTGGCGTGCATCGGGATCTTGTCCTGCGGCCAGCCCTGGAAGCGCCAGGCCGCCGTACCGCGGGTGGCGACTCCTTCGAGAGCTGCGTCTATCTCGTCGCGGGTCTGCTTCGACATGGGGAGCTTGCCGTGCGACTTGGGCGCGATCTCCCGCACGTGCTTGCCGTCGGCGCTGATGATGGCCTTGCCGACGGTGGGGTCGTACAGGGTGCCGCCGTTGGAGATGGCGGCGTAGATGGTGGCCATCTGGATGGGCGTGACGAGGGTGTCGCCCTGGCCGATGGAGTAGTTGACGGAGTCACCGGCGCGCATGCGGTTGCCTTCGAGGCAGTTCTCGTACGCGATCTGCTCGGCGTACGAGCCGCCCTTCTTGCCGTACTTGCACCAGGCGTCCTTGTTGGCCTTCCAGTAGTCCTGCTTCCACTTGCGGTCCGGGATGCGGCCGGTGACCTCGTTGGGCAGGTCGATGCCCGTCTCGGCGCCGAGGCCGAACTGGTGGGCGGTCTTGTAGAACCAGTCGTTGGTCTTCTTCTTCGGCTTGGTGCCGCCGTCGCGCTTCCACTCCTCGTGGGCGAGGCGGTAGAAGACGGTGTCGCAGGAGACCTCGAGGGCGCGGCCGAGGCTGATCGCGCCGTAGCCCTTGGACTCGAAGTTCTTGAAGACCTGGCCGCCGATGGAGTACGAACTGGAGCATTCGTAGGGGCCGTCGAAGGAGTAGCCCGCGTTCACCGCGGCGGCCGTCGGGACCACCTTGAAGACGGAGCCGGGGGCGGACTGGCCCTGGATCGCGCGGTTCAGCAGCGGGTAGTTGGACTTCTTGCCGGTGAGCCTGGCGTAGTCCTTGGCGGAGATGCCGCCGACCCAGGCGTTCGGGTCGTAGTCCGGGTTGGAGGCCATGGCGACGACGCGGCCGGTCTTGGCCTCCATGACGACGACGGCACCGGAGTCGGCCTTGTAGTGGGTGCCGGTGTTCCGGTCCATCTGCTTGCGGGCTTCCTTCATCGCCTCGTTGAGTTCGTACTCGGCGATGCGCTGGACCCGGGCGTCGATGCTGGTCACCAGGTTGGCGCCGGGCCTCGTGGGGTCGGCCTCGGCCTCGCCGATGACCCGGCCGAGGTTGTCCACCTCGTAGCGGGTGACGCCGGCCTTGCCGCGCAGCTCCTTGTCGTACTGCCGCTCCAGGCCGGAGCGGCCCACCATGTCGGAGCGCAGATACGGCGAGTCGGTGTCCTGCGCCTTGGTGATCTCCTCGTCGGTGACCGGCGAGAGGTAGCCGAGGACCTGGGCGGTGTTGGCGCCGCCGGGGCTGGCGTACCGCCGGACGGCCTGGGGTTCGGCGGTGATGCCGGGGAAGTCCTCGGAGCGCTCGCGGATCTGGAGGGCCTGCTTGGCGGTGGCCTCGTCGGTGATGGGGATGGGCTGGTAGGGCGAGCCGTTCCAGCAGGGCTGGGGGGTCTTGGAGTCGCACAGCCGGACCTTGTCCATGACCTCCTTGGGCTTCATGCCCAGGACGCCGGCGAGCTTGGTCAGGACGCCCTTGCCGTCGTCGTCCATCTTCAGCAGGTCGGTGCGGGAGGCGGAGACGACGAGCCGTGTCTCGTTGTCCGCGATGGGCACTCCGCGCGCGTCCAGGATGGAGCCCCGCACGGCGGGCTGGACGACCTGCTGGACGTGGTTGCCGGACGCCTCCTTGGCGTAGGCGTCGCCCTCGCGGATCTGGAGGTACCAGAGGCGGCCGCCGAGGGTGCCGAGGAGGGAGAAGACGAGGATCTGGATGATGACGAGCCGGATCTGGACCCGTGGCGTCCGCCCGGTCTCCGGGATGTTGGTCACTGCCTCCCCCTCTCAGTACGTGGACCAGTGATGCCGGTACATGGAGTACACCGCTCGCCCGTGATCGGTTCCCGTCGGATGCGCGAGGCGGTGGCCGACGGCCTCCGCGGCCGCCTGCCGTGTCGTCTGACGTGCCCTCACAGCCGCTTGACCCCCTTGATGCGGCCCGCCCGGGCCGCCCGTGAGCGGGCCGCCTTCATGCGCAGGCCCCCGCGCTGGCTGCCGATGCGCAGACCGGTGCCGGAGGAGAGCCAGCCGGCGGAGACGTCGGCGGCCTTGGCCGCGTTGTTGGTCTCGGCGAGCGGGTCGTTGTCGGCGCGCCGGGCGAGCGCCATGATGCCGGGGACGACGAAGGGCGCGAGCAGCAGGTCGTAGAGGGCGGCCGTGAACAGCAGGCTGGGCAGGCCGACATGGCGGGCCGCGTCGTCGCCGACGAGGGCGCCCACACCGGCGTACAGCAGTGTCGTGCCGAGCGCGGCGACGACCACCGCGACCATCGGCCCGGTGGCCGACTTCAGGCGGCCCGTCTCGGGCTTGGCGAGGCCCGCGAGGTAGCCGATGACGCAGAGGACCAGGGCGTACCGTCCGGCGGCGTGATCGGCGGGCGGGGCGAGGTCGGACAGCAGTCCGGCGCCGAACCCGATGAGGGCGCCGCCGACATGGCCGTACACCAGGGCGAGGCCGAGGACGGTGAGGAGCACCAGGTCGGGTACGGCGCCCGGCAGGTGGAGTCTGGCGAGGACGCTCACCTGGATCACCAGGGCGACGATCACCAGGGTGGTGGAGAGCAGCATCCGGTTGAAACGCATGAAGGGGTCAGCTCCTACTGTCCTACGTCTACTGCTCTTGCTGCTCGTCGGCACGGTCGCCGGGTTCGCCCGCGCCGGGGGTCACCGTGACCGTCACGGTCGGCCTCGGGGTGGGCTTCGGCTTGTCCGGGAGCACCGTGTCGCGGGGGTCCTTGCGGGGCGGCTGGACGACGACGCCGACGATGTCGAGCTGGGTGAAGGCCACGTACGGCTTGACGTAGACGGTGCGGGTGAGGTCGCCGCCGGAGGGGTCGACGCGGGAGACGACGCCGACGGGGACGCCGGGCACGAACGGCTTGTCGGCCTGGGAGCCGAAGGTGACGAGACGGTCGCCCGCCTTCACCTTGGCCTTGCCGTTGAGAAGTTCGACGCGCAGCGGGCGGTCGCCCTGGCCGGAGGCGAAACCGAGTTCGTCGGTGGCCTCCATCCGGGTGCCGACGGTGAAGTCGGGGTCGTTGGCGAGGAGGACCGTCGCGGTGTTCGGGCCGACGGTGGTGACGCGGCCGACGAGTCCGTCGCCGTTGAGGACGGTCATGTCGCGGGTGATGCCGTCGTCGGTGCCGATGTCGATGGTGACGGTCCAGGAGAAACCCTGGGCCGCTCCTATGGCGATGACCTCGGCGCCCTTGATGCCGTACCGGCCGTTGGCGGCGCTCTTCAGCATCTTGTCGAGCTGGCGCACCCTGCTGCGGTTGCGGTCGTCGCTGCCGAGCGACGCCTTCAGCTTGGCGTTCTCCTGCTCCAGGGCGGCGAGGCGGTCGTGGCGGGACCCGGAGTCGCGGACCGCGCTTATGGCGTTGCCGATCGGGTCGACGGCGGTCGACACCCCGTCCTCGATCGGGCCGAAGACGGTGGCCGCGGCACGTCGGGCACCGTCGACCGGTGAGTCCTCCCCGCCGCGGATGTCCACCGTGATCAGCGCGAACGCTACGGCGATCAGCAGCACCAGGAGCAGCCGGCTCTCTCGTGTGTCCCTCACGTGCGGCGGCCGTGCCTTCCTCATAGGAATTCGACAGGAATTGGGGAATTCGGGTAGCCCCTGGGAATCCCGGAAGGGGAACCGGAGGGGCGCTTTGTGGAGCTTATGCCTCAATATCAACGATCCGCCGTACGAGAGGAGATCGTCTCGTACGGCGGAATCGAAGTGTCACGTCATCTGCGGGGCTGGGCGTCGAGCACCTGCTGCAACGCCTCGAACTCCTCGACGCACTTGCCGGAACCGAGCGCCACGCTGTCCAACGGGTCCTCGGCGATATGGATCGGCATACCGGTCTCACGGCGCAGCCGCTCGTCCAGTCCGCGAAGCAGGGCACCACCGCCGGTGAGGACGATGCCGCGGTCCATGATGTCGCCGGAGAGTTCCGGCGGACATTTGTCGAGGGTCGTCTTCACGGCATCCACGATGGCGTTGACGGGTTCCTCGATCGCCTTCCGCACTTCCGCGGCGGAGATGACGACGGTCTTGGGCAGCCCGGACACCAGGTCCCGGCCGCGGATTTCGGTGTGCTCGTCAGCGTCGAGGTCGTACGCCGAACCGATCGTGATCTTGATCTGTTCGGCTGTCCGCTCACCGAGGAGGAGGCTGTACTCCTTCTTGATGTGCTGGATGATCGCATTGTCCAACTCGTCGCCCGCGACGCGGATGGACTGGGCGGTGACGATGCCGCCGAGGGAGATGACCGCGACCTCCGTGGTGCCGCCGCCGATGTCCACCACCATGTTGCCCGTGGCCTCGTGGACCGGCAGGCCGGAGCCGATGGCCGCGGCCATGGGCTCCTCGATGATGTGCACCTGACGCGCGCCGGCCTGGGAGGACGCCTCGATGACGGCGCGCCGCTCGACACCGGTGATGCCGGACGGCACGCAGACGACGACACGGGGCCGGGCGAGATAGCGCCGCTTGTGGATCTTCAGGATGAAGTAGCGGAGCATCCGCTCGGTGATCTCGAAGTCGGCGATCACACCGTCCTTCAGCGGACGTACGGCAACGATGTTGCCGGGCGTCCGTCCGATCATCTTCTTCGCCTCCGCGCCGACCGCGAGAATGCCACCGGTGTTGGTGTTGATCGCGACGACGGACGGCTCGTTCAGTACGATCCCGCGACCCCTGACGTACACCAGCGTGTTGGCGGTCCCGAGGTCGACAGCCATGTCACGGCCGATGAACGACATTGAGTTCCCCATCAGGATTCGTCTGGCCTTCCCTGGTAGAGCACTGAGGGCTTTTGAGGGCGTTTCAGGGCTTTTCCGGGTCGGCGAAGTGGGTGCTGTGACGTGAAGGCTTACATCGTAGTCTCGCCCGCACGAACACTGCGCGAGGGTCTTCGCCATTGTGGGCATGCGATGCGCCGCCTCGCCCCTGGAGACGAGCCATCGGGGGTGCGCGTTCCCCCGATCGCCACGCACATGCCGTTGTACGGCGGTGTTTTCGGCGATGTGGCAGGTCGGGCGGGGAGTAGGCCGTGTGGGTGGTGGCCGGAAACCGCGGCGGCACAAGGAACGGTGGGGGCGAGCGGACGTCACCGCCCCCGCCGCCGCGAAGGGTACTACGCCCGACCGGGGAAGAAGATCTTGACCTCGCGCTCGGCCGACTCCTCGGAGTCCGACGCGTGGATGAGGTTCTCACGGACGATGACGCCGTAGTCACCACGGATGGACCCGGGCGCCGCGGCGATCGGGTCGGTCGGACCGGCGAGCGCCCGCACACCCTCGATGACGCGGTCGCCCTCGACGATCAGCGCCACGACCGGACCGGAGGACATGAACTCCACCAGCGGCTCGTAGAACGGCTTGCCCTTGTGCTCGCCGTAGTGCTGCTCCAGGGTCTCCTGGTCCAGGGCCCGCAGTTCCAGCGCGGTGATCCGCCAGCCGGCCTTCCGCTCGATTCGGCTGATGATCTCGCCGGTCAGGCCACGCCGGACGGCGTCGGGCTTGAGGAGGACGAGGGTGCGCTGGCTCACGGTGGTGACTCCTTCATTTCACAAGTGTGCGGAGCTCAGAGGCTACAGGGCGCGCCCGACCGGGTGTCACGCAGCGTCAGGACGCCCCCGCCCCGGCCTCGGTGGAGGACGCCTGGGCCGCGAAACGGGCCTTCGCCTCGTCGACCTTGCGGCCGAAGTGGACGGACGCCCACCACAGGGCCGCGAACACCGCGCCCATGAAGAACATGGTCGGCACGAAGAAGCCGGACAGGATCAGGGCGATCTGCAGCGCCCAGCCCAGCTGCACACCACCGGGCCGGGTGACCAGCCCGCACAGCACGACGCAGAGGAACATGGCGACACCGCTGACCGTCCAGACCGTCGACATGGCCAGGTCCGGGTCCTTCATGGCGACCAGCCCGGCGAAGCCGATCACGAAGAACTCGCCGATCAGGGTGGAAGCACACAGGGTACGCATGGGTGAGATCAGCCCTTCCCCAGCAGCAGCCGGGCCTCGCCGACGGTGATGACGGAACCGGTGACGAGGACACCGGCGCCCGCGAACTCGCCCTCCTCCTCGGCGAGCGTGATCGCCGCCTCCAGGGCGTCCGGCAGCCGCGGCTCGACCTGGACGCGCTCGTCGCCGAAGACCTCCACCGCGACCGCCGCCAGCTCGTCGGCGTCCATCGCGCGGTGACTGGAGTTCTGGGTGATCACGACCTCGGCGAAGATCGGCTCGAACGCCTCCAGGACGCCCCGTACGTTCTTGTCGCCGCTGGCGCCCACGACCCCGATGAGCCGACTGAAGTCGAACGCCTCACCGACCGCCTCGGCCGTGGCCCGCGCGCCCGCCGGATTGTGCGCCGCGTCCAGCACGACCGTCGGGGACCGCCGTACGACCTCCAGCCGGCCCGGCGACGACACCGACGCGAACGCCTTGCGGACCGTCTCCGCGTCCAGCGGCTCCGGCCGCTGCGAGCCGACGCCGAAGAACGCCTCGACGGCGGCGAGGGCGACCGCCGCGTTGTGCGCCTGGTAGGGGCCGTGCAGCGGGAGGTAGACCTCGGGGTACTCGCCGCCGAGGCCGCGCAGGGTGAGCATCTGCCCGCCGACGGCGACCTGCCGTGAGACGACCCCGAACTCCAGGCCCTCCCGGGCCACGGTCGCGTCGACCTCCACGGCCTTCTTCAGCATCACCTGCGCCGCGTCGACCGGCTGCTGCGCGAGGATCACGGTCGCGTCCTGCTTGATGATCCCGGACTTCTCCACGGCGATCTCGGCGGGCGTCGTGCCCAGCCGGTCGGTGTGGTCCAGGTCGATGGGGGTGATGACGGCGACGTCCCCGTCGATGACGTTCGTGGCGTCCCAGGAGCCGCCCATCCCGACCTCCACGACGGCCACGTCGACCGGCGCGTCGGCGAAGGCCGCGTACGCCATGCCGGTGAGCACCTCGAAGAAGGACAGCCGGTACTCCTGGGAGCCGTCGACCATCTCGACGTACGGCTTGATGTCCTGGTACGTCTCGACGAACCGCTCGGCTGAGATCGGGGCGCCGTCCAGGCTGATGCGCTCGGTGATCGACTGGACGTGCGGGGAGGTGTAGCGGCCGGTGCGCAGTTCGAAGGCGCCGAGCAGGGCCTCGACCATGCGAGCGGTGGAGGTCTTGCCGTTGGTGCCGGTGATGTGGATCGAGGGGTACGAACGCTGCGGTTCGCCGAGCACGTCCATCAGTGCGGCGATCCGCTGGACCGACGGCTCCAGCTTGGTCTCGCCCCAGCGGGTCGCGAGGTCGGCCTCGACCTCGCGCAGTGCCTTGTCGACCTCCGGGTCGGCCGGCCGCGACGGTACGTCGGCCTGGGGGGCGCCGCCCTGCGCACGCAGGGTGCGGCTGCCGGCCTCGATCACCGCGAGGTCCGGGTCACGGTCCGTCTCCGCGGCGATGATCTCCTCGAAGGGGTCGATCGGCTCGGGCTCCTGGTCACTGCGTTCGCTCACGGGGCCCAGTCTACGGACCGGGCGCCTGTGAGCTCGGGGGCACCCGCTGCTGGGCGGCAGCGGGTCGTGGACGGCCGGTCGCGCGGTTCCCCGCGCCCCTTTCCTGTCCGGCGGCTTCAGGTCGCGCTGCACAGCGGAAGGCCCCGGTGCCTGCACAGCAACCGGGGCCTTCGCGGGCCTACCAGCGGTTATGCCTGCGGGAGGCGGTCCAGCTGGGCGGTGATGCGGGCGATGTCCTCGTCCGCCTTGGCGAGGCGGCCGCGGATCTTGTCGACCACCTGGTCCGGGGCCTTCGCGAGGAACGCCTCGTTGCCCAGCTTGGCCGTGGCCTGGGCCTTCTCCTTCTCGGCGGCGGCGAGGTCCTTCGCGAGCCGCTTGCGCTCGGCGGCGACGTCGATCACACCGGAGAGGTCGAGGGCGACCTCGGCCCCGGCCACCGGCAGGGTCGCCGTCGCCGAGAAGCCGTCGCCCTCGGGCTGGAGGCGCAGCAGCTGGCGGATGGCGGCCTCGTGCGCGGCGAGCGCCGTGCCGTCGAGGGTGAGGCGGGCCGGGACGCGCTGGCCGGGCTGGAGACCCTGGTCGGCGCGGAAGCGGCGGACCTCGGTGACGACCTGCTGGACCAGCTCGATCTCCCGCTCGGCGGCGTCGTCGCGGAAGCCGCTGTCCTGGGGCCAGTCGGCGATGACCAGGGACTCGCCGCCGGTCAGCGTCGTCCACAGGGTGTCCGTGACGAACGGGACGACCGGGTGGAGCAGGCGCAGGGTGACGTCGAGGACCTCACCCAGGACCCGCTTGCTGACCTCGGCCGGCTCACCGCCCGCCTGAAACGTGGTTTTGGACAGCTCCACGTACCAGTCGAAGACCTCGTCCCACGCGAAGTGGTAGAGCGCCTCGCTGAGCTTGGCGAACTGGAAGTCCTCGTAGTACGCGTCGACCTGCTCGACCGTCTCGTTCAGACGGGCGAGGATCCAGCGGTCGGTCGCCGAGAGCTTCGAGGCGTCCGGCAGCGGACCCTCGACCGTCGCGCCGTTCATCAGCGCGAAGCGGGTGGCGTTCCAGATCTTGTTGGCGAAGTTGCGGGACGCCTGGACCCAGTCCTCGCCGATCGGGACGTCCGTGCCCGGGTTGGCGCCGCGCGCGAGGGTGAAACGGAGCGCGTCGGAGCCGTACTTGTCCATCCAGTCGAGCGGGTCGACGACGTTACCGAAGGACTTCGACATCTTCTTGCCGCGCTCGTCGCGGACCAGGCCGGTCAGCGCGATGGTCTTGAAGGGGACCTCGCCGTCCATCGCGTAGAGGCCGAACATCATCATCCGGGCGACCCAGAAGAAGATGATGTCGTGGCCGGTGAGCAGGACGTCGGTGGAGTAGAACTTCCGCAAGTCCTCCGTCTGTTCGGGCCAGCCGAGCGTGGAGAAGGGCCACAGGCCGGAGGAGAACCAGGTGTCCAGGACGTCGGTGTCCTGGGTCCAGCCCTCGCCGGTGGGCGGCTCCTCGTCGGGGCCGACGCAGACGGTCTCGCCGTTCGGGCCGTACCAGACCGGGATGCGGTGGCCCCACCAGAGCTGGCGGGAGATGCACCAGTCGAACATGTTGTCCACCCAGTCGAAGTAGCGCTTCGACATGTCCTCGGGGTGGATCTTGACCCGGCCGTCCCGGACCGCGTCGCCGGCGGCCTTGGCCAGGGGCGCGACCTTGACCCACCACTGCATGGACAGACGGGGTTCGACCGTGGTCCTGCAGCGGGAGCAGTGGCCGACGGAGTGGACGTAGGGGCGCTTCTCGGCGACGATCCGGCCCTGCGAGCGCAGCGCGCCGACGACGGCGGAGCGGGCCTCGAAGCGGTCCTGGCCGAGGAAGGGGCCGTGGACGGTGATGACGCCGTGCTCGTCCATGATCGTCATGGAGGGCAGGTCATGGCGCTGGCCGATCGCGAAGTCGTTCGGGTCGTGGGCCGGGGTGACCTTGACGGCGCCGGTGCCGAACTCCGGGTCGACGTGGGTGTCGGCGACGACCGGGATGCTGCGGTCGGTGAGCGGCAGCTTGATCAGCTTGCCGATGAGGTGCTGGTAGCGCTCGTCGTCCGGGTGGACGGCGACGGCGGTGTCACCGAGCATCGTCTCCGCGCGCGTGGTGGCGACGACGAGGGAGTCCTCGCCCTCGCCGTAGCGGATGGAGACCAGCTCGCCGGCGTCCTCCTGGTGCTCGACCTCGATGTCGGAGATGGCCGTCAGACAGCGCGGGCACCAGTTGATGATGCGCTCGGCGCGGTAGATCAGCTCGTCGTCGTAGAGCCGCTTGAAGATGGTCTGGACGGCCTTGGACAGGCCCTCGTCCATCGTGAACCGCTCACGGTCCCAGTCGACCCCGTCCCCGAGCCGGCGCATCTGGCCGAGGATCTTGCCGCCGTACTCCTCCTTCCACTGCCAGACGCGCTCGACGAACTCCTCGCGGCCCAGGTCGTGGCGGGACTTGCCCTCTTCGGCGAGCTGCTGCTCGACCTTGTTCTGCGTGGCGATACCGGCGTGGTCCATGCCGGGGAGCCACAACGCCTCGTAGCCCTGCATGCGCTTGCGGCGGGTCAGGGCGTCCATGAGGGTGTGCTGGAAGGCGTGCCCGAGGTGCAGGCTGCCGGTGACGTTCGGCGGGGGGATGACGATGGTGTACGCGGGCTTGTCGCTCTCGGCGTCGGCCGCGAAGTAACCCTTCTCTACCCAGCGCTCGTACAGCGTCCCCTCTACATCGGCCGGCGCGTACTGGGTCGGCAGATCGGTGGCGGGCGCTGGAGGCTGCTGCTGAGCGTTCTCGGTCACCCGGTCAGTTTAGGGGTGTCACGGGGTCGTCCCGAAACCGGATTCTTCCGTAACGGTGTGACCCCCGGTGCGTGGGACCCATCGTGTTTGCGCCAGGATGTCAGGAACACATAAGCATCTGGAGGGGAACCCAGAACATGAGTCACAACCAGCCGGGCCCGTACGGCGGGCAGCCCCAGCAGCCCGGGCCGTACGGTCAGCCGGGCCCCTACGGCCAGCAGCAGCCGCAGGCCGCCCCCCAGCCCGGCTACGGCTACCCGCAGCAGGCGCCCCCGCAGCAGCCGGGCTACGGGTACCCGCAGCAGGCCCCCCAGGGTGTTCCGCCCCAGACCCCGCCCTACGGCCAGGCCCCCTACGGCCAGCAGCCGGGCTACCCGACCGTGCCCCAGCCCCCGGCGGCCGGCGGCGGTGCCGGCAAGAAGGTCGGCATCATCCTGGGCGCGGTCGCCGTGGTCGCGGCGGTCGCGGTCGGCGCGTACCTCGTCTTCGGCGGAAGCGGCAGCGCGGACATCGCGGACGACGGCCCGCACAAGCTGACGACGCCGGCGTCGGTGCTGGGCGAGTACAAGAAGAAGGACAGCGGCGGCGGCGCGCTGTCCGACAGCGACGTCAAGGACGCCGAGAAGTGGGGTGTGAAGAACCCCAAGGACGTCAGCGCCTCGTACGTGGCCGGCAACGAGAACAACCCGATGGCGCAGAAGCAGCTGCACTTCAGCGGCGTGTACGGGGAGATCGAGGACCCCGAGGCGGTCGTCGACGCCATGCTGGACCACATGCAGTCCGAGTCGGGGAAGGACGACGACGACGTCAAGGTCACCATGGTGGGTGACCCGAAGTCGTACGACTCCGCCGAGGGTGCCGTCCTCAAGTGCCAGGACGCCAAGATGGAGCCCACCGACGGCAACACGAGCGGCGGACCGAGCGAGATGAACCTGTCGTTCTGTGTGTGGGGCGACTACAGCACGGTCGGCATCGTGATGCCGATGGACCTCGCCAGCATCATGGCCGAGAAGGCGACGGACCAGTCCACCGCCGCGGACACCACCGCGAAGCTCCGCGACGAGGTGCGCGTCAAGGCCTGACGGGTGTTCACGGAGGGGCGTTCCGTAAGCGTGCGGGGCGCCCCTCCGCCGTCTTCCTCAGGCCCGAGTGCAAGCTTCCGTAGCGTGCCGAACCGTCACACGAACACCTACGAGATCGGCTATGCAGGCAGGGCTGGGGCCAAAGATCAGATCCTTACCACACGCCTCCGTCACAACCGGGCCCACTCGGTAACCCTTGCTCTTGAGGTACTCGACGCAATCGAACGCGTCAGCATGCGCCGTACCCGCCGTGACCACGGGCATGATCCCCGCCGCCGCGACCACGCTGACGCCGGCGAATTCATGGCGCCTGGCCGGATCTCGTCGTAGATCAACGCAAGAGGGCACCCAAGGCAATGCCTCGGGTGCCCTCTTCTGTAAGTGACCGGCGGTTACGCCGTCTTCTGCTCGCCCGAGCCCCGGCCGCGGGCGTCCCTCGGGATCAGGGTCGGGTTGACGTTGGAGTGGACCACGTCCGCTGTGATGACCACGCGGGCCACGTCCTTGCGGGACGGGACCTCGTACATCACCGACATCAGGACCTCCTCCATGATGGCGCGCAGGCCGCGCGCGCCCGTCTGGCGGAGGATGGCCTGGTCGGCGATGGCCTCCAGGGCCTCGCGCTCGAAGTCCAGCTCCACACCGTCGAGTTCGAAGAGGCGCTGGTACTGCTTCACCAGGGCGTTGCGGGGCTCCACCAGGATCTGGAGGAGGGCTTCCCGGTCGAGGTTGTGGACCGACGTGATGACCGGGAGACGGCCGATGAACTCGGGGATCATGCCGAACTTGACCAGATCCTCGGGCATGACGTCCTCGAACTGGTCCTTGGACTCCAGCTCCCGCTTCGAGCGGATCGTCGCACCGAAGCCGATGCCCTTGGCACCCGCCCGCGACTCGATGATCTTCTCCAGGCCGGCGAAGGCACCGCCCACGATGAACAGGACGTTCGTCGTGTCGATCTGGATGAACTCCTGGTGCGGGTGCTTGCGGCCGCCCTGCGGCGGGACCGAGGCCGTGGTGCCCTCGAGGATCTTGAGCAGGGCCTGCTGCACACCCTCGCCGCTCACATCCCGCGTGATCGAGGGGTTTTCACTCTTCCGCGCGACCTTGTCGATCTCATCGATGTAGATGATCCCGGTCTCGGCCTTCTTGACGTCGTAGTCGGCGGCCTGGATGAGCTTCAGCAGGATGTTCTCGACGTCCTCGCCCACATAGCCCGCCTCCGTGAGCGCCGTGGCGTCGGCGATCGCGAACGGGACGTTCAGCATGCGGGCCAGCGTCTGGGCGAGGAGGGTCTTGCCGGAGCCCGTGGGGCCCAGCAGCAGGATGTTGGACTTGGCCAACTCGATCGCGTCGTCGCGGCCTTGGCCGCCGCCGTTCTCGCCGGCCTGGACGCGCTTGTAGTGGTTGTACACCGCGACCGACAGGGCCTTCTTGGCGGCCTCCTGGCCGACCACGTACCCCTCGAGGAACTCGTAGATCTCGCGCGGCTTCGGGAGTTCCTCCCAGCGGACCTCACTGGTCTCCGCGAGCTCTTCCTCGATGATCTCGTTGCAGAGGTCGATGCACTCGTCGCAGATGTACACACCGGGCCCTGCGATGAGCTTCTTGACCTGCTTCTGGCTCTTGCCGCAGAACGAGCACTTGAGCAGATCGCCGCCGTCACCGATGCGTGCCACGGTGTGCTTCCCCTTCGCCTGGGAGACGCCTGGACGATTGGAATCCAGCGGCTCCTGGTGCTGCCTTATGTCGACGGTACCTTGCCGGGCCCCCCGTTCGGGCCCCCCTTGGCACGGTTCGCTTTGACGTGCACCTTGTCGTGCACTGGGTCAAACGGTGCCAACCATGCCAAGGGGCGGCGAACAATACAGCGTTTCCGCCGTCAGCGGACGCTGCTGTTGTTCATCTTCCGCGTGGAGATGATCTGGTCGATCAGGCCGTACGACAGCGCGTCCTCGGCCGTGAGGATCTTGTCGCGCTCGATGTCCTCGCGGATCTTCTCGATCGGCGTGGTGGAGTGCTTGGCCAGCATCTCCTCCAGCTGCGAACGCATCCGGAGGATCTCGTTGGCGGCGATCTCCAGGTCGGAGACCTGGCCACGGCCCGTCTCACTGTACGGCTGGTGGATCAGCACGCGCGCGTTCGGCAGGGCCATGCGCTTGCCGGGCGTACCGGCGGCCAGCAGGATGGCCGCGGCGGAGGCCGCCTGGCCCATGCAGACCGTCTGGATGTCCGGCTTCACGAACTGCATCGTGTCGTAGATCGCGGTGAGCGCCGTGAAGGAGCCGCCGGGGCTGTTGATGTAGACCGAGATGTCACGGTCGGGGTCCATCGACTCCAGGCACAGCAGCTGCGCCATGACGTCGTTGGCGGAGGCGTCGTCGATCTGGACGCCGAGGAAGATCACCCGCTCCTCGAAGAGCTTCGCGTACGGGTCGTACTCGCGGATGCCCTGGGAGGTGCGCTCGACGAAGCGCGGGATCACATAGCGGGACTCGGCCGTGGGGCCGGTGTACTGGGAGCTCGCACGGTCGTAGAGGCCGCGGCCGGGGAAGTCGTTCACTGTGGGTCTCCTGGAAGCCTGAGAGGGGCTGAGGCGGTCGGCTGGGGCTGTCTGGGGGTGCGGGTCGACTGCCGCCGGGCTGCGCGCCGTCGTACGTCCGTGACGGCCGTCGTACGGCCGCCGTACGGCCCGCGCGGGGTCCGGAGCCGGTCCTTCCGCCGCAGGCCCTCGTACGGGCTTCTGCGGCGGTCGGACGCGGTCGGGCTCACGCACGGCGGCGCGCGGCTCGGCGGGTGCCGTTACGCCTGCCCGGCCCCGGTGCCGCCGCCGCCCGGCATGCCGGCGGCCGTGGCGATGACGTCGTCGATGAGGCCGTACTCCTTGGCCTCGAAGGCGTCGAACCAGCGGTCGCGGTCCGAGTCGCGGGTGATCTGCTCGACCGACTGGCCGGTGTGCTGCGACGTGAGCTCGGCCATGCGCTTCTTGGTGTGCAGCAGCCGCTCGGCGTGGATCTTGATGTCCGAGGCCGAGCCGGCGAGGCCGGCCGAGGGCTGGTGGATCAGGATCTCGGCGTTCGGCAGCGCGAAGCGCTTGCCGGGGGTGCCCGCGCTGAGCAGGAACTGGCCCATCGAGGCCGCGAGGCCCATGGCGATGGTCACCACGTCGTTCTTGATGTACTGCATGGTGTCGTAGATCGCCATGCCGGCCGTGATCGAACCGCCCGGGCTGTTGATGTACAGGTAAATGTCCTTGTCCGGGTCGGCGGCAAGGAGCAGCAGCTGCGCGGTGATCTTGTTCGCGATGTCGTCGTCGACCGGCTGGCCGAGGAAGATGATCCGCTCGTTGAGCAGCCGGTTGTAGACATGGTCGCCGAGGCCACCGCCGATGGAAGGTTCGCCGGCGGCGGAGGGCATCAGATTCGTCACGTATCCACCTGCTCGTCTTACGACGGCGCCGGGCCGTCTCACGTTTCCCTGCGGGGGCCTCCGGCGGTTTCGCCGAGTGCTCCGGCCCCGTATTCATGGACCCTAACGCGGAGGCTCCGCCGGGGAATCCCGCAAAGGGAACTGTTCGCTGTCAGCGCATGCGCTCCGCTGGGCGGAGGGGCCCCGCGTCGCCCCCGGCCCACCCAGGGGCGCGGGCTGCCCTGCCGTATGCGAGGAGGCCCCGGAGCTTGTGCTCCGGGGCCTCCTCGTACGGATCAGAGGTGAGACGAGGCTCAGCCCTCGTTCTTCTCCTCGGCGGAGCCCTCGGCGGCGGCCGGGGTCTCCTCCGTGGTCTCGGCGGAGCCCTCCGCGGTCTCGTCCTCGTCCTCGTCGTCGAGGTCGACGAGCTCGCCGTTGGTGTCCTTCACCGTGGACGCCTCGACGACCAGGGCCAGGGCCTTGCCGCGGGCGACCTCGCCGACCAGGAGCTGGACCTGGTTGTTCTGGACGACGGCCTGGGCGAACTGGTCGGGGGACATGCCGGAGGAGGCCGCACGCCGCATGAGGTGCTCGGTGAGCTCCTCCTGGTTGACGTTGAGCTTCTCCTTGGCGACCAGCTCGTCGAGGACGAACTGGGTCTTGATGCCCTTGACGGCCGCTTCCTTGGTCTCGGCGTCGAACTCCTCGACCGTCTTGCCCTGGATCTCGAGGTACTTCTCGAGGTCGAGGCCCATCTGGCCGAGCTGGTGGTGCTCCAGGTTGTGCTTGCGGGTGTTGATCTCGTCCTCGAGCAGCTTCTCGGGGACGGGCACCTCGACCAGCTCCAGCAGCTTCTCCAGGACGCGCTCCTGGGCCTGCGTGGCCTGGTCGTACTGCTTCATGTTCTCCAGGCGCTTGCGGCTGTCCGCGCGCAGCTCCTCGAGGGTGTCGAACTCGGAGGCGAGCTGGGCGAACTCGTCGTCCAGCTCCGGCAGCTCACGGGCGGCGACCTGGGTGACCTTGACGGTGACCTCGGCCTCCTTGCCCGCCGCCGAGCCGCCCTTCAGCTCGGAGGTGAAGGTGGCCTCCGCGCCTGCCTCCAGGCCCTTCACGGCGTCGTCGATGCCGTCGAGCAGCTCGCCCGAGCCGATGGTGTAGGAGACGCCCTCGGCGACGCCGTCCTCCAGGACCTCGCCGTCGACCTTGGCCTGGAGGTCGATCGTGACGACGTCGCCGTCCTCGGCGGCCCGCTCGACCGGGGAGGTGGAGGCGAAGCGCTCGCGGAGCTGCTCCACCGCCTTGTCGATGTCCTCGTCGGTGACCTCGACGGCGTCGACCTCGACCTCGATGCCCGAGAAGTCGGGGATCTCGATGGTCGGGCGGACGTCGACCTCGGCGGTGAAGTTCAGCGTCTCGCCGTCCTTCAGCTCCGTGATGTCGACCTCGGGCTGGCCGAGGACGTTGAGCTCGGCCTCGTTGACCGCCTCGGTGTAGAGCTTCGGAAGCGCGTCGTTGACAGCCTCCTCCAGCACGGCGCCGCGACCGAACCGCTGGTCGATGATCCGGGCCGGGATCTTGCCCTTGCGGAAGCCCTTCACCGTGACCTGCTGGTTGATCTTCTTGTACGCCGCGTCGAGGCTGTCCTTGAGCTCCTCGAAGGGCACCTCGACAGTGAGCCGAACCCGAGTCGGGTTCAGGGTCTCCACGGCGCTCTTCACGGTTCGGTCTCCTTGTGGCTGACTTCTTGGGGGTTCTGCTGGGCCCCCTGCCGGATCCGGCAGAGCCTCAGCGGATTCGCGGCCCTTGAGAGACGTGAGAGTGCAGACACACGGGCGCGCAGCTTGCATAGTAACCGCAGGCGGTACACGCCCCAAAAGGTGATCTTGAGACACCGGGTGCCCCGCGGGTCGTGCCCTGGCAGGTCCCGGCCGGTCGGCCCGGCGGGTTCCGGCTGGTGGTCGGGGTGGCGGGATTTGAACCCACGGCCTTCCGCTCCCAAAGCGGACGCGCTACCAAGCTGCGCCACACCCCGTCTGGTGCGACACGTAGGGTACATGCCCGGGGCCTGCGGGGCCGCCGAATTCGCCCAGTGCGCGGGCGCGTGCGCGGGCGGGCGCGCGGGTGGACCGGAAGGGGTGTGCGGCGAGGTCGCCCGACCCGCTACGATGCCTTCTGTGCCGCGGTCTCCCGACCTGCGGCGCGACCTGTGCGGGCGTAGCTCAATGGTAGAGCCCTAGTCTTCCAAACTAGCTACGCGGGTTCGATTCCCGTCGCCCGCTCCGATGGCCTCCGGCCCGGCTTCGAGGGACTTCCTCGGAGTCGGGCCGGAGGTCTTTTCGTGGTCCCGGGTGCCGGACCCGGAGGACTCCCGACGGGCGGGGCGCCGCCGGTGAGGGCCGCGCGTCCCGTCGTGTCGCGTCGTGTCGCGTCGGTGTCGCTAGAACTGGATCGAGTTGATCGTTTCCGCTATCGAGTTCAGGAAGCGTTGGATGTCGTCGGCCATGCCGGTGGAGGCGAGGAAGAAGCCGAAGAGAATGGCGACCACGGCCGGGCCGGCCTTGATCGTCCCGCCTCGCATCAGCACGATGAGGATGATCCCCAGCAAGAGAACCACTGACAGCGATATGGCCACACAGATCACACCCTCGGTCGGTCCGCACTCCCGGCCCGGGGCGCCGACCCCACGCGCACCCCGCCAGAACCATCGTGCCACCAACCAGGCCGTCCTATGCGGCGGGTGAGGCAACGTCGGCCACAGTGAGGCGGATCCGTGGTCCCGTCCGGGAGCGGCGAGAGGACGCCGGGAGTGAATTCACGGTGATCGTTTCCGTGCACACACATCCCGTTCGCAGGTAATTCGAATTGTTGCCACAGACACATCAAGAGCCCTGCGGGGAAGGGTAATTAACCGGACATTCCGCCGGAGTCGCCCGAGCATGTTATGCACTGTTTAGTCCGGACATATGCGGACAGAAGGTGCGGGTGTCATGCCCCTCGGTGCACAGACAGTGACGTTCTGACTGAGGCTCACTTCACCGAATGCCGGGTACCCGGAGAGGGCACACGATCACCAATACAGGATTACCGTCGACGGTTTTACTGATTCGCACACACAACGCTAGGGTGCCTCAGATGTTCACCGCTGCCTCGTCCCCCCCTTGCGCAGCGAGTGCTCGGACCAGCCCGCGGAGTTGCCGGCGGGAGGGTCTGTGACGAACTCGCTGCGACCGCATGGCCATACCAGCGCGCCGCTCCCCCCGGCCCAGTCGCCGGCGGACGGAGTGCCGAGTCCACGCTCGCTGAAGTCCTCGTCCCCCCACCCGGCCACGAGCGCCGCCTCGCCGGGCACCAGACCGGCCAGACAACGTGACGCGTTCTTCGACAACGCCAAGTACCTGGCCATCGTGCTTGTCGCGATGGGCCACGCCTGGGAGCCGCTGACCGACCACAGCCGTGCCGCCGAGGCCCTGTACATGGTCGTCTACACCTTCCACATGCCGGCGTTCATCATCATCTCCGGCTACTTCTCGCGCAGTTTCGACATGCGTCCCGACCGGCTGCGACGGCTGGTCACCGGCATAGCCGTGCCGTACGTGCTGTTCGAGGTCGCGTACTCGGTCTTCAAACGGTACGCCGACGACGACCCGTCGCACCCGATCAGTCCGCTCGACCCCTGGTACCTCACCTGGTTCCTGATCGCGCTGTTCGTCTGGCGGCTGACGACGCCGCTGTGGAAGGTGGTGCGCTGGCCGGTGCCGCTCGCGCTCACCATCGCGGCGCTCGCCTCCGTGTCGCCGGACATCGGTGACGACCTCGATCTCCAGCGCGTCCTGCAGTTCCTGCCGTTTTTCGTGGTGGGTCTGTTCATGAAGCCGGCGCACTTCCAGTTCATGCGCCGCCGTGAGGTGCGGATCCTGTCCGTACCGGTGCTGGCGAGCGCGCTGGCGATGGCGTACTGGCTGGGCCCGGACATGAACTCGGCCTGGTTCTACCACCGGGACAGCGCCCAGGAACTGGGTGCGCCGTGGTGGGCCGGTGTCGTGATGACCTTCGCGCTGTTCGGCTGCTCCATGGTGCTGACCACGTGCTTCTTCGCCTGGGTGCCCCGGCGGAAGATGTGGTTCACCGTGCTCGGCGCGGGCACCCTGTACGGCTACCTGCTGCACGGGTTCCTCGCGAAGGGCTCGCGCTTCTGGGACTGGTACGACCTCAACGCCTGGATCTACCAGCCGCTCGGCGAGCTGTTCGTCACGTTCTTCGCGGCCGCCGTCATCACCGTGCTGTGCTCGCCGCCGGTGCAGCGGATGTTCCGGTTCGCGATGGAGCCGAAGATGGAGTGGGCCTTCAAGCGGGACGCGACCGAGCTGGCCCGCGAGCGCGGGAAGGCCGGCGCCCGCGGCTGAGTCTCATCCCTGGTTGTCGTCCGTGGCCTCCTCGGTCGCCGGTTCGTCCGGCAGGCCGAGGAGGTTTCGCATGTGGGCGTACTTGTGGGTCAGCCGGGCTCGGGTGAACTCGTCCAGGACGGCCAGCCGGGCCGGGTTCGCGTTGTGGGCGAGGTCGGACTGCTTGACGAGGAGGGCGCCCGGGGTGGCGAGGATGCGCGCGGCGTACGCCTCCGGGGGCTCTCCGGGGCGCTTGGTGAGGGCCAGCACGATGCTCTTCGTACGGGCGCTCAGGGGTGCCTCGGCGAGCCATTCCTCGGTGAGGGCCTCGTCCTCGACGGCGTCGTGCAGCCAGGCAGCGGCGATCTGGTCCTCGTCGCCGCCGCGGGCGGCCACGCCGTGGGCGACCGCCTGGAGGTGCTCGGTGTAGGGGCGGCCCGCCTTGTCGGTCTGGGCGGCGTGCGCGCCGCGGGCGAGGGCTTCGACGTCCGCGAGGGAGAGGGGCATGGGGTGGGCTCCTGTGGTGTGTCGGGCGGGCGGGATCCTCGGGCGGGATCCTGGTGAGGGTCGGTTCCTCGGCCTTCGCCCCCCTCGGGCGGGGTCCTGGTGAGGGTCGGTTCCTCGGCCTTCGCCCCCCTCGGGAAGCGCCCTGCCGCGCGCGAGCCGTGGGGGGCCGGCGTCACCGCGGGTCGGGGCCGTGGGGCCCGGCGTCACTTCGGCACGGTCGTCTCTTGTCGGCACGGTCGCCTCTTGGGGGCCGAAGGGCACCGTCGTCACTTCGGGGCCGTGGGGCCCTCTCGGCAGATCAGGAGCAGGGCCCGGTCGTCGTTCACGTCCTTGGCCACCGCCTCGATGAGATGCCAGGCGGCGCCGTGGAAGCCGCCCGGGACGTAGCGGTCGGCCTCGCCGGTGAGGCGGTCGATGCCCTCGACTATGTCGCGGTCGGCGGTCTCGACGAGGCCGTCGGTGAACAGCATGAGGACGTCACCGGGGCGCAGCGAGCCCTTCACGGGGTCGAACTGGGCACCGTCGTAGACGCCGAGGAGCGGGCCCTCGGCGGCCTTCTCCTCCCAGCGGCCGGTGCCGGCGCTGAGCTGGAGACCGGGCGGGTGGCCCGCGGAGAAGAGTTCGTAGTCGCCGGAGTCGAGGTCGAGGACGAGATGGATGGAGGTCGCGAAGCCTTCGTCCCAGTCCTGGCGCAGGAGGTAGCCGTTCGCGGCGGGGAGGAAGGCGTGCGGTGGGAGCGATCCCAGCAGGCCGCCGAAGGCACCGGACAGAAGCAGGGCGCGGGAGCCGGCGTCCATGCCCTTGCCGGAGACGTCGGTGAGGACGACTTCGAGGGTGCGGCCGCCGTTCGTACGGGCCGCGACGACGAAGTCACCGGAGAACGACTGGCCGCCCGCGGGGCGCAGCGCCATCTCGCGGTGCCAGCCGGCGGGCAGCTGGGGCAACTTGCTCTGCACCCGGATGCGTTCGCGGAGGTCGAAGAGCATGGTGCCGCCGCGCCGCCAGGGGACGCCGACGCGGCTGCGGAACTGGGCGATGAGCAGGCCGAAGAAACCGCAGGCGGCGACCACGAGCACGATGCCGGGCGTCACTCTGGCCGGACCCTCGGTGTAGGGGCCGAGCTGCACGGACTCGACGATCAGCGCGGTGGCGGCGGCCGCGTACAGGCCGAGCAGGCTGGCGGGACGCAGCAGGAGACCGCCCGCGACGATGGGCAGGACCAGCGCGGCGGGCGAGAACCAGACCGGGTCGATCATCGTGAGCGTCGCGATGACCGGGATCATCAGCAGCAGAGCGGCCAGGGCGACCCAGTCGGAGCCGTCGCCGCGGAAGTAGTCCACGGCGGATTTGCGCACGCCGGTACGGACCCGGTGAACCAGCTTCTTCATCCGGGCCGTGAACGTATCGGCCGCCGCGCGCCGCTCTCGTCCTGCTGCCATTGTTCGGGACCTTATCCATCGGACCAGCCCCTGTGCACAGGAGGTCCTACTTGTCCCCCTTCCGAGGGCCGGTTCACGACGAATCTCACACAGATCTCACACGCGAGCCGTCCTGCGGCCCCGTGCGGCACCTGTGAAGGATCCCAGATGTCCCCGCGCGGCATGGGGAAATTCACTCGCTCGTAACGAATCGCACTGCTACGCATGGCACATGACGACTGAGCTGCGGGTGCTGGGCAAGGACGACTGGAATGTCTGGTACGCGAACCTCCTGCGGGCCTTCGGGGGGATGCCGTCACCGGACGAGGAACGCGATCTCGACGAGTCGCTCATCGACTACGGCCGTGCGCTCGGCGCCTGGGACGGCGGCCAATGCGTCGGTACGGCCGGGGCGTTCGACTTCCGCGTCACGGTTCCCGGCGGCGCGGCCGTCCCGGCGGCGGGCGTCACGATGGTGAGCGTCGCGGCCACGCACCGGCGGCGCGGCGTCCTGACCGCCATGATGCGGCGGCAGTTGGCGGACGTCCGCTCGTGGGGCGAGCCGCTGGCGGTGCTGGTCGCGTCGGAGCCGGCGATCTACGGGCGGTTCGGGTACGGCGTCGCCACGCACCGGCTCGGTGCCGAGGTCGACACCACACGGGTCAGGCTGTCGGTGCCGCCCGGCACCGAGGAGGTGCGGCTGCGGTACGCCGACCCGGCCGAAGCCCTCGACGCCTGTGAGGCGGTGTACGCGCGCCGGGTGCCGGAGCGGCCGGGGATGCTGGTGCGGCGGCCGGGCTGGGAGCAGGCGGAGCTGCTCGACACGGACCGGCACCGGGCGGGCGGCTCGCCGTTGCAGTGCGTGGTGGCGGAGCGGGACGGGGGCGAGGGGCTCGTCGGGTACGCGCGGTTCCGGGTCAAGCCGGACTGGGGGCCGGGCGGGGCGGCGGGGGTGGTGCGGCTGAGCGCGCTGGAGGCGGTGGATCCGGCCGCGCACGCCGCGTTGTGGCGTTTTCTCTTCGACATCGACCTGACGTCGTCGGTCGTGGCGCACCGGCGGCCCGTGGACGAGCCGTGGCTGCACATGGTCTCGGACGTCCGGCGGTGCGGGCTGCGGGTGCAGGACGATCTGCATGTACGGCTGGTGGATGTCGGGGCGGCGCTGCGGGCGCGGACGTACCAGACGCCGGTGAACCTGGTGTTGGAGGTCGAGGACGCCTTCTGCCCGTGGAACGCGGGGCGTTGGCGGCTCGTCGGCGGCGCGGCGGGGGCGAGCTGCGAGCGGACCGAGGAGGCCGCCGATCTCTCGCTGTCGGTACGGGAGTTGGGGGCTGCCTATCTGGGTGGGGTGAGCCTCGCGTCGCTGGGTGCGGCCGGGCGGGTGCGGGAGCTGCGGCAGGGGGCGCTCGCGGAGGCGTCCGTGGGATTCCTCTCGTCGACCGTGGCGCCCTGGTTGCCGCACCCGTTCTGACGCGGGGTGCCCACCGGGGTGTCAGCCGCGCTGGCAGGTGGGGCACCAGAAGAGGTTGCGGGCGGCGAGACCGGCGGTGCGGATCTCGCCGCCACAGATGTGGCAGGGCAGGTGGGCCCTGCGGTACACGTACACCTCGCCGCCGTGGTCGTCGACGCGGGGCGGGCGGCCCATGGCCTCGGGGGTGTGTTCCGGGCGGACGGTGTCGATGCGGTTGTTGCGGACGCCCTCGCGCATGAGGGCGACGAGGTCGGCCCAGATCGCGTCCCACTCGGCGGGGGTGATGTCCTTGCCGGCGCGGTACGGGTCGATGGCGTGCCGGAACAGGACCTCCGCGCGGTAGACGTTGCCGACGCCCGCGATGATCTTCTGGTCCATGAGGAGCGCGGCGATCGTCGTACGGCTGCGGGAGATCCGGGCGTACGCGAGGGCCGGGTCGGCGTCCGGGCGGAGGGGGTCCGGGCCGAGGCGGGCGTGGACGGCCCGCTTCTCTGCGTCCGTGATCAGGGCGCAGGTGGTGGGGCCGCGGAGATCCACGTACGAGGTGTCGTTGCGCAGGCGGAGGCGGACCGTGTCGGTCGGCGGGGGCGCCGGCGCGGGGCCGAAGTCGACCTTGCCGAAGAGGCCGAGGTGGATGTGGACCCAGTCCTCCGCGTCAGGGGCGCCGAAGTGCAGGAAGAGGTGCTTGCCGTGGGCCTCGGCGGCGGTGAGGGGGGTGCCGTCGAGGAGGGCGGCGGCGTCGGCGAACTTGCCCTGGGGGCTGGTGACGTGGGTGGCCGTGCCGTTGCCGAAGTGGGTGAGGTAGTCCTCGGCCAGGCGGTGAATCGTGTGGCCTTCCGGCACGGGGCCCTCCGGGGGTGGGGCGGGGCGCCTCATGGGTGGGGGCGCGGGGGGCGTTGGGGGGTGCGGGTGGGTGGGGGCTTGTCGCGCAGTTCCCCGCGCCCCTGAAAAGCGACCGGGGCTGCGCCCCGTGCTTTTCATGAAGGGTGGGCCGCAGGCCCACGCCTTCAGGGGCGCGGGGAACTGCGCGAACGGCCACGACGGAGCCGCGGTCGCCGACGCACCCGCGCCCCCGGGTTGTCAGGCGCCCTGCCTACGGCTGGGGGTGGTGGGCCGGGATCGGGGGGAGGTCGCCCGTTGTCTCGTATGTCGCGAGCATGTCGATGCGGCGGATGTGGCGCTCGTCACCGGAGAACGGCGTGTTGAGGAACGTCTCGACGAACTTGGTCGCGTCGTCCTGGGAGTGCATCCGCGCGCCGACGGCGACGACGTTCGCGTTGTTGTGCTCACGCCCCAGCGCGGCCGTCTCGACGCTCCACGCGAGCGCGGCCCGCACGCCGGCCACCTTGT
The DNA here is from genome assembly GCF_055573455.1 of Streptomyces sp. NPDC030183. NCBI lineage: Bacteria > Bacillati > Actinomycetota > Actinomycetes > Kitasatosporales > Streptomycetaceae > Streptomyces > Streptomyces sp. NPDC030183. The sequence continues at coordinate 146,739 of NZ_JBVIBK010000001.1, forward strand.
TCGCGGCGATCTGCTCCCCGTTGCCGGATCCGCCGATGACGATGCCCAGGGAGTCGGGGTCGGCGGCCGTGCGCTCCGCCGCGCGGAGGCAGAACGGCGGGTAGTCGTCCTGGGCGTCGTAGATGTGGGGACCGCAGTCGACGGCCTCGTGCCCGGCGGCCTTCAGCCACTCGACGAGGTGGTTCTTGAGTTCGTATCCGGCGTGATCGGAGCCGAGGTAGACGCGCATGGTCCGAGTGTGACACGCCTGTTTCGTCGGGGCTCGATGGGGGCCCGGCGGCCGAAAAGCGTGAGTCACACCACGGAACCTCAAGTAAACCTCAAGTAACGATCTGGATTCAAAGGTTCAGGATTCCTTTCACCTCCGATTCACTGGACCGATCTTTACGGAGGCTCACGCGGCACCCCCGGCCGCCTCTCGTGTCCCGCTCTGGCGAGAGTCACCGGGGAATGCGTGGGCAGACGCACGGAAGTCCCCGCAACGGCGCAAAGGAAACTCCCCCCCATGACGTCGCAGCCGACTCTGCCGACCGACACCGGCACACCAGGCTCCTCCTCTCCCCCCTCCCCCGGCCTCCACGCCGGTCTCAAGAACCGCCACCTTTCGATGATCGCGATCGGAGGTGTGATCGGGGCCGGCCTCTTCGTCGGGTCGAGCTCCGGCATCGCGACCGCCGGTCCCGGCATCCTGCTCTCCTACGCCCTGGTCGGCACGATGGTCGTGCTGGTCATGCGGATGCTCGGCGAGATGTCCGCGGCGAACCCCACCTCCGGGTCGTTCTCCGCACACGCCGACCGCGCCCTCGGGCGCTGGGCCGGGTTCTCGATCGGCTGGCTGTACTGGTTCTTCTGGGTCGTCGTCCTGGCCGTGGAGGCGACCGCGGGCGCGGTCATCCTGGAGGGCTGGATCCCGGCCGTACCGCAGTGGGGCTGGGCCCTGATCGTGATGGTGGTGCTGACCGCAACCAACCTGGTCTCGGTGGCCTCCTACGGCGAGTTCGAGTTCTGGTTCGCCGGTATCAAGGTCGTCGCGATCGCCGCGTTCATCGTCGTGGGCGGGCTGGCCGTGTTCGGCGTGCTGCCGGGTGTGGAGGCCGAGAAGGCCGGGCTGGCGAACCTGACCGATCACGGCGGGTTCCTGCCGAACGGGCCCGGCGCCATCCTCATCGGCGTCCTGCTGGTCGTCTTCTCGTTCATGGGCAGTGAGATCGCCACGCTGGCCGCCGGCGAGACGGAGAACCCGCAGAAGGCCGTCACGAAGTCGACGAACAGCATCATCTGGCGTATCGGCGTCTTCTACCTCGGCTCGATCTTCGTCGTGGTCGCGCTGCTGCCGTGGAACGACCCCTCCATCAAGGAGAAGGGCTCCTACGTCGCGGCGCTGGACTCGCTCGGTATCGCCCACGCGGGTCAGATCATGAACTTCATCGTGTTGACGTCGGTGCTGTCCTGCCTCAACTCGGGCCTCTACACGGCCTCCCGGATGGCGTTCTCCCTGGGTGAGCGCGGGGACGCGCCGCGGGCGTTCGGGCGGACGACGTCGCGGGGTGTGCCGATGACGGCGATCCTGGCCTCGGTGGTCTTCGGGTTCGTCGCGGTGATCTTCAACTACTTCTTCCCCGAGGGCGTGTTCCTCTTCCTCGTGAACTCCTCCGGCGCGGTCGCCCTGTTCGTGTGGCTGGTGATCTGCTTCTCCCAGCTGCGGATGCGCAGGATCATCGAGCGTGAGGCCCCGGAGAAGCTCGTCGTGAAGATGTGGCTGTACCCGTATCTGACGTGGGCCACCATCGGGCTGATCCTCTTCGTCCTCGCCTACATGCTCACCGACACCGAGCACGGCAACCGGGAGATCCTGCTGCTCTCGCTGCTGGTCGCGGCCGTCGTCGTCGGTATCTCCCTGGTCAAGGAGAAGTTCAGCGGGCCGAAGGCGGGCGCCACGGCGGAGGTCACCGACAAGGTGGGCTGAGCGGTTTCCTGGGCGGTGGTTCCGCCTTCGCGGTTCGTCGGGAAGTGCTTCACAACGGGGTGAAGCTCTTCTCGACTTTTTTGTAGACGGGGAGGGCCCGGTCCTCGATGTCGGGGTGGTACCAGGTGGTGAGCTGGTACGACTTGCCGCCGGTGTTGAAGCCCAGGGAGCGGACGTGCCAGGGGAGTTCCTGGGCGGTGACCGTGTACTCCCAGACGACGGCCGGTTTGCCGCGGAACTCGGTCTCCTCCAGCCGGATCCGTTGGTAGCCGGGGCCCTTGCTGGTGCTCTCCTCCTTCTTCTCCCACTGGTCCAGCAGGTCGCCGCGGGCCAGGGACGCCTTGCCGACGATCTCCTGCCGGGCGTCGGGTGAGGTGTAGTGGACCTCGGCGCCGGCGTGCACCTCGCGGGAGAAGCCGTCGGGCGGGACCCAGGCGAAGACACCGGCCTCGGTGCGGGCGCCCGGCGGCAGGGTCGGGGGCCGGGAGGTGCCGGCGACGGTGGGAAACGGACTCGACAAGGTCGAGCCTGAGGTGGAGGTCGAGGGGGACGCCTTCTTCTTGTCGTCGGAGGACGCGCCGAGCGTCGGGACCAGTACCGCCGCGAGCACTCCGGCCACGGCCACCCCGGCGGCCGCGATCAGCATCGTGCGGCGCCTGTTCCGCCGGGGTTCGGCGGGGTCGGCCGGGGTCGGGGGGCCGAGGAGGTCCCCCGGGGGTGTGGGCCTGGGCCGGGTGGGGAGTTCGGGGGTGTTCGGTGACGGTGCGCCGGAGGGGGTCTGAGGGTCGGGGTCGGTGTCGGTGTCGGTGTCCGGTGGTGGTGAGCCGGAAGACGTCCGAGGGTCGGGATCCGTCTCAGGTGGTGGCGCGCCGGAAGACGTCCGAGGGTCGGGGTCCGTCTCCGGTGGCGTCGCGGGGGCGTTCCGCACGGTCGGTGTCGGCTGCGCGGGGGTGGGCGGCGCGACGAGCGTGGGCTCGCGCGGGGGCTCCGCGGGGGTGACCGGGGGCTCCACGACGCCCCCAGCGACCGCTGCCCGGCTGTCCACACCGGCCGCCCGGGGATCGGGGGCATCTGCTCCCACGGCTCGCGGAACGGGACGGGGCGGAGCCGGGATGCGGGGGTCGGGGGTGTCCGGCCGGGGGGCGGGGCCGTCTGTGCCGGTGGGCCCTGGGGCAGTGGGGGACGGCGTGGGGTCTTGGGGGGTCGGGGCGTTGCCGTTCGTGGCCCGGGGCTTCAGGGCGGTCGTTTCCGGGGCGGGGGTGAGTGGGGGCGTGGCGAGGGGGTGGAGGGCCGCAGTCAGTTCGGGCAGGCAGGGGCGTACGGCCGGGTCCTTTTCCAGGAGCGCGGCGAGGAGCTCGCGCAACTCGCCCGCCTCGGCCGGGAGTTCCGGCTCCTCGTAGAGGACGGCGTGCAGGGTGGCGAGGGTGGTGCCGCGGGAGAACGGGGAGCGGCCGCCCAGGGCGGCGCAGAGGGTGGCGCCCAGGGACCACAGGTCGGAGGGCGGTCCCTGGGGGCGGCCGGAGACCCGCTCGGGCGCCATGTAGTCGGGGGAACCGACGAGCATGCCGGCCATGGTGAGGGCTTCCGCGTCCTGGATGGCGGCGATGCCGAAGTCGGTGAGGACGGCGCGGCGGTCGCCGGTGCGCCGGACGAGGACGTTGGCCGGTTTGATGTCCCGGTGCAGAACGCCCTGCGCGTGCACCTGGCCCAGCGCGTCGACGAGTTCGAGACCGATCCGGGCCGTCTCACGTACGTCGAGGGGGCCGTCCTCGTACACCAGGCGTTCCAGGGAACGGCCGTCGACCAGTTCCATGACGATCCAGAGCCGCTCGCCCTCGTCGACGACGTCGTAGACGCGGACGACGTGGGGGTGGTCGATACGGGCCGTGGCCCTGGCCTCCCGCAGGGTTCGCTCGCGGCGGGTGCGGGTGTCCTCCGGATCGAGGCCGTCGATCCGCATTTCCTTGACCGCGACCTGCCGGTCGAGAATGTCGTCGGCGGCCCGCCACACCCGCCCCATTCCACCCTGGCCGATGCTTTCGACCAGCGTATAACGGCCGGCCACCACAAGCCCCGGCACTCCGCCCCTCGTTATTCCCGGCACCCCCAGGCCCCCCTTCGACCGACATGTGCCCACATCCGCAACAGCCGAACCAAAAAGTCGCGCATTGGTCACACTTCTCGCCGCTCCAGCATAGTGGCGAGAAATCTTGTGGTACCTCTTCAATGGCCGTTAATTCAGGCACGGCCAGGGGGACGCAAGGGGGATGGAACATGAGTTCTCGTCGTGGGAAGACCAGGGCCGCCGTCGCGGGATCGCTGCTCACCGCGTCGTTGTCGTCGGTGATGATCCTCGGCTTCACGGCCTCGGCGGATGACGAGGGGGGATTGAGCGGTCACGGCGGAAAAGCCATGGACGCGGGCCCGGCAGGTGTGAAGCTGTCGACGCTGCTGTCCAAAGAGATCAAAGTCGACAACACTTCGAAGGAAACGGAGATCACCGGGGTCGTAAAGAACGAGGGAAGCAAGGCGAGCGGGAAAATCCGTCTGCTCGTGGTCGGTTTCGACGGGCTGACGGTCAAGAATGTCGAAGGCTGCACGAAAATCGCGAAGGGCGATCTTCCCGACGGGGCGAACAGCGGTTTCGCCTGTGCGATCGACGATCTGGCGGCCGGAAAGTCGAAGACTTATGCGATCGACGCGACCTTCGATCTGAAGCAGAAGGGCGACATCTGTCTGCCGGTGCAGAACGCCGACGGCTCCAAGACGTTCTGGCAGCAGGGTCCGGTGCCGTTCGGTACGACGAACCCGTCGCCCAACGAGCCGGCCACACCGCTGCTCCTCGGCACCGACAACAGTCCGGTCACGCCGGGCGGCGGTGACGGCGGCGGGGACGGAGGCGGCGGAGGCGGGGGCGGCAAGGAGGACCGGCCCGACGAGCTGCCGCAGACCGGTCCGGCCGACCGGGTCCTGCCGTTCGGCATGGTCGGCGCCGCGCTCATCTCGGCGGGTGCGGCGGGCCTGTGGTGGAACCACCGGAGCGCCCGCGGGCAGGCGTGACGGGCCGGTGGCGGACCCGCTGAGCGCGTCGCCCGGATCGCCGGGCGGGTGCTCGCCGTACGAGAGTGCCGCCACGATGCGGCCGTGGGGGCACCTGGAAAAGTTGACGGGAGGTGTCATGTAATCCGGGCAGAGTCGCCGCCGCAGGAGCGATCCGCGACGCGGCCCACGAGGGGGTCGCGTCGGTCTCGACGGCGGAGGAGACCCGTGAACGTGCAGGAGTTGAAGGCGGCGGCGGACCGGCTGGTCCTCATGCCCGGTGAGGCCGGGTACGAGGAGGAGGTCGCCGGTTTCCAGACCGGGTTCGCCCGGCGGCCGGACGTGGTCGTCGGTGCGGCGTCGGCCGCCGACGTGGTGGCGGCGGTGACGTACTCGGCCGGCGCCGGGCTGCCCGTGGCGGTGCAGGCGACCGGACACGGGACGCAGGGCGCGTTTCGAGGGCGGTGTGCTGGTCACGACACGGCGGATGGACGGCGTGACCGTGGACCCGGTGGCGCGAACCGCCCGTGTCGGGGCGGGCGTCCGCTGGGGGAGCGTCGTGGCGGCGGCGGAGCCGTACGGCCTCGCCCCGCTCAACGGCTCGTCGCCGGGGGTGGGCGCCGTCGGCTACACCCTGGGCGGCGGACTGGGCATCCTGGGCCGGGAGTTCGGGTACGCGGCGGATCATGTGCGCACCCTCGACGTGGTGACCGCGGACGGCCGGGCGCGGCAGGTCACCCGGGAGTCGGAGCCCGAGCTGTACTGGGCGCTGCTCGGCGGCGGCCACGGTCTCGGGATCGTCACCGGGATGGAGATCGGGCTCGTACCGGTGGCCCGGCTCTACGGCGGCTCGCTCTCCTTCGACGGGCGCGAGGTGGACCCGGCGGTGGTGTTGCGGGCGTACGAACGCTGGACGCGCACTGTGCCGCCCACGCTGACGTCGTCGTTCGCGGCGGTGACGTACCCGGACGCGCCGGGGCTGCCGGAGCGGTTGCGGGGGCGGTACGTGCTGTCGGTCCGAGTGGCGTACACCGGCTCCGACGGGGACCGACTGGTCGCGCCGCTGCGGGGGTCGGGGCCCGCGTTCGCGGACACACTGCGGGAGATGCCGTACGGCGAGAGCCACACCATCCACAACGACCCGGATGTGCCGCACACCCACTACGGGGACAGCGCGGTGCTGAGCGGGCTGGACGTCGACGCGGTGGCGCGGGTGCTGGAGCGTACCGGGCCGGGGGCCGACGCGATGTGCGTCGTGCAGGTCAACCATCTGGGCGGGGCACTCGGGCGGGACGAGCCCGACGCGGTGCCGTACCGGGACGGGCGGTTCCTGGTACGGCTGGTGGCGATGGCCGGGCGGGAGACGGCCCGGACGATCATCGACCCGGCGTTGGCGCTGCTGCGCCCCCGGACGCTCGGGCGGGCGGTCAACTTCGCGTTCGGGGCGGGCGACCGCAGGGAGGGGCTGTACGACCCGGAGACGCTGAAGAGGCTCGCCGCGGTGAAGTCGGAGTACGACCCGGCGAGCCTCTTCGGGGGTGGGGACGTCACTGCCTGAGCGACACCCCCGGGAGCGTCACTGCCTGAGCGGCACCCCCGGGAGCGTCATTGCCTGAGCGGCACCCCCGGGAGCGTCATTGCCTGAGCGGCACCCCCGGGAGCGTCATTGCTTGGGCGACGCCCGCACGGGAGTCACCGCGTCACTTGCCGAGCAGCTTCCACGCGGTCGGCAGCGCGCCCATCGCCAGCGCGGCCTTGAGCGCGTCGCCGATCAGGAACGGGGTGAGGCCGATCGCGACGGCGGAGGCGAGGGTGATGTCGGCGGTGGCGGCGAGGTAGGGGACGCCGACCGCGTAGATGATGGCCTCGCCGACGAGCATCGTGCCGGCCATGCGGAGCACGGAGCGGTCGGCGCCCCGGCGGGCGAGGGCGCCCACGGCGGCGGAGGCGAGGATCATGCCGAGGATGTAGCCGAAGGAGACGCCGACGCCGGAGGTGCCGTTCGCGAACCACGGGACGCCGAGGAGACCGGCCACCGCGTACAGGGCGAGGGACGCCACACCGCGGCCGGCGCCGAGGGCGGTGCCCACGAGCAGCGCGGCGAAGGTCTGGCCGGTGACCGGGACCGGCGAGCCCGGCACGGGCACGGCGATCTGCGCGGCGAGCCCGGTGAGGGCGGCACCGCCGACGACCAGCGCGATGTCCCGTACGCGGGAGGCGGGGAGCAGGTCGGCGAGGACCTGACCGGTGCGGGCGGGGGCGACGGCCGTACTCATGGGGACTCCGCGAGGGTTGAGGGTGAAGAAGGGTGTAGATGGCATCGAACACGGTGACGCTATCCCAGCGGTCATGAACAGGACACCGTCAGTCGTCGACAAAGGCGGGAGCGAGCGCTTGATGGACTTTTGACAATGACCTTGGGTTACACCGGGTACGGCGTGACGCCGGTCACTGAGGTCGAGTGGCTTTGGCCACGTCGGCGTGGTTCGGGGGATCTGTAGGGTTTCACCAATCGGGTTGGGGAGATGGACAGGTGCTGTCTCGCCCGTCGGTCGCCTTCTGGGCAGGGGTTGGCCGTTTTGCTAGCTTCGAGCGCATGGTTGCCCAGGCCCGGTACTTCTCGTCGCGTCGCTACGTCGACCTGCGACGCGTGAGCACGGCCACCTGTCGCCGCCCCGGGTGAGGCGGCTCCGGCGCGCCTCCCTTCTCACGACGGCGCAGTGTCGGACCCGTACCCGAGGATGATCGCGATGCCCCGTACCGCGGCAGCACCCACTCTTTCCCCTTCCGTTCCCCGTCGCTCCCCCCTTCCGTCCCGTTCCTCTCCCGTGCCGCGGGCCGCCGACAGCGACCGGCGGCGGACCAGTGCCAGCGTCGTGCTGCGGTCCGTGCTGGAGCACGGGCCGGTGGCGCGCAGCACCATCGCGCGGGTGACGGGGCTGTCGCCGGCCTCGGTGACCGACCACTGCGCCGGGCTGGCGCGGCTGGGCCTCATCCGGGAGGCCGAACCTCCCCGGCAGTCCAAGGGGTCGGGGCGCCCGCACATACCGCTCGACCTGGACGACTCGCGGTTCGCGGTGGCCGGGGTGCATGTGGCGGTGCCCTTCACCACGGTCGCGCTGCTCGATCTGCGCGGACGGGTGCTGGTCCGGCGGGAGATGAAGCACGACGGCACCACCGATCCGGGCGTGGTGCTGGCACGCGCCGCCGACGGCATCGCCGCGCTGTCGGCGGCCCTGCCGGGCCGCCGGCCCCTCGGGGTCGGGTTCGCGGCCGGCGGCTGGGTGGACCGGGAGACCGGGACCGTCGTGGAGCATCCGCTGCTCGGCTGGCGGGAGGTGCCGGTGCGGGAGGTGCTCGGCGCCCGCACGGAGCTGCCGGTCCATGTCGACGGGCACGCGCGGGCGTTGGTCGACGCGGAGCGGCTCTTCGGGCGGGCCCGGGGCAGCCGGAGCGTGCTGCATCTGTTCGTCGGCAACGTGGTGGACGCGGCGTTCGCGACCAACGACGAGGTGCACCACGGTCCGCGCTCCCAGTCCGGGGCGATCGCCCATCTGCCGCTGCCCGGCGGCACGGAGCCCTGCGACTGCGGGCGAACGGGCTGCCTCCAGGCCGAGTTGAGCGAGCGGACGCTGTGCCGGCGGGCACGGGAGGCCGGCGTCATCGCCGGGGTGAACCCGACGCATGTGGTGGACGCGGCGGCGGGCGGCGACCCGGTGGCGGTACGGCTGCTGGTGGAACGGGCGCGGATGGTGGGGCGGGCCGTGGGGCTGCTGCTCGACGTGCTGAACCCGGAGACCGTCGTCGTCACCGAGATCGGGGCCATCGCCCGCGAGGACTGCCTCGCCGCGCTGCGCGGTGCCGTCGCGCACGACCGGGCGGCGGACGTCCGGCCGACCAGCTTCCCGGACGCCGTGCTGGCCACGGCGGGGGGTGCGGTGGCCCTGGACGTGCTCTATCGCGATCCGCTGGCCGCGGCGCCCAGGTGAATTAATTCAGAAACTCCGAATGTTGACAGCTCCGACACCGGACCGGGAACATCATGTTCATGCTTCTCACGACCTGTCGCACCCTCTGTTGCTGACACGTTGACGCGCCTCGGGCGTGTTCTTCCTCCTGCGTGGACGCCCGCTTCTCCGGCCTTCTCCCGCAGTGATTTCTCCATTTCCGGCATCCGTTCGCCGTGATTTCCGTGCGCGTTCCCGCCTTGCGCTCGCCTCGCGCATTTCCTGTGAATCCCAGGGGGTCCTCCCATGTCTTCGTCCGCCCCGCCCGGTCTCGACCGGCGTCTGTTCCTCACCTCCCTCCTCGGCGCCGGCGCCGCCGCCGTCGGGCTGAGCGGCTGCGCCGACAGCAGTGCGGCGACCGCAGGGACGGCGGTGGACGCGCCGCTGGCGACCAAGGTCCCGCCGGGCACCAGTCTGAAGATCGCCTCGTTCCAGAACCAGCAGCAATTGCAGCTGAAACTCGCGAGACTGGGCGAGCTGCCTTTCAAGGTGAGCAACTGGGCGAACATCGGGGCCGGTCCCGATGTCATCAACGCCTTCCGCTCCGGTTCCCTGGATGTCGCCAACAACGCGGGAATCCCGCCGATCCAGGCGCATTACCAGGGTTACGACGCGAAGATCGTCGCGATCAACATCACCCGCAAGCCGAACTATCTGTTCGCCACCAAGCCCGGCAGCGACATCACCTCGGTCAGGGAATTCAAGGGCAGGAAACTGGCCTTCTCGCAGGGGCAGGCGCAGGGCGTCGTCCTGCTGCGGGCGCTGAAGGAGGCGGGGATCGCCTACGACGACGTGGAGCTCGTCCCGCTGACCAGCAACCAGTTCCTGACGGCCCTCCAGTCCGGCCAGGTGGACATCGCGCCGCTCGGCAACCAGCAGGCGCCCGCCTATCTCCAGCAGTACGGGGCGAAGGGCGCCCGCACCATCACCACCGACGTGGTGGACCTGCTCAACCTGCTGTGGGCGCCGGCGTCCGTGCTGGCCGACTCGGCGAAGGCCGCGGCGGTGGCCGCGTACATCCCGTACTGGGCGAAGGGCGCGGTCTGGCAGTACGAGCACCCGGACATCTGGAACGAGGAGTTCTACGTCAAGACGCAGAACCTGACCGCCGCCCAGGCGAAGTCGATCAGTGATCTCGCCAACAAGCCGCTGTTCCCGCCCAGTTGGGACGAGGCGATCAAGTGGGAGCAGGAGACGGCGGAGCTGCTCGCGGAGGGCGGCTTCGTGAAGAAGTTCGATGTCGGCACGCTCTTCGACCGCCGCTTCGAGGCGCTCGCGGCGAAGGCCGTGCCCGCGGAGTACCGGAGGTGACGGCCATGACCACAAGCACCACGAGCACGGCAAGCACCACAGGCACGGCAAGCGCCGCAGGTACGGCGGGCGTGGCGAACGGCACGGTCGGCGAGGTCGCCGCACCCGTCGCCGCGGCCCCGCCGGCCTCCGTCGAGGCGCCGGCCCAGGTGCGCAGGCGGCGCCGGCTCTCCCCCGGGCGGCGGCTGCCCGCCACCCGGCTCGTCGGCCCCTTGCTCTTCCTCGCCCTGTGGGCCGCCGCCTCCGCCGCCGGGCAGCTGGACCCGGCGGCGGTCCCGGCCCCCTGGACCGTGCTGGAGACCGGTGTCCGCCTGTGGACCGACGGCACCCTGCCGACCGACATCCTGACCTCGCTGCGACGGGCGGCGTCCGGGTTCGCGATCGGGCTGACCGCCGGGATCGCGCTCGCCCTGGCCTCGGGGCTCAGCCGGGCCGGCGAGGCGCTGATCGACGGGACGGTGCAGCTGAACCGGGCGATCCCGACCCTCGGTCTGATCCCGCTGTTCATCCTGTGGCTGGGCATCGGCGAGACCTTCAAGATCGCGATCATCGCCATCGTCGTCTACATCCCGATCTACCTGAACACGCACGCCGCGCTGGCCGGCATCGACAGCCGCTTCGTCGAACTCGCCGAGGTGCAGGGCCTGTCGCGGTTCCGGTTCGTCCGGGAGATCGTCATCCCCGGCGCGCTGCCCGGCTTCTTCGTCGGGCTGCGGCTCGGGGTGACCGGCTCCTGGCTGGGCCTGGTCGTCCTGGAGCAGATCAACGCCACCAACGGACTCGGCTACATGATGTTCCAGGCCCAGAACTACGGCCAGAGCGACGTCATCCTCGTCGGGCTGGTCGTCTACGGGATCTTCGGCCTGGTCTCCGACAGCGCGGTCCGTCTCATCGAACGGAGGGTGCTGTCATGGCGACGCACACTGAGCAGCTGACCGCCACGGCTGAACCCACCCACGCCGAAGCCGACCGGACCGCCGTACGGCTGCGCGGGCTGACCCGGTCGTTCGACGGGCGCGCGGTCCTCGACGGGATCGACCTCGACATCCCCGCCGGGCAGTTCGTGGCCCTGCTCGGGCACAGCGGCTCCGGCAAGAGCACCCTCCTGCGGGCGGTCGCGGGCCTCGACCACGAGGTCACGGGCAGCGGCGGGCTGACGGCCCCGGAGCGGGTGTCGGTGGTCTTCCAGGACTCCCGGCTGCTGCCGTGGCGACGGGTGCTGGACAACGTGCTGCTGGGCACCGAGGGCGAGGAGAAGGGACGGGCCGCCCTGGCCGAGGTGGGCCTGACGGGGCGGGAGCGCGCCTGGCCCAACGAGCTGTCCGGCGGTGAGGCCCAGCGTGCCGCGCTCGCCCGCTCCCTCGTCCGGGAGCCGGAACTGCTGCTGGCCGACGAGCCGTTCGGCGCGCTGGACGCGCTGACCCGGATCAGGATGCACGCGCTGCTGCGGGAGCTGTGGGAGCGCCACCGCCCCTCCGTCCTGCTCGTCACCCACGACGTCGACGAGGCGATCGTGCTCGCCGACCGGGTGCTGGTGCTGGAGCACGGCCGTATCGGCCTCGACCTGACCATCGACCGCCCGCATCCGCGCTCGTACCGCGATCCGCTGCTGGGCGAGTACCGGGAGCGGCTGCTGGCCGCGCTCGGGGTGACCGAGGACCCGGGAGGCGCCGCGGAGGCCCCCGGTCGGACACCGAGCCCGATCAGTGACCACCGCGAACCACCAGTGACCTCCAAGGACCACCGATGACCACCAGACGGCTTCACCTGAACGCGTTCCTGATGAACACCGGCCACCACGAGGCGTCGTGGCGGCTGCCCGGGAGCGACCCGTACGCACATGTCGAGCTGGACCACTACGTCGGGCTCGCGCGGACCGCCGAGCGCGGCACCTTCGACTCGCTCTTCCTCGCCGACAGCCCCCAGCTGTGGGGGAACCTCGCCCAGCGTCCGGCCGGGGCGCTGGAGCCGCTCACCCTGCTGACGGCCCTGGCGACGGCGACCGAGCACATCGGTCTGATCGCCACCGCGTCGACCTCCTACAACTCCCCCTACAACCTGGCCCGCAAGTTCGCCTCCCTCGACATCATCAGCCGGGGCCGGGCGGGCTGGAACATCGTCACCACCGCCGGCGCGGAGGCGGCCCGCAACTTCGGCCTGGACGCCGAGCCCGCGCACGCCGAGCGGTACGCCCGGGCCGCCGAGTTCCTCGACGTGGCGCTGAAGCTGTGGGACAGCTGGGAGGACGACGCGATCGTCGCCGACAAGGCGGCCGGTGTCTGGGGCGACGACGCGAAGGTCCATCCGCCCCGGCACAAGGGCAGGTACTTCAGCGTCGAGGGCGCGCTCAACGTGCCGCGCACCCCGCAGGGCTACCCGCTGCTCGTGCAGGCCGGGTCCAGCGAGGACGGCAAGGCGTTCGCGGCCCGCTACGCGGAGGCGGTGTTCACCGCCCAGCAGACGATCGAGGACGCGCAGGGCTTCTACGCCGACCTCAAGGCCCGTACCGCGGCGGCCGGACGCGACCCCGACCACATCAAGGTGCTGCCCGGCATCGTGCCGGTGCTCGGCTCCACCGAGGCCGAGGCCCTGGCCAACGAGCAGGTGCTGGAGGACCACATCGTGTACACGCACGGGGTGGGCCGTCTGGAGGCACTGCTCCAACTGGAGCCCGGCACGCTGGAGCTGGACGCCCGGCTGCCGGACGACCTGCCGCCGGAGAGCGCCGTCGAGGGCGCCAAGAGCCGCTACACGCTCGTCGTCGAACTGGCCCGGCGGGAGCGGCTCACCGTGCGGCAGCTGATCGGGCGGCTCGGCGGCGGACGCGGGCACCTGACCTTCGCCGGGACGCCCGAGCAGGTCGCCGACGAGATCGAGACCTGGTTCACGCGGGGTGCCGCGGACGGCTTCAACATCATGCCCGCGGTCCTGCCGTCCGGCCTGGACGCCTTCGTCGACCACGTCGTCCCGATCCTGCGCGCCCGGCGTCTGCTGCGCGGCGCGTACGGGCCGCGCCAGACCCTGCGGGAGCGCTACGGCCTGCCGCGACCCGCCAACCAGTACGTCCGCCCCGCCCGGCAAACCGCCCTCGTCTGAAAGGACCCGCACATGTCCGACCTCCAGATCCGCAAGATCACCGGGAACATCGGCGCCGAGGTGGCCGGTGTGGACATCGCCCGGCCGCTCGACGACGGAACGGTCACCGAACTCCGGGAGGCCCTCAACGTCCACAAGGCCCTGGTGTTCGACGTGGTGAACCTCGACGACGCGAGCCAGCAGGCGTTCGTCCGGCACTTCGGCGACATCACCACCGCGCATCCGACCGTGCCGTCCGTCGACGGCACCCCGAACGTCCTGCCCGTCGACAGCGAGCGGGGCCGCGCCGCCAACCACTGGCACACCGACGTCACCTTCGTCCTCAACCCGCCCCAGGCGACCTCGCTGCGCAGCATCACGATCCCGCCGTACGGCGGCGAGACGCTGATCGCGAACTCGGCGGCTGCCTACCGCGACCTGCCCGAGCCGCTGCGCGCCCTCGCCGACACCCTGTGGGCCGAGCACACCAACGACTACGACTACGCGGTGCCCGAGGAGGCCCTCGACGAGCAGCAGGCCGCCGCCCGCGCGCAGTTCACGTCCATCAAGTACCGCACGGTCCACCCGGTGGTGCGCGTCCACCCGCTGACCGGCGAACGGGGGCTGTTCATCGGCGGGTTCGCGCAGCGGATCGTCGGTCTGTCGACGGGTGAGTCCCGCAAGCTCCTCGACCTGTTCCAGTCGTACGTCACCCGCCCGGAGAACGTGCTGCGCCACCGCTGGTCGCCGAACCAGCTCGTCATCTTCGACAACCGCATCACCCAGCACTACGCCATCGACAACTACGACGGTCTGCCGCGCCGGCTGCACCGGGTGACCGTCGCCGGTGACGTGCCGGTGGGCGTCGAGGGGAAGGAGAGCTACTCCGTCGAGGGCGACGCGGCGCACTACACCCCGGTAGCCGTTCCCGTAGCCGCGTAGCCACTCTGCGTGCCGGACGCGTCCGGATAACGGACGGCCCCTTCGTGCGGACGAGGGGGCTGTCCAGACTGTGGACGTTTTTGCCCTCTCACGCATTGGACGAGCCGCGCCCATGCCCAGCAGCACCGTCAAGGCTCCACAGGAGCAGGACGTTTCCCTCTCCCACGGCCTCAAGCAGCGCCACCTGTCGATGATCGCCCTCGGCGGGGTGATCGGCGCGGGGCTCTTCGTCGGCTCCGGCGCGGGGATCGCCGCCGCCGGCCCGTCGATCGTCCTCGCGTACGCCCTCTCCGGGCTCCTCGTGATGCTGGTGATGCGGATGCTCGGCGAGATGTCCGCCGCGTACCCGTCGTCGGGCTCCTTCTCGGCGCACGCCGAACGCGCCGTCGGCCCCTGGGCGGGCTTCACCGCCGGCTGGTCGTTCTGGGTGCTGCTGTGCACCGCCGTCGGCCTGGAGGGCATCGGCGCGGCGAAGATCGTGACCGGGTGGGTGCCCGGGACGCCCGAGTGGGCCTGGGTCGCGCTGTTCATGCTGGTGTTCCTCGGCACCAATTTGGCGGCCGTGAAGAACTTCGGCGAGTTCGAGTTCTGGTTCGCCGCGCTGAAGGTGGGCGCGATCGCCCTGTTCCTGGTGCTCGGCGTCCTGGCCGTCGCGGGCGTCCTCCCCGGCAGCGACTCGCCCGGCCTCGCCAACCTCACGGGCGAGGGCGGTCTGCTGCCCAACGGCACGGACGGTCTGGTCGTCGGCCTGCTCGCCTCGATCTTCGCGTACGGCGGCCTGGAGACCGTGACGATCGCGGCGGCCGAGTCGGAGAACCCGGTGAAGGGCGTCGCGACCGCCGTCCGCACGGCGATGTGGCGCATCGCCGTCTTCTACATCGGCTCCATGGCCGTCATCGTGACGCTGGTCCCGTGGGACTCCGAGGCGGTCGTCGAGAAGGGCCCCTACGTCGCCGCCCTCGACCGCATCGGCATCCCCGGCGCCGGTCAGCTGATGAACGTGGTGGTGTTCGTGGCGCTGCTGAGCGCGATGAACGCCAACATCTACGGCTCCTCGCGCATCGCCTACTCCCTGGTGGAGCGCGGGCAGGGCCCGAGGTTCCTCGGCCGGGTCTCGGGCGGGGTCCCCCGGATCGCGGTGCTGGCCTCCAGCGTCTTCGGCTTCCTCTGCGTCGTGCTGAGCTACTGGCGGCCCGACGACGTCTTCGCGTGGCTGCTGAACATGATCGGCGCGGTGATCCTCGTCGTGTGGATCCTCATCGCCGTCTCGCAGTTGCTGCTGCGCCGCCGCATCGAACGCGAGGCCCCCGAGCGCCTCGTCGTCCGCATGTGGGCGTTCCCCTGGCTGACGTGGGTGGCGCTGGCCGGGATGGCGGCGGTGTTCGTCCTCATGGCCCGGGAGCCGGCGACCCGGACGCAGCTGTACTGGTCGGGCGGGATGACGGCGGTGCTGGCGGCCGTGGGGTACGGCCGGCAGCGGGCGCGCGCCGGCCGCTGACGCGCCCTCGGCGCCACGGGGCCCTCGCACTCAGGACGGACCGTCCGGTGCGGGGGCCCTTTCGCGTGCCGGAAACCCACCTCTTGCTGTTAGCGTGCAGTTGCAAGTAACTTGCAATAAGAGTCGGAGGGGATCCGTCATGCCCGTCTACACGCTGCCTGAACTGCCGTACGACTACGCGGCGCTCGCGCCCGTGATCAGCCCGGAGATCATCGAGCTGCACCACGACAAGCACCACGCGGCGTATGTGAAGGGGGCCAACGACACGCTGGAGCAGCTGGCGGAGGCGCGGGACAAGGAGTCGTGGGGGGCGGTCAACGGCCTGGAGAAGAACCTGGCCTTCCACCTCTCGGGCCACATCCTGCACTCCGTCTACTGGCAGAACATGACGGGCGACGGCGGCGGCGAACCACTGGCCGTGGACGGCGTCGGCGAGCTGGCGGACGCGATCACCGAGTCGTTCGGGTCGTTCGCCGCCTTCAAGGCGCAGCTGTCGAAGGCGTCGGCGACGACGCAGGGCTCCGGCTGGGGCGTGCTCGCGTACGAGCCGCTGAGCGGGCGGCTGATCGTCGAGCAGGTCTACGACCACCAGGGCAACGTCGGGCAGGGCTCGACGCCGATCCTGGTGTTCGACGCCTGGGAGCACGCCTTCTATCTGCAGTACAGGAACCAGAAGGTCGACTTCATCGAGGCGATGTGGCAGGTCGTCAACTGGCAGGACGTGGCGAGGCGCTACACCGCCGCCAAGTCCCGCGCGGACGTGCTGCTGCTCACCCCCTGAGACGGGGTTCCCGGTCTCCTGCTCGTGATCGTCTTCTCACCGTTCACCGGGCAGGCGGATGAAGGGAGGGCCCCCGCGAGGACGTGACTCGCGGGGGCCCTCCTGCTTCGGGGTGCCTTTCGGCGCAGCCTCTTCCGTTACGGGCGGTTTCGACGCGATTCTTGGAGGATGCCGACGTCGAGACGACTGACCTGCCAGACGTGCCGCTCCGAGGAACCGCACGAGCCGCTCACCGCCAAGGAACGCGACTGGCTCCAGAGACAGCTCGGCAACCCGGTCTCCGCCAACTACTTCAAGTGCGTCAACAACCGGCCCGACGGCAAGATCTGCCTCAACCTCCGCACCCACGGCCACGAGAAGCACTTCAAACTCACCAAGCGACTGCCCGACGAGTTGGAGTGAGCCCGAGACCGCCGGCGGAGCCAGGCGCCGGCCTGCGTGGTCAGACCAGGTTGCTGAAGTCGGGGCCCTTGGTGCGGGTGCGCTTGATCTCGTAGAAGCCGGGGACGGAGGCGACCAGGAGGGTGCCGTCCCAGAGCTTCGCGGCCTCCTCGCCCTGGGGCGCGGGGGTGACGACCGGTCCGAAGAAGGCGATCTGCTCGCCGTCGGCGCCGGGGACCGCGATGACGGGCGTGCCGACGTCCTGGCCGACCTTGTCGATGCCCTCCTTGTGGGAGGCGCGCAGCTGCGGCTCGTACGGGGTGGAGTCCCAGTGGTCCAGGAGGGACTCGGGCAGCCCGACGTCCTTCAACGCCGCGGCGACGACCTCCTTGCCGATGCCCTCGCCCTGGTTGTGGACGCGCGTGCCGATCGCCGTGTAGAGATCGCCGAGCACCTCGGCGCCGTGCTCCTCCTGAGCGGCTATGACCACGCGGACCGGGCCCCACGCCTTGGTCTCCAGCAGCTCGCGGTACTCCTCCGGGAGTTCGTCGAGCTTGTTCTCGTTGAGGACCGCGAGGCTCATCAGATGCCAGCGGACCTCGATCTCCCGGACCTTCTCCACCTCCAGCACCCACCGCGAGGTCATCCACGCCCAGGGGCACAGAGGGTCGAACCAGAAGTCGACGGGGGTCTTGCCTGAGGTCTGCTCGGACATGGTTCTCCTCGGAGAGAGCAAGAGAGCGGTGTCGGTTTACAGCGCAACAACCCGCAACACCGGCGCCACCCGCGTCATTCCCGGCCGCCCGCCTCATTCCCGGCTGCCCGCCGTCAGGAGCGCATGGCAGGATCGGCCCTGTCCGCATACTGAACACCACCCCCGAGGGAGTGCCGCCCGTGCCCGGTGAGAATCTGTCCCGCGACGAGGCCCAGGAGCGGGCCGCGCTGCTGTCCGTCGACGGCTACGAGGTCTCCCTCGACCTGCGGTCCGCCGTCGGCGACCGGGGTGACGAGCCGCGGACCTTCCGCTCGGTGACGACCATCCGCTTCCGGTGCGCCGACCCGGGCGCCACCAGCTTCGCCGATCTGATCGCGCCGAGTGTGACGTCGGTCTCCCTCAACGGCAGGGACCTCGACCCCCGCGAGGTCTTCGACGGCTCCCGGATCGTCCTGGACGACCTGGCCGCCGAGAACGAGCTGGTGGTCGACGCCCAGTGCGCCTACTCCCGCACCGGCGAGGGCATGCACCGCTTCGTCGACCCCGAGGACGGCGAGGTCTACCTGTACACGCAGTACGAGCCGGCCGACTCCCGCCGGGTCTTCGCCAACTTCGAGCAGCCGGACCTCAAGGCCCCGTTCCGCTTCGAGGTGCGGGCACCCGAGGACTGGGTGGTGTGGAGCAACGGCGCCGGAGAGCGCACCGACGGGGTGTGGCGCTTCGCGGAGACCAAGCCGATCTCGACGTACATCACCGCCGTGGTCGCCGGCCCGTACCACTACGTCACGGACTCCTACGAGCGGGTCCTCGGCGACGGCACGCGGCTGGAGATCCCCCTCGGCGCGATGTGCCGCAAGGGGCTCGCCCCCTACTTCGACTCCGACGACGTCTTCGCGGTCACCAAGCAGGGCCTGGACTTCTTCCACGACCACTTCGACTACCCGTACCCGTTCGGGAAGTACGACCAGGCGTTCGTGCCCGAGTACAACCTGGGCGCGATGGAGAACCCGGGGCTCGTCACCTTCCGCGAGGAGTTCATCTTCCGCGGCAAGGTCACCCGGGCGTCGTACGAGCGGCGGGCCAACGTCATCCTGCACGAGATGGCGCACATGTGGTTCGGCGACCTCGTGACCATGGTGTGGTGGGACGACCTGTGGCTGAAGGAGTCCTTCGCGGACTTCATGGGCTCCTTCTCCATGGTCGAGGCCACCCGTTTCACCAACGGCTGGGTCACCTTCGCCAACAACCGCAAGGCGTGGGCGTACCGCGCCGACCAACTGCCCTCCACCCATCCCGTCACGGCCGACATCCGCGACCTGGAGGACGCCAAGCTCAACTTCGACGGCATCACCTACGCCAAGGGCGCGTCCGTCCTGAAGCAACTGGTGGCCTATGTGGGCCGTGAGGCGTTCCTGGAGGGCGCCCGCCGCTACTTCAAGCGCAACGCCTACGGCAACACGCGCCTCGGTGACCTGCTGTCGGTCCTGGAGGAGACCAGCGGGCGGGACATGGCCGCCTGGTCGCGGGCCTGGCTGGAGACGGCCGGGGTGAACTCCCTCACCCCGCAGGTGCTGCTCGACGCCGAGGGCCGGATCGACGAGCTGGCGGTGGTGCAGGAGGCGGCCGAGTCCCACCCCGAGCTGCGGCCGCACCGGGTGGCGATCGGGCTGTACCGGCGCGGCGGCGACGGCACGCTGGAGCGGTACGCGCGCGCCGAGGCGGACGTCGACGGGGCGCGTACGGTCGTGGCCGAACTGGCCGGGGCCGAGGCGCCGGAGCTGGTGCTGGTCAACGACGACGACCTCACGTACTGCAAGATCCGCTTCGACGCCGGGTCGCTGGACACGCTGCGGGCCGGGCTCGGTGACATCTCCGACCCGCTGGCGCGCGCGCTGTGCTGGTCGGCGCTGTGGAACCTCACCCGGGACGCGCTGCTCCCGGCGCGGGACTTCGTCGACCTGGTGCTGCGGTTCGCCGGCCGGGAGTCCGACATCGGCGTGCTGCAGATGCTGCACGCCTGGGCGAACTCGGCGCTCACCTTCTACGCGGCGCCGGAGTGGCGGGAGACCGGCGCCCGGCTGCTGGCGGAGGGCGCCCTGCGGGAGCTGCGGGCCGCCGAGCCGGGCAGCCAGCACCAGCTGACCTGGGCGCGGTTCTTCGCGGCCGTCGCGTCGAGCGAGGCCGACCTCGGGGTGCTCCAGGGGCTGCTCGCGGGGACCGAGAAGGTCGACGGGCTGGAGGTCGACCAGGAGCTGCGGTGGGCGTTCCTGGAGCCGCTGGCGACTCACGGGGTGGCCGGTGAGGGGATCCTCGCGGCGGAGCTGGCCCGGGACGACACGGCCTCCGGCAAGCGGCACCAGGTGCGGTGCCTGGCGGCCCGGCCGTCGGCCGCGGTGAAGGCGCAGGCGTGGGCGTCGGTGGTGGAGTCGGACGTGCTGTCGAACGCGCTGGTGGAGGCGACCATCGCGGGGTTCGCGCGGCCGTCCCAGCGGGAGCTGGTGGCGCCGTACGCCGAACGGTACTTCGAGGTGATCGAGCGGGTGTGGGCCGAGCGGTCCATCCAGATCGGGATGGACGTGGTCCGGGGTCTGTTCCCGTCGCTGCAGGACTCCCCGGCGACCCTGGAGGCGACGGACGCCTGGCTCGCCGCCCATGAGGGGGCCGCGCCCGCGCTGCGCCGACTGGTGGTGGAGGCCCGCGACGACCTGGCACGGGCCCTGCGGGCCCAGGCGTGCGACGCGGGCGGCGAGGGGTAGTCCTCTCTCTCGTCCTCACCGGTGTCGCGCACCCGGCGCCCGCCGTCGGCACGGGTGCGCGACCCGGCGTCACCACGTGCCGCCGGTGCGCGTCAATTTCTTTTGCCTGGTTCGACGTTACGAAGTTCGGGTAGTCAGAGCCGTAACCTTTTCCGATCGCGGGGCGGACCAGCCACTATCGGCAGTCGAACGCACGTACTTTAGTGCGGAGTTGTCCGTATTTGTCGACGGGCTTGTAACAGGGGTTCAGAGCCGCTCCCGGCGCGGGAACCTCCCCGTCATGAACCACAACACCCCGCTCTCCTCCCGCCCCCTCCGCCGGCTCGCGGACGTGCACCGCCGCGTGCTGACGGCCGCGCAGTTGCGCGCGCAGGGTGTCACCCCCGCCGAGACCAACGAGCAGTGCC
The DNA here is from genome assembly GCF_055573455.1 of Streptomyces sp. NPDC030183. Classification (NCBI taxonomy): domain Bacteria; kingdom Bacillati; phylum Actinomycetota; class Actinomycetes; order Kitasatosporales; family Streptomycetaceae; genus Streptomyces; species Streptomyces sp. NPDC030183. The sequence continues at coordinate 167,617 of NZ_JBVIBK010000001.1, forward strand.
GGCAAGGCGGTCCCTGGCAGCAGCTCCTCCCCGGCGTCTACCTGCTGCACCCCGGCCCGCCCACCTCCGAGGAGCGGCTGCACGCCGTCCTGTCGTACGCCGCCCGCACCCCGTTCCGTGAGCCGGCCGCCGGCGTCCCCGCGCAGCCGAACGCCGACGAGCCCCGTGCGACCCCCCGCTACGCGGACGCCGTGATCACGGGCCTCGCGGCGCTGACGCTGCACGGCTTCTCGTCCGCTCCCCCGCTGCTGTCCCTGGACACCATCGACGTCCTGGTGCCGCGGATGCGCCGGTTGCGCACCGTCGGCTGCGCCCGCGTCATCCGCACCGCGTCCCTGCCGACCCCGTCGTACGTGACCGGCCTGCCCGTCGCCCCCGTGCCGCGCGCCCTGGCCGACGCGGTGGCGGAGCTGGTCGACGTGGACTCCGTACGCCGGCTGCTGACCGAGGCGGTGCGCGGCGGCCACACCGAACCGGCGGCGGTCGTCCGCGAGCTGACGCAGGCGAGGCTGCTGAACCGTCCCCATGTGGTGGACGCGGTGGACTCCCTGCTCGCCGAGGGGCGGGCGATCGCGGAGGACCAGCTCTACCGGATGGTGAGGGAGTTCGCCCTGCCCGACCCGGTCTGGAACGTGGACCTCCGGCTCCCGGGCGGCCCCCACCTCGGCGGTCTCGACGCGTACTGGCCGGAGCAGGCCGTCGCGGTGGAGCTGGACACCCGGGCCCCGCGCCAGGAGGACGACGCGCTCTGGTCGGAGTACGCCCGCAAGCGGGAGACCCTGGAACGGCTCGGCATCACCGTCGTCCACATCACTCCGAAGAAGCTGCGTGAGGCCCTCGAACAGCAGGCGGCGGTCGTCCGCACCGCGCTGATGGCGTCGTCCGACCGCGATCCGGCCGCGTATGTGGTGGTGCTTCCCCGGTAATCCGGGAACCCGTCCGTCCCCGGGCGGGAACGCAGGAGGGGAGAGGAAGGGTCGCCGCACCTCGCGGCGGCCCTTCCTCATGCCGTGCTCAGGCGCCTACTTGCCGCAGAACTCCGCCTCCACGATCGCCTCGCTGTCCCCGGCCCAGTCGCTGTTGAGGTTGAAGCTGAGGGAGTGGCCGCCGTCCGGGGTCGTGACGGACTCGGAGAGGGAGCCGTGGATGCCGCCGCTGTGACCCCACACCTGGACGCCGCAGGAGAGCGTGCGCTCGATGAGGCCGAGGCCGTAGCCGCCGAACCCCTTGACGGGGACCGTCGTCCTCATCGCGTCGAGCTGCTTCCTCGGCAGGAGCCGGCCGCGCAGCAGCGCCGAGTAGAAGCGGTTCAGGTCGGCGGAGTTGGAGACCAGTTCACCCGCCGCGCCGGCCACGGACGGGTTGAACTTCGTGACGTCGTACGTCTTTCCGTCCGCGGTCTCGGCCAGCTTGGAGTAGGCGCGGCTGTGCGGCCCCGGCAGGCCGGGGGACGTGCCGGGAAGTTTCGTGCCGCGCAGGCCGAGGGGTTCGATGATGCGGGCGCGGACCTCGTCGCCGTACGGGTTGCCGGTGACCTTCTCGATCACCAGGCCGGCGAGCAGGTAGTTGGTGTTGGAGTAGTTCCAGCCGGTGCCGGGGGCGAAGTCCGGCTCGTGCTTCATCGCTATGCCGACGAGCTGTTGCGGCGTGTGGGTGCGGTAGCGGTTCTTCAGGAACCCCTCGGCGAGGAAGACCTCCCGGCCGAGCTGCTCGTCGCTGGTGTAGTTGTAGATCCCGCTGGTGTGGTTGAGGAGTTGGCGGACCGTCACCCGGCGGCCGTCGTGACCGTGGCCGCGGACCAGGCCGGGCAGCCACTTGTCCACCGTGTCGTCCAGCGACAGCCTGCCCTCGGCCTCCAGTTGCAGCAGGACCGTCGCCACGAAGGTCTTGGTGATGCTGCCGGCCCGGAAACGGTCGTGGGCGGTGCGCGGCGCGCCGGTCCGCAGGTCGCCCACGCCCGCCGTCGCCTTCCACACGCCGTGGGCGTCCTTCGCCTGGAGGGCGATGCCGACGACGCCGTCCTTCACGTTGGCGTCCATCGCCTCGCGGGTCGCGCCGTGGCCGCCTCTCACGGAGGCGGGCGCGGCCGTCGCCACCGGGGCGGCGAGCGCCACCGCCGCGACCACCGCGGTCGCCGCCACCAGACCCGTACGTACTGACATCGTTCCCCCTGTGTCCGAGATGATCGTCCGGTCACGGAGGGGGACCCCGGCCGTGCGGCCGGGGTTGACACGCGTACGGGCGTTGAGCGGTTTTCAGCCCTTTCGGAGCACCAGCTCCACGTTGCGGTCACCGGGGGTGCCCGTGAGGGTGTCACGGCGGCCGGGCGCGTTGAACGACAGCTCCCGGTACAGGGCCGCGAGGCCGGTCTGGCTGAGGTCGGTGAAGCGGGTGGCGTGCGGGGCGGCCGACTCGATCAGGGTCGTGAACAGGGAGATCGTGCCGTCCTTGTTGTCCACCAGCTCGATCACGCGCGCGAGCTGGGGGAAGTCGATGTGGGACGCGGTCGAGATCTCCCAGAACGAGCCGCCTCCGGCGTACTTGTGCGGGGTCACGCGGTTGCGGTGGCTGTGGCCGTTCACCCAGGCGAGGACGTTGCGGTGGCGGCCCAGCAGGGCCAGCACCTCGTCGCCGCCGTGCCGGGCCTCGCCCGGACGGGACGGGTCCTTGCGGAGGTTGCGCATGGTCCTGCTGGTGTGGTGGCTGAAGACCACCGCGTACGTGCCGTCCTTGGCGGCCTCCTTCAACGTCCGCTCCAGCCACTTCAGCTGCGCCGTGCCCAGCGAGCCCTCGTAGTGGCCGCCGGGGTCGGTGGAGTCGAGGCTGATGCCGATGACGTCGTCGGCGATCCGGAAGACGTAGTACTGGGTGCGGGCGTCGAGGTTGGCCTGCGAGTAGCCGTGGCCGACCGGGCCGGGGCCGGTGTGGGCCGGGTCGAGGTGGGCCTTCAGGTACTCCAGGGGGGTGAAGGGCGCCCGGCCCTCGTCCGGGGTGACCGAACGCATCCTCTTCGCCTGGGACTTGAGCACGGCCTTCCAGTCGGCGCCCCGGGGGTCGCCGCCGCTCTTGACGTTGTCCCAGAGCGCCTTGCCGACCTGCTCGTCCAGGGTCATCAGCTTCTTGCCGCCGACCGCGAAGTCCGCGAAGAAGGAGTCGCCGGGGGCGTAGCAGCCGCCGGGGAGGGAGTCGTGGTTGCCGACCGTGGAGTACCAGGGGACTTTCAGGCCGGGGCTGTTGACCTCGCGGATGGCGGCCGCCAGGAAGCCGTCGAGGTGGGGGAAGCCGAGCTTCTTGTCGGCGTCGCGGAGGGTGGAGTCCGGCTGCCAGTAGAGCTTGAGGCCGCTGTTCTGGACGCCTTCGTAGCGGCGCGGGTCACCGGAGTTGGGGGTGACGCGGCCGCCGCTCATCACCTTCAGGAACCAGTCCAGTTCCGTCCTGGAGTTGTTGTCGGTGTTGTCGCCGGTCGTCATGACGAAGTGCAGCGGCGAGCCGGTGACGGGCGCGCCCCGCAGCGAGTTGACCCGCTCGACGAGCGAGACCGCCCCGGCCACGGACAGGGCCTCCTGCGGACGCCAGGCGCTCGCGGTCTGGGCGCGCAGGTACTCGTAGCGCAGCGGGTGCTGCACGTCGACGACATGCAGATCGGTGAACTGCACGAACGACGCGAGAGCCGTACGGCGCTTCTCCCGGCCCGACTTGGGGGCCGCGAGGTCGGAGCGCACGACCCGCTTCCAGGCGGGGCCGTCGCCGAGGCGGCGGTAGCCGGAGGCGTTGCGCGGCGCCGCGACCGAGGCGAGGGTGGTGCCCCGGGTGTACGGCGCGAGCGGGGCGGCCGGGGCCGCCCGGTTGGAGAGGTTCGCCAGCGGGACCTCGGTGGCGGTCCCCGAAGCGGCGGCGGCGTGGGCGTCCGTCTCCGGCCGCAGGGCGATCCCGATGCCCGCCGAGAGGCCGACCGCGCCGGTGGCGGCGAGGAAGGCACGGCGGTCAGGGTGGGTGGCGGCGGCAGCGACTGAGCGTATGCGCGACATGGCGCGGTCTCCCCGAGTGCGAACGCGTCGGCAGTGGTCGCGGGGCCGCTCCGCGGTGGGGGCCGGAGTGGGTTTCCCGCTCGTCCTGAATGCTTGGCAGTCGGGGTGACCTGGACGTTAACGAGGTGGCAACGGGTGGCGCCGATCACGGTACGTGGATCTTCGAGGGCGCTGGGTGTTCGCCGGGGGTTGCCGAAGGTAAGGGCAACCGAGGGGAAGTGGTCACTCCTCGTTCATGTGACGGGGTAGGGCACGGACTCGCCGCGCGGCTTGCGTGGTGGGGTGGCTTCCGGTTCGTCGTGGCTCGTCGCGCAGTTCCCCGCGCCCCTTCACCGGTCGGCCGGCGGTTCCAGGTGGCCGTTCGGCGGGCGCCGGCGCCACAGGGTCAGGCCCACGTCCACCAGGGGGACCCTTTCCAGGGCGGGGACCTCCTCCAAAGGGTGCCACGCGGCCATGTCCGTCGAGCCGTTGGTCTCGTGGCGGAGGGTGCCGCCCGTCACGCGGGCCTCGTAGACGAGGCGGAGGCTGTGGAAGGCGGCTCGGGAGCCCAGGCGGCGGGAGCGGTCCTCGGTGACGGAGTCGACGCCGAGGAGGGCGGTCGGCTCGACGGTGTAGCCGGTCTCCTCGTCGGCCTCGCGGACGACGGTGTCGTAGGGGTCCTCACCGTGGTCCATACCGCCGCCGGGGAGGGTCCAGCGCTTGGTGCCGTCCCGGGCGACCCAGCGGGCCAGCAGCACCTGTCCGTCCCGTACGCACACGGCGTAGGCCGCCACCCGCAAGTCCTCGCGCATGAGGAGACGTTACTCAACGGATGCGAGGAAGGGGCGGGTGCTCCCCACGTGGCACCCGCCCCTGGCGACGGGGGGCGGTCGGCGCGACGGCCCGTCCCCCCGTTGGACGGGCCGCCGCACATCGGTGCGTCGCGCTCCTCGATCTTCGGTCGGGCCACGCTCGAACACCAGGGGCGAAGGGTGGCCGCAACGCGCCATGGCACTGTCGTGCCTGCCCTGTAGCCTTCGCCACAAGGCCCCCGATCCAGCGCGAAATCGGCACGGATCGAACTAAGATTCCCCTTGGGGTGTGAGGGGGTGGGGAGGCGAAAGGGCCGACTGTGCTGGACGAATTCCTGGAAGCGGACACCGACGCCGTTCGCGTCTACCGGAGTCTGCTCACCAACCCGTCCTGGACCCTCCACGACGTCGGGCGGCACACGGGCCTCACCGAGGACGAGGTGCGGGCGGCCGTGGACCGGCTCTCCGGTCTCTCCCTGCTGAGCCCGGTCACCGACACGACGTACCTGCCGATGAACCCCGAGACGATCCTGGGGCCGGAGTTGCGCCGCCGTGAGGCCGAACTCGACTCCCGGCGCGCCCATCTGTCCCGGCATCAGGCGGTGGTCGCCGAGTTCGCCAAGGAGTACGCGGCCCTGGGGCTGCGGCACACCGGGGGCGCCGAGCACCTGGTCGGGGTGGACGCGGTCCGCACCCGGCTGGAGCAACTGTCGCGGGACGCGGTGCACGAGGTCTGCACCTTCACACCGGGCGGCGCCGTGAGCGCGGCCGGACTGGAGTCCGCCCGCCCCCTGGACCAGGAGTCCTTCGACCGGGGCGTACGGATGCGCTCGGTCTACCTCGACAGCGTCCGCAACGACCAGCCCACCTCCGACTACGCGACCTGGCTGACCTCCATGGGCGGACAGGTCCGCACCGTGCCCGCCCTTCCGATGCGGATGATCATCTGCGATCGTGAGGTCGCGGTCGTGCCGGTGAACGCCGAGGACAGCCGCCAGGGCGCGCTCGTCGTCCGCTACCAGGGCGTCGTGCAGGCCCTCGCCGAGCTGTTCGAGCTGGTCTGGGCGCAGGGTGTGCCGCTGGGCGCGGAGGCCCCGGCGGCGCTGGGGGACGGGGCGAGCGAACGCGACCGGGTCCTGCTGAAACTGCTGTCCGACGGGATGACCGACCAGGGGATCGCCCGCAAGCTGGGGCTCTCCGTGCGTACGATCAGACGGCTGATGTCCGACCTGATGAAGCGGTTGGACGCGCAGAGCCGGTTCGAGGCGGGCGCGGAGGCGGTACGACGGGGCTGGCTGTAGCGTCGCCGCCGGGGTCTCTCCGCCGGGGTCTCTCCGGCGGGATCGCTCCGCCGGGGTCTCTCCGGCGGGACCTGTCCGCCGGGATCTGTCCGCCAGGACCTGTCCGCCGGGGTCTCTCCTGAGGATGCCCCCACCCGGATTCCTCTTCCGGGACCTAATCGTGGGTGCGGTGGCCCTGTCGTGCCATGGCCGCAAGCGGCCATCGTGAGCACCTGCGTTTCGGACGGTGATCAACCATGATCGGTCATGGCCCTTCACAGGGCCCTCACCTGTAACCCCTCACGAAAGAGGAACGGTTGTGCATTCCTCGACGCGCTCCCGGCGACTCGGCGTCCTCGCCCTCCTCGGTCTGGGTTCCGCCGCCGCGGCCCTCGCCCTCGGCACCGCCGTCGACGCCCCGGCCGGCACGCGGCTGGCCGCGGACGACGCCGTGACGGAGGTCGTCGTACCCGCCAAGCCGGACAAGGGCGGCGGCGTCCAGCCCGGGGTCATCGTCCCCGGCGAGAAGGGGACCTGGACCTGGGACGACCAGAAGTGACCTGACCACCGGTCGCACCAGTCGCGCCCAGGCAGTGGAGCACCTGGGATCGGAGAACCCGATCCGGGGTGCCCGGCGGTGCCGCCGCCGCTCAGGCCCGCCGGAATACGGCCCGCCGGTCTCCCCGGCGGGCCGTATGCGTGCGCGCCACCCGAGGTAGGGGCAGGGCGCCGGGGCACGGGCGCAGGGACGCGAGCCGATCCCGGCACGTGGGCCCGCGGGCCGGACTCGTGGGTCGGCCGGCCCACGAGCGCGAGCCGGCCGACGCACCTCACTCACACGGCCGGCCCTCCGCCTGCGACACCGCGGCCTCGATCCAGACACGGTCACGGGCGATCTCGCTCGGGTCGGTGGTCCACAGGTCGGGTTCGGCGCCGTCGCGCGGGATGCCGACGAGGACCTGATCGCCCGTCTTCAGCCGAGGGGTGGCGTCCTGGTACATGGGGAAGACGATCTCCTTCGCACCCTTGTCCGGCTTGTAGTAGCGGTCGACGTCGAGGGTGACGCGGTCCCGGTCGGCGCCGGGGACGGACTCGACGGAGACGACGGTGCCCTCCACGATCAGGCGGGCGCAGGTGACGAAGCCCTCCTGGCTGAGCTTGCCGGGGGTGTTCCCGCCGCCCGCCTCGCTCTTCGCGTCGTCGTGCACGCCGCTGCCCTTCTGGCTGGTGGCGCTGTCGGAGCCGTCCGAGCCCCCGCCCCCCGACTGGACCACGACGGCACCGAGGCCGACGACGACGGTGGCGGCGGCCGCCGCGGCCAGGGTGCCGAAGGCGACGGACAGGGCCCGGCGGCGCCGCCGGGAGCGGTCCGGCCGCGTCGGCAGGGGCCTCACCGGCGCGACGGAGGCCGTCTCGGGCTCGGGCTGCCGCCCGGTGACCGTCTCGGCCCCGCCCGCGTCCCCCGGCCGCGCGGCCACGGGTCGCCCCGGCGGCCCGCCGGCCTCCGCCTCCCGGGCGCCCGCAGTGGCGTCGGCCCCGGCCAGGGCGTCTGCGCCTGCCAAGGCGTCGCCGATCAGCCCCAGCTGCTCCCGCAGCAGCACCACATCGGCGGCCGCGGCACGCCGGGCGGCCATGAACTCGCCGTCCGCGAGCGCCTCCTCCGGCAGCGGCTCGTCGAGCAGCGCGGCCATCAAGGCGTCCATACCGCCGTACTCGGCCCCCTCGAACACAACCCTCTCGCCCTCGGCTCCCTCGAACACGGCTCCCCCGGCCTGGACGCCCTCCGTCCGGACGTCCCCGGTCGCGTGGGCCCTGGGCGTCGCGTCGTCGGGTTCGGTGTCGTGCCGGTTGTTTTCCCGGGCGGCCATGTCACACCACCTCGTCCTCGTGCAGGCGGGCGCGCAGGGCGCGGACCGCTGAGTGGAGCCTGCTCTTGACCGTGCCCTGGGGGATGCCGAGCTCGTCGGCGATGTCCCGTACCGGCAGGTCGGCGTAGAAACGGAGGACGAGGACCTGGCGCTGGGCGTCGGGCAGCTCGTCCAGGCCGCGGGTGACGGCGAGCGACAGCACGCTGGTGTCCTCGCCGGAGGGGTGCTCCAGCTGGCGCAGCGAGGCCAGGCGCTCACCGAGGCGCTCCTGGCGGCGCTTGGCGCGGTGCCAGTCCATCGCCAGGTTGGAGGCGACCACCGCCGCCCACGCGGACACGTCCCGCGGGGCCTCACGGCCGCTCGCGGCCCGCTCCAGCAGCCGCAGCCGTACCTGCTGCACCCCGTCCGGCAGGTCCGACTGCGGCACACCGCCGAGCGCGAGCACCGCCCGCACCCGCCGCTCCTGGGCCGCGTCCAGCGGATCCGTCCCCGTGTCCCCCACCGCCGGAGGGCCCGTCACGGCGGCCGCCCGGTCACCCCCGCCGGCCGTGCCCCCCGTGACCGACGGGCCGCCGGCCACCCGCAGCGGATCGTCCACCTCATGGACGCGGCGCGCCTTTCTGCGCAGCACAGCCACCCCTCCCCTCCCGCGTTTCCCCTACGACGCCGGGGCGGGCCGAAACGTTCGGCGTCCGCCCACGACTTCTCCCCCGCCCCGCAGAGGCGTACGTCACACCTTCGCGTGTGCACGGTGCGGGCGGGCAGGGGGGAGGCAGAACAGCTTGCGGCGCCGAGCCACCGCAGAGCCAATATCTCCAGCTCAGACGGGGTGCACACCAAAGAACCGGATGCGGTGTCGAGGTCCCCCGCGTCCCATTCTCCGAGCGCCGAGGGCAAAGGATTGGACAGGCGGACCGGGAGTCACCGCATGATGGAAACGCCTCGGTCATGCAGCAGACACAGACAAGCCACGTAAAAGGAGTCACCGTGAGGGTCGGAATCGTCGGAGCCACCGGTCAGGTCGGCACGGTCATGCGCAGGATCCTCAAGGAGCGGAACTTCCCGACGGACGAGCTGCGCCTGTTCGCCTCCGCCCGCTCGGCCGGTTCGGTCATCGACGGGGTGACCGTCGAGGACGCGGCGACCGCCGACTACTCCGGCCTCGACATCGTCCTGTTCTCCGCCGGTGGCGCGACCTCCCGCGCGCTGGCCGAGAAGGTGGCCTCCCAGGGCGCCGTCGTCATCGACAACTCCTCCGCCTGGCGTCGCGACCCCGAGGTGCCCCTCGTGGTCTCCGAGGTGAACCCGCACGCGATCGCCGACCGCCCCAAGGGCATCATCGCCAACCCGAACTGCACGACGATGGCCGCGATGCCGGTCCTGCGTCCGCTGCACGAGGAGGCGGGCCTGGAGGCGCTGGTCGTCGCCACCTACCAGGCGGTCTCCGGCTCCGGTCTCGCGGGCGTCGCCGAGCTGCACGGCCAGGTCCAGAAGGTCGTGGCGGACGCGGACAAGCTCACGCACGACGGTTCGGCCGTCGACTTCCCGGAGCCGGGCGTCTACAAGCGGCCCATCGCCTTCAACGTCCTGCCGCTGGCCGGCTCGATCGTCGACGACGGGCTGCACGAGACCGACGAGGAGCAGAAGCTCCGCCACGAGTCCCGCAAGATCCTGGAGATCCCCGGTCTCAAGGTCTCCGGCACGTGCGTCCGCGTCCCCGTGTTCTCCGGGCACTCCCTCCAGGTCAACGCCCGCTTCGCGCGTCCGATCTCCGTGGAGCGCGCGACGGAGCTGCTCGCCGGCGCGCCGGGTGTCGCCCTCTCCGACATCCCGACCCCCCTCCAGGCCGCCGGCCAGGACCCCTCCTTCGTGGGCCGCATCCGCGCCGACGAGACCGTCGAGCACGGCCTCGCCCTGTTCGTCTCCAACGACAACCTGCGCAAGGGCGCCGCGCTGAACGCCGTCCAGATCGCCGAGCTGGTGGCGGCGGAGCTGAAGGGCTGACACCGGCGGCAAACCGGTGCCGGTCCCGCCGCCGGGCGCCGGCCGTGCCTCCACACCGACGGGGCGGTCACTCCACAGGGAGCGACCGCCCCGTCGGCGTGCCCGGCGCGGGCGGGCTCCGGCGCGAGCGTGTTCCTGGCCGGTCCGGCACGGGCGGGCTCCGGCCCGAGCAAGGTCCGGCACGGGCGCGTGGCCCCCGCCTGACACAGCACGGCACGACACGGCACGGAGGCCGCGCTCAGGGCCGCCGCACCTCGTACAGGAAGCAGCCGTACTCGACGGCCCGGACGTGGACGAGGGCGACCGCGGGGTCCGCGAAGGCCGCGGTGAGAGCCGCCCCGAGGTCCGCGGGCGGCTCGACGAGGTGTCCGCCGAGGATGCGGCCGTCGGCGGCGTAGCGGCGCAGGACGCGGTGGCTGTTGGTGAACGGCAGCCGGTCGCCGTCGGCCGGTCCGGCGCACCCCTCGGCGTGGATGAAGACGGGTCCCTGCTCGTCGTAGGCGCCCGGGTCGACGCCGCCGGCGGCCGCCCAGCGGCGCAACGGCGCGTAGGTGACGAGGGCGATCGACTCACCCGGTCGGCTGTGCCGCAGACAGCAGCGCAGTGGGGCGCCGCCCTCGGTGTCGGTGACGGCGGTCGGGAGCCGGCCGGCGTCGTCCGCCGTCCGCAGCTGCTTCAGGGTGGAGGCGTCCAGGGGGCGCGCGGTGTGGGTCGTCATGCTCCCCAGCGTGGCGCGCGCCGCGCCGGACGACCGGCGGTTTCCGGACGCGGTGGTGCGGGTGAACCTGGTCGTCGCCCAACTCCCCGGGCCGTGGAAGGATGACCGAACCGACACATAACGAGGAGATGACCGCGTGCCTGGCACAAACCTGACCCGCGAAGAGGCTCAGCAGCGGGCGGAGCTGCTCAGCGTTGACTCGTACGAGATCGAACTCGACCTCACCGGCGCGCAGGAGGGCGGCACCTACCGGTCCGTGACCACGGTGCGCTTCGACGCCGCCCGGGGTGGCACGGAGACCTTCATCGACCTGGTGGCCCCCACGGTCCACGAGGTGACCCTGAACGGCGACGCGCTCGACCCGGCGGAGGTCTTCGCGGACTCCCGGATCACGCTCCCCGGCCTGCTGGAGGGGCGCAACATCCTGCGCGTCGCGGCGGACTGCGCCTACACCAACACGGGTGAGGGCCTGCACCGGTTCGTCGACCCGGTCGACGACCAGGCGTACCTGTACACCCAGTTCGAGGTCCCCGACGCCCGCCGGGTGTTCGCGAGCTTCGAGCAGCCGGACCTGAAGGCCACCTTCCAGTTCACCGTGAAGGCGCCGACCGGCTGGACCGTCATCTCCAACTCCCCGACGCCGGAGGCCAAGGACGACGTCTGGGTCTTCGAGCCGACACCCCGTATCTCCACGTACATCACGGCGCTGATCGTCGGCCCGTACCACTCGGTGCACAGCGTGTACGAGAAGGACGGGCAGAGCGTGCCGCTGGGCATCTACTGCCGCCCGTCGCTGGCCGAGTACCTCGACTCCGACCACATCTTCGACGTGACCCGGCAGGGCTTCGAGTGGTTCCAGGAGAAGTTCGACTACGCGTACCCGTTCGAGAAGTACGACCAGCTGTTCGTACCGGAGTTCAACGCGGGCGCGATGGAGAACGCGGGCGCGGTGACCATCCGCGACCAGTACGTGTTCCGGTCGAAGGTGACGGACGCGGCGTACGAGATGCGCGCCGAGACCATCCTGCACGAGCTGGCCCACATGTGGTTCGGCGACCTCGTGACGATGGAGTGGTGGAACGACCTGTGGCTGAACGAGTCGTTCGCCACGTACACGTCGATCGCCTGCCAGGCGGCCCACCCCGAGTCGCGCTGGCCGCACGCCTGGACGTCCTTCGCCAACTCCATGAAGACCTGGGCGTACCGGCAGGACCAGCTGCCGTCGACCCACCCGATCATGGCGGAGATCCGCGACCTGGACGACGTCCTCGTCAACTTCGACGGCATCACGTACGCCAAGGGCGCGTCGGTGCTGAAGCAGCTCGTCTCGTACGTCGGCGAGGACGAGTTCTTCCGCGGTGTGCAGGCGTACTTCAAGCGCCACGCGTACGGCAACACGCGTCTGTCGGACCTCCTCGGCGCCCTGGAGGAGACCTCCGGCCGGGATCTGAAGACCTGGTCGAAGCAGTGGCTGGAGACGGCCGGCATCAACATCCTGCGCCCGGAGATCGAGACCGACGAGGACGGTGTCATCACCTCGTTCGCGATCCGCCAGGAGGCCCCCGCGCTGCCCGCCGGCGCGAAGGGCGAGCCGACGCTGCGCCCGCACCGCATCGCGGTCGGCCTGTACGAGCGCGACGAGGACAGCGGCAAGCTGGTCCGCGACGAGCGCGTCGAGCTGGACGTGGACGGCGAGCTGACCGCCGTGCCGCAGCTGGTGGGCAAGCGCCGCCCGGCGGTCGTCCTCCTCAACGACGACGACCTGTCGTACGCCAAGGTGCGCCTGGACGAGCGGTCCCTCGCCTTCGTCACCGAGCACCTCGGCGACTTCGCGTCCTCCCTCCCCCGCGCCCTGTGCTGGGCCTCGGCCTGGGACATGACCCGCGACGCCGAACTCGCCGCCCGCGACTACCTGTCCCTGGTGCTGTCCGGCATCGGCAAGGAGTCGGACATCGGTGTCGTCCAGTCGCTGCACCGCCAGGTGAAGCTGGCGATCGACCTGTACGCGGACCCGGCCGGCCGTGAGGCGCTGCTGACCCGCTGGACGGACGCCACCCTCGCCCATCTGCGGGCCGCCGAGCCGGCCTCGGACCACCAGCTCGCCTGGGCCCGCGCGTTCGCCGCGACCGCCCGCACCCCCGAGCAGCTGGACCTGCTGGAGGCGCTGCTGGAGGGGACGCAGACGATCGAGGGGCTGGCCGTCGACACCGAGCTGCGCTGGTCGCTGGTCCAGCGGCTCGCGGCGGTGGGCCGCTACGACGAGGCGGAGATCGCCGCCGAGTACGAGCGCGACAAGACCGCGGCCGGTGAGCGTCACGCCGCCACGGCCCGCGCCTCCCGCCCGACCCCGGAGGCCAAGGCCGAGGCGTGGTCCCAGGTCATCGAGTCGGACAAGCTGCCGAACGCCCTCCAGGAGGCGGTCATCGGCGGTTTCGTCCAGACGGACCAGCGTGAGCTGCTCGCGCCGTACACGGACAAGTACTTCGAGGTCGTCAAGGGCATCTGGGAGTCCCGTTCCCACGAGATCGCCCAGCAGGTCGCCATCGGTCTCTACCCGACGGTCCAGGTCTCCGAGGAGACGCTCCGCAAGACGGACGACTGGCTCACCTCGGCCGAGCCCAACGCTGCCCTGCGCCGACTGGTCTCCGAGTCCCGCTCGGGTGTCGAGCGCGCTCTGAAGGCCCAGGCCGCGGACGCGGCGGCGGCCTCGGCCTCGGCCTCGGCGGAGTAGTCCGGCGCGGGACACGCTCCCCCGGCCGCGCGACGAGCGGCCGGTCGTACGGGAACAGGGGCGCCCGGTGGTTTCCACCGGGCGCCCCTGTCGTGCGCTGGGGCCGTCTCAGGCCGTCCGGGTGGTTTCCCGCGCCGGCCGGGCCGGGCGGTCACCGGGCTCCCCGGTCTTCTCCGGTCCCCGGGCGCCGTGCGGCTGGAGCTGGCCGAACACGGTCGCGGCGAACGCGATCACCATCCCGAGGAGCTGGAGGGGCGTGAGGGCCTGGCCGAGGGCGGCCCAGCCGATGACGGCGGCGGTCAGCGGGGAGAGGGGGCCGAGGAAGGTGACCTGGGTGGCGGAGAGCCGGCCGATGCCGCGGAACCAGAGCCAGTAGGAGACGGCGGTGTTGGCGAGGGCGAGGTAGAGGTAGCCGCCGATCGCACGGCCGTCCAGGGCGGGCGGCGCGCCCTCGACGAGCAGGGCGATCGGTGCGATGAGCAGACCGCCGGCGGTCAGCTGCCAGCCGGTGAGCGCGAGCGGCCCCACCCCTTCGGGGCGACCCCACCGCTTGGTGAGGACCACGCCGGTCGACATGGAGGCGGTCGAGCCGAGCGCCGCGAGGACACCGATCGTGTCGAGCGCCCCGGTGGCCTTCAGCACGACCAGGCTGACGCCGAGCGCCGCGGCGATCCCGGTGAGCAGGGTCCTCGCGGTCGGCCGCTCGCCCAGCAGCAGGGCCGCGAGCCCGGCGACGAACAGCGGCCCCACCGACCCGACCACCGCGGCCATTCCGCCCGGCAGCCGGTACGCGGAGAGGAACAGCAGCGGGAAGAAGGCGCCGATGTTCAGCGCGCCCAGCACCGCCGCCTTCCCCCACCAGGCGCCGCGCGGCAGCGTCCGGGAGAGCGCCAGGAGCAGCAGTCCGGCGGGGAGCGCCCGCATCAGCCCCGTGAACAGGGGCCGGTCGGCCGGCAGGAACTCCGTGGTGACGGCGTAGGTCGTCCCCCAGGAGATGGGCGCGAGGGCGGTCAGGGCTATGAGGGGAAGACGGTTCGCGGTCATGGGACGGGCCCTTCGCGCTCGGCGGGGTCGGGGAGGAATACCTTGCTTGCCATTAGCTTAGCGCTAAGCAACTTTCCGTCAAGCTACTTTCTTGCGGCCGACCGACCTGGGTCCGATACTCGACGCATGACAGTGCGCCCCGAGCCCGACACGTCCCCGCGCGACCCGGTCGACGCGATCGTCGACCAGTGGGCGGCCGTCCGCCCCGACCTGGACACCACCGCGATGGCGGTCTTCGGACGCGTCTACCGGCTGTCCCGCACACTCGGGGACCGGATGGAGAAGGCGTACGCGCGGTTCGGGATCTCGCGCGGTGAGTTCGACGTGCTCGCGACGCTGCGCCGGTCCGGCGAGCCGTACACCCTGTCGCCCCGTCAGCTCTCGGGGACCCTCATGCTCACCACGGGCGGGATGACCGGCCGCCTCGACAAACTCGAACGGGCGGGCCTGCTGCGCCGGTCACCCGACCCGCACGACCGCCGCGCCTTGCAGGTCACCCTCACGGACGAGGGGCTGCGGCTGATCGACGAGGCGGTGGCCGCGGGGCTCGCCGTGCAGACGGAGGCGCTCTCCCATCTGGACGAGGAACAGGCGGCGCAGCTTGCCGATCTGCTGCGGCGGCTGGTCGTGGCCACCGGGTCCTGAGCCGCCGGGACGCCCCGGAACACGACGAGGGCACCCTCGGCGCACAGGTGTGCGGAGGGTGCCCTCGGCGGAACGCCGTCAGTGGGGGGCGGTCAGGCCTTCGCCTTGGCCTTGGGCTCGCGGTCCGTCGACCGGTCCAGGACCATCACCAGGCCGGTGATCACCGCGAACAGGGCGATCGGCGCCACGACGTAGAGGCCCAGCGTCTCGATCACACTGAGGCCCGGCCCCGGGTCGTCTCCGTCGTCGGGCGTCAAGGCGAGCGCGGGGGACGACATGAGCAGCATCATCAGCGTCGTACCGGCGGCCAGGGCGCCGGCGCGCAGGGCGTTCTTCTTGTCCACGGGGCCAACGTATCTAACGAGGCGGAGGAGTGCGCGGGCGGGGGTGGGCTGGGGGATCCGTCGGCGGATGCGTTCACCGCGGGGGCGCGTGGAACCGCGCGAACAACCCCCACCCACCCGCACCCGCCGACGACCTAGGCGCCCCGCAACACCTCCACCAGTGCCCGCAGCCGGGGCGACGCCGCCAGGTCCTCCAACGTCACCGGTCGGCCCCCCGCGTCAGCGATCGGCAGGCGCCAGTTCGGATACTGGTCCCACGTGCCGGGCAGGTTCTGCGGCCGCCGGTCCCCGACCGCGTCGGGGAGCCAGAGGCCGATCATCCGGGCCGGGGTCCGCAGCAGGAACCGGTGGACGGCCTGGATCTCGGCCTCCTCGGAGACCGCCGACAGGCCCCCGCTCGCCCCGTTCAGCAGCCCCAGCCTCCGCAGGACCGCCAGCCACTCGCTCGCGTCGGCGGCGGCCTCGGCCCGCTCCTCGGCCAGGGGGCGGGTCAGCAGGCCGAGCCGGTGACGCAGGTCGACATGGTCCCCCGTCAGCCGGGACGCGGTCGGCGGGAGGTCGTGCGTGGTGGCCGTGGCCAGGCAGTTCGCCCGCCACCGCTCGGGTGGCAGCGGGCGCCCGCCGCCCTCCCAGTCCCGCTCGAACCACAGCACCGAGGTGCCCAGCACCCCCCGCTCGTCCAGCGCCTCCCGGACGCCCGGCTCGACGGTGCCGAGGTCCTCGCCGATCACCAGGGCCCCGGCGCGCGCCGCCTCCAGCACCAGGATCGCGAGCATCGCGTCGGCGTCGTAGCGGACGTACGTGCCCTCCGTGGGCGGCCGGCCCTGCGGGACCCACCAGAGGCGGAACAGGCCCATGACGTGGTCGATGCGCAGGGCGCCCGCGTGGCGCAGGAGGGCGCGCAGGAGGCGGCGGTAGGGCGCGTAGCCCGACTCGGCGAGGCGGTCGGGGCGCCAGGGCGGCAGGCCCCAGTCCTGGCCGCGGGAGTTGAACGCGTCGGGAGGCGCGCCGATGGACATGCCGGCCGCGACGTACCGCTGCTGGGCCCAGGCGTCGGCCCCGCCGGGGTGGACGCCCACCGCGAGGTCGTGCACCAGGCCGATGGGCATGCCGGCGTCGCGCGCGGAACGCTGGGCGGTGCCGAGCTGGGCGTCGGTGAGCCAGGCGAGCCGGGTGTGGAAGTCGACGCGGTCCATCAGCTCGGCACGGGCCCTGGCGGTCTCGGCGGAGCGCGGGTCGCGCAGCCCCACGGGCCACCGGTGCCAGTCGGAGCCGTACACCTCGGCGAGCGCGCACCACGTGGAGTGGTCCTCCAGTGCCTCGCCCTCCTCGGCGAGGAAGTCCCAGTAGGCGGCCAGTCGGCCGGGGCCGAGCGGGACGGCCCGCAGCCGTTCCAGCGCCTGCCGTTTGAGCTCCCACACGGCGTCGCGGTCGATCAGCTCGCCCTTGTCGAGCACGGACTCGCGCAGCCGTGCGGCCCGCTCCGGGAGCGTGCGGAAGAGGTCGCCGTCGTCGGCGTCGTCGTCGGCGAGCGCGTAGGGGTACTCCGGGATGTCCTCGACGCGCAGATGGACGGGGTCGGGGTAGCGGCGCGAGGAGGGGCGGTAGGGGGAGGGGTCGGTGGGGGCGCCCGGTACGGCCGCGTGCAGCGGGTTGACCTGGACGAATCCGGCGCCGAGGGCGCGGCCGGCCCAGGCGGTCAGCTCGGCGAGGTCGCCGAGGTCGCCCATGCCCCAGCTGCGCCGGGAGAGCAGGGAGTAGAGCTGGACCAGGAGGCCGTAGGTGCGGCCGGGCGGGGCGGGGAGCCGGGGCGGGGCCACGACGAGGTGGGCGTCGGCGGTGCGGCCGTCCAGGGTGGTGGCGCCCAGGGCGTGCACCCCGGCCGGCAGGTCCTGGACGGCGGTGCGCAGGCCGGCCCGGTCGGTGTCGACGGTCTCGCCCTGCTCGGTGCGCACACGCAGCCGGGTGCCGTCCGGGAGGGCGGTCAGGGCGGCGGGTGGTTCGCCGCCACCCCAGTGCACCAGCGTCGGCGGCAGCAGGCGGGCGGCCAGCTGCCGTTCGCGGGCCGCGAGGGCCGCGTCGACGGCCTGGGGTGTGCTCGCGTCCACGTCCAGCGCCGCGAGGGCGGCGACGACCGCGCCGTCGGTGGCGGCGACCGTACGGTCCGGTGAGGGGCGGTAGGAGGTGGCGACCCCGTGGGACGCGGCGAGGCGCGCCAGCGGGGTCGTCCCCGACGGCTCCGCGGGGGCGTCGGACGGTGGTGGTTCTCCCGGGTCGGCCGGGCGTGGTGGCATCTAGACCCCCGAGGCGGCGCCGCTGGACGTTGGTTCGCTGGTGAGAGGGGCCGCGTCCGCGAGGGGCGGCTCGCTGGTGAGGGGTGCCGCGTCCGGGAGCGGCGGCTCGCTGGTGAGCGGCGCCTCGGCGCAGGGGCCCTCCGCGCTGAACACGCAGACATGGGGCTCGACGAGCCGGTGGGGCTCGCCGAGGACGCGTTTGGAGCGGGTCTGGGTCGGAAGGTGTACCGGTGCGGCCACGGGGGCCTCCTTGTCGTCGTACGACGGTGGATGTGCGGGTCCGGGGTACTCCAGCCCTACCCCGTGGACGCCGTCGCAGACGTGGCGGGGCGGACATCGTGGCCCGGGTCACGCCGGACGGCCCGGACGGGCGATCATCACGACCCACTATTCACTCAGTACATGTACTCAGTGCATACTGATCTCCATGAGCACCCGTCACATCCTGTTGGGGCTGCTCGCCAGGGGGCCGAGCCATGGCTACGACCTCAAGCGACGGCACGACGAACGCTTCCCGCAAGCCCGCCCGCTGGCCTACGGCCAGGTCTACACGACCCTCCAGCGGCTGGTCCGCGACGGCCTCGCCGAGGTCGACGGCACCGAGGCGGACAGCGGCCCGGAGCGGACCATGTACCGCTCGACGGACGAGGGGGTGCGCGAGCTGACCAGGTGGGCCGGTGAGATCGCGCCGCCGGCGCCGTTCGTGACGAACGAGATCTTCGCCAAGCTCGTCGTGTCGATCCTCGCCGACGGCGACCCGGTCGCCTATCTCCGGGCGCAGCGCACCGCCCACATGGCCCGGATGAGGGAGCTGACCGCTGTGAAGACGGCGCCGGCGGCCGACCTCGCGACCGTGCTCTCGGCGGACTACGCCCTCAATCATCTCGACGCCGACCTCCGCTGGATGAGCACCACGGCGGCCCGGCTGACCCACCTGACCGCGGAGGTCGACCCAGCATGAGCGAGAACAACCCGGGCACCGTGCCGCTCCTCGCGGCCCGTGGCCTCGTCAAGGCGCACGGCAGGACGCAGGCGCTGCGGGGCGCCTCACTGGAGCTGCGCGAGGGCGAGATCCTCGCCGTCACGGGGACCAGCGGCAGCGGCAAGTCGACGTTGCTGCACTGTCTGGCGGGCATAGCGCGGCCGGACGAGGGATCGGTCGCGTACGCCGGTGAGCGGCTGGACCAGCTGCCCGAGAAGCGGCTCAGCGAGCTGCGCCGGACCGACTTCGGAGTCGTCTTCCAGTTCGGGCAGCTGATCCCGGAGCTGACCGCCGTCGACAACGTGGCCCTGCCGCTGCTGCTGGCCGGCGCCGCCCGCGGCGAGGCGCGGGCGCGTGCCGGTGAGTGGCTGGAGCGGTTCGGCGTCCGCGGCCAGGAGGAGCAGCGGCCGGGCGAGCTGAGCGGCGGCCAGGCCCAGCGGGTGTCGCTGGCGCGGGCCCTGGTGACGGGGCCGAGGGTGGTGTTCGCCGACGAGCCGACCGGGGCGCTGGACTCGCTGGCGAGCGAGCAGGTGATGGCGGCGCTGGCGCACACGGCCCGGGAGTCGGGTACGGCGGTGCTGCTGATCACGCATGACGCGCAGACCGCGGCGTACGCCGACCGCGAGGTCACGCTGGAGGACGGCGTCGTGGTCTCCGGGGCCGAGGCGCCGCTGGGGGTGTCGCGTTGAGCACCCTCGCGAACGATCTCCGCCTCGCCTTCCTGCTGACGCGGGGCTCGGACCGCCGGGAGTGGTGGCGGGTGACCCTGACGGCACTGGGGGCCGCACTGGCGACGGGTTTCGGGCTGGCGGCGGCCGTGCTGGCCTCCCTCCAGGGCCGCTACCAGGTCCCGGTGGCCGACGGGCTGCTGAACAACCCCGGCCAGCGTTCCGGGGTGATCCTGACCCTGCTGCTCCTGCTGGTCACGGTGCTCGGGTTCCTCGGCCAGTGCGCCCGTGTGGGCGCCGTGCACCGGGACCGGCGGCTGGCCGGGCTGCGGCTGGCCGGGGCGTCGGTGGGACAGGTGCGCCGGATCGCGGCGCTGGAGGCCGGGATCGCCTGTCTGATCGGCTCGCTGGTCGTCACCGTCTTCTTCGTGCTGTCACTGCTGCGCGAGTGGCGAAGCCCTTCCGCCCTGGCGTGGGCGGGGATCGCCCTGGTGGCGCTGGGGGTGCCCGCCCTGGGCGCGCTGGTGAGCGTACTGGCGCTGCGCCGTGTGGTGGCCTCCCCGCTGGGCTGGGTCCGGCGGGTGGGGCCGAGGACGGGCCGGGGTCCGCAGTGGGTGTTCCTGGGGGCGATGGCACTTCTGGTGCTCGTGGCGCTGGTCGCCGTCGCCTCCACCTACGTGGACATGCCGGACAACACCTTCAAGTCCGGACCCCTGACGTTGTTCGCCGTGCTGCTGATGGTGGGCGCGGGCGCGGTCCTGCTGTCGGGCGCAGTCGCGAAGCTCACCGGTAAGGTGCTCGCCGGCCGCGCGGGGAACCCGGCGGTCCTGATCGCCGCCGAGCGGCTGCGCCAGGACCCCTGGGCGGCGGCCCGTACCCACGCGGCCGTCCTCATGGGGACCGTCGTTGGCAGCGGGTTCATCGGGGTGCGGGCCACGCTGCTCGCGGACATCGCCAAGTACGACTACCTGGCCGATCGCGCCGACTTCTACATCGCCGGTCTGGACCTGACCGCCACCGCGATCGTCGTCGGCTTCGCCATCACCGTCGCCGCGCTGGCCGTCGGCACCGCCGAGTCGCTCGCCACACGCCGCCGGGGCCTCGCCGCCCAGGTCGCGGCCGGGGTGCCGTACGAGGTGCTGGGGCGCGCGCTGATTCTGGAGACGGCCCTGCCCCTGGTGCCGTCGCTGCTGCTGGCCGGGGCCGGCGGCACGGGCATCGCCTTCGCCTACGCCATGGCCATGGCCGGGACGTCGGTCCTGCCGTTCGGCGCCCTGCTGGTCCCCGTGGTGGCGTTCGGCGCATGTCTGCTGGCGGCGGCCACGTCCCTGCCCCTGCTGCGCCGCACGGTGCGGCCGGGCGAGCTGCGGTACGCGTAGCGGGGCCCGGCCCCAGGGGGTACGGGGGTACTCCTGGGGCGCGGGACAGCAGTGGGGGCGCCCGGAGAGATCCGGGCGCCCCCACTGTCCTGCATGAGCGGGCGCGGGGCGCACCGCCGTGCGACGGCGGCGCGCCCCGCGCGCCCTACTTCGTCGGCGCCCCCGACGGGGCGATCGGCGTGGCCCGCTCCGACTGCGGGGAGGTCGAGTTGGCGTACACCGACGGGGGCGAGACGGCGGCCGCGGGATCGTCGGCCGGGCCGTCGGGCTGGGCCGGTATGCCGCCGACGATGCGGATGTCGGCGGCGTCGAACGCCTTCTTGATGCGCCAACGCAGCTCGCGCTCGATGGTGAGGGACTTGCCGGGCATGGTCTTGGCGGAGACGCGGACGACCATCGACTCCAGGAGCACGTCGTCCAGTCCGAGGACCTCGATCGGGCCCCACAGCAGCTCGTTCCAGGGCTCTTCCTTGCTCATCGTCTCGCCGACCTCCGCGAGCGTGCGGCGGACCCGGTCGAGGTCCTCGTCGGCGCGGACGGTCACGTCGACGCCGGCGGTGGCCCAGCCCTGGGAGAGGTTGCCGATGCGCTTGACCTCGCCGTTGCGGACGTACCAGATCTCGCCCTGGTCACCGCGGAGCTTGGTGACGCGCAGACCGACCTCGATGACCTCGCCCGAGGCGACGCCCGCGTCGACGGTGTCACCGACGCCGTACTGGTCCTCCAGGATCATGAAGACGCCGGAGAGGAAGTCGGTGACCAGGTTCCGGGCGCCGAAACCGATCGCGACGCCCGCGACACCGGCGGAGGCCAGCAGCGGGGCGAGGTTGATCTCGAACGTGGCGAGGACCATCAGGGCGGCCGTACCCAGGATCAGGAAGGACGCCACGGAGCGCAGCACCGAGCCGATGGCCTGGGAGCGCTGGCGGCGGCGCTCGACGTTGACCAGCAGCCCGCCGAGGGTGGAGCCCTCGGTGGCCGGCGCGGAGCGGTTCATCCGGTCGATGAGCTTGGTGATCGCCCGCCGGACCATCACTCTCAGCACCGCCGCGATCACCACGATCAGCAGCACGCGCAGACCGATGGCCAGCCATGTGGACCAGTTCTCCTCCACCCAGCTGGCGGCGTTGGTCGCGCTCTCCTGAGCGTCCTCCAGGGTGGGCACCGCGGGAGTCGTCGGCGTCTCCGAAGGAGACGGCGACGGCGACGCGGCGGCCAGTAGGAGGGGCAGGGACGAAACGGGCGACACGACGGGTACCTCCAGGTGCGTTATCCGCCCCCCGGTACGGCGGTCAAGATCGTTCAGGTCACGGAAAGGTCACCGGAGGAGCAGACTCACCACACTAACGGGGCATTGTGTGGAGGCCGTAGCGATGTTGGAGGCAGACGGGGCGCTCACCAGGGAGTGAAGGGCGCACGCAGCGGGGGATGAATCACGGTGTGGTCGAAAACACTCCCAGCCCGTTACCGGGACATGGTGGCGCTTCCACCTGGCCTGAGGGGAGACTGACTAGGGATCGTCCACGGCGCGAGCCACGCGCCGCCGGCGTACAAGGAGGCATCCGTGCCGCATGTCCTGGTCCTCAACGCGTCGTACGAGCCGCTCGGCGTCGTACCGCTCCGCCGCGCGCTCGTCCTCGTCCTGGAGAACAAGGCCGTCTCCTTGGAGGAATCCGGTGCCTTCATGCACAGCGCGACCGTCACAGTCCCCGCACCCAGCGTGGTCCGGCTCAAGCGATTCGTCCGGGTTCCCTATCGGGGGCCCGTTCCTCTGACCCGCCGGGCGCTGTTCGCGCGCGACGGGGGCCGGTGCATGTACTGCGGTGGCGTCGCAACCAGCGTCGACCACGTCATCCCGCGCAGTCGCGGGGGCAAGCACGTCTGGGACAACGTCGTGGCGTCGTGCCGCCGTTGCAATCACGTCAAGGCCGACCGTCATCTCGTCGAGATCGGCTGGCGGCTCCGCCACAAACCCGCTCCGCCCACCGGCCTGGCCTGGCGCATCATCGGGACCGGTCACAGGGACCCGCGCTGGCTGCCCTACCTCCAGCCGTACGGCGCGGACGACGCCCTGGCCCGGATCGACGGCATCTCCGCCTGACGGTCCGGGCCTTCGCATCGCCGGGCACCCCCGCCGGACAGCCGGCCGAGGGGCGCCCGGCGCCTGCGCCCGCCGTCACCCCATCCGGAACATCCACATCCGCCTGACCTGCCGTTTCCTCACCCTCTTCACGGGCACCCCGCATTCCCCTCGCACTGGTGATCGTTTAGTGTCACCCCCACGGCGGGCCCTTGTTCTGGAGCGCAATGCCCGGGGGTCCGCCGCGAATGTGGGGAACTCATGCGAAAGCTCGCCATAGGTGCCGTCGTTTCCGGCGCTCTGGCTCTCACCGGCCTCGCCGCGCCCTCCGCGCTGGCCGACTCGCCGAACCTGAGCTTCGGCGCCGTCACGGTGAACAACGGCAAGCCCATCGTCGTCGGCATCACGAAGAACGTGACCGTCCCGGTCACCTACAGCTACACCCGCCCGTCCGACCTCGTGATCGACTACGAGAAGAACGTCCTGGGCATCGCCCTGTACCGGGGCCGGCTCGCGAGCCCCGCGAACGCCCTGGAAGGCTCCACGAAGCGGCCCGTCTGCACCACCACCGCGACGACGGACACCACGGTGACGCAGTCCTGCGCGACGAAGGTCACCATCGATCCGCGCGAGAACCTGAGGAGCGCCGCGGACGCCACGACCTGGAAGGTCGCCGCCGTCTACGGTCACACGTCCGTCGACGAGGACGACTCCGACGACCACATCGGCTTCGAGAACGGCTTCGACGTCTGGGGCAACCTCGGCACGGCCCCGCTCCAGCGCGCCGCCGAAATCCACACGAACGCCGCTCCGGAGCCGGTCGTCAAGGGCAGGACCCTGACCGTCAAGGGTGCGCTGACCCGCGCGAACTGGGCCACCCACAGCTACACGGGCTACCGGGACCAGCAGGTGACGCTCCAGTTCAAGGCGGCGGGCGCGACCGCCTACACCGACGTGAAGACGCTGACCTCCTCGACCGGCGGGGCCCTGTCCACCACGGTCAAGGCATCCAAGGACGGCTCGTACCGCTTCGTGTTCGCGGGCACGCCGACGACAGCGGCCAAGGCGTCCGCCGGTGACTACGTCGACGTGAAGTGACCTGACGCAGAAAGCCCCCGCGTCGCGGGCACCGCCCCCGGACGACGACTTCGTCGTCCGGGGGCTTTTCCGTTGGCGCGCATTGACTCCCTCCTGGTCTAGTCCTATCTTCCTGACATCCGATAGGAAACCTTCCTAACAGTTCGGCGGTGACGCTCCCATGGCTGGAACCCCTCGCGTACTGCGCGCCATGAACGACCGCGCCGCGCTCGACCTGCTGCTGGAGCACGGCCCGCTGTCCCGGACCCGGATCGGCAAGCTCACCGGGCTGTCCAAGCCGACCGCCTCGCAGCTCCTCGCCCGGCTGGAGGCCGCCGGGCTCGTCATCGCCACCGGCACCGGCCCCGACGGCCCCGGGGACAGCGGCTCCGGCACGGGCCGGCCGGGACCCAACGCCCAGCTGTACGCGGTCGACCCGACCGCCGCGTACGCCGCCGGCCTCGACGTCACCCCCGAGCGCGTCCTCGCCGCCGTCGCCGACATCACCGGGCGCACGGTCGGCGAGCACGCCGTCCCCACCCCCGGGCGGCGCCCCGCGGAGCCCGTCGCACGCCAGGTCACCGCCGCCCTCGACGGGGCGGTCAAGGCCGCCGGGCTCGTACGGTCCGACGTCCGCCGGCTGGTCATCGGCACCCCCGGCGCGTTCGACCCCACCACGGGCCGGCTGCGCTACGCCTCGCACCTGCCCGGCTGGCACTCCCCCGCGCTGCTCGACGACATCGCCGCCGCGCTGCCGATGCCGGTCGAGTACGAGAACGACGTTAACCTCGTCGCCCTCGCCGAACAGCGGCTGGGTGCGGCCAAGGGCCACGACGACTTCGTCCTGCTGTGGAACGAGGGCGGCATCGGCGCCGCGGTCGTCCTCGGCGGGCGGCTGCACCGGGGCTTCACCGGGGGCGCCGGGGAGGTCGGCTTCCTGCCCGTCCCCGGCGTGCCGCTGGTCCGCCAGGTCACCAGGGCGAACAGCGGGGGCTTCCAGGAGCTCGCCGGTTCGCAGGTCATCCCGCGGCTCGCCCGGGAGCTGGGCGTCACCCCGGTGCCGGACGGGCCGTACGCGGAGGTCGCGGCGGAACTGGTGGCTCGGGCCGCCGATGTGAACTCCGGCCCGCACCGGCGACTTCTGGCCACGTACGCCACGAGCGTCGCGACCGGGCTCGCCTCCCTGGTGTCCGTCCTCGATCCCGAGCTGATCGTCCTGAGCGGCTCGGCGCTGACCTCCGGCGGGGAGCCGCTGCGGGCCCTCGTCCAGGCCGAGTTGGGAGAACTGGCCGCGTCCCGGCCGCGGCTCGTCCTCGGCGACGTGCTCGAACGCCCCGTGCTGCGGGGGGCGCTGGAGAGCGCGCTCACCACGACGCGGGACGAGGTCTTCGACACGTCCCGCTGACGGCCGTCTCGACGAACTCCGCCGACTCCGCCCTCCTTCACTCCCTCCTTCGCCGCGCCCCTTCGCCGCGGCCCTTCTCTCCTTCCCCTCCCTTCCCTCACCCTCCCCTCCCCCTTCCCCTCGCCCACTCCTTCCTCAGGAGGCTGCTCCATGTCCGGAATATCCAAGAAAGCGGCGATTGCTCTCGCCGCCACCGCCTCCCTCGCCCTGCTCGCCACCGCCTGCACCGGGCAGTCCGCGGCCGGTGCGAACGACGACCCCGACGCCAGGACCACCATCACCTTCTGGCACGGCTGGAGCGCTCCCGCAGAGGTCAAGGCGATCCAGGAGAACGTGGACCGGTTCGAGAAGGCCCACCCGAACATCACCGTGAAGGTCGTCGGGAACATCAACGACGACAAGCTCAACCAGGCGCTGCGGGCAGGCGGTTCGAACGGACCCGACGTGGTGTCGTCCTTCACCACGTCCAACGTCGGCACGTTCTGTTCGTCCGGCGCGTTCCTCGACCTGAAGCCGTTCATCGAGAAGTCGAAGCTCGACCTCGACAAGATCATCCCGAAGCCGATGCTGGACTACACGCAGTTCGAGGGCACCCGGTGCGCCCTGCCGCTGCTGGGTGACGCGTACGGGCTCTACTACAACAAGGACGCGTTCGAGAGGGCCGGCATCACCTCGCCGCCGAAGACGTGGTCGGAGTTCGCCGAGGACGCCCGGAAGCTGACGAAGCCCAAGGGCGACGGTTACGCGCAGCTGGGCTTCATGCCGAACTACCACGGCTACGAGACCGTCGTGGACCACTACATGGCCCAGTGGGACCACACCTACTTCGACGCGGACGGCACGTCGAACATCGCCAAGGACCCGGCGTTCGCGGAGATGTTCAGGTTCCAGAAGGGCCTGGTGGACTCGCTGGGCGGATTCGCCAAGCTGGAGAAGTACCGGAACACCTTCGGTGACGAGTGGGGCGCCAAGCACCCGTTCCACACCGGCCAGGTGGCCATGCAACTGGACGGCGAGTGGCGGCTCGGAATGGCCCGGTCGGCCGGTGTGGACTTCGAGATCGGCACCGCTCCCCTGCCCGTGGCGGACGACGAGGTCGACGAGTACGGCAAGGGCTTCCTCTCCGGCACGATCATCGGCATCGCCCCGCGGAGCAAGAAGCAGAACGCGGCCTGGGAGCTGGTGAGGTACCTGACGACGGACACCCGGGCGGTGGTCTCCTTCGCCAACGCCATCCACAACGTGCCGTCCACGTTCGCCGCCCTGAAGTCGCCCGTCCTGGAGGCGGACCCCGGCTTCAGGACGTTCCTGGACATCGCCCAGCACCCGGACTCCAACACGCCCCCGGCGTCCGTCAACGGCTCGACGTACCAGACGACGCTCCAGGACTTCGGCTACCAGTACGAGTCCGGGAAGGTGAAGGACCTGCGCAAGGGGCTGGAGAAGACCGCCGAGCAGATCGACCGCGACATCGAGCAGGCGAAGTAGCCGTCCATGTCCACGCACACGCTCCGGGCGAAGCGCCGCAGGTCGGCGCTGCGAACGGTGGCCTTCCTGTCACCGTGGCTCATCGGGTTCGGCGTCTTCTTCGCCTACCCCCTGGTGTCCACCGTCTACTTCTCGTTCATGAAGTACGACGGCTTCGGGACGCCCGTCTTCCGCGGCCTGGGCAACTGGGCCTACGTCTTCCACGGCTACCCGCTGTTCTGGCCGGCGCTGCGCAACACCCTCTGGCTGGTGCTGGTCATGGTGACGTGCCGGGTGGTGTTCGGCCTCGGCGTCGGCCTCCTCATCACCAAGATCAGGACCGGTACGGGTGTCTTCCGGACCCTGTTCTACCTGCCGTACCTCGCCCCGCCGGTCGCCGCGACGCTGGCCTTCGTCTTCCTGCTCAACCCGGGCACCGGCCCGGTCAACTCCGTCCTCGACGGCCTCGGCCTGCCGACGCCGGGCTGGTTCACCGACCCCGCCTGGTCCAAGCCGGCGCTCACCGCGCTCGCGCTGTGGGGGGTCGGCGACCTCATGGTCATCTTCATGGCCGCCCTGCTCGACGTACCGAAGGAGCAGTACGAGGCCGCCGAACTGGACGGGACCTCGGCCTGGCAGCGGTTCCGGTATGTGACGCTGCCGAACATCTCGCCGATCGTGATGTTCGCCGTGGTCACGGGCGTCATCCAGACCATGCAGTACTACACACAGCCGCTGGTGGCCGGGAAAGTGGCTTCCGGAATCATCGGCGGCTCCGGGCAGCAGTTCGAGCCGGGCTACCCGGACAAGTCGACGCTGACCCTGCCCCAGCTCGTCCACAACCTCGGCTTCCAGCGCTTCGACTACGGCGCCGCCTGTGTGGTCGCGTTCGTGCTGTTCGCGCTGTCCATGGCGTTCACCGCGCTGCTGATGCGGCGCCGGGGCGGACTGATCGGAGCGTCCGACTGATGTCCCGGGTACTCGACAAGCCCGTCCGCGCGGACGCGTCCACGGCACGCCCCGGCGGCTCCGGGAGCGAGCGCGCGGCCCGCCGCCGGGCGGTCCTGGAGTGGATCGCCGTGCACGCGCTCGGCGTCGCCGCCGCGCTCTTCTTCACCCTGCCCTTCGTGTTCGTCGTCCTGACCTCGCTGATGAGCGACCAGCAGGCCCTCACCCGTGATCTCGTCCCGGCCACCTGGGAGTGGGGCAACTACCGGCAGGTCCTCGACACGCCCGGCTTCCTGACCTGGTGGCGCAACACCCTGGTCTACGCGGGCGTCGGCACCGTCCTCACCGTCGTGTCGTCCGTGCCGGTGGCGTACGCGCTCGCCAAGTTCCGCTTCCGGGGCCGCGGTCTGACGCTGATGCTGGTCATCTCGATGATGATGCTGCCGCCGCAGGTGGTCGTCATCCCGATGTACCTGTTCTGGGCCAAGCAGCTGGACCTGTCGGGCTCGCTCTGGCCGCTGATCGTCCCCATGGCGTTCGGCGACGCGTTCTCCATCTTCCTGCTGCGGCAGTTCCTGACGACGATCCCGAACGAGTACCTCGACGCGGCCCGCGTGGACGGCTGCGGCGAGCTGCGGACCCTGCTGCGGGTCGTCCTGCCCATGGCGAAGCCGGGCATCGCGGCCGTGGCCCTCTTCCAGTTCTTCTATGCCTGGAACGACTACTTCGGCCCGCAGATCTACGCCTCGGAGAACCCGGCCGCCTGGACCCTGTCGTACGGCCTGGAGTCCTTCAAGGGCGCGCACCACACCGACTGGAACCTGACCATGGCCGCGACCGTCCTGGTCATGGCCCCCGTGATCCTCGTGTTCTTCTTCGCCCAGAAGGCGTTCGTCGAGGGCGTCACCCTGACCGGAGTGAAGGGTTGATACGCGTATGAAGCTCACTGTGGTCGGCGGAGGGTCGACCTACACACCCGAACTCGTGGACGGGTTCGCCCGGCTCCGGGAGACCCTGCCGATCGAGGAGCTGGTGCTCGTCGACCCGGCCGAGGAGCGCCTGGAACTGGTGGGCGGACTCGCCCGCCGGATCTTCGCCCGCCAGGGCCACGGCGGCCGGATCGTGACGACCGCCGACCTGGACCGGGGCGTCGAGGGCGCCGACGCCGTGCTGCTCCAGCTCAGGGTCGGCGGGCAGGCCGCCCGGAAACAGGACGAGACCTGGCCGCTGGAGTGCGGCTGCGTCGGCCAGGAGACCACCGGCGCCGGCGGCCTCGCCAAGGCGCTGCGCACGGTCCCGGTCGTCCTGGACATCGCCGAACGGGTCCGCCGGACCAACCCCGGCGCCTGGATCATCGACTTCACCAACCCCGTGGGCATCGTGACCCGTGCTCTGCTGCGCGCCGGGCACCGGGCGGTCGGGCTGTGCAACGTGGCGATCGGACTCCAGCGGAAGTTCGCCGGACACCTGGGCGTCGCCCCGGCCGACGTCCACCTCGACCACGTGGGCCTGAACCACCTCACCTGGGAGACCGGTGTGCGGCTCGGCGGGCCCTCGGGCGAGGACGTCCTGCCGAAGCTGCTGACCGGCCACGGCGACACCATCGCCGCCGATCTCCGCCTCCCCCGCCCCCTCCTCGACCGCCTCGGCGTGGTCCCCTCCTACTACCTGCGCTACTACTACGCCCACGACGAGGTCGTACGCGAGCTCCGCACCAAGCCGTCGCGGGCCGCCGAAGTCGCGGCCATGGAGCGCCGGTTGCTGGAGATGTACGCCGACCCGGCGCTCGACGAGAAGCCGGCGCTGCTCGCCAAGCGGGGCGGCGCGTACTACTCGGAGGCCGCGGTGGACCTGGCGGCGGGCCTGCTGGGCGGCGGCGGCAGCCCGTACCAGGTGGTGAACGCGTACAACGCCGGGACGCTGCCCTTCCTCCCGGACGACGCGGTGATCGAGGTCCAGGCGACGGTGGGGCCGACGGGCGTCGCCCCGCTGCCCGTCCCGCCCGTGGACCCGTTGTTCGCCGGTCTGATGGCGAACGTGACCGCGTACGAGGACCTGGCCCTCGACGCGGCCCTGCGCGGCGGCCGCGACCGGGTCCTCCGCGCCCTGCTGGCCCACCCCCTGATCGGCCAGTACGCGTACGCCGACACCCTCACCGACCAGCTGATCGCACACAACCGGGAGCACCTCACGTGGGCATGACCGGCGGAGGAACGGGGGGCGGCGCGGGCCGGGGCGCGGGCACGGGCCGGGGCGCGGGCACGGGCCGGGGCACGGGCACGGGCCGGGGCACGGGCACGGGCCGGGGCACGGGCACGGGCTCCCGGGCCCGGGTGGGAGCCGTCGGCGGGGGCCGTGGGCGGGCCGGGGTGCTCGCCGTCGACGCCGGCAACAGCAAGACCGACGTCGCGGTGATCGGGACCCACGGGGAGGTGCTGGCGACGGCTCGCGGCGGTGGGTTCCAGCCGCCGACGGTGGGCGTGGCCGCGGCCGTGGACGCCCTCGCGGAGGTGGTGCGGGAGGCGTTCGCCGCGGCCGGGGTCACGGCGGTCGACCATGTGTCGGCCTGTCTCGCCAACGCGGACTTCCCCGTCGAGGAGGAGCGCTTGGCGGCAGCGCTGCACGCGCGCGCGTGGGGCACCACCGTGGAGGTCCGCAACGACACGTTCGCGATCCTGCGGGCCGGTGTGGCCGAACCGCGCGGTGTGGCCGTGGTGTGCGGCGCCGGCATCAACTGCGTCGGCATGCGCCCCGACGGCCGCACCGCCCGCTTCCCCGCCCTCGGCCGTATCTCAGGTGACTGGGGCGGCGGTTGGGGCCTCGCCGAGGAGGCGATGTGGCACGCGGCCCGCGCGGAGGACGGCCGGGGCGGCCCGACCGCGCTGGCCCGCACCCTGCCGGCGCACTTCGGCCTGGACTCCGTGTACGCCCTGATCGAGGCCCTCCACCTGGGGCGCGTCCCCAACCTCCGCCGCCACGAACTGACCCCGGTCCTCTTCGCCACGGCCGCGGCCGGCGACCCGGTCGCGGGGTCCCTGGTCGACCGGCTGGCCGAGGAGGTGGTGTCCATGGCCGCGGTGGCGCTGACCCGGCTGGACCTGCTGACCGAGGAGACCCCGGTCCTCCTCGGCGGCGGTGTCCTCGCCGCCCGCCATCCCCGCCTCGACGCCCGCGTACGCGACCTGCTCTCCGCCGCCGCCCCCAAGGCAGTCCCCCAAGTGGTCACGGCCGCCCCGGTCCTGGGCGCCGCGCTGCTGGGCCTGGACCGGCTGGGCGCGGAGAACGAGGTGCACGCGCGCGTACGAGCCCACTTCGAAGTCCCCTGAGTCACCCCCGCGCCTTCTCCCCGAGCACGTTCGAAGCGCGCGGGAACCGAACCCACCCTGCAGGCGTATTGATGGGCAGGGGGTGGTGCGGGAAGCCGTCCGACACGCAGGATTTCGCCCGGCGCAGCATCCAAGACACGATCGTGGAACAAGATCGAGTCAGGGCCTGTGCGGATGTCGGTCCCGGCGGCGATACTTGCGGCCGTGCACCTCTGCCCGTGTACCGGGCGGAAGTGAGGGGACGGACGACCAGGGGGAGGTCAGGTGACATACACGCCGAAGGGCAGCGCGCCACCGCCGGCACCGCCCGCGGGCCCGGGCACGCGCCCCTCCGTGCCGCCCCAGGCCGCATCCGCGTCCCGGTCCCCCCTGCCGTCCCCCGCCCCCGACGGCGGCCCGCCCCGCCGCACGGCGTTCGCCGAGGGCCTCGACCAGCTGCGCGCCGCCGCGACGACCGAGCCCGGCCGGCTGCGCATCATCGGCGCCGTGCTCGCCCTGCTGGTCGTCGCGTTCGGCTCCGTCACCGCCTGGCAGATGAACGACCGCGCGACGGCCGCCGACGACGTCCTGACGAGCAGCCAGCCCCTCAGCTCCGCCGCGGCCGGCGTCTACAGCTCCCTCGCCGACGCCAACACGGCGGCCTCCAGCGGCTTCCTCGCGGGCGGCCAGGAGACGCCGGAGTCCCGCGCGAGATACGAGCGGGAGATCGGTGAGGCCGCCGACGGCCTCGCCACCGCCGCCTCGGCCTCGGAGCCGGGCTCGGAGTCCGAGAAGCGCGTCGCCGAACTGAACGCCCTGCTGCCGAAGTACAAGGGCCTGATCGAGCGGGCCCGCGCCAACAACCGGCTGGGCTACCCGCTGGGCGGCGCGTACCTGCGGTACGCGAACAGCGTCATGCAGGACCAGATGCTGCCCAAGGCCAAGAAGATCTACGACAACGAGAACCGGCGGCTGAGCGACGACTACTCCGACGCGACGTCCTACCCGTGGGCCGCGATCGCCCTCGGGGTCGTCGCCCTCGGCGCCCTGGTCTGGGCCCAGCGCCGGAACTACCTCCACACCAACCGGGTGCTGAACCACGGCCTGGTCGCGGCGACGGCCGCCTCCGCGATCGTCCTGCTGTGGCTGGTCGCCGGCCACACCCTCGCCCGCTCCGGTCTCCACGACTCCTACGACCACGGCGTCCGTTCCCTGACCGTGCTGAACGACGCCCGCATCGCGTCCCTGAAGGCCCGGGGCAACGAGAACCTGACGCTGATCAGCCGGGGCGCGGAGACCGAGAAGATCAGCGAGGACGTCGTCGTCGACAAGTTCGACCACCGGTTCGGCCAGGACATGAAGGCGCTCGCCTCGCAACTGGCCACCGCCGGGAAACTCGCCGACGACGACAAGGGCGCCGAGCCCGTGAAGGCCGCCCTGGCCAACATGGAGGTGTGGCAGGACCGGCACCGCAGCGCCCGTACGGCCGACGAGGAGGGCAAGTACCAGTGCGCCCTCGACCAGGTGATCGGCGGCAGGGCCACGACCGACTGCGCGGCGGGCGACAAGCCGACGGGCGAGTGCTTCGACAAGGTCGACGAGAACCTGAACACGGCGCTCGGGCATGAGAAGCGGGAGTTCGAGCAGGCTGCCAGGGGAGGTCTGGACGCGCTGACCGGGCTGCCCGTCGGCGCCGCCGTCCTCGCCGTGCTCGGTGCGGCCGGCGCGGTGCTGGGCATCGGGCGCAGGCTCTCGGAGTACCGATGAGGCCCGCGGGAGGGGACATGGTGGCAGGAGGGGCGATGGAAGCGGTACGACGCCTGCGGGCCGGCCTCAGGGGCTGGGGCGGCGTGGGCGCGATGGCGGTCCTCTGCGCCCTGACCGTGATCTTCGCCCTGGTGCTGCCGCTGAGCGGGACCCGCGGTGGCGGCCCGGCCGGCGCCGCGGGCCAGGGCGTCGCCCATGGCGAACAGACCCGGGCGGACGACTGCAAGGTCAAGGGCGACCCGCAGAACCGCAGCCTCAGGCCCTCGTCGAGCGAGTCCGGCGCCACGATCAAGAAGATCAAGGACAACGGCTTCATCACGATCGGCGTCGACCAGAACAGCTACCGCTGGGGCTACCGCGA
Source organism: Streptomyces sp. NPDC030183 (assembly GCF_055573455.1). Lineage (NCBI taxonomy): Bacteria > Bacillati > Actinomycetota > Actinomycetes > Kitasatosporales > Streptomycetaceae > Streptomyces > Streptomyces sp. NPDC030183. The sequence continues at coordinate 200,803 of NZ_JBVIBK010000001.1, forward strand.
CCCGAACAACACCCAGGGCAAGGCCGAGCTGGAGGGCTTCGACATCGACCTCGCGCACCGCATCGCCGAGGAGATCCTCGACGACCCGACGAAGGTGCGCTTCCGCGCGATCCCCACCAACCAGCGCATCAAGGCGATCCAGGACGGGCAGGTCGACATGGTGGTCCGCACCATGACGATCAGCTGCGAGCGCATGAAGGACGTCGCCTTCTCCCAGCCGTACTTCAAGACCGGCCAGCAGGTCCTCGTCCCCAAGTCCTCGCCCGTCAAGGGCTACGACAAGACGCTGGCGGACAAGAAGATCTGCTCGGCCAGCGGTTCGACCGCGCTGGAGACCCTGCACGCCGACCAGGAGTCGGGCAGGCTCGTCGCCTCCGCCGACATCACCTCCGTCAACCCGCCCAACCAACTCGACTGCCTGGTGCGGCTCCAGCTCGGCGAGGTCGACGCCGTCGTGACCGACGGGGCGCTCGCCGCCAGCCAGGCGGCGCAGGACCCCACGGTCAAGCTGGTGGGAACGCCGTTCACCACCGAGTTCTACGGCGTGGCGATGAATCTCGAGGCGGACGATCTGGTACGCCGGGTCAACCAGGTCCTGGAGGACTACCTCAAGGACGGGTGGCAGCGGTCGTACGACGACTGGCTGTCCGCCACCCTCGGCGATGACTCCGCGGGGTCCCGACCGCCGCCCGACCAGAAGTACCGGGACTGAACAGGCAAGTTGACGGACACCGACAGCAGCGAGAGGTGATCGATGGGCGTCGCGGGATCCACCGGGCCGGTGATGGACCGGGACGAGGTGGACCGTGCGCTGGCGCGGCTCGGCGCGGAGCACGAGGCCATCGAGACCTCCCTGCTCGCCCTCCAGGACCACGCGGGCCGCAGACTGCTGGAGGGCGCCGAGCTGACCGGCGTCACCAAGGAGCGCTGGGAGTCGACGGAGGCGTCGATCACCCTGCTGTGGGCGTATTTCGACGCGTACTCGGACGCGCTGCGCAGCGCCCGCGAGATCCGTTCGCGCCGCCGCTGGTCCAGCCGTGAGGACCTGGTGGAGCTGACCGAACTGCTGCGCGGTGAGGCCGTCACCGTGGCGGGCTCCGCCACCGCCATGGCGAACGCGCCGACGCTCCAGGGCGCCGGCCGGCTCAGCGAGCAGTTCTCCCTGTCCACACTGGTGGACCGGATGAACGACCTGTACGCGTCGTCGCTGGACATGGTCGTCGCCGCCGACGCTGTGTGGTCCGCGCTGCCCGCGCGGATCGATTTACTGGCCGCCGAGCTCCAGCGCACCCGTCAGCTCGCGCACTCCGTGGGCGTACGCCCCGGCGAGCACCCGGCGGGCGACGACCTGGAGCGGATCACCCGCACCCTGACCCGGCTCCGCGAGGAGGTCGTCTCCGACCCGCTCGCCTACTGGGTGCCCGCACCGGGCAGTTCGGCCCCGGGCGGCGGCCGACCCGACACCTCGACGTACGACCGTGAGGCACGCGCCCTGGACGACGTTCGGCGCGAGATCGAGGCCGTGCTGACGGTGCGCCAGGACGCGGAGGCACGGCTGGTGAAGCTGCGGGACGTGCTGAGCCGCGCCGACCGTACGCTCGCCGAGGCGCGCAGTGCCCGCGGTGAGGTGCTGGCGAAGATCGCCGCGACCGAGGTGCCGGTGGTGAGCGGACCGCCGACCGTGCTCCAGGAGCAGCTGGCGCTGGCGGCCGAGTACCGCAGACACGGGCAGTGGCACCGGCTGTCGCCGCTCCTGGAGTCCCTGGAGCAGAAGGCGGACGACGAACTGCTGCGGGCGCGAGAGTCGTTGACCGCGGTGACCGCGCCGCTCGCGGTCCGCGCCGAGCTGCGCGGCCGGCTCGACGCGTACAAGGCGAAGGTCGCCCGGCACGGCCTCGCGGAGGACTCACTGCTGGTGGAGCGGTACGACGTGGCGCGCCGCATGCTGTGGAGCGCGCCCTGCGATCTGCGCGTCGCCGAGCAGGCGGTGCTGCGCTACCAGCACGCGGTGGCGGAGCTGCTGGGCGCTGCGGTGCCCGGTCGGCCGGAGCCCCAGGACCGGGCAGGGGAGGAATCATGAGCCAGCCAGGCGAAGAGGGTCCGCAGCCGGGCGGAGAGGGCCGGCAGCAGGCGTGCCAGCGGCCCGGCTGCTCGGGGTCGTACGAGGACATGGGCGGCGGCGAGCTGTACTGCGACACCTGCGGTCTGGCGCCGGTCGTCTCGGCCAGCGGCATGGTCTCCTCCCCGGCCACCGGCATCACCGGCGGCAGGGGCTCACGCGCCTCGGGTTCCAGTGCGCGTTCCTCGCGGTCGTCGGCGCGCTCCTCCCAGTCGCGGCGCTCGGTCTCGGGCCGGCTCTCCCGCGCGCTGTCGGGCACCTCGACGGGCCGTTCGGTGTCGGTGCGCAGCTCCGGCAAGACCGCGAGCTCCTCGGGGCGGGCGCGGCTCGGTGTCGGTCTGGTGCAGGTGCCGGACGTGCCGCGCCCGGACCCGCGTTCGATGGTCCTGGAGACCGCCGAGGTCCCGGAGCGCAAGCGGTTCTGTTCCCGCTCGGACTGCGGTGCGCCGGTGGGGCGGGCGCGCGGTGACCGGCCGGGGCGCACGGAGGGCTTCTGCACCAAGTGCGGTCACCCGTACTCGTTCGTGCCGAAGCTGCACGCCGGTGACATCGTGCGCGGCCAGTACGAGGTCGTGGGCTGTCTCGCGCACGGCGGTCTGGGCTGGATCTACCTGGCGATAGACCGGGCGGTTTCGGACCGCTGGGTCGTCCTGAAGGGCCTCCTCGACACCGGGGACCAGGACGCGATGGCCGCCGCGATCTCCGAGCGCCGCTTCCTCGCCGAGATCGAGCACTCCAACATCGTCCGCATCTACAACTTCGTCGAGCACCTGGACCAGCGCACGGGTTCGCTGGACGGGTACATCGTCATGGAGTACGTCGGCGGCAAGTCGCTGAAGGAGATCGCCAACGGCCGTCGCACGGCGGACGGCCGCCGCGATCCGCTGCCCGTCGAGCAGGCCTGCGCGTACGGCATCGAGGCGCTGGAGGCCCTCGGGCATCTGCACAGCCGCAACCTGCTGTACTGCGACTTCAAGGTCGACAACGCGATCCAGACCGAGGACCAGCTGAAGCTGATCGACATGGGCGCGGTGCGCAGGATGGACGACGACGAGTCGGCCATCTACGGCACGGTCGGCTACCAGGCGCCGGAGGTTGCCGACGTCGGCCCGTCCGTGGCGTCCGACCTGTACACGGTCGCCCGGACGCTCGCGGTGCTGACCTTCGACTTCCAGGGCTACACGAACGTCTTCGTGGACTCCCTGCCCGACCCGGACACCATCGAGGTCTTCCGCCAGTACGAGTCCTTCTACCGGCTGCTGGTCCGGGCCACCGACCCCGACCCGGCCCGCCGCTTCGCCTCCGCGCAGGAGATGTCGGAGCAGCTCACGGGCGTGCTCCGGGAGGTCGTGTCCCTCCAGACGGGCCGCGCCCGCCCGGCGCTGTCGACGCTCTTCGGCCCCGAGGTGAAGGTCACGGACACGGAGTTGTTCCCCGAGCTGGACGGGGACGTGTCGCGCCTGGGGACCCGGCCGGTGCCGTCGGGGAGGATCCCGCGCCAAGCCAAGTCGGCCGCCGGCCACGGGGGTTCGGGCCCGGCCGCGTCCGGCCTGCTCGCCGGCGGACCGGAGGGGTCGGCCGCCACGCGGCTCACCAAGCCCCTGGACACCGCCGCCGCGGCCCTCGCACTGCCGGTGCCGCGCGTGGACCCGGGGGACCCGAACGCCGGGTTCCTGGCCGGTCTCATCGCCTCCGCGCCCACCGAGCTGATCACCGCGCTGCACGCGGCGCCCACCGGCTCGCTGGAGCTGCGGCTGCGGGAGCTGCGGGCCCGGCTGGAGATGGGCGAGTTCACCATCGCCCTGGCCACGCTGGACGCCCTGGAGCGGGACCACCCCGACGACTGGCGGGTGGTCTGGTACCGGGGTGTGGCCGCGCTCGCCACCGGCGACCACGAGAACGCCGCGCTGTCCTTCGACGCGATCTACGACGCCTTCCCGGGCGAGCCGGCCCCCAAGCTGGCCCTGGGGCTGTGCGCCGAGGTCCTCGGGCAGCTCGACAACGCCGCCGAGTACTACCGTCTGGTGTGGACGACCGACCCCAGCTTCGTCAGCGCCGCGTTCGGGCTCGCCCGGGTGCGGCTGACCGCCGGGGACCGGCAGAACGCGGTGCTCGTCCTGGAGTCCGTGCCGGAGGCGTCCATCCACTACACCGCCGCCCGGGTCGCCGCCGTCCGGGCGCGGCTGAGACACCGTACGGAGACGACGCTCGCGTCCGGGGCCGTGCCCGGCGCGCCGTTCCTGGACGACCTGACCGCCGCCGCGGGCCAGGTCGAGGCGCTCGGCGGGTACGGTCTGGACGCGGTGCGCCGCGAGCAGTTGTCCACAGAGGTCCTCGGCTGCGCCCTGGACTGGGTACTCTCCGGTAGCCAGGGCGCCGTGGCCCCGGCCGGCGGTGAACGGATGCTGCTCGGCAGCGCATTGGACGAGCGTGGCCTCCGCTTCGGACTGGAGCGGGCGTACCGCACGCTGGCCCGGCTCGCGCAGGGCGGCGAGGAGAGGATCGACCTGGTGGAACGTGCCAACCGTTACCGCCCCCGGACGTGGGTGTAGTTCATGTCGCAGATGCCCCAGCCGACCGCGCTGACGAAGTGCCCGATCTGCGAGTGGCCCCTCGCCTCGGACGACCGCTTCTGCGGTGCGTGCGGCCATGACCTCTCGGCGGTGGCCGCACCGCCGGAGGACCACCCGACCCTGACGATGAACGGGACCGCCGGTGACACGCCGGACGAGGCCGCGTCCGTGGCCTGGCCCGTCGCCTCCGAACCGAGTGCGGACACGCCCCCGCCGGTGGTCCGCCCCACCGACATCCCGGGCACCGACTCCGGCGGCGGCGAACTGTCCGGCCCGGGCCGGGGCGTACGGTTCGACCGGCCCAGCGAGCCCGACGAGTACCCGCTGGCCGCGCCCCAGCCGCCGGACCCGCGCACCACCGACCTCGCCACCCCGCCGGCCGGTACGAAGCTGTGCGTGGCCTGCCGCGCGGGCCAGGTCGACCGGGACGGCTACTGCGAGAACTGCGGTCACGCCCAGCCCCGTGAACGCGACCACATGGAGCAGGAGTTGGACGCGGTCGCCGCGGTCAGCGACCGGGGGCTGCGCCACCACCGCAACGAGGACGCGTTCGCCGTCTCCTCGACCGCGCTGCCCGACGGCTCCCCCGCGGTCGTCGCGATCGTCTGCGACGGCGTGTCCTCCGCGACCCGCCCCGACGACGCCTCGCTCGCCGCGGCCCGCGCCGCGAACGAGACCCTGCTGGAGTCCCTGCCGCGCGGCACCCACCCGCAGCAGGCGATGCACGACGCGATCGTCGCCGCGTCCAAGGCGGTGAACGCCCTCGCCGAGGATCCCGAGACGGCCCAGGAGCACACCCCGCACCAGAACGCGCCGGCGTGCACCATCGTCGGCTCGGTCGTCACCCCGACCCTGCTCGTGGTCGGCTGGGTCGGCGACAGCCGCGCCTACTGGGTTCCGGTGGACCGCGGCGCCCCCTCGGCCCGGCTCACCGAGGACGACTCGTGGGCGGCGCAGATGGTGGCCGCGGGCCTGATGAACGAGGCCGAGGCGTACGCCGACGAGCGTGCCCACGCCATCACCGGCTGGCTCGGCGCCGACGCGTACGAACTGGAGCCGCACACCGCTTCCTTCAAACCGGACCGGCCGGGTGTAGTGGTGGTGTGCACCGACGGACTGTGGAACTACGCGGAGGCCGCCGAGGAGATGGCCGAGGCCGTCCCCCTCGACGCGGCCCAGCGACCGCTGCACTGCGCACAGGTCCTGGTCGGCAGGGCCCTGGACGGCGGTGGCCACGACAACGTAACAGTGGCCGTCCTGCCGTTCCCGGCCCCGCCCCAGGGGGCAGGATCGGCCTGAGGACGCTCGCGGGCGGGGACTCGCGGGCGCCTCGGCGGCCGGACGGGAACGGCCGACGGACCGGAGGGGACCGGTCCGGGCAGAGGCACGCACAGTCATCACCCCACGTGCTGTGGGGCCGCTAGGGGGATCAGGGTAGGCATGGCCAATTTCTCGAAGTCGAACGTGCCGCAGTTCTCGGTGGACGTGTACCAGAACGAGTACCTGCCGGACGGCGGGCGCGAGGTCAACGCGATCGTGACCGTGAGCGCGACGGGCGGCGGCACCGTCGGCAGCGCGGTCACGGCGCCGCACCTGTACTCGCCAGGCCAGGGCCCCTCCGCCGCCGTGGCGATCATGGTCGACTGCTCGGGGTCGATGGACTACCCGCCGACCAAGATGCGCAACGCCCGCGACGCCACGGCCGCCGCGATCGACACCCTGCGCGACGGGGTCCACTTCGCGGTGATCGACGGCACCCATGTGGCCCGCGAGGTCTACCCCGGCGGTGGTCGGCTCGCCGTCGCCGACCCGGTCACCCGGGACCAGGCCAAGCAGGCCCTGCGCAGGCTCACCGCCGGCGGCGGCACGGCGATCGGCACCTGGCTGAGACTGGCCGACCGGCTGCTCGCCTCCGCCGACGTCCAGATACGCCACGGCATCCTGCTCACCGACGGCCGCAACGAGCACGAGTCGCCCGAGGACCTGCGGGCCGCGCTGGACGCCTGTGCCGGACGTTTCACCTGTGACGCGCGTGGAGTGGGGACCGACTGGGAGGTCAAGGAGGTCACCGCGATCGCCTCCGCCCTCCTCGGCACCGCCGACATCGTCGCCGACCCGGCCGCCCTGTCCGCCGACTTCACCCGGATCATGGAGGCGACCATGGGCAAGGAGGTCGCGGACGTCGCCCTCCGGCTGTGGACGCCGGTCGGCACGCAGATCAAGTTCGTGAAGCAAGTCGCCCCGACCGTCGTCGACCTGACGGGCCGTCGTACGGAGGCGGGCCCGCGCGCCGGCGACTACCCGACCGGCTCCTGGGGGGACGAGTCCCGCGACTACCACGTGTGCGTCGAGGTCCCGCCCGCGTCCCTCGGCCAGGAGATGCTCGCCGCCCGGGTGTCCCTGGTCATCCCGCAGCCCGACGGCAGCGCGCAGAACCTCGGCGCCCAGGGTCTGGTGAAGGCCGTGTGGACCGACGACATGGTCGCCTCCACCTCGATCAACCCCCAGGTCGCCCACTACACAGGCCAGGCCGAACTGGCGCAGGTCATCCAACAGGGCCTGGAAGCCCGCAAAGCGGGCGATATCGACGGAGCCACAGCCAAGCTGGGGCGGGCCGTCCAGCTGGCCAGTGCGTCGGGGAACGCGGATACTGCGAAACTGCTTGCGAAGGTGGTGGACGTGGTCGACGCGGCGACAGGTACTGTGCGACTGAAAGCGAAGGTCACGGAGGCCGACGAGATGACTCTCGAGACCCGGTCCACGAAGACCGTTCGTGTAAAGAAGTAGAAGAGCAGTAGCAGTACCAGTACCAGTACCAACGCCGTACCGGCCCGTCGTGGCCACAGAACCCGGCCCGAGTGCCGGAAAGGAGAGGGGGAAGCGCCGACATGCCGACCTGCCCGAACGGACACCAGTCGGGTTCCGACGACTGGTGCGAGGTCTGCGGTCACCGTATGGCCGGTGCCGTGCCCCCGCCACCACCGCCGCCCCCGGCCGCCGGTTACGGATACCCGCCGCCCGGCTCACCTCCCCCGTCTCCGGGCGCGGCAGGCCCCGGTGGTCCCGGCGGACGCCCGCACATGGCCGCCGAGCCGGAGCTCTGCCCGCAGTGCCGTACGCCCCGCGAGGGCGGCGCGCCCTTCTGCGAGGAGTGCCGCTGGAACTTCCTGACCAACACGGCGACCACGTACACACCGGCCGCGCCGCGCCCCTCGACGCCCGCCCCCGGCCCCGGCGGTTCCGGTCCGGGCGGTTCCGGTCCCGGCGGTCCGGGCTCCGGCCCAGGCTCCGGCCCGGGTGGGAACCCGGCGCTCCGCTTCCAGCAGCCACCCCCGCCCTCCTATGGCGGCGGTGACGCGTACGACTACCAGAGCTCGCGCCCCTCGCAGATGAACCGTCCCGCCGAGCCCATCCCTCCGGGCCCGCCGTACGGCTCCGAGCCGGGCCTGGGCGGACCGGGCGGTGGCCCCGGCGGTCAGGGTGGACCGGGTGGACCGGGCATGTCCGGCGGTCCCTCGGGACCCGGTGGCCATGGTGGTCCCGGCGGTCACGGTGGTCCCGGTGGTTCCTCTGGTCATGGTGGTCCCGGTGGTCCCGCGCGGCCGGGCGGACCCTCCGGGTTCGGTGGCGGGCCCTCGGGTCAGCCCGGGCAGCCCGGCCCCTCCGCGTTCGGCGGCGACCCCTCGCGTCCGGGCCCGTCGGGCTTCGGCGGCGACCCCTCACGCCCTGTTCCCCCGCCGCCCGGGCCGACCCCGGGTGGGCCGGGTGGGCCGGGTGGCCCCGGTCTGAGCAGTCCCGGCGGTCCCGGTCTGACCGGCCCTGGAGGCTTCGGTGGCCCTGGCGGTCCCGGTGGTCCCGGCGGTCCCGGCGGTCCCGGCGGCCGTGGCCCCGGCGGTCAGGGCCCCGGCGGCGGCCCGGGTGCCGGTGGGGCACCCCAGGCGTTCCAGCAGCCGGGTCCCCCGGCTCCCCCTGCCTTCCCGCAGGAGACCGGGCGCCCGCAGCCGGGCGGTCCTGGCGGCCCCGGCGGCCCGGGGCGTCCCGGTGGGCATCCCCAGTCGGGAGGTCCCTCCTTCGGGGGCGACGACGACTGGGTGATCTCCCCGCCCTCCTCGGGCGGCGGCCCCGGCGACTCCCGCGGTCCCGGCGGCCCGGGCGGTCCTTCCGGTCACGGCGGCCCCGGCGGTGCGGGAGCGCGCCCCGGCGGCTACGGCTATCCGCAGCCCGCTGTCACCCAGGCCCCGCCCGGTCCCTCGTACCAGCAGGCACCGGCGACCTGGAGCGCGACCATCGGTCCGGACCGCGAGTACTTCATGGCGATGATGCAGCGCTCGGGCCCCGAGGCCGCCGGGCTGAACCTGCCCGCGTACTCCCCCGAGCAGCAGCGCACGCTCACCGGCAACCAGATCACCATCGGCCGCCGCCGGCACTCCACCGGTGACACCCCCGACATCGATCTGTCCGTGCCGCCGGAGGACCCGGGCGTCTCGCACCAGCACGCGGTGCTGGTGCAACAGCCGGACGGCACCTGGGCGGTCGTCGACCAGAACTCCACCAACGGAACCACGGTCAACGGCTCCGAGGAGCCCATCCAGCCCTTCGTACCGGTCCCGCTCCAGGACGGGGACCGGGTCCACGTCGGCGCGTGGACGACGATCACGATCCGCCGGGGCTGACCCGTCAGGACGGGACGATCGGGGTCGGCCGACCGGTTCGGCCGACCCCGATCGACTGCCCGGCCGCCGTCGGCCGCGCCGGGGCGCTCACGGCAGAGGCCAGGCGTACGGCCCCTCCGGGTCGTCCAGCCAGGCCCAGGCACGGTCGCCGCTGATGGTGATCCCGTAGCGTTCGCGCGACGGCATGCCCTCGCGCTCCCACACCGAGAACGCCTCGTGCGGGTCGAGGCTGCCCGCCGTCAGCGTCAGCAGGAACCGGAAGAGGTCGTCCTCCCGGGCCCGTCGCGGCAGCCCGCCCAGATGCGGATGCGTCCCTTCCTGCTCCCCGTCCCCGCGCAACGGCACGAAGTACGCCGCCGTGTGCAGGAACCGCCCCTCCGCGTGCTCGGCGTCCGCGACCCGCAGCGCGACCAGTCCCGTGGCCATCGGTGTCAGGACACGTCCACCGGGGGTGCACTGGGCGAGCCAGGCGCGCGGGATCGAGTGGAGCGTGCAGGTCGCGATGATCCGGTCGTACGGGGCCCGTTCGGGCACCCCCCGCGCCCCGTCCCCGGTGACGACGGTCGGGTGGTACCCGGCGGCACGCAGATGGGTGCGGGCGGCCTCCGTGATGTCCGCGTCCAGGTCGACGGTGGTGACCAGGTCGTCGCCCAGCCGGTGCGCGAGCAGAGCGGCGTTGTAGCCGGTGCCCGCGCCGATCTCCAGGACCCGGTGGCCGTCCTCCACCTCCAGTTCGGCCAGCATCTTCGCCATCAAGGAGGGCTGGCTGCTGGAGGAGATCAGCTCCCCGTCGCGCACCCGCGTCGCCAGCGGCGCGTCCGCGTAGGCGCCCCGCACCCATCGCTCCCGCCGTCGCGGGTCGCGCTCCTCGCCCCACAGCCGCTCGAAGCCACCCACGACCCCCACGTAGTAGTAGGGGACGAAGAGGTGTCGCGGGACCGTCTCGAACGCCTCCCGCCAGACCGGGTCGGCCTCCCAGGCCCCGCTGCGCTCGATCTCGCGCACCAGCGCCGACCGCGCCTCGGCGGCGAGACGTTCCACGTCGTGGTCCACAGCGTGCGTACCCATGTCTCCACTGTGCTGCCGGACGCCTCCGGAGGCGAGTGCCGCAGCACCCAGAGCCGGAATCCGCCGTTCCCCACGGCCGGATCCCACCCGGAAGGCGCCGCCGGGACCGTGCGCCGTACCGCCGCTCCTCGTCGTGGTCCCGTCGAGTGCCGGCCGCTGTGCCCCGTCCACGGATTTCCCCGTGGTCCTAAGCCTTGAGTCCTCCGTCCCTCCGTCTGAGACCATGGGACACGTGAGAGAGATTCGGCGCGGCACACTGCAGGAGCAGACCTTCTACGAACAGGTCGGTGGCGAGGAGACCTTCCGGCGCCTCGTGCGCCGCTTCTACGAGGGGGTCGCCGAGGACCCGATCCTGCGGCCCATGTACCCGGAGGAGGATCTGGGCCCGGCGGAGGAGCGCCTCGTGCTGTTCCTGATCCAGTACTGGGGCGGCCCCACCACCTACAGCGAGAACCGTGGCCACCCCCGCCTGCGGATGCGCCACGCCCCGTTCACCGTCGACCGGGCCGCGCACGACGCCTGGCTGAAGCACATGCGCGTCGCCGTCGACGAACTGAACCTCTCCGAGGAACACGCGCACACCCTGTGGAACTACCTGACGTACGCGGCGGCCTCGATGGTGAACACCCCCGACTGAGCCCCCAGCGGGGTGGTCAGCGGACGCTGACGTCCAGCGCGCCGAGTCCCGCGCGCCGTACGGCGATCGACCCGTACGGCGTGCGCAGGCGCAGCCACGCGCCCGACGAGAACAGCGCGGGCTGCTGCTCCTCCGCCGTGCGGCCCTGCGTGGGCCGCAGGAAGCCCAGCGACTGGGCCGCGTGCGCGGCCCGCACGGGCAGGGCGGTGTCACCGATCGGCCGGGACCAGATCTCCCGTCCTATGCGGTCCAGTTCGGCGCGGGTGCGCCGCTCCGGTGCCAGCTCCTGCGTCCGGGTGCGGAACTCGGCGACGGCCTCGGCGACCCTCGCCCGCACCGTGTCCTCGGCGGGCAGCCCCGGCTCTCGGCGCCAGCCGCCACGCGGGGGCAGCACCCCGGCCCAGGGCGGGCCGGTGACGGCGGCGGGCACGGCCGCGGTGGCCGCCGACTCGTCGATCGACTCCAGCAGTTCACCGGCAGACACGGTCACGTCGAGCGTGACGTCCAGCCCGTTCTCGTACGGTTTCGCCAGCCGTGCCGCCCGGATCGCCAGGACCTCGAAGGAAGGCGGCCTGCCGAAGACGGCGAGTGCGGTGCCGGCGGCCTGGAGACGCACCGCCGCACCCCGGTCGTAATGGAGCAGCCGGGAGAGGAAGGCCGCGAGATCCGCCGCCTCCCCCTCGTCGGCGAGGTGGAGCACCGTCATGCGGCGACGGCCCCCTCCTTCTCGTCGTCCCGGTACTCCTCCAGGAACTCTCGTTCCTCCGCCGTGAGCCGGCGGGGCCGCTGGGCCTCGAAGTCGAACGGCACGATCACCGTGGAAGCCGTGACATAGACCTGCTCGGGGTCCTTGACCTCGTAGGTGATCGTGAAGGACGCCGCTCTTATCTCCGTGACCCACAGTTCGATGTCCACCGGCTTGTGCCGGTGGACGAGCTGCCGCCGGTAGTCGATCTCATGGCGTGCCACCACGGACCCCTGCTTGAAGTCCTTCTCCGGGCGGAACAGGAAGTCGATACGGGCCTCCTCCAGATAGCGGAGGAAGACCACGTTGTTGACGTGGCCGTACGCGTCCATGTCCGCCCAGCGCAGTGGGCAGCGGTAGATGTGCCGCAAGATCAGCCCCGAGTCAGCTTCTTGTAGGTGGCGCGGTGCGGACGGGCGGCGTCCGGGCCGAGCCGCTCGATCTTGTTCTTCTCGTAGGACTCGAAGTTGCCCTCGAACCAGAACCACTTGGAGTCGCCCTCGTAGGCGAGGATGTGCGTCGCCACGCGGTCCAGGAACCAGCGGTCGTGGGAGACGACCACGGCGCAGCCGGGGAACTCCAGCAGCGCGTTCTCCAGGGAGGACAGGGTCTCGACGTCGAGGTCGTTGGTCGGCTCGTCGAGGAGCAGCAGGTTGCCGCCCTGCTTCAGGGTGAGCGCCAGGTTCAGACGGTTGCGCTCACCGCCGGAGAGGATGCCGGCCGGCTTCTGCTGGTCCGGTCCCTTGAAGCCGAACGCGGAGACGTACGCGCGGGACGGCATCTCGACCTGGCCGACGTTGATGTAGTCCAGCTCGTCGGAGACGACGGCCCACAGCGTCTTCTTGGGGTCGATGTTCTCGCGGGTCTGGTCGACGTAGGAGATCTTGACCGTCTCGCCGACCTTGATCGAACCGGAGTCCGGCGTCTCCAGGCCCTGGATCATCTTGAACAGGGTGGTCTTGCCGGCGCCGTTCGGGCCGATGACGCCCACGATGCCGTTGCGCGGCAGCGTGAAGGACAGGTCGTCGATGAGGACCTTCTCGCCGAAGGCCTTGCTGAGGTTGTTGACCTCGACGACCACGTTGCCCAGCCGGGGGCCCGGCGGGATCTGGATCTCCTCGAAGTCCAGCTTCCGCATCTTGTCGGCCTCGGCGGCCATCTCCTCGTAGCGGGCCAGACGCGCCTTGGACTTGGCCTGCCGCCCCTTGGCGTTGGAGCGGACCCACTCCAACTCCTCCTTGAGGCGCTTGGCGCGCTTGGCGTCCTTCTGGCCCTCGACCTTGAGACGGGACTGCTTGGTCTCCAGGTAGGTCGAGTAGTTGCCCTCGTAGCCGATGGCGCGGCCGCGGTCGAGCTCCAGGATCCAGCCGGCCACGTTGTCCAGGAAGTACCGGTCGTGGGTGATGGCCACGACGGTGCCCTTGTACTGGGCGAGGTGCTGCTCCAGCCAGTTCACCGACTCGGCGTCGAGGTGGTTGGTGGGCTCGTCGAGCAGCAGCAGGTCGGGGGCCTCCAGCAGCAGCTTGCAGAGGGCGACGCGGCGCTTCTCACCACCGGAGAGCTTGGTGACGGCCCAGTCGCCGGGAGGGCAGCCGAGGGCGTCCATGGCCTGCTCCAGCTGGGCGTCGAGGTCCCATGCCTCGGCGTGGTCCAGCTCCTCCTGGAGCTTGCCCATCTCCTCGAGCAGCGCGTCGGAGTAGTCGGTGGCCATCTGCTCGGCGATCTCGTTGAACCGGTCGAGCTTGCCCTTGATCTCGGCGACGCCCTCCTGGACGTTCTCCAGGACCGTCTTCGACTCGTTCAGCGGCGGCTCCTGCAGGAGGATGCCGACCGTGTACCCGGGGGAGAGGAACGCGTCGCCGTTCGACGGCTGCTCCAGGCCGGCCATGATCTTGAGGACGGTCGACTTACCGGCACCGTTCGGACCGACCACACCGATCTTCGCGCCGGGCAGGAAGCTCAGCGATACGTCGTCAAGGATCACCTTGTCGCCGTGCGCCTTGCGCGTCTTGCGCATGGTGTAAATGAACTCAGCCAAGAGAAACCGTCCGGCAACTTGAAATCTGGCAGTGGGCAGTACCACCCATCTTGCCGCACGGCCAGCCCTCGACGGAAACCGGATGGTGAGCCCCCGCAAGAGCGGCACGGCCCCGACGCCGCCAGGGGCGTACCGGGGCCGCGTCGCTCGCGGATGTCACCGCGCGGTCACTCGCTGTTGAGTTGCCAAGGAACTCTGCTCGTCGGCTACTGCTGCTTCTGCTGCTCCCGCTTGCGCAGGACGATCATCACGGCGCCGCCGATCACCACGAGGGCGATGGCGAGGCCCCCGATCACCGGGGTCGCGCCGGAGCTTCCGGTCTCGGCGAGGTCACCGGCGGAGTCGGTGACGGCGCTGCCGCCGACCGTGGCCGGGCTGGGCTCGCTCAGCGTCTGCACGGACTCCCCGGCCGCGTCGGCCTCGGTCTCCGTGCGGCAGTCGAGGACACCGCGGAACTGCTTCGCGAGGCCGTTCGCCCCCTTGATCGTGAAGTCGTACGCCTGGTCCTCCTGGAGCGGGATGGTCACCGTGCGGGTCTCGCCCGCCTCGATGCCGTACTCGATCCCCATGAGCTCGAAGGTGAAGGGCTCGTCCCCGGGGTTGGCCACGGTGAGGTCGAGGCCGCCCTCGGCGCAGTTCTCCTCGGCGGACAGTGCGGGTATCGCCCCCGCGGTGGCCCAGGTCGCGGTGGCCGTGGCGGAGACCGTGGAGGCGCTGGAGCCCGCGAGGATCTGGGTCTGGCTGCGGGTCTCGGAGGCGAAGGCGCGGCCGACCGGCACGGTGGTGGATGCCTCGACGGCCAGCTCGGCCGAGCCGTCCTCGCTGTCCTCGGGCACCTCGAAGTACAGCTCGCTGCCGTCACGCGCCGATGTCACGGCCTTGCCGTCCGCGTCGACGACCTTCACACCGGCCGCGGTGGCGTCCGACGGCGGGGTCACCGTCACGCCGTCGGCGTTGGTGCGCACCTTGACCGGCCCGAGCCGTTCGCCCGCCCGCCCGGAGACCGCCGGCGGGTCGAGGGCCAGCGAGGCCGCCGGCTCTGACAGGTTGCGGGCGCTCCTCTCCAGGTAGTCCGCGAGCTTCTCGGCCTCCGGGTCGAGGGCTGTCACCTCTGCCCCGTCGGAGTACCGCCAGATCGCCACCTGGGTCCCGGCCGCCGCGTCCTGTTCGGTGAGCCCCTTGGCGCCCGCCTTGCCGGCGAGGGCCGCGAGGTCGTTCACCTGCGGGTAGGAGTTCTGCAGGATCCAGTTGATCTTGCCGGCGTTCTTGTTGTGCCCCAGGGAGGTGCCACTCCAGGCGGTCTCCCGGTACTTGGCGTCCTTCTGCGTGGGGTTCTGGACGTCGACGCAGTAGGTCTGCAGGGTGCCGCCACCGTCGACGAACATCTCGAACAAGCCCGCGGGCAGTTGCTGTTCCCCGCCGTCGGTACGGATCACGGCCGTCCCGTACGTCTTCAGGCCGCCTATGGTGGCCGTCGCCCCGCCCGGGTTCTGCACCGCCTCCCCGTCGGCGACGGCCGCGCCCGCGGTGACGATCGCACCCGCGACGACGAGGCCGGTCGCGAGCGACACGGCGGCCACACGTGCCGCTCCTCGTCTGCACGCGGACCACCCGGACGACACGGAGGACGGCGCCGAGAACGAAGAAACCACAGAATTTCCCTTCGAGCAGGACCCGTTGACGTGGGGGGTGGTCCCACCAGCAGAATCAGAAGCCCCGTGAGCTATGCCCGGCATCCTAGGGATGCGGCGCACCGCTCTTCCCAGTCGTATGGTCGGACAACCGATCCGAATCGGAATCGTTATCGCCCGCACAGGTCATGGGCAGGGCTTATCGACAAGTCGACTGGATTTACGTCCGGAGTGTTCGTCACGCAACCGCTGATAAGCCACGGTTCGGGCAGGACGGCGCTCACCGAGCGGGGCACGCCAGCTCTGATGTCACGTCACTCCGACTGCTTCCGGCCGTAGTTCCGCTTCCGTGTCGAGCTGGTGCCCCGGGGGCGGGGCCTCCCAGTTCGGCTCCGGCTGGGACGGGGTCTGGACCGCAGTCTCGCCCCTGGGCGTCCGCCGGAACGCCGAGGTGCCCCGCGACAGATCGTGGCCGATCGCGACCGCGTCCACGTCCGCCGAGACCCAGCTCTGTCCGTCCCGCTGCTCGGTGCGCACCTTCAACCGCCCCTGGACCACGACCGGGTCGCCCAGCGACACCGACGAGGCCACGTTCGCCGCGAGGGTGCGCCGCGCCCACACCGTGAAGAAGTTGGTGTGGCCGTCGGTCCACTCGTTCTTCTCCCGGTCCCAGTACCGGGCGGTCACCGCCAGCCGGAACCGGGCCGAGGAGCCCGTCGACAACTCGCGGCAGACCGGCTGGGTCGCCACGTTCCCCACCACGCACACCATCGTCTCGTTCATCTCGCGAACCCTCCCTCACGCCGGCGCCGAGGCCGGCCGGACACGCGTACGGGCCCGTCCCGTACGACCGCTGTCTGTTCCGGTGACCGCGCCGCTCCGGCCCCGCCGCTTGGTGCGAGGGGACCGTCGCGCTGCGATCGCCGCGGATTCAGACTGCCGCCGTCGGGACGAGCCCGCCGAGCGCTGTGTACTACCCGCGAGTTGTGGAAAACCCGGCCACCCGACCGGGTGAACGGTGCCTGCTTCCCGGCCAGATGAACGACGCGTTCACCCCCACCGGGTGAACAGCGCCTACCGCCCGACCGGGTGAACGGTGCAGACGGTGGCGGCGACTCACCCCACCGGCGCCGTCCCCAGCACCCGTCCGTACTGCTCCCGCACCTCCCGATAGCGCAGCAACTCGGCCGCCACCGGGTCCAGCACCCGGGCCCGGCCGCATCCGGCGGCGGCCTCCCAGAGCCGCCGCTCGGCTTCGAGGCCGTAGCGTCGGGCCGGCCCCCGTGCCGCCAGCCGGCACGCCCACTCCACGACCGGACCGCCGACGATGCCGATCACCATCAACAGCACCGGCACCCCCAGGTTCGGCGACATGACACCCACGATCTGCCCCAGCAGCCACAGGCCGCCAAGGACCTGAAGCAGGGTCATGGACGCCTGGGCCAGCACCGCGGCGGGCCACCAGCCCGGTCGCGGCGGCCGTCCGGTGGGCGCTCCGACCCGTGCCGCCAGCTCGTCCAGCGCCTCGGGCAGCCCCAGCGCCCCACGCGCCGCCGCCTCGCGCACCGCCTGGGCCCACGGCGCGGGCAGCCCCGCCGCGGCACGGTCGGACAGCATCCGCACGGCCTGCTCGACGCGCTGCCGCGCGGTGGGCTCCTCGTCCACGGGCATCCTCAGGGAGTGTCGTCCGGTCGGGAGGTCGCTCCGGCCCTGGTACCAGCGCCACAGCCGTAGCCATGGTGTTCCGCACGCGCGGTTGGCGTTGCGCAGCCAGGCCCGTTCGGCGGCCTCGCCCGCGGCCGTGGCGCCCACCGCGTCGGCGAGCCGGGCGGCGAACTCGTTCCGCGCCCGCTCGCTGAGCCCGGTGCGCCGCCCGGTGGCGTACACCGGCCACAACCGTGCGGCGGCCGCGTCCAGATCGGCCTGCACCCGGCGGCCCGGTGCTCCCCGCTCGGCCACGAACTGACCGAGCGCCTCCCGCAGTTCCGCCACTCCGTCCCCGGTGAGCGCGGACAGGGCGAGCACCGCGGCGCCCGGTTCGCCGTGCTCCCCGAGCGCGATCCCGTCCTCGTCGAGCAACCGCCGCAGATCGTCGAGCACTTGGTGCGCGGCCTCCCCGGGCAGCCGGTCCACCTGGTTGAGCACCACGAACATGACCTCGGCATGGCCCGCCAAAGGCCGCAGATACCGTTCGTGGAGCACCGCGTCGGCGTACTTCTCCGGGTCGACGACCCAGATGACCGCGTCGACGAGCCCCAGGATCCGGTCCACCTGCTGCCGGTGCTGCACGGCCGCCGAGTCGTGGTCGGGCAGGTCCACCAGGACGAGCCCGGCCAACTGCGCCTCCGCCTCCGCGCTCTGCACCGGCCGACGCCGCAGCCGTCCCGGAATGCCGAGCCGGTCGATCAGGGTGGCGGCGCCGTCGCTCCAGCTGCACGCGATGGGCGCGGCCGTGGTGGGCCTGCGAACACCCGTCTCCGAGATCGCCACGCCGGCGAGCGCGTTGAACAGCGTCGACTTGCCGCTGCCGGTGGCGCCCGCGATGGCGACGACCGTGTGCTGCCCCGACAGCTTGCGCCGCGCCGCCGCCTCGTCCAGCACCCGCCCCGCCTCGGCGAGCGTCCTGCTGTCCAGCCGTGTCCGCGACAGCCCGACCAGCTCCCGCAACGCGTCCAGCCGCGACCTCAGGGCGGTGTCGTACGACAGCGGGCTGACCGACTGCGCACCGCTGGGCTTCGTCTCCACCATCGGCACCGGGTTGACCTCCTCGGAACCGCTCGTCTCGGACACCCTCCGCGCGATGAGCCCGTCGTCCCAGGAGCCCTCGGCCTCCTGACCACCGGCGGGTTCCTCACGGCCGACCGCGGCACGGCCGGGGCCGGTACGACTGGCGCGCTCTGTGCGGTTGGGGCGGTCCGTACGATTGGTGCGCTCTGTGTGGTTGGGGCGGTCGAAGCGGTTGGAGCGGTCGGCCAGGCCGCGACGGCCAGCGGCGTCCGTACGGTCGGCTCGGTCCGTACGACCGGCCTGGTCCCTACGACCGGCTGACTCGGCGGATGCGGTACGGCGGGACTCAGCCGTGTCGGCCGTGTCGTCGCCGTCGTCCTTCACGCGGGCGTGGGCACCCTTCTCGCGCCCTTCCCGGCCTCCACGGTCCTCCCGAGCCCCCCGGCCCCACCAGATCCCACGCCGCTCCCGCTTCACGCGCTTCTCCCCCGGGGCCTCACCCTCCTGGCTCTCGGAACCCTCCGGAGTCTCCGAGCCGCTCTCAGACCCTTCCGAAGGCTCCTCGGACTCATCCGAAAGCTCCTCGGACCCATCCGAAGGCTCCTCGGACCCACTCGAAGATTTCTCGGACCCTTCCGGAGGTGTCCCGGCCCGGTCTCCGTCGGCGCCGCTCTTCAAACCCTCAACCTCACCGCCATCGCCGGTGTCACCGACACCATTCGAGTCATCAACCTCGGGACTCTCATCAGCACCTGGAGACTCATCAGCATCGGCACCCCCCACCTCCTCAGCCTCCGCTGAACTACGCCCCTCCTCGCCACCCCCGGGACGCTTCCGCTCGAAAACGTCGCCCCCAGGGAGGCCGTTTTCCTGATCGTCGGCCTTTGCGGGGACGCCGTCCCCGGTCTGGTCCGCGTGGTCAGTGACGGCGGTCACGGCGGTCACCTCTCCTTCTGCAGTACGGACAGCGCGGCGATGAGCTCGGCCTGCGGCTCGGGGTGGACGTCGAGCGCGTCGAGGGGGGCGAGGCGGCGGTCGCGCTCCGTGTCGAGCGCCCGTTCGAGGTACTCGGTGAGCAGCCGTCCCCCGCGATCGCGTAGCCGGAGCGCGCCGTGTGCCCCGATCCGCTCGGCGAGCCCCTCACCGGCCGCCCTGGCCCGGCGACCGCCCAGCAGGGCCGTGGCGACCAGCGCGGCGACGGTCTCGGGGTCGGGCGCGACGCCCCGGTCGAGGTCGCGCACCTCCTCCTCGGCGTACTCCTCCAGGACACGCCGCCAGCGCCGTACGGTCATCCCGATGCGGTGCTCGGTGTTCCCGGAGGTGGACAGACGATCCATCAGCCCGGCGGCCACGGCGGCCGGTTCGCGCCGCCAGGTCTCGCGGATGCGCTCGTCGGCGGCGGTGACGGCGCACATCAGCAGCGTGCCGAGGCTCTCCACGAGCGCGTCGAGCAGTTCCCCGGCGGTGCAGTCGAGCGGATAGCTGCGCCACCGCTTCAGGGCGTCGCCGGCGAGTACGGCCCCGGCCTGCAAGCGCCCCTTCACGCGCGCGTGCTCGCCGTCGTACGCCATGTCGACGGCCGAGGTGAGCCGGAGCGCGGCGGAGTACTGCTGGGCGGCGGCGCTGGCCAGCTCGGGCATCCGGGTGCGCAGCGAGTCGAGTACGCCGTGGGCCGTGCGGGCCATGGCCTGCTGCCGGGCGGCCGGGTCGGTCGCCTGCTGGGTGAGCCAGGTCAGCAGCGGCGCGACGGCGGTGGCCGGCAGCAGCCCGCCGCCCCAGGCGGACTCGGGGAGCTCGGGAACCGTGAACCGGGGGACGTCGCCGAGGCCCGCCTTGGTCAGCAGGGCCGCGTACTGGCGGGAGACCTCGGACACGACCTGGTGGGGGACCCGGTCGAGCACCGTGACGAGGGTGGCCCGGTGCTCCTTCGCGGTACGCAGCAGATGCCACGGCACGGCGTCGGCGTACCGCGCGGCCGTGGTCACCATCACCCAGATGTCCGCGGCGCAGATGAGTTCCGCGGCGAGGACGCGGTTCTCGGCCACCAGGGAGTCGATGTCCGGCGCGTCGAGCAGGGCGAGGCCGCGTGGGAGGCTCTCGGCGGTCTCGATGCGCAGCACGCGCTCGCCGTCCCGGTCCGGGGGGAATGATTCGTCACCCAGGTCCTGGCCCAGTTCCTGCTGGGGCAGCCACGCGCGCGTGAGGTTGGGCAGTACGCGCATGCCGCTGAACCAGTGGTGGTCCTCGGGGTGACAGACCAGGACGGGCGTCCGGGTGGTCGGCCGCAGGACGCCGGCCTGGCTGACCTTCCGCCCGACCAGGGAGTTGACGAGGGTGGACTTGCCGGCTCCGGTCGAGCCCCCGACAACGGCCAGCAATGGCGCTTCGGGCTCCCGCAAGCGGGGCACCAAGTAGTCGTCGAGTTGCGCGAGCAGTTCGTCGCGGTTGGCACGCGCGCGCGGGGCTCCTGCCAGGGGCAGCGGAAAGCGCGCGGCGGCGACACGGTCGCGCAAGGTGGAGAGCGCGTCAAGCAGCTGAGGCCGTACGTCCAAGGTCACCACATGCGAAGAATGCCCAATTTTGTGGACTTTCTGAAGCATATAAGTACGTCTGCGCGCCGACAGGACACACGGGATGGAGGGGACGAGAGGGGCGCAGGCATAACGAGTGCACAACACCCGCGCCTCGATGCGCCAAAAGAGGTGCACGATTCGTACCTGCCTGCGATTATCAGGACCGCTTCACCGAACCTCCACATTGAGCCACGGAGGCGAAGCAACAGGGACAAGGACTCGGGAGCTCTATCCTTGTCCCCGGCGACGTCACGGATCAGCCCACACCCGGGCACCAAGACAGAGGCCACCACACCCGGCCCCCGTAGCTCAGTGGATAGAGCAGGCGCCTTCTAAGCGCTTGGCCGCAGGTTCGAGTCCTGCCGGGGGCGCCCACACCCCGCCCTCCTCCGGGAGGGCTTTTTGCTGGTCAGACGCCATCTCGGGACCCGGCAGGAAGCCCCGGAGCCCCCTCCATGGCCGAGGGTGGGATTCCGGGGCGGTACGGCTGTCAACGGGATTCTGCGGGTCGCCGTGTCGAATACGTGTCGAAGTTCTCGGCGCCGCTCAGGACGATTTCCGGCGGGTGCCGTGTGACTCAGCGCACTGACCTTCGGCAGGTTCCGGCAGGTCTGCAGCGGCTTCGAGCCGCCGTTTCAGGTCAGGCAGCTGCCCGTCGATGCACCTGGCGTAGGTGGCCAGCAGCACGGGCACGCTGTTGCCGGCCCACTCGGCGACCTGAGCGGGCGGTATGCCGTCGTTGAGCCACTTGGCGAGGCGTGTGTGGCGGTTGCCGTAGACCCGCCTGCCCGTCGGTGAGTCGAAGACGTGCGGTGGCAGCACCGCTTGCCGAGCACCGCGCCAGGCACGACGGATGACGGATCCCGCGAGGAGGCCACCGTCCTCACCCTGGAAGAGGAGGTCACCGGGCTTCAGTGCCTCGCCCTCGATGTGCTGCCCCAGGATGTGGGTCAGTGCCGGGTGCCCCGGCACCGTGCGGGTCTCACCTTCGGCCCGCCCCTTGAGGTCGCGCCGTTCGTGGATGTCCCCCGTGTCCGTCCACTGCTTGCCGACTTCCGGAGTCGCGATGTGGATCACCAGTTCGCACCATTGGTCGGCGGCATCGCTACGGGCAGCTTCACATCAGCCACGCGTATGGCCACGGCCGCTTCCGGACGCGGCCCGCAGTAGTACAGCGTCGCGAAGATCGCGTGCAGCCGCTTGCCTCCCCGAAACCGCTTCCGGATGTGGCCGAGGAGTGCCGCCGCTTGATCGGCGTTGAGGAGGCAGCGCTTGTCCACGGCATTGCTCGTCCTGGTGACGGCCGTCGCCTCCTTGCCCTTGGGCAGAGGGTTGTCCCGGAGGAGGCCGCGCCTGATCGCGTGTTTCATGACAACGTTCAGGATCCTGCGGTGCCGCTCGCGGGACCAGGCCGCCGCCTGCTTGCCGTCGAGCCGGTATCAAGGGCCTGGAGGACGGCGTCGGCCCTCGCGGGGTCCTCCCAGGCCCGAGACCGGCAGGGAGTTCCGCTCGATCCATCGGAGGATGGTCACGACGTCCCGCGGCGCTTCCGGTCGGCGGTTCGTGTCGAAGGCCTATCGCGCCCACTCAAACCCCCAATTCTCGGCGTGCTCCCGTAGGTAGACGGCGAGTTCGGGCGGATGGAGTTCAAGCGCTCTCAAGGCTGACGCGTCCGACGCGACTCGCACCGGCGAGAAGTCGCCTATGTCGGGATCATCAAGCTCAGGGCCGCTGCGGCGGTTGAGATCCATGTCCAGCACGTCAGCGCGAAAGAAGTGCTGTACGACGGTGACCTTGTCGCCCGGTTCGGTCAAGGTCAGGAACTCGCTCGCCGGGCCGATGGTGGCACCGATCTCTTCCATCACTTCACGGCGTAGAGCCGCTTCAAGGTCGGCGTCTTCAGCTTCGACGCCCCCACCGACGGTCGTGCAGTAGGAGGTGCCGCCCGGCCATCCTCGGCGGAGGAACACCAGCTGACCGCCATCGAGCAGAACCGCACGTACATGGTGACGGACCTTCATGTGCCCGACCGTAGTGCGCCCACCCCGGCAAGGAGGACCGAACCGAACAGACGGGAACGGGGATGCGGTCGGCGCACCGCTAGCGCACCGGAACGAGCGGGGAACAGCGGGGATTCTCGGGGACGGTTGCCGAGCCCGACAGGGACACTCACCCACGTTCACCCAGTTCAGCTGCCGTACCACCCCCGAATGCCCGAAGCTTCCCAAGCTGGTGGCCCGCCAGGGCGCCGAAGTGGGCACTTCCCAGCCGGGCCGGCCCTCCGTCGTGGACGATGACCGCATGCGCTACTTCAACGGGACAGGCTGGCTCGCAATCTTCACCGGCACGGAGACGACGATCGGTCGGACAGCGCATGTGGACGCCTGGGATGAGGCGACGGGCGTGGCACTCGTGGTCGATCCCAAACGCGGCACCCGCCGCCCCGTGACGGACTACCCAGATTTCTCCCACCTGGAGCAGGCCGACCAGGTGGTAGCCGCCGTACCAGGTGGCGGCTGGCGCGCGTACTGGAAGGACGAAGGGCCCAGCAACGGGCCATTGACCGAGCAGGTTCTTGCTTGGCTGGTCACGGCCCGAGGACGCGCCACCCCGATCACCGTTGACGCTCACGGACACGTGGATGACGCTGAGAGCGCTGATCGCCTTATACCGCCTGGGGAGGAGTGAGGGAGGCTCCCGGGCACAACCGTTCAGTGGAGGTGGCGACCGCTGACCGCAGAGGATGAGGGGGGTGGGGATCTACGGCCTGCAACATAGTCCCGAGGTGGCTTCCGGGGACCTTTATGCCCACCCCCCCTTGACCGCGGACCTCGAAGGTTCTCTGACCGGTCTCACTCCACAAGGCAAACTAGCAAGTGGCACTGACAACGGTCCGGGCCCAGGACGAGCGACGGTGCCTCGCCGCTGTACAGCAACGACATGCAGCACCCCCGGAGGGCATCTGACATCCACGGCTGACATCAACGACACAGAACGGGACGTACATCAGCGACTCCCTCCGACCTCCGCGCCAGTCGACGAACCGGCAGGAGCGGGCTCGGATCGAACTCCTGAAGCGGTGGCGCCCCGTGTCGATGCGCATGAACTCGGCGTCCGTCAACCCCGGCTCGAACTCGTAGAGGCCCGTCTGTGCCAGGCGACGTGCGGCCTCCGCACCCAGGTGTACTCCCTCATTGCTGATCACCGCCGCACGCTAGCGCCGACCGCAACCAACCATCACCCGAGTTGTGCGCGGGCCCCGTCTCAGTTTCCGTCTCATTCAGCAGCGTTCACGCTCGTTCAAGGGAGACCCGCCCGCGCACACCTCCCGGCATTCAGCCACCCATGAACGCAGGTGAACGCCCCTGTACACCGCTCACCACGCCACCAACACAGTTGGAAAGCGCGTGGCATCGGAGTCGGGTTACGGCCCATGGAGGACGGCAATGCGTGATCAGCTTGGGATGTGGAGACCATCATCGCCAGCGGCATAGCCGTCCTGGGCACGCTGCTCGGTTCAGGGATCACCCTGGCGTTCCAGCAGCGCACCGCCGACAGGAGCCACCAATTCACCCGCAGCGAGAAGCTCCGGCAGGAACGACTCGATGCCTACTCCGCCTACGCCGGCGCGTTGGTCAACTACCGCCGCTGCCTGGTTCACCTCTGGTTCTGCGAGCACGAACAGCCACCACCTGAGGACCCCGACACAGTGCGGATCCGCGCCTACGACCTACGCTCCAACGCGCAAGAGGCACTGTTCCGGGTGCAGATGCTCACCGATGACGAGGCGCTGAGCCGAGCCGCGGAGGCCGTGCTCGCAGACGTTACATCGCTACCCAAAACAGACAACAGAACTGAACTCGACAATGTCAGGGTGCGGACCCGTGACGACATCAGCCGACTGGTCCGAGCAGCCAAGGAACACCTCTGACGCACTTGCCGACGTGCCGGTTGGTAGAAGGCCAGGCCGACAGCGCTGCACCACAAGCGCACCAGATCGAGCGGGGAACAGCGGGGAATCACGGTGAAAACAGCCGAGCCCTCAGAGGCCGCCAACCGGCCGTTTGAGCAGATCAGCGCCTACAACGTGCTCTCGATGCCCGCAGCTTCCCAAGCTGAGAGCGCGTTCGGTGTCTCTCTCCTCCTGGCCAGCCGGGAGCGCGTTACCCCGAGCGTTCCTGCGCGGCCGGGGGAGCAAGTGAACTGCGCTGCGGCAGATTCGCCCGCTCCCTCCAGTGGGCTGGGTCGCGGGATCCGCTAAGCCAGTCCACCAGGACGTGCGCAGCCACTTCAAACGCCTCATCCAGCGAGGTGGTGTCGTCGACAGGCACGTTGAGAAGCGGGGCGTAGTGGGCCCCGTGATCCTCCGGGCACCAACACGCCATGCCCATCGCTGCGCAGACGTTCAGCAGGCCAGCAGGCGTCCACTCGACATCGATCGCCGCCTCAAGCCAATCGCCGCCCTCGTCGTAGAGGGAGATCTCAGAGAGCAGGATCTCCGGCACAGCACCGTCATTCTGGACGTCAGGGCGCTCGTTGTGGTCCGGAAACCACAGCCACCGAGGCACCTGGCCCGTGGAGCGCGCGGCATCCACCGCGGCTGCGGCGTGGAGCATGCGCTGTCTGCCAGGAGCATCAAGGCCATGGAAGAGACCCTCCAGCGGCACGCTGTCGAGGGGGCCACACATCATGGTCATGTAGGCGAGCATGGTTCCTTGGACGGCATCGGACAAGGTCACAAGCGGGGCCATCTCCGGGTCGGCCAGAAGCTGGCGCTCTGTCGGGGCCCGTCTCAGTTTCCGTCTCATTCAACCCCGTTCACGGCCGTTCAGAGGGGACCGCACGGCGTCCTCGTCGCACAGGCCAATCGCCCATGAACGCAGGAACGCCTTGCACCCAGCCCCAGACGCCACCAACACAGTTGGAAAGGGGGTTGGCCTTCATGGCAGCGCCGCCCCACGACACCACCAGTCCCGGCAGCTAGGTTGAGGGCGTGGACGAGGAAGCGATCACCATCAAGCTCACGCGCGATCAAGCGTTCGTGCTGTCGGACTGGCTCTACCAAGTCATGTTCCAGTCCGACGACCTCGAGGGGGTCATCCATGACCGAGCCGTCTGGTCGCCGATCTACGCGATCTCCGGAACCCTGGACAAGACGCTGAGCGAGATCTTCAGGCCCGACTACGGTCCACGCCTCGAAGCGGCCAAAGAGCGTCTCCGAGCCGATCTGTACGGCGGAGCCGACGAGTCGAATGCACCGGGCCAGGACACGACCGACGCACCACAAGCGCACCAGATAGAGCGGGGAACTGCGGGGAACGACGGCGAAAGCGACCAAGGGCAATGACTTTGGTGTCAGGCAAACACCCAGCTCAGCGGCCCTACCTGCACCAGGCGGTCGAGGACATCCAGGCGTACCTGGCCGGTTCCCCTGTACGCCAACTGGGCTGACGGGCCCCGGCCTTCACGCCGCGCTCGCCCTCGCGCTCGCCCTCGTGCTCGCCCTCCGGCACCCAGTAGTGCCCGAACTGCCGTCGCAGGTGCCCCAGGTCCACCAGGTAGCGGCGCAGCGTCACATGGTCCACCGGTGCGTCCTCGCACCAGGCGCGCAGCCTGTCGTTGACGTCCCGCTCGGGGTAGTCGATCCCCGGCTCGAACGTCCGCTCGGCCACGTGTCGCAGCACGACCAGCTTCTTCTGCCACTTGGCGGGCAGCCGGACGAGCCGTCCGTCCCGCACGAAGGTGCGCAGCACGACCTCGTTCGCCTCGACCCGCCCGCTCGGCTCCGTCTGCTTCTCCACGCCGCCCGCTCCCTGTATCGGTGCCGGCGCTCACACGTGCGCCCGCCCGCCGGAGGCTAGCCGCCCTCCCTCCTGGGGCGAACCGATTTTCCGCCCCGTTCGGCCCACCGGAAAGCGGTCTCCCCCACGTGTCCCGTTCGGAAAGGGTGATCCCCCGGGGGACGCCGTGACCCCGGATGCGCGGACGCGTTGAAGGGGCGTGCGGGCCCGATCCGATGGGGCCGTGCTCACCGACCAAGAAGGAGAACGTGATGTCTCGCATCGCGAAGGCAGCCGTCGTCGCCCTCGGCACCTCCGCCGTGGTGATCAGCGGCGCCGGCCTGGCCACGGCGGACGGGGGCGCCGAGGCCCAGGCCGTCGGCTCGCCGGGTGTCCTGTCCGGCAACCTCGTCCAGGTCCCTGTTCACGTGCCGGTCAACCTGTGCGGGAACACCGTCAACATCATCGTCGGTGCCCTGAACCCGGCCTTCGGCAACGTCTGCATCAACAACAGCGGCGACCACGGCAAGGACAAGGACAAGGACGACAGCAAGAACCACGACGCCCCGTCCGGCTACGGCCGCTGACCGGCGCGACGCCCAGCAGCGACACAGCGACACAAAGCCCCCGACGGTGTCCGACCGCCGGGGGCTTCGCCGTGCTTCGCTGTTCTTCGCTGTTTGTCGCTGTTCTTCGTCGTGCTGCGGCGTTCTTCGCCGTTCTTCACCGTGCGCGCACCCCTACCCGTGTGCGCCCGCGCACCCGCACCGGTACACGCCCGCTCACACGTACCGATAGATGTGCCCCACGTCCTCCAACTGCGCGGGAGTCAGCCGCCACGGCCGCATCCGCTCGTGCCGTGCGACGACCCGCCCGCGCTGGGCGTCCCCGCGGGGCGGCGGCGTCGCCGGGAGATAGCGGGCCTCCGGGTGACGCCGCTGCCAGCGTGTCCACTGGAGGTCCACGAAGGCGTGGTGGAGCCAGAAGACAGGGTCGTTCACGGAGGCACCGCCCACCATGTGCCCGCCGACCCACCGGTGCACCCGGTTGTGGGTGAGCCACGACGTGTTGCCCGTCCCGGCGCCCCACCCTTCGAGCCGGTTGCGGAAACCCCCGCGCGACATGGAGTTCCAGGGCGCCTTGTCGTAGACGGGGTCGCTCAGAACCCCTTCCAGGTCCCGGGCCGTGGGCAGGTCGACCGGGTTGCGGGGGTAGCCGAGGTCCCGGGTGAGGTACTCGATGTCGGTGAGCCCCTCCGTGATCGTCCACCTGCCGTTCCCGAACGCGAAGGGCCCGGTCATCACCCGGTGGTCGGAGCGCCGCCCGTTGCCGCCGAGCAGGTCCTCCGTCCACGGCACCGACGTCGTCGTACGGTCGCGGGTCCAGTCCCAGTACGGCAGGGTCACCGAGTCGTCCACGCGGCGCAGCGCCGTCTCCAGGTCCAGCAGGAACCTGCGGTGCCACGGCAGGAAGGACGGCGCCATGTGGGCCGTGCGCAGACCGCCCTCGCCGTCCGAGACGTAGTGGTCGATGTGCATCCGTACGAACTCGTCGTACTCGCCGCGCTGTTTCAGCTCCAGCAGCGCGCCGACGAACCGCCGCCGCTCGCCTCGGGTGAGGGTGCTGACGTCCCTACGCGTGTACACCATGGCCGGCCGCCCCCTCCGCGCCCGTCGTGCGCAGTCGCTGTGTGTCCCCCAGCTCGTCGACGGCGGCGCGGGTCGCGGCGAGGGCCGTCGGGTACGAGCGGTAGTGGTCGATCATGCTCAGATACGTGCCGTCCGCGCGTCGCATGAGGTGCAGGGGGCGTCCGTCGACGGTCACGGACCAGTCGCCGGGGGCCGGCTCCCGGGCACCCAGGTAGGCCGCCTCGTGTGTGCCGGCCCTCTCGCCCCGGATACGGCGGCCCCGGTACGTCTCGTCGAAGGAGACCTCGTCGGGGCGCGCCGGGCGCCGGGGCCACACGGCGACGACGGGGGCGACGGCCAGGGCGAGGGCCGACACGCCCAGGGCGCGCAGGGCGTTGCGCCGGGTTCTCGTGCGGGCGGGGTCCGGGGGCGCCGTCACTCTTCTGGCGAACAACACTCTCTCCTGGTCGGTTCGATGGCGGTGGCCTCCCGGTGGCCGGGCCCGGGCCGTGTGGCGCCGGGCCTCTCCTCGTCCGCGCCCGGGCTCAGCCGAGGCCGAGGTTCGCGGTCGGCGCCGTCTGCAGCACGGGGGCGAGCAGACCCAGCTCGGGGTTCTTCGTCAGCGGGAGACCGAACATCTGGGGGTTCGGGGAGGTCAGCGGGGTGTCGACGTGCAGGCCCGGGGTGAGGGTCCGCAGGTCGGCGGCGGGCGCGTCGACGCCCACGTGCTCGAAGCCCTTGCCGACGACCCGGGGCAGCGGGGCGTCGGCGACGACGCCGGGCAGCGCGGCGCCGAGCGGGACCTGCGGCAGGGCACTGGCCGGCAGCAGCCGCCCCTCGACGTACTGCGGGCCCTCGGGGGCGCCCGGCCTGAGCAGCGGCAGTTCGCCGCCCAGCCGGGGCATCTTCACGTTCAGGGAGTGCTCGACGCCTTCGAGCGGTACGGGGACGGGGACCGTCTCGGCCGCGGCTGCGGGGGCGGCGGAGGCACCGATAGCGGCCGCCACACCGGTGACGACGGCGGCAAGGGTTCCTCGGGTGGTCGGCTTCATGCTCGGTACGGTCCCTTCCAGAAATGGGCTGGTGCGCTGGAATCGGCGGTCCGCCCGCCCCGTCGGGGGGCTCGCCGCCGTACCGGCTCAACGATCCGGGGATCTCCATCAGCGCAAGATTCGCCCGACTGCCGCATTAGTCCTAGAGGCATTTGATCGGCACGGCCTGCGTGACAGCGCGTCAGCTTGTCCAGAAATCCCACCAGCGGGTCAGGATCAGCATGCCGATCACACCGAGGTGCGCCACGACGAGCACCCATGTGAACTCGTCGAGGAACACACGCAGCCAGGCCGGAGCCGGCAGGAACTCGTGGCGTACGAGGTGCGAGGTCAGGTACCAGAAGAGGACGATGGTGGCGACCCAGGCCAGGCAGCACCACAGGCACAGCGCGTTGATCCGGTACAGCGACTGGAACTGCAGCCAGGTCACGAACCCGACCCCGAAGAGCGTGCCCGCCTCGAAGGTGAGCCAGTACCACCCGGGGAACTCCGCCCCGGCGAGCAGGCTCACGCCGACGCAGACCACGATGCCGTAGGCCACCAGGCCGAGCATCGGGTTGGGGAAGCCGAAGGCGGACGCCTGGTCGCTCTTCATGATGTTGCCGCAGGACACGACCGGGTTGAGGCTGCATCCAGGAGTGAAGTCCGGGTCCTCCAGCAGCTTGAACTTGTCGAGGGTGATCACCCAGGAGGCGAGCAGGCCGGCCGCGCCGGTGAGCAGCAGCAGGATCGCGAAGGCACGGCTGCCGCCCGCCGTGCGCACCGACCGCCGTGCCGGGTCGGCCATCAGTAGCGCAGGCTGCGCGCCGGCAGGAGGACGTGTGCCGCACTGCCGAGGGTCTCGCTGTCGCCGGCGAAGGCGGCGAGGGCCTCCGGCTCCACGGGCTTGCCGGGTTCGGCCTGCGGCCAGGGGCGGGTCGCGAACACCAGATACGCGAAGCCGCGTTCGCCGACGGCGGCGAGCCACTCCGGCGGGGCGGGGCACTGGGCGTTCAGCTGCGGCATGGTGACGACGGCCTGGCCGGCCTCGACGAGCAGGGTGACCGGCAGGCTGGGGTGGGCGGCGCCGTCGACGACCTGTTCCCCGAGGGGCAGGCCGAGGCTCGACAGCAGATCCGCGACGGCGGCGGAGGAGCCCTCCGGGCCGTTCACGCCGTCACCGAGGGTGTAGGCGAGCAGGTAGGGCATGTCCCCGTCGGGGGCTTCGCCGCTCCACGCCATGACGACGAGCGTGCCGATCTCGGCCGGACGGAAAGGGCGGGTCTCAGCGGAAGTTGAGGTCACCGCGGAACCCTATCCACGGCTGCCAAACGCCTCGGTCGCGTTTTCACCCGCCCGGGCGATGGGCGGCGGCCGACCACACGAACGAGGGATACGGCTCGAACAGCGCGGCACCCACCCGAAGGGCCCGGTCACCGAGGATGCGGCACCCGCACGAAGGGCCCGGTCACCGAGGATGCGGCACCCGCACGAAGGGCCGGCTCCGCGAGGATGCGGAACCGGCCCTTCCCGACCGTACGGAGGAGCCGTCAGCCGCCCTGGAGGGGCAGGCCGCCGAGGAGCTTTGTGGGACCCGAGGGTGCGTTGAGAGTCTTCGTCACGCCGTTGACGACGTTGAGCAGGGAGTCCTTGTTCTCCGTGTCCAGCGCGTTCGACTGGTGCCGGAGCGGCGGCTCGATCTCGAGGGGGTGGCTGAGGATGGTGTTCACCGCGCCGTTGAGGCTGCTGGGCGTGACGTCCGCGGCGTCGTAGGCAAAGGCCGGCGTCGCGGCCCCAGCGATGGCCATGGACCCGGCGACGACAGCGGCGGCCTTCAGGGACTTCATCGTGTTCCTCTCCTCGGATACGGGAAGCACTGCGCCGTGCCCAACGAGTGCCCGGGCCGGCGGAAACCCCGTATCGGACAGGTCATATCTGACGCCGAGCGATACGTCATACGAAACAGCCGTCGCACCGACCGGGGACGGTGGCCGGTGCGACGGCTGCCGGCGCGGGGCGGGGGGACGGAGCCGCCGCACGCGCCGCGTCCCGGTCTCACTCGACAGGCAGTGCGACCGGTGGCTTCACGACGACGGGACGGACGGGCGGCTGTACGAGGACCGGGCCGGCGGGCGGATTCGACGGGACCGGCGAGACGGGCGGCGTCACGGGGACCAGGCCGACGGGCGGTCTCCCCGGGACGCGGCCGGTGGGTGCGGGAAGGCCGCTGCCGAGCAGAGTCGCCGCGACGACCCGCACGACACCGGTCAGGACCCCGCTGACGGCGGGCCCCACCCTGGCGACGTCCCCGGAGACGGACACCGCGAGCAGGGCGTCGACCGCCTTCCGCAACACGACGAGCGCGTCGTCCACCGGACCCACCGAGCCGAAGACCGGGACGGCGCCCACCGGGACGGCGACGGGGGCGGCGCCCACCGGGAAGGCGACGGGGGTGGCGAGTGGGGCGGCGCCCACCGGGAAGGCGACGGGTGAGGAGACTGCGGCGGCGACGGACGAGGGTGCGGCCGACGCGGCCGGGACGGCGACCGGCGATGGGCGAACCGGCGCGGCCGGGACGGGTACGGACGACGGGACGCCCGACGCGACCGGGACGGCGCCCGGCGACGGACCAGCCTGCGTGTCCGGGACGGCGCCCGTGCCCTTGCCCGTACCCTTCCCCTTCCCCTTCCCCGTGCCCGTCTCGTTGCCCGTACCCTTCCCCTTCCCCTTCCCCCCGCCCCTGGCCTCGGTGAGCGCGGCCCGGGCCGCCTTGCCCAGCTTCGCCGCCCGGTCGGCGGTCAGGCGGCCGTCGTCCGCCGTGAGCACGGCGTTCAGCAGATCGGTGACCGGTTTCAGTACGCCGCCGAGGTCACCGAACCCCTTGACCTGCGTCAGCAGCGTGTCCGCGTCGGGGACGGGCACCGTCGGCCGGGCGCGGTCACGCGCGGAGCCGGCGTCGACCGCTGTCGCGGCGGGGGCGGTCACGCCGAGCAGGAGCGCGGCGCAGACCGCGGAGGTGGCGAGGCGCCGCGCGGGCGAGGCAGGCATGGAGGACCTTCCGTTCGGGGCGACGGTTCCTGGTGTCACCGTGGAATCGGCGCTCCCCGCCCGCAACCGAGCGGCCTCCAATCGGCCCAACGCGAACCGGCCGTCCTCCCCACGGGAGAACGGCCGGCCGAAGAAACCGCGCGAACGTCAGTCGTTGAAGCACTTGTTGCCGAACGCCGGGTTCAGCAGCCCGACGATGTTCACGGTGTTACCGCACACGTTGACCGGGATGTGGACCGGAACCTGGACGGCGTTGCCGGACAGCACACCCGGGGAGTGGACGGCGGCGCCCTTCGCCTCGCTGTCGGCGGTGGCGACGCCGGCGGTGCCCGCCACGGCCGCGGCAGCAACGGAGGTCAGGGCCAGGCCCTTCGCGATACGCGACATGGAGAGGTGCTCCTTGGAGTTGACGCAAAAGACAGCCGGGCGGGGATGCCCGGCGCAGAGTCAACGCGCGGCCGGCATCCGGGGTTGTGCCTCCGATGGAGTGATCTCATGAAACGCCCTGCTTCACCATTCCGACACACTTGGCGCGTTTCGCCGGATAAATACCAATAGCCGGATAGAGTTGCGCACCTCTTGGGGCCGCCGCGGCCCGTGTCCATGCGTCGATTTCCCCCTGTGATGCGCTGAGTTCCGCCCGTTCCCACGACGATCCGCGGCTTGCCCCCAGCACCAGAACGAGCTCCCGAAAGGGCACCGCCGGACATGCGAATTCACCCGGGTCCTCTGCTGCGCCGTGCGATGGCGGGCTGTTGCGCGCTGACTGCTCTCTGGGCCGTCGGCGCCCCCGCGACGGCCGCGCCGCCGGCGCCGCCCGCGCCCGAGGCCGAGCGGCTGGCGTTCGCCCAGCGCTACCGGGCGGTGCAGCACGGCGGGATCGTCCGCGCGGCCAACTCCTCCATCACCTGCCGGACCCCGTCCGGACCGGCGGCCGCGTCGGCTACCTCCCCCTGCCTGACCGCGCGTGCGGGCCGTACGGCGGTCAACGGCGGCTTCGACATGTTCTACATCGACGTCGACCGGGACCCGAACACCTACAACTCCAGCCGCGGCGAGGTCCGGCTGCCGCCGGGCGCGCGGGTGACCTACGCGCGGCTGTACTGGGGCGGCAACCTGCGGGTCGGCGAGCAGAAGCCCCCGAAGGACAACGGGCGGGTGCTGATCGCGGAGCCGGGCGGCGAGTACAAGGAGGTGCTCGCGGACCGGGTGGTCGGGCACCGGGTGGCGCGCGGCGCGGACGCCTTCCAGGCGTCGGCGGACGTGACCCGGCTGGTGCGGTCCAGCGGGTCCGGGCTCTACACGGTGGCGCAGGTCAACGTGGCCATGGGCCGCTCGGCGGCCGGCGCGTGGGGCGGGTGGACGCTGATGGTGGCGTACGAGAACCCCGCCGAGCCGCTGCGGCACCTGGCGGTGTGGGACGGCTTCGACACGGTCGCCAAGGGCGGGGAGCAGCGGCTCCTGATGCGCGGTCCGGCGTTCCCGAAGCGGGCGCGCGGCCAGGTGGGCCTGGTGGCCTACGACGGGGACCGCGGGCACGGGGGCGATTCGCTCACCGTTGCGACCGGCCGGGGACGGGCCGTCGCGCTCGGCGACGCGGCCAATCCCAGGGGCGACGTACTGAACTCCACGATCAGCGGGCCGGGAAGGGCCGGCATCGGGCGTGCGCCGGCGTACTCGAACACGCTCGGATACGACTCGGATGTTCTCGAACTGGGCGACGGAATCCGGCGCGGCGGTGACCAGTTGGCCTTCCGGATCGTTTCGCAGCGGGACGCGGCCTGGGTCGGGGCGCTCTTCGTCGCCGTCGACGCCAAGCAGTGACGTGCGCCGCCCGGCGCCGCCCATGAGCGAGGAACCCGCATGCACCTGTCACCATCCGACCCTCCGTCGCGGGTCCTGCACCTCACCCAGCCGGTCGACGGCGGGGTGGCCCGTGTCGTGACGGACCTGGTGCGGGCTCAGCTCGCCGACGGGCTGCGGGTCTCGGTGGCCTGCCCCGACGGTCCGCTCGCCCCCGCCCTGCGCGCGCTCGGCGCGGAGGTACGGCACTGGGCGGCGACCCGCTCGCCGGGCCCGGCGCTCGTCTCCGAGGTGCGGCGACTGCGCCGCGTCCTGGACGACGTACGGCCCCACCTCGTGCACGCGCACAGCGCGAAGGCGGGGCTGGCGGGCCGGCTCGCGGTGCGGGGGTGCGTACCGACGGTCTTCCAGCCGCACGCGTGGTCGTTCGAGGCGGTCGGCGGCGCCATGGGGGCGCTGGCGCTCGGCTGGGAGCGGACGGGGGCGCGTTGGGCCTCGCGGGTGGTGTGCGTCAGTGAGGCGGAGCGGGCGACCGGGGAGCGGTCCGGGGTGCGTGCCCGGTGGTCGGTGATCCCCAACGGGGTCGACACCGGGCGGTTCCGGCCCGCCGACGCGGCCGCCGTACGGGCCGGGCTTCCGCTGCTCGCCGGAACCGGGGCCGACACGCCGCTGGTGGTGTGTGTGGGGCGGCTGTGCCGGCAGAAGGGGCAGGACGTGCTCCTCGCCGCATGGGACACCGTGTCGCGGCGGGTGCCGGGGGCCCGGCTGGTGCTCGTCGGGGACGGGCCGGACGGTGAGCGGCTGCGGGCCCTCGCGCCCGAGGGTGTGCTGTTCGCCGGGAACGTCACGGACACCGTGGCGTGGTGCCAGGCCGCCGATCTGGTGGTACTGCCGTCCCGGTGGGAGGGCATGGCGCTGGCGCCGCTGGAGGCGATGGCGTGCGGGCGGCCCGTCGTCCTCACCGATGTGGACGGGGCCCGCGAGAGCCTGCCGCCGGGGCAGGAGCCGGTGCCCGTCGAGGATCCGGCCGCGCTCGCCGGGGCGATCACCGGGCTGCTGCTCGACGCGCCGCTGCGCGAGTCGCTCGGCCGGCAGGGGCGCCATCACGTACTGACCACGCACGACGTGCGGCACATGACCGGGGCCGTCGCGGGCGTGTACCGCGATCTGCTCGGCGGTGCGGACGGCCGGGGCGTGGAAGCCACCGAGTGCAGGGAGTCGATCCAGACGTGACTGCGGAAAGCACCGAAAGCACCGTCCCCTCCACCGGTGGACAGCAACGCGAGTTCACGGGCACGGCCGTGTCCGTCGTGCCGCCGCGCGAGGCCGTCGGCGGTCTGGCGCTGCCCGTCGGCCGGCGGCCCGCCCGGCGCCCCTCGGGGCTGCCGCTGCTCGCCGTCGACGGCACGGCCGCGCTGGTCGCGGTCCTCACGCTCACCGGCGACCGCACTCCCGGGCGGCCGCTGATGGTCGTCGCCCTGATACTGGCCGTAGCGTGGCTGAACGCCCGGGCGGGCCTGTACCGCCCGCCCGCCGTGCCCGCCGTGCTGGACGAGCTGCCCGCGGTGTGCGCCCGGATCGTGCTGGGCTGGTGCGCCCTCGGCGCCGGCGTCGCCGCGTACTCCCCGGACCACGCGCTGTCCGCCCAGGAGCTGGCCCTCGGCTGCACACTGCAGTCGGCGGCGGCGTGCGCGGGCCGGGGCGCCGTGCACTGGCTGCGGCGCCGGGCCCTGGTCCGGCGGCCGGGCACGGTCCTGGTGCTGGGCCCGGCCGCGACCGCGCAGCGGGTGGCCGCCGCCTTCCAGCGGCACCCGGCGTGCGGACTGCGCCCGGTCGGTGTCGTCGCCGACCAGCCGGCCGGGGGCGAGGGACTGCCGGTGCTGACCACGGCCGAGGAGGTGCGGCGCGCGGTCGTGCAGAACAGCGTGCGGGCCGTCCTCGTCGTCGGCTCCCGCACGGAGCGCGCCCCGCTGTTGCGTTCGCTGGAGGCCGACGGGTGCGCGCTGTGGGAGGTGGACCCCCACTCCCCCGGGTACGGCGGGAACGGCGGCACGGAGCTGCTCGCCGGGTTCGCCTGTCGCCCACTGGAGCTGACGCCGCGTCGGGAGAGTGTCGCCAAGCGGGTCCTGGACATCGCCGTGTCGGGGGCCCTGCTGCTGATGGTGAGTCCGCTGCTGCTGGCGTGCGCGGTGGTGCTGCGGCTGAGCGAGGGGCCCGGTGTGGTGTTCCGGCAGGAGCGGATCGGGCGGGACGGGATGCCGTTCACGTTGCTGAAGTTCCGCACCCACCGCCCGGTCGACGCGCATGAGGCGGCGACCCGGTGGAGCGTGGCGAACGACCGGGAGATGGGCTGGTTCTGCCGTTTCCTGCGGCGGAGTTCGCTGGACGAGCTGCTCCAGCTGTGGAACGTGCTGCGCGGCGACATGAGCCTGGTCGGGCCCCGACCGGAACGGCCGTACTTCGTGGGGAAGTTCGGCCAGATGTACCCGGGATACGCGGCCCGCCACCGGATGCGGACCGGGATCACCGGGCTCGCCCAGGTCACCGGGTTGCGCGGGGACACCTCCATCGAGGACCGGGCCCGCTTCGACAACGCGTACATCGACAACTGGTCGCTGTGGCAGGACTTCTGCATCCTGCTGCGCACGGCGGCCGCGCTCGTCCGTCCCACGGGGAGCTGACCGTGACGTCTCTGCGCGCTGCCGCGCCCGTCTTGCCCGTGGTCGCCGTCGTGGCCGCGCTCGCGCTGCCGGTCACCGCCGGCGCCGAGGGCGGCGCGACCCCGGCCGACGCCGTCTCCGGGCTGCTGGTGCTGTGGTGCGCCGTACGGCTGCTGCGCGACCGGCGGCGCCCCCTGACGCGTACGGCGGCCGTGGTGCTCGGGTTGCCCGTGGCGGGCCTGGCGCTCGCGGCGGCCGGGGCGGGTGACCCGGGGGCCGGGATCGCCGGGCTCGGCCGGTACCTCCAGATCTTCGTGCTGGTCCCGGCGGCGGTGCTGCTGAGCGTCCGCGGCCGGGACGGTTTCCGGACGGTGGCGTGGTCCTTCGTGGGGCTGGCGCTGTGGCAGGGCGCCGTCGGTGCGCACCAGTACGCCACCGGGACCGGCGCCAGTTACGCCGGTGAGGACATCCGGGCCGTGGGGACCTTCGGTGCCGGGGACGTCATGGGGATGGCGACCGTGGTGTCGCTGGGGCTGGTGTGCGCGGTGGGCCTGGCGCTGGCGCCGGCCTCGGCGCGGCAGCGGGTCTGGGCGCTGGTGTGCTCGGTGCTGCTGGTGCTGCCGCTCGCGGTGTCGTTCAGCCGGGGAGCGTGGATCGCCACGGCGGTGGCGTGCGGGCTCCAGGTGGTGCTGGCCGGGCTGCGGCGGGCGGCCGGGGTCTTCGCGGTCGTCGCCGCCGTGGGTGTGGTCCTCGTCGGCGGGCTCGGCATCGGGTCCGCGATGCTCCAGGAGCGGATCAGCAGCATCACCCGGGTCGCCGACGCGCCGGACCAGTCGGTCACCGACCGGTACACGATGTGGGCGGCGGCCGTCGGGATGTGGCGCGAACAGCCGCTGACCGGCGTCGGGTTGAAGGGCTTCCCGGAGCACCGGGACGGGCACGCGTCGCTGGCGCTGTCGTCCGGCAGCGACATCGCGGGCGCCGGTACGGCGTACCAGAAGCAGCAGTTGCTGTCGCCGCACAACATGTATCTGCTGGTGCTGAGTGAGCAGGGGCTCGCCGGGCTGGTGACGCTGGCCGGGAGCTGGCTCGCGCTCGCCGTGTGCGGGCTGCGCGGACTGGTGCGGGAGCGGCGGTCTCCCGGCGGCCGGCGGGGCGGGCTCGACTGCGGGTTGGTCGCCTGCGGGCTGATCGCCTGGGTGCTGGTCGACTTCGTGTACGCCGACATCGGCGGGCCCACGACCGTGCTGACGGCCGTGTGCTTCGGACTGGTGGCCTGGTGGGCGCTGGCGGACCGGACCGCCGTGGGTGCCGTTCCGCCGGCCGGGGCCGTCACGGCCCGTGTACCGGAAGGGGCCGGAGCGCGATGACGCTGACACCTCCCCCTGTCCCGCCCGTCTCCCCCGTGGGCGAGGCGATCGGTGACAAGGGCCGCGACCCGGTGGTCCCGGGTGCCCGGACGCCGACGCCGTCGGAGGTCGCGCCGCCCACCGGGCGGTTCCTCGCCAAGGCCACCCTCGTCACGGCGGCGCTCACGGCTGCGGCGGCGCTGCTGGGGCTCGGCCGCGACCAGGCGCTGTCGTATCTGTTCGGGGCCGGCCGCGAGACGGACGCCTTCCTGGTGGCCTGGACGGTGCCGGAGTTCGCGGCGACCCTGCTGATCGAGGACGGCATGGCGTTCGTGCTGGTGCCGGCGTTCAGTGTGGCCGTGGCCCGGCGTGCGCGGGGCGGCGCGGGCGACCCGGTGCGCTCCCTGGTCGCCACGACGCTCCCCCGGCTGACGCTGGCCTTCGTGGGGGCGGCGGTGCTGCTGATCCTCGGCGCGCCCTATCTGGTCGAGGTGCTCGCCCCCGGTCTGCCCAACCACCGGCTCGCCGTCGACTGCACCCGGCTGACCGGCACCTGTGTGCTCACCTTCGGTCTGGCCGGCTACTGCAGCGCGGCCCTGCGCGCCCACCGCCGGTTCGTGGCGCCCGCGGCGATCTACGTGGCGTACAACACCGGGATCATCACGGCGATGTTCGTGCTCGGCGGGCGCTGGGGAGTGCGGGCGGCGGCCTTCGGGGTGGCCGTGGGCGGCGGGTTGATGATCCTCACCCAGTTGCCGTCGCTCCTGCGGCAGTTGCGACGGAAGGGGCAGGCAGCCCCCCAGGCGCCGGACATCGCGGACGTCACGGACGGCGCGGACGCCTCGGCGGTCCCCGGCTCCGGGGAGGCCCGTTCGGTGGAGTTCACGCTCATCGCCACCGTGCTGCTGTTCGCGCTGTGCCGGCAGTCCCAGGTCCTCATCGAGCGCTTCCTCGCCTCGACGCTGCCCGCCGGAGCCATCTCGCACCTCAACTACGCGCAGAAGGTCGCGCAGATCCCGATGACGTTCTCGCTGATGCTGTGCACCGTCACCCTCCCGGTGGTGGCGCAGGCGATGGCCGAGGGCGACACCGAGCGGGCCCGCAACCGGGTCGAGAAGGACCTCGCGCTGGTGTCGTGCGTCGTGCTGCTGGGCGCGGCGGCGATCGTCGCCTGCGCACCGCAGATCATCGAACTGCTCTTCCAGCGGGGCGCGTTCACCGGCGAGGACACCGCCGCCACCGCCGCCGTGATGCGGGTGTACGCGCTCGGGCTGCTCGGCCACGCCCTGGTGAGCGCGCTGGTGCGCTCCTACTTCTCCGCCGGGCGGCCCACCTGGTACCCGCTGGCCGCGATGGCCGCCGGTCTCGTCGCGACGTCCTGGATCGGGGCGGCGACCGTCGGCTCGTGGGGTGTCCTCGGGATCGCCGCCGCGAACGCGACCGGCATCACCGTCAGCGCGCTGCTCCTGCTGTACGGGATGCGCGGGCGGGCGGTGCCGATCCGCACCCGGCAGGTCGTGGCGGAGATGAGCCGGCCGGTGCGGGCGGCCGTGGCCGCGGGCGCGGTGGGGCTGTACTGCGCCGGGCTGATCGACTCGCCCGTCCTCGGCCTGGCCGTCGGCGGCTCGGTGGTCCTCCTCGTCTTCGTCCTGCTGGCCTCGGCCATGGGCGCCTCCGGCGTCGCACCCGCACTCCGTTCCGTCACACGAAGGCTTCCGCATGCCCGTCTCCGCTGAGCGCACACCCCTCTCGACCGCAGGGCCGGCCACCGCGGCACCGCTCTGGGTGGCCATGTACCACTCGGTGGGCGACTGCTCCGACGACCCGTACCGCGTCACCGTCTCCCCGGACCGCCTCGACGCCCAGCTCGGCTGGCTGCGCCGCCGGGGGCTGCGCGGGGTCGGCGTGGCCGCGCTGCTCGCCGCCCGCGCCCGGGGCGAGGGCCGGGGCCTGGTGGGGCTGACCTTCGACGACGGGTACACGGACTTCGTCGGGGCCGCGCTGCCGCGGCTGCGGGCGCACGGATTCGGCGCGACCCTCTTCGTGCTGCCGGGGCGGCTGGGCGGGGAGAACGCCTGGGACCCGCTCGGCCCCCGCAAGCCGCTGCTGGACGCGGACGGCATCCGCCGGGCCGCCGCCACCGAGGGGATCGAGATCGGCTCGCACGGGCTGACCCACGTCGACCTCACGAAGGCGGACGACGCGACCCTGCGGGCCGAGACCGCCGACAGCAGAGCGCTGCTCTCGGAGTTGACCGGTGCTCCCGTCCAGGGCTTCTGCTATCCGTACGGCACGGTCGACCAGCGGGCCGCCGACGCCGTGCGGGACGCCGGGTACACCTACGCCTGCGCGATCGACCCCGGCCCGCTGAACGGCCCGTTCGCCCTGCCCCGGGTGCACATCGGCGAGGAGGACACCGCCGTGCGGCTGCTGCTGAAGCGGAAGCTGCACCGGTGGCGGCGCCGGCCGGTCGAGGGGGTCTGAGTCCGTCGTGAAGGCGCTGCACATCATCACCGGGCTCGGAGTCGGCGGCGCGGAGCAGCAACTGCGGTTGCTGCTGCGCCATCTGCCGGTCGAGTGCGACGTGGTGACGCTCACCAACCCGGGCCCGGTCGCCGACGGCCTCAGGGCGGACGGCGTCCGCGTCACCCACCTCGGCATGAGCGGCAACCGGGACCTCGCGGCCCTGCCCCGGCTGGTGCGGGTGATCCGCAGGGGCGGGTACGACCTCGTCCACACCCATCTCTACCGGGCCTGTGTCTACGGCCGCGTCGCCGCCCGGCTGGCCGGGGTCCGGGCCGTGGTCGCCACCGAGCACTCCCTCGGCGACTCGCAGATGGAGGGGCGGAAGCTGTCCGCCGGGGTCCGCGCGCTGTACCTCGCCAGCGAGCGGCTGGGCCGGGCGACGGTCGCCGTCTCGCCGACCGTCGCCGACCGGCTGGAACGCTGGGGCGTTCCGGGTCAGCGGACCGTGGTCGTCCCCAACGGCATCGACCTCGCAGGGTTCCGGTTCGACGCGGCCCTGCGCGAGCGGACCCGGCGGCGGCTCGGGCTGCCGGAGGGCGCCTACGTCGTCGGCGGCGTCGGACGGCTCGCCGCGGGCAAGCGGTTCGACGTGCTGGTCCGGGCGGTGGCCCACCTCCCGGACGACTGCTGGCTGCTGCTCGTCGGGGGCGGCCCCGAGGAGAGCACGCTGCGGCGGGCCGCCCAGCGGGCCGGGGTCGCCGACCGGGTGCTGCTCACCGGGGAGCGCCCGGCCGCGGGCTCCCCCGGCGCCGATCTGCCGTCCCTGATGAACGCCATGGACGTGCTCGCCTCGCCCAGCGCCGAGGAGGCGTTCGGGCTCGCGGTGGTCGAGGCCATGGCGTCCGGGCTGCCCGTGCTCTACGTCTCCTGCCCGGCGATCGAGGACCTGCCGCCGGAGGCGACCGTCGGCGCCCGCCGCGTCCAAGGGGGCGCGGAGTCCTTCGTACGCGCCCTGCTGGACGTCCGCGCGGGGGGACCGCGCGACCGGGCCGCCCCCGCCGCCGCCCAGCACTACTGCATCACCCGCAGCGCCGCCCAGCTCATGAAGGTGTACGCGGCCGCCGTCTCCAGCACGCCCTCGCCGACCCCGCCCCTGGGAGTGAGTTCCGTATGACCGACCGTACGTCCGACCGTGTGACCGACAGCCACAGCCGTGCGGTGGCCCCCCTGCCGCGCCTGAGGGCCCTGCCCCCCTGGTCGCTGCTCGCCGCCGGCGCCCTCATCGGCGGGATGGCCGGAGGCGCGTACGGCGTGCTGAAGCCGCCCGTGTACACCGCCACCAGCTATGTCGTCGCCGTGCCCGCCGAAGGGTCGGACACGCAGTCCGCGCTCGGCTTCGCCCAGGCATACGGGCGGGTGGCCACCCAGCTCGCGGTGCTCGGCGACGCCCAGGTGTGGGCGGGGGTGCCGGTGTCCACGCTGAAGGAGAACGTGCGGACGGCGACCTCGCCGGACGCCCCGATGGTCGCCGTGTCCGCGACCTCCTCGCGGCCGGACGTCGCCGCCGACATGGCCAACGCCGTGTCACGGGCGCTGACCCGGCACGCGAACGACGCCGGCAGGTCGACACGCGTCGAGCTCCAGCAGTTCGCCCGGGCCACCAGGCCGACCGAGGCGTCCTCGGCGTCGGCGGCGGTGACCGGCCTGGTGGGCGCCGCCGCCGGCGGGCTGCTCGGCGGGC
The DNA here is from genome assembly GCF_055573455.1 of Streptomyces sp. NPDC030183. Classification (NCBI taxonomy): domain Bacteria; kingdom Bacillati; phylum Actinomycetota; class Actinomycetes; order Kitasatosporales; family Streptomycetaceae; genus Streptomyces; species Streptomyces sp. NPDC030183. The sequence goes on from NZ_JBVIBK010000001.1 coordinate 243,093, forward strand.
TCGCCCTGCTGGTCCGGCCCCGGCGGACTCCACAGACCCCGCCCGCGGCCTCCGTGCCGGGCCCCGCGGTCGCCGTCGACGCCCACGGCCAGCTGTGACCGCCACGGCGTACGCGGGGGCGGTCCGGACCCTGCGCGCCGAACTCTGCACCGACGAGGGCGAGTTCGGCGAGCTGGCCGGAGCCTGGGACCGGCTGTACCGGCGGTGCGGCCCGGCCACCCCGTTCCAGACCCACGCCTGGCTGCACTCCTGGTGGCTGTCGTACGGCAGGCCGGGGCGGCTGCGGCTCGTCCTGGTCCGCGACGGCGCCGAGCTGCGCGCGGTCGCGCCGCTGATGCTGGTCCCGGGTCCGCTGCCGTGCCTGCTCCCGCTCGGGCACCCGATCTCCGACTTCGCCGATGTGCTGGTCGACGACGAGGACGCCGACCAGGCGTCGGCCGCGCTCGCCGAGGGACTGTCGGCCGCCGCGCGGACCGCGCTGATCGACTTCCGCGAGGTCCGGCCCGGCGCCGCCGTCGAACGGATCTACGAGCACTGGCGGGGCCCCCGGCGGAAGGTGGCCGACTCGGTCTGTCTGGAGCTGCCCGCGCAGCCCATGGACGAACTGCTGAAGCGGCTGCCCGGCTCCCGCGCCCAGCGCGTCCGGGCCAAGATCCGCAAGCTGGGCGACCTGGGCATCGTGCCCCGCGCCGTCGGCCACGACGAGGTGGGCCCGGCCCTGCGGACCATGCTGGACCTGCACCGCCTGCAGTGGCAGGGCCGCAAGGTGACCACCGAGCACATGCGGCCCCGCTTCTCCGAGCACCTGGCCCGCTCGGTGGGGCCGATGGTGCGCTCCGGGGACGCCGTGGTGACCGAGTTCCGGCTGGGCGACGACGTCATGGCCGTCGACGTCACCCTGCTGTCCCGGCGGCTGGCGGGCGGCTACCTCTACGGCGCCCACCCCGGGCTGCGGGAACGCAAGGCGGACGTCGCCACGATGCTGCTGAACTCCAGCGCCGCGCAGGTCGGCGCCGGGGCCCAGCAGGTGCTGAGCCTGCTGCGGGGCGCCGAGCCGTACAAGCTGCGCTGGCGCCCCGACACCGTTGTCAACCAGCGGCTGCTGCTCGCCCGCCGGCGCACCGCCCCGATCCTGACGGCGGTCGCCTGTGACGCGGCGGCCCGCGAGCGCGGCAAGGAACTCCTGCGCGGCTGGCGGGAGCGCGCCGGCCGACGGGAGCGCGGGGACCGGGGTGAGCGCCCCGCCCCGGAGCGGGGACAGCCCCGGGGCGGGCGGCGGGACGCGGAGCGGAGGGAACGCGGTGGCGGCGGGCGGTGAGCGTCCCTCCGCTCCGCGGCCCGCCGCCTCCGGGTCACCGGTAGCGTTCCCACCAGTCCGTGCGGACGCAGAGCTTGCCGCCGATCCAGTACTCCACCCAGTCGCCCAGCTCCAGCGGCGAGCAGTTCGGCGGGTGCACCGGCTTCGGGGGCGCCGGCTTGGTCGGTGTCGGTTTCGGCGTGGGGGTGGGCGTCGGGGTCGGCAGCGGCTTCGGTTCGACGCGTCCGGAGAGCATCGACCGGTAGACCTGCGCCGCGAGCGGGTTGCTGTCGCACTGCCACACGCCGTGCGGACAGTAGTCGGTCAGCGTGTTGTAGAACGGCTTGTGCTCGTCCATCCAGGCGAGCATGCGCCGCATGTACTCCGGGTTGTCGCCGTTGCGGAAGAGCCCCCATTCCGCATATGAGATGGGCTTCTTGTGCGCCTTCGCGAAATCGACGTGCGCCTGGAGCCCGTACGGCTCCTTCACCTGCTCGTCGAAGGAGATTCCGCGCGGCTGGTCGTAGGAGTCCATTCCGATGATGTCGACCGTGTCGTCCCCCGGGTAGCACTGGGTCCAGGGAATGGCGTCCCGGCCACGGTTCGGCGTCCAGTCGAACTTGAATTTCTGGCCCGGCACCGCGCGCATCGTGGTGACGATCCTGTTCCAGTACTTCTTCCAGCTCTCCGGGTCCGGCCCGCAGCGATGGGTGTACGTGATGCCGTTCATCTCCCAGCCGAGCACGATCACCGTGTCCGGCACCTTCAGCTCGACCAGCCGCTCCGCGAGCCTGCGGAAGTGGTGGTCGAACGCGCCCGCGGCGGCGCGGCGCAGCAACTGCCGGACCTCCCAGTCGGGGACGCCTTCCTCGTTGCGCTCCATCATGGGCACGTTGAGGACGAACACCCGGTCGTCGTCCGCCCGCCGCCACTGCGCCCAGGCATCCAGGAAGCCGGGCAGGCCCTCGATGTTGGACCAGCGGTCGCCCGGCAGATACGTGTGCGCCACCCGCAGCTCCGAGCCGCCCAGCCAGTGGCTCAGCTCGGCGATCCGGGCGACTCCGCGGGGGCCGTAGTGCAGATAGGCGCCGAACGCGGGCGGCTGGGCGGTGGGCACGGGCGCCTGGGACGGCGTGGCCGGAACCGGTGCGGTCGACGGCGGGGTGACGGACGGGGCCGTGGCGGACGGGGCGGGGGCCGGGACCTTGGGCGCGGCCGGTGGGGACACCGCCGCCGGTGCGGCAGGGACCACCGGCACCGGAGGATCGGCCACCCGCACGACGGTGCCCACCGCGTACACGGGGACCGACGCGAGAGCCACCGACGTCACCACACCGGCCGCGATCAGCGCCAGCCGCCTCTTCCGGGGCCGACCGTGCCGGGCGCGCCCCTGCTGTGGAGCCATGCGCGCTCCTCTCTTCGCATTTCTCACTTCACTGCTTTCCGCCGCCGATTTCCACCTACTGACAATCAGTCACACAAATATGAATTCCGCCAACCGGGGCTCCTGCCTTCGGGTGTCCGAAGCGCCCGCACGGGTGACCCGTTCCGAAAGAAATGTGCGAGGCCCCAACGAGATGTCCGTGCCACCGCTCGACACCCGTGTTCCGGCCGTTCTGCTGCGGACCGACCCCAATCCCTTCCACCACGGAACCCTCGGGGCCGTGCGTTCCCTCGGCCGGGCCGGAGTGGAGGTGCACCTGGTCGCGGACTGCGCGAAGAGCCCCGTGGGCGGCTCACGTTTCCTCGCCGCGACCCATGCCCCGCCTCCGCCCGGCGCGACCCTCGACGAGTTCGCCGCCGTCCTGCGCCGTGTGGCCGAGCGGCTGGCCCGGCCCGCCCTGCTGGTGCCGCTGGACGACGCGAGCGCCGTGGCCGCCGCACGGCTGCGCGAGGAGCTGTCGTACGGCTACCTCCTGCCGGGCGCCCCCGCCGCCCTCGCCGAACAGGTGGCCGACAAGGCCGAACTGGCCGGCCTCTGCGCTCGCCTGGGCATCCCGCACCCGGCGACCGCGCTCCCCGGCAGCGCGCCCGAGGCGGCAGCCGCCGCCCGCGCCCTGGGCCTGCCCGTGGTGGCCAAGTGGTCCCGGCCCTGGCTGCTGCCCGGCGGGGAGGGGCTGCGCAGCACGGTGGTGGTGCGGACGGCCGGGGAGGCGGCCGCGCTGTACCGGCGCTCGGCGCGGGCCGGCAGCCGCCTGCTGCTCCAGGCGTTCCTGCCGCCGGGCCCCGACCGCGACTGGTTCTTCCACGGGTACGCCGACCGCTCGGGGGCGGTGCGGGGCGGCGGCCCCGGACGCAAGCTGCGGGCGTGGCCGCCGGGCGCCGGCCTCACCACCGTCGGCCGCTGGACGCCGAACCCGCGGGTCCAGGCCCTCGCCGAGCGGCTGGTCGACGCGCTCGGCTACCGGGGGGTGTTCGACCTCGACTTCCGCCGCGACGGCGACGGCGCGTACCACCTGCTCGACTTCAATCCGCGCCCCGGCGCCCAGTTCCGGCTCTTCGCCGACACCGCCGGCGTCGACGTCGTACGCGCCCTGCACCTCGACCTCACCGGCCGGCCGGTCCCGAACGGGGCGCCGGTGCCGGGGCGGACGTTCGTGGTGGAGAACTACGCGCCGCTGACCGTACTGCTCCCCCAACCCCGCGAACTGGCCTGGCACGCCAAGGACGACCTCGGGCCCGGCGCGGCGCTCTGGCCGCTGTGGACCCGCCACAGCCTGGGCCGGCTGCTGGCGTCCCGGACCGTCCGGCCGCCCCTGCCCGTCCCCGCCCCGCACGACCCGACCCACGACGAGAACGAGAGAGCGAGCAGCCGCTGATGTACGACCTGTTGGTGGTGGGCGCCGGCCCGTACGGCCTGTCCATCGCGTCCCACGCCGCGGCCGCCGGACTGAGCCTGCGCGTGCTCGGCCGCCCCATGGCGTCCTGGCGGGACCACATGCCGCCCGGCATGTTCCTGAAGTCCGAGCCCTGGGCCTCCAACCTGTCCGACCCCGAGCGCCGTTGGCGCCTGGACGTGTACTGCGCCGAGCAGGGCGTCGAGGCCGGCCACGGCCGTCCGATCCCGGTCGGCGTCTTCGCCTCGTACGGCCTGTGGTTCGCCCGCAACGCCGTACCGCCGCTCGACGAACGCACGGTGACCCGTCTTCAGCGCGGCCGCGGCTGCTTCGAGGCCCTGCTGGACGACGGTGAGACGGTCCGCGCCCGGACGGTGGTCCTGGCGATCGGCGTCGTCCCCTTCGTCGCCATCCCCTCCGCCTTCCGCGAGCTGGGCCCCGAGCATGTCTCGCACAGCAGCCACCACCACGACCTCGGCCGCTTCCGCGGCAAGGACGTCACGGTGATCGGCGCCGGGCAGGCCGCCCTGGAGACGGCGGCGCTCCTGGCCGAGCAGAACACCCGGGTCCGGGTGCTGGCGCGGGCCGCCGCGCTGCGCTGGAACGAGGTGCCGCCGCCCCTGGCGCGCCCCTGGCGCCACGCGCTCCGCGCCCCGCACAGCGGTCTGGGCTGCGGCTGGCGCAACTGGTTCTACGCGGAACGGCCCGGCTGGTACCGGCGGCTGCCCGAGGCCCGGCGGATGCGGGTCGCGGCCGAGGCCCTGGGCCCGGCGGGCGCCTGGTGGGTGCGCGACCGGGTCGAGCCGGCCGTCGAGGTACGGCTCGGCCAGGAGGTCGTGGTGGCGTACGAGAAGGGCGGTGCCGTACGGCTGGAGACGGTGGGCCGCGGCGGCGAGCTGACCTCGCTGGACACCGACCACGTCATCGCCGCCACGGGGTTCCGGGCCAGCTGCGCACGGCTCGGCCTGCTGGCGGACGACGTACGTGCCGCTCTGCTGCCCCTCCCGGACGGCTCCCCCGCGGTCGGCCGGGACTTCGAGTCCTCCGTCCCCGGCCTGTTCTTCGCGGGTCTCACCACCGCGTCCGGTTTCGGCCCCGCGATGCGCTTCGTGCACGGCGCGACCTTCACGGCGGACACCCTCGTGCGAGGCGTACGGCGACGACTGCGCACGGGGGCGCCCGGCGGGCCCGCCCCGGTGCCGGGGGCGAGGAGCGGCCTGATCTCGACCGCCGGGTTGTGACGGGCACGGACATGGGTGCCGGGCGCATGCGGCGCGCCCGGCGCCCGGTGCGGCTCAGCGGCCCGAGGCCGCCCTGCCCCTGCGGTACAGGATGCCGCCGCCCAGGATCAGCCCCAGGCTCGCGGCCGACATCCCGACCAGGACCTCCGTGTCACTGCCGGTGTGCGGCAGGGTGGGCGGCCGATGATGCGTCGGCGGCCTGTCGGTGGGCGGCTGGTGGGTGGGCGGCTGGTGGGTGGGCGGTGTGTCGGTCGGGGGTTTGTCGACCGGCGGCTTGTCCACGGGGGGTTTGTCGACCGGGGGCTTGTCGGTCGGGGGCTTGTCCGTGGGCGGCTTGTCGACCGGCGGCTTGTCCACCGGTGGTTTATCGACCGGCGGCTTGTCCACCGGCGGGCGGTCCGTCGGCGGCGTGTCGCCATAACCGGGGCTGTCGCCGTAGCCGGGGCTGTCGCCGTGGTCCTCGGGCGCGTCGCCGTAGCCGCCCGGGGTGTCCCCGTAGCCGCCGTGCTCACCTTCGTCGCCGTAACCACCCTGGTCGCCGTGACCACCCTGGTCGTTCTGACCGTCGTGGTCGCCGTATCCGCCCTCGTCCTGCCCGTATCCGCCCTGGACCTGACCGTATCCGCCCTGGTCCTGACCGTACCCGTCGTCCTGTCCGTGGTCGTCCTCCGGGGCGGACGCGGACTGTCCGGCGCGCTCGGCCTGCTCGACGATCTCGGCGTACTCCTTCTGGCCCCAGTCGTCGTGCTGCTCGGTCGGGGCACTCTGGGGGCTCGGCGCGGTGTCGTACGCGGGCGCGGAGCGCTCGTCGGCCTTCACGTCGCCCTTGGTGCCGCAGCTGTTGCCCAGCGCCGGATTGCCGATGCCGACGACGTCGACGGAATTGCCGCAGGCGTTCACCGGGACCGTCACCGGTACCTGCACCGTATTGCCCGACGCGACGCCGGGTGAGTTCGAAGTGGCCCCGTGCGCGCTCGAATCCGCGAGCACCGGAGTGCCGTAGAGGGTCAGAAGACCCGTCGTCGCGGCGGCCACGACCATTCCCTTGCTCAGGGTCTGTCGCAATCTCGTGTTCTTCCTGCTCGAAGAAGTGGGAAAAGCCGGCCTCGGAGCCGATGAGGACATCCCGAGGCCGGCCTGTGGCACAGCCGAGCGGCTGGCGCGATGCGCTACGACGTCAGTCGTTGACGCAGACGTTCCCGAACGCGGGGTTCAGCAGCCCGACGATGTTGACGGTGTTGCCGCAGACGTTGATCGGGATGTGGATGGGAACCTGGACCACGTTGCCCGACAGGACACCCGACGAACCGACAGCGGCACCCTTGGCCTCGGAGTCGGCCATGGCCGGGCTGGCGACACCCACGGCCATGATCGCGCCGGCGACGACAGCAGCGCTCTTCTTGAGCTTCACGTCATTTCCCTTCTCTGCGGTCATGCCCCAATTGACGGTCGAAACCGAGCGAGCACAGCATGGACGGCCCGCATCATGACCTGCAGCCTGTGAAACGAGGAATAGACGCCGGAAGAAACTGAGGAACGTGGGGCGTCGGGTAATTCACCCGAACGACCCACAGATCAGGGACGAACGGCGTGTCGGTCGTCGCCCGATCGGCCCAGGAGACGCATACACGCGAAGGACTCGGACCGCCCGTACACATGTCGCACGGGCGGCCCGAGCCGCATTCGGAGTTCTTCGGTCAGCTCCTGCTGGCGCCGTTGCCGGAGAGCACCGGGATGTTGTCGAGGATGTGCGACAAGGGCTCGTCACCCTTGGCCTGGGTGGAGTTCTCCGCGCACTGCTGGTTCTGCGGGGCCGAGAGGATCGGCACGTCCTGCAGGGCCGTGATCGGGATGGCGCCGACGACCGAGCCGACGTTGACCTTGACCGGGAGGCCGACGCAGAGCTTGTTGAGCGAGCCCTGGACGAGTGATGCCTGAGGGCTCAGGTCGCCCTTCGTGGAGGCGTTTCCGAACGACTGCTCGGCACCGTTCCCGTTGGCGGTGCTGACGCCCTCGTCGTTGCCGATGGCGAGCGCCTGGGGCGCGGCCGCCGCCGAGACACCGACGGCGGAAGCCGCGAACACCGTCGCGACCATTGCCTTCTTGAGCATTTCTCCGGTCCTTTCATGGCAGCGCCACACAATCTTGCGTCCACCTCAACCCGAGTCCCGTGCATTGGTTGCGACTCTTCACCCGGTTGGCCTGCCCGGACCCGGAATTCATTTGAAACGACCCGCTCATGGACTTGATGACAATGTGATTCACGTGGGCCATCAGGGTGATTCGGAGGAACCAAGCCAGTCGCGGCCAGTTGTCCAGGGCGCTCCGGTGGACGGGGTTACTTCAGAAGGGACCAGCAAGTGATCAAGAAGGTTTTCGCCGCCGCGACGATCGCCGCTTCCGTCGTCGGAGCCTCGGCCGCCGTCGCGCCCCAGGCGCTGGCGATCGGCAACGACGGCGGGGTCAGCACCGCCAACGGCAACGGCTCCGAGCAGATCTACGGCAACCAGGCCACCTACGGGAACATGAGCCCGCAGATGGCGCTCATCCAGGGCTCGCTCAACAAGCCCTGCATCGGCCTGCCGGCCAAGGCCAACATCGGCTCCGTCGTCGGCGCCATCCCGATCACGGCCGTGCAGGACGTGCCGATCCTCTCGGCCCCGCAGAACCAGCAGTGTGTCGAGAACTCCACCCAGGCCAAGGGCGACGAGCCGCTCTCGCACATCCTCTCCAACATCCCGGTCCTGTCGGGCAACGGCGCCAGCAAGAGCTGACGTGGTGCCCCGGATGCCTCTGGGCCGAACGGGGCACACCCCGCAACCACGCCGTCCAGCGCGGTGTTGATCCTCACGCGGCTCCGCACCGGAGTCCGCTCCTCGAAAGGGCATACGAACATGAAGAAGCTGTGGGCGACCGCGGCCGTCGCCGCCTCCGTCGCCGGTCTCTCGGCCGCCGCCGCCGCTCCGGCGCTGGCGATCGGGAACGACGAGGGCGTCAACACCGCCAACGGCAACGGCTCGGTCCAGAAGTACGGCAACCAGAAGACGCACGGCGACATGAGCCCCCAGCTGTCGCTGGTGCAGGGCACGCTGAACAAGCCCTGCATCGGTCTGCCGGCCAAGGTGAACGTCGGCTCGGTCGTCGGTCTCATCCCGATCACCGCCGTGCAGGACGTGCCGATCCTGTCCGCGCCGCAGAACCAGCAGTGTGTCGAGAACTCCACCCAGGCCAAGGGTGACGAGCCGCTCTCGCACATCCTGGACAACATCCCGGTCCTGTCGGGCAACGGCGCCAGCAACAGCTGACGCGGCGACGGCACGGCCGACCGCGGTACCGCGAGGGCGGGCCGCCGAGTTTCTCGGCGGCCCGCCCTTCCGTGTGCGGGGCCGGTGCGGCCCCGTGGCTCACTTCCTGGCGTAGAGCGACTCGATGGCCGCCGCGTAGGCCGCCGTGACGGCGTGGCGCTTGATCTTCATGGACGGGGTGAGCAGTCCGTTCTCCTCGCTGAACTCGCCCTCGACCAGCTTGAACTCACGGATCGACTCGGCGCGGGAGACGGCCTGGTTGGCGTAGTCCACGGCCTTCTGGACCTCTGCGCGCATCCGGGGATCGGTGACGACCTCGGAGAGCGGGGTGTCCGGGGACATCCCGCGCACGTGCAGCCAGTGGCTGACGTCCTCGGGGTCGAGGGTGATCAGGGCGGCGACGAAGGGGCGGTTGTCGCCGACGACGATGCACTGGCCGACCGGGGGGCGGCTGCGGAGGCGGTCCTCCAGCACGGCCGGGGAAACGTTCTTGCCGCCGGAGGTGACGAGGATGTCCTTCTTGCGGCCGGTGATGGTGAGGTAGCCGTCGTCGTCGAGGGCGCCCAGGTCGCCGGTGGCGAACCAGTCGTCGGTGAGGGCGGCGTCGGTGGCGACCGGGTCGTTCCAGTAGGCGCCGAAGACGATGCCGCCCTTGATGAGGACCTCGCCGTCGTCGGCGATGCGGATCGCGGTGCCGGGGACGGGTCGGCCGACCGTGCCGGGGCGGGGTCCCAGGGGCGGGACGATGGTGGCGGCCGCGGTGGTCTCGGTGAGGCCGTAGCCCTCGTAGACGATGACCCCGGCGGCGTAGAAGAAGAGGTTGAGGTCGCGGTCGAGCGGGGAGCCGCCGCTGATGGCGTAGCGCATGCGGCCGCCCAGCTCGCTGCGGATGCGGCGGTAGACGAGCGTGTCGTACAGGGCCCAGGCGGCGTACAGCCCGGGGGTGGGGCCGGGGCCGCTGCCCAGGAACTTGTCGAGGTATGCCTTGGCGAAGCGGACGGCGACGCGGTGGGCGCGGTCGAAGGAGGCGCCGCGGCCGATGCGTTCGGCGGTGGCGCGGCCGGTGGCGTGGATCCGCTCGAAGAGGTAGGGGACGCCGACGAGGAAGGTGGGGCGGAACTTCTTGAGTGCGGGCCGCAGTTCGTCGGGCTTGATGCTCGGGCAGTGGCCCAGCTCGATCCGGGCCAGCATGCAGGCGATCTGGATGGTGCGGCCCAGGATGTGGGCGAGGGGCAGGAACAGCAGGGTCGAGGCGACCTGGCCGGTGATCTCCTTGAAGATCGGGTGGAGCAGCTCGACCGTGTTGGCGGCCTCCGCGTGCAGGTTGGCGTGGGTGAGGACGCAGCCCTTGGGGCGGCCGGTGGTGCCGGAGGTGTAGCAGATGGTCGCGGCGGTGTCCGGGGTCAGGGCGGCCCGACGCTTGGTGACCTCGTCCTCGGGGACGCTCCGGCCGAGGTCGGCGAGGAGGTCGAGGGCGCCGTCGTCGAGCTGCCAGACCTGCGGCGGCCGGGAGTGGCGGGCGGTGGCGGTGGTGACGGCGGCCGCGTTCTCGGGGGTCTCCACGATCGCGAAGCGGGAGCCGGAGTCGCGGACGATCCACTCGATCTGGTCCGGTGAGGACGTGGCGTAGATCGGGACGGACTGGCCGCCGGCCGCCCAGACGGCGAAGTCGAGGACGGTCCATTCGTAGCGGGTGCGCGACATGATCGCGACCCGGCCGCCCGGTTCGAGGCCGGCCGCTATCAGCCCCTTGGCGGTGGTGGTGACCTCACGGGCGAAGTCCGCGGCGGTGACCGGGTGGAAGGTGCCCTGGGCGTCGGCGCGGCGCAGGACCACGGCGTCCGGGGCCTCGGTGGCGTTGCGGAAGGGCAGGTCGGCGGTGCTGCCGGCGGTCCTGCCGGGGGCGAGGGCGGGGGTGCGGGCCTCGCGGACCACGCCCCCTGCGTCCCTGACCACCTCGACCTTGACCCGGTCGGCGAGGTCCGCGCGCCGCTTCGCCTGGTTCAAGTCCTTGCGTACACCCATCACGGCTCCCCGAGGCCGGCCCTGACTTCATTACCGACGAGTCAACTTACCGGTAAGTAAGGATTTTTCAATGGTTTGGACTGACTCCGGGGACACGTCGGGTTGGTGTGATAGGCGTGGATCATGCGCCCCCACCGCCTCAGGTCCGTCCTGATCTCCGTGTGCCTCACGTCCGCAGTGGCTCTCACCGGTGCCGTGCCGGCCGTCGCCCAGGCCCCCGCCGCTCCCCCTCGTACGGTCTCCGGAGCCCGGTCGCTCACCGTGCTGACCGATCTGTTCGCCGAGCGGCTGCTCGTCGCCGACAAGGTCGCGGCGGCCAAGTACGGGACGAGCACGCCGATCGACGATCCGGTGCGGGAGAAGGCGATCCTGGACGACGTGGCCGCGCGGGCGGCCGGGCTCGGCCTCGATCCGGACGCGGTGACCGCGGTGTTCCGCGACCAGATCGAGGCGAACAAGCTGGTGCAGCGGGGCCTTTACGCCCGGTGGGACGCGCATCCCGAGGAGCGGCCGGCCGAGCGGCCGGACCTCGTGAAGGAGGTACGGCCCGTGCTCGACCGGATCACCACGCGGTTGCTGACCGCGCTGGCCGACACGGAACTGCTCCGGGCCGGGGCCTCCTGCGAGCCCCGGCTGCGGCTCGCGGCGGTCCGCTCGGCGTACACCCACCGCCTGGACCCGCTCCATGGGGAGGGCCTGGTCCGGGCGCTGCCCTCGGTGTGCGGGGAACCGGCCTAGCTCATCAGGGTGCGGGCCGTCTCTATCGCGTCGGACAGGTCGTTGAGCTGCTTGTCCTCCTTGTGCCTGTTCAGTTCGCGGACCCGGGAGGACAGTTCGCCCAGGGTGGGGACGGCCGGGAGGTCGGTCCAGCGGCTGTCGCCGCGGCGCAGGGCGTCGGCGAAGTAGGCGGCGGCCGCGGCGATCCGGAGGCCGCGCGGGGCGGTGGACCACAGGTCGCCGTGGAGGTCCGACGCCTCGATGCCCTCGGCCTCCTCGTGCGGGGTGCGGCTGTCGGGGTCGAGCCAGCGGACGGTGGCCGTGGCGAGGTGGCCGGCCTCGGTGCCCGCCTTGGTGCGGACGGCGTACAGGGCGGTGACGGTGTGGCCGGGGCCGACCTCGCCGCCGTCCACGGTGTCGTCACGGAAGTCCTCGTCGGCGACCCGGCGGTTGTCGTACCCGACGAGGCGGAACTCCTCGACCGTCTCCGGGTCGAACGCGACCTGGGCCTTGGCGTCGCGGGCGGTGAGGTCGACGTGGCGCGGGAGTTGCTCGCAGAAGACCTCCTCCGCCTCCTTCTCGGTGGAGACGTAGGTGGTGTGGCCGTCGCCCTTGTCGGCGAGGCGTTCCATGAGGGCGTCGCCGTAGTCGCTGCCGACGCCCACGCCGAACAGGGTGATGCCGTGGTCGCGGCGCTCGCCGGCGACGCGTTCGAGGATGGTGTCGGCGTCGGTGTCGCCGGTGTTGGCGAGGGCGTCCGACAGCAGCACGACGCGGTTGGTGGCGCCCTCGCGCAGGCCCTCGACGGCGGTCTCGTAGCCGGTCTCGACGCCCGCGCCGAGGTTGGTGGAGTCGGCGGGCTCCAGGCTGTCGACCGCGTCGTGGACCCTGGCCCGGTTGTCGTCGAGGCGGGTCATCGGCAGGACGGTCTCGGCGGTGTCGCTGAAGGTGACGAGGGCGACGGAGTCGTTGTCGCGGAGCCGGTCGGTCATCCTGCCGAGGGCGTCCTTGGCGAGGTCGAGGCGGCCGGGCTCGGCCATCGAGCCGGAGACGTCGATGACGAACGTGAGGGCGGCGGGCGGCCGTTCGCGGTCGCTGTCGGCTGCGCGGGTGGCGAGGCCCACACGGACCAGGGACCAGTCCTCGTCGTCGGTGCGGGCGCCGTCGACGGTGACGGAGAAGCCGTCCCCGTCCGGGCGTTCGTAGTCCTGCCGGAAGCTGTTGACGAACTCCTCGGGGCGGACCGTCGACGGGTCGGGCAGGCTGCCGTCCTGAAGGGTGCGGCGGGCGTAGCCGTAGGAGGCGGTGTCGACGTCCAGGGCGAAGGTGGAGAGGTGGTCGGGCGACGGGGCGATGTCGCGGGACTCGTCGTCCCGTTGCTCGCCGTTCTGCCCGTCGGGGCCGTCGGGGGCGGGGGCCGGGAAGCCGTCGGCGGTGCGGCCGCCGCCCTTCGAGCTGTCGTACGAGGAGTTGTTGTCGCCGCTGTGGCCGCAGCCGGTGAGGAGCAGCGCCCCGGCGGTGCCCAGGGCGAGAAGCGCGGTGGTCAGTCGTCGTGTCGTCCCTGTGCTGCGATACGTGTGCATCGGGCCCCCTCGGCACGTCGTCGTCGCCCTGTCATGGGCGGCTGTTGTGACTGTGACGGCCGAGGGGGCCCGGTTGTGCGCTCCAGGGCGTTGCGGATGGGTCTCGAAGCGGCCACGGAGACGGCCCTTCGAGACCGGTGGGTGATCCTCCGTTGACCTACGAGACCACGTCCTTGCGGCCGAAACCGCGGAAGGCCAGGGCGAACAGCACCAGGGCGTACGTTACCGAGACCGAGACGCCCTGGATCATGTCCGTGTAGTCGGGCTGCGGGCGGACCACGTCGAGCCAGGCGTACTGCCAGTGGGCGGGCAGGAAGTGGCGCCAGTCGCCGAGGGCGGTCACCTCGTCGAGGACGTTGCCGATGATGGTGAGGCCGACGGCGCCGCCGACCGCGCCGAGTGGGGCGTCGGTGCGGGTGGAGAGCCAGAACGCCATGCCCGCGGTGACCAGTTGGGACACGAAGACGTAGCCGACGGTGACCGCCAGGGCCTGGGCGGCGGCGGCGGACGACAGTTCGCCGCCCGTGGGGAGTTCCAGCGGGCCCCAGCCGTAGGCGACCGTGCCGATGGCGAGGGCCACGACCGGCAGCAGCACCAGCGCCGCGAGGCTGAGGGTGAGGCCCACGGCGAGCTTGGACCACAGCAGCCGGGCGCGGGGCACGGGCGCGGCGAGGAGGTAGCGCAGGGACGACCAGCTGGCCTCCGAGGCGACGGTGTCGCCGCAGAACAGCGCGACCGGGATGACCAGCAGGAACCCGGCGGCGGCGAAGAGGTTCACCGCGGCGAAGTTCGCGCCGGACGCCGTCGCCGTGTCCATCAGGTTGACCCGGTTGTTGCCCTCGCCGGGGGTGCCGCCGATCTGGAAGGCGATCACCAGGATGATCGGCAGGGCGAACAGGATGCCGCCCATGACCATCGTGCGGCGGCGCTTCAACTGCCGGACCAGCTCGACCCCGAGGGGCAGGGTGCGGCCCGCGCGGTAGCCGTCGGCGACCTCGACGGGGGCCGTGGGTCCGGGGTGCCCGCGCCCGGGTTCTGCGTGCTCGGCACGCTCGGTCAGCGTGCTCATGCGGACTCTCCGATCAGGGTGAGGAAGGCGTCTTCGAGGCGGCGGTGGGGGCCGACCGCGTCGACGGGAACCTCCAGCCGGACCAGTTCGGCGATCAGGCGCTGGGCGCTGCCGCCGGCGTCGAGGCGGACGACCAGCCCCTCGTCGGTGCGTACGGCCGAGTCGACGCCCGGCAGGGCGGCGATCTTGTCGACGACGGGCTCCTCCACGGGGGCGGAGGTGCCGACCAGCAGGGTGTCGCCGGAGCCGACGATCTCGGCGACCGGGCCGGCCTGGACAAGCTGTCCGTGGTCCATGACGACCAGGTGGGTGCAGGTCTGCTCGACCTCGGCCAGCAGATGGCTGGAGACGATGACGGTACGGCCGGCCGCCGCGTAACGGATCATCACCTCGCGCATCTCGCGGATCTGCGGCGGGTCGAGTCCGTTCGTCGGCTCGTCGAGGATCAGCAGGTCGGGCAGGCCGAGCATGGCCTGGGCGATGGCCAGGCGCTGGCGCATGCCCTGGGAGTAGGTGCGCACCGCGCGGGCGAGGGCGTCGCCGAGGCCGGCGATCTCCAGCGCCTCCTCCAGGTGGGCGTCCTCGGCGGGGCGGCCGGTGGCCCGCCAGTACAGCTCCAGGTTCTCCCGGCCGGACAGGTGCGGCAGGAAGCCGGCGCCCTCGACGAAGGCGCCGACGCGGGACAGCACGGGCGCGCCCGGCACGATCGCGTGGCCGAAGACGCGGATCTCGCCGCCGTCCGGCTGGATCAGGCCCATCAGCATGCGCAGGGTCGTGGTCTTGCCGGCGCCGTTCGGGCCGAGGAGACCGAGCACCTGGCCCTTCTCGACGCGGAAGGACAGGTCGCGGACGCTGTACCGGTCGCCGTTCTTGTACTTCTTGCTGAGGTCGGTGATCTGGAGCGGGACCTCCGCGAGCGCCGGGTCGGGTGCGGGCGTCGTGATGCGGCGGCGGCCCGTGACGAGCAGGGCGGCCGCGACGACCACGCCGCCGATCGGCAGGTACCAGACCCAGGCGGGCAAGACGTCCGAGCGGTCGGCCCCGCCGAGCGGGGTCGGCACCTCCAGGTCGCCCTTCAGGGAGACGGTGTACGTCGCCGGGGCGGCCGGGGAGGCGTAGCCGAGGTCGGTGGAGGCGAGGACCAGGCGCAGGCTGTGGCCGTCGTCGAGTTCGTGGTCGACGGCCGGGAGGGTGAGCTTGACGTCCTTGCCGGCCTTGGCGCCCTCGATCCGGACGGGCTGGACGAGCTGGGAGGGGAGCACCTGGGAGGCGCCGCCGGGGCCGACGTCGTAGACCTTGGCGAAGAGGACGGCGTCGTCGCTGGTGGACTTCACATGGACGGTGGCCGTGGGTGAGCCGGTGATCTGGAGGTCGTCCTTGACGGGCTTGGACTGGAACGCGGCGAACTGGCCGGGGAAGTCCAGCGACAGGTTCACGCCGAGCGAGGACAGCTGGGAGAGGCCGCCGGCGGCGCCGCCGATGCCGGGCAGGGCCGAGAGGGCGGGCGGGCTGGCGCCGGCCGGGTTCTCGAAGCTCTGCTCGCGTCCGGCGAGGGCGATGGACCGGCGGTCGCCGTCCAGGCCCGGGTAGGTGTCGGCGGTAGTGCCGCTGAGGCGGGGCTCGCCGTCGCCGGAGCCGGCGCCGAGGGTGCGGGTGACGCGGAACGCGGAGCCGGTGCCGGCGCTCTCGTCGCCCTTCAGGTAGCGGTCGAACCATGCGTGGACGCGGGACTGGACGCGGGCGGTCTCCATGTCGCCGCCGTCGTGGCCGCCGGAGATCCAGTCGACGTCGACGGGCGCGCCGTTCGCCTTGATCGCCTTGGCGGCGGCGTCGGCCTGGCCCAGCGGGAACAGGGAGTCGGTCTGGCCCTGGAGCAGCAGCGTGGGCACCTTGATGCGGTCGCCGACGGCCTCGGGGCTGCGCGCTTCGAGGAGCTTGACGGCCTCGGCGTCCGGCTCCCCGGACTCGGCGACCCTGTCGTACATCGCGCACAGGTCGGCCTCGAACTTGGCGCAGCCGCCGCCGGTGTTGAAGAAGAGGCCGGCCCAGAGCTTCTTGAACACGCCGTTCGGGAACAGGGCGTCCGCGAGGTTCCAGTACGTGATCGCCGGGGCGATGGCGTCGACCCGGTCGTCGTAGCCGGCGGCCAGCAGGGAGATCGCCCCGCCGTAGGAGGCGCCGGCGGCGCCCACGCGCGGGTCGCCCTTCTTGTCCAGCTGGACCTCGGGGCGCTTCGCGAGCCAGTCGATCAGCCGGGAGACGTCGGCGACCTCGGCCTTCGGGTCGTTCAGCCCGATCTTCCCGGTCGAGTGGCCGAAGCCGCGCGCCGACCAGGTCAGCACCGCGTACCCGTCGCGGGCGAGGTCCTCGGCCTGGCGTCGTACGTCGTTCTTGCTGCCGCCGAAGCCGTGCCCGAGCAGAACGGCCGGACGGCGGCCGGTGGCGCCGGAGGTGAAGTACGAGGTGTCGATGCGGACGCCCTCGCCCATGGCCATGGCCTGGTCCGTGCGCTTCACCGGCGCCGCCTCGTCCGAGGCGGTGGCCGTCCAGGTACCGGCCCCGGCGAGCACGACGACGGCGGCCACGGCGGCAAGGGTCCGCCGCGGCCTCCGCCGCAGCGCCCCGCGCAGTCGCGGCCCGGTCAGTCGAAGATCCATGCGTCAACGGTACGGGGCACCGGGGGTGACCCACGGCACCCTCGAGGCGGAGGAGTGGGCCATCCCACGGTCGTACGGGAGGAATTCGGCATACAGCGGTCGCGGTATGCGTGGGGACCGGAGCGGACTGACAGCAATCTGACAAGCGGACCGACAGCACTCCTGGCAAACCGGGTTCCAGGCGGGCCCGCCGTTTATCCGGTGCCGGCCTGTCGGTGGGGCCGGATAGAGTCGCCGCTCACAGTTGGCACATCTGTCCGGCGGGGCAGGGATCTTCGGGGTGGGGCACATGAAGCTGCGGCAGACCGCGGCCTGGGTGGGGGTCACGGCGACGGCGCTCCTGGCGACAACGGCGTGCGGCGGCGCGGAGGGCGTCAGGCGGGCCGCCGAGACGGTCGACAAGTCCGACGCGATCCTGGCGGCGCTGACGCGGGCCACGGACCGGACCGAGGAGCTGGGCTCCGCCGAGGTCGAGATGACCGCCGACACGGGTGACGGCCCGGTCACCATGGAGGGCACGTACTCCTGGGGCGACGGCTACGCGTACGACGTCGAGATGGACACCAGGGCCGCCGGGATGCAGGACCTGACGGACGACCCGACCATCCACGCCCTCTTCGTGGACGGCGCGTACTACTACAACGTCGATCCGCTGACCTCCGGTCCCTACAAGGGCAAGGAGTGGCTGAAGGTCGATGCGTCGGTGGTGTTCGGCGGGAAGGGCGCGCAGGCCTTCAGCGGCGGCAGCGGGGCGAGCCCGGCGGCGTCCATGCGGAGCCTGAAGTACGCGAAGGGCTTCGAGGACCTCGGCGAGGAGCGCGTGGACGGGCGGTCCGCCACCCACTACCGGGCCGTGCTCGGCAGGGAGCAGATGGGCAGGTTCCAGGACGCCCTCTCCGGTGAGGGCAGCGTCCTGGACTCGGTGACCGGGGGCGTCGACAAGGTCACGATGGACGTGTGGGTCGGCGCCGACGACCTGCCGGTCCGGCTGCGCCAGGAGATGGGCGCCATGACCGTCACCATGGACTTCGAGAAGTTCGGCGCCACGGCCGAGGTGGAGGCCCCGCCCGCCGGGGAGACCGCCGACGTCACCGAGGCTCTGCGGGAGAACCTGGGGCAGCAGGGCTGATCCGGGGGTGCCCGGACGCGGCGGGCCGGAGCTGGTCCCCGGCCCGGACACGGCGGTGCCCCGCCCCTTCCCTCGAAGGTGGGGGACGGGGCACCGTACGGGCTCAGTGGTTGCGCGGGAAGCCCAGGTCGACGCCGGTGGGGCCGTCGGCCGGGTCGGGCCAGCGGGTCGTGACGACCTTGCCGCGGGTGTAGAAGTGGGTGCCGTCGTTGCCGTAGATGTGGTGGTCGCCGAAGAGGGAGTCCTTCCAGCCGCCGAAGGAGTGGTAGCCGACGGGGACCGGGATCGGGACGTTCACGCCGACCATGCCGGCCTCGACCTCCAGCTGGAAGCGGCGGGCGGCGCCGCCGTCCCGCGTGAAGATCGCGGTGCCGTTGCCGAACGGCGAGGCGTTGATGAGGGCCATGCCCTCCTCGTAGGTGTCGGCCCGCAGGACGCACAGGACGGGGCCGAAGATCTCGTCCTGGTACGCCTTGGCGGAGGTCGGGACCTTGTCGAGGAGCGAGATGCCGATCCAGTGGCCGTCCTCGTGGCCGTCGACCGTGAAGCCCGTGCCGTCGAGGACGACCTCGCAGCCCTCGGCCGCCGCGCCCGTCACGTACGAGGCCACCTTGTCGCGGTGGACCTTGGTGATCAGCGGGCCCATCTCGGACGTCGGGTCGTTGCCGGGGCCGATCTTGATCTTCTCGGCGCGCTCGCGGATCTTCTCCACCAGCTCGTCGCCGATCGCGCCGACCGCGACGACCGCGGAGATCGCCATGCAGCGCTCACCGGCCGAACCGTAGGCGGCGGAGACGGCCGCGTCCGCCGCCGCGTCCAGGTCGGCGTCGGGCAGGACCAGCATGTGGTTCTTGGCGCCGCCGAGGGCCTGGACGCGCTTGCCGTTCGCGGAGGCCGTGGTGTGGATGTAGCGGGCGATCGGGGTGGAGCCGACGAAGGAGACCGCCTTGACGTCCGGGTGCTCCAGGAGGCGGTCGACGGCCACCTTGTCGCCGTGGACGACGTTGAAGACACCGTCGGGCAGCCCGGCCTCGGCCAGCAGCTCGGCGAGCTTGACGGAGGCCGACGGGTCCTTCTCGCTCGGCTTCAGCACGAAGGTGTTGCCGCACGCGATGGCGAGGGGGAACATCCACATCGGGACCATCGCCGGGAAGTTGAACGGCGTGATGCCCGCGACGACACCCAGCGGCTGGCGGATCGAGGAGACGTCCACGCGGCTGGCGACCTGCGTCGACAGCTCGCCCTTCAGCTGCACGGTGATCCCGCACGCCAGGTCGACGATCTCCAGGCCGCGCGCGACCTCGCCGAGCGCGTCCGAGTGCACCTTGCCGTGCTCGGCGGTGATCAGCTCCGCGATCGCGTCCCGGTTGGCGTCCAGCAGCGCCCGGAACTTGAACAGGATCGAGGTGCGCTGGGCCAGCGAGGACTGACCCCAGGTGACGAACGCCTCCTTGGCGGTGCGTACCGCCGCGTCGACCTCGTCGACGGTCGCGAAGGCGACCTTGGTGGTGACCGCGCCGGTCGCCGGGTCCGTGACCGGACCGAACGTACCCGACGCGCCTTCGACGGTCTTGCCGCCGATCCAGTGGTTGACGATCTTCGTCATGCCGAAAGACTCCTTCTTACAGATGGCGGCGTCGGGTAGAGACGTGCCGGTCGTACTCCTCGCGGGCCTTGACCGCCGGCTCGCGGGTCGCGGTCTCGGCCACAGGTACATCCCACCAGGCCTGCGCCGGGGGCGGGCCCGACACTGTGTCTGCGGTTTGGGTCTCCACGTAGACACAAGTGGGAGTGTCGGCGGCCCGTGCCTCGGCGAGGGCCGCGCGCAGGTCGCGGATGGTCTTGGCGCGCAGCACGCGCATGCCGAGGCTGGCCGCGTTGGCGGCGAGGTCCACGGGCAGCGGGGCGCCCGTGAACGTGCCGTCGTCCGGGTTGCGGTGCCGGTAGGCGGTGCCGAACCGCTCCCCGCCGACCGACTCCGACAGGCCGCCGATCGAGGCGTATCCGTGGTTCTGCACCAGCAGCACCTTGATCGGCACGTTCTCCTGGACGGCCGTCACGATCTCCGTCGGCATCATCAGATAGGTGCCGTCGCCGACCAGCGCCCACACCGGGCGCCCGGGAGCGGCCATGCGGACACCTATCGCGGCCGGGATCTCGTAGCCCATGCAGGAGTAGCCGTACTCCAGGTGGTACTGGTCCCGCGACCGGGTCCGCCACAGTTTGTGCAGGTCACCGGGGAGGGAGCCGGCCGCGTTGATGAGGATGTCGGACTCGTCGGCGATCTCGTCGAGGAGGCCGAGGACCTGGGCCTGGGTGGGCCGGGTGTCCGGTTCCTCCGCCTCGTAGCAGGCGTCGACGCGGTGCTCCCAGCGCTGCTTGTCCTCGCCGTACTCGGCGACGTACGCGTCCGGGACCCGGTGCCCGTGCAGTTCCAGCGCCTGGACCAGCTCCTCCAGACCGGCCCGCGCGTCCGCGATCAGCGGGAGCCCGGAGAGCTTGTGGCCGTCGAAGGGCGCGATGTTGAGGTTGAGGAAGCGGACGCCGTCGGCGGCGAAGAGGGTGCCGGAGGCGGTGGTGAAGTCCGTGTACCGGGTGCCGACGCCGATCACCAGGTCGGCCGTGCGGGCGAGTTCGTTGGCCGTCGCGGTGCCGGTGTGGCCGATGCCGCCGACGTCCTGCGGGTGGTCGTGGCGCAGGGAGCCCTTGCCGGCCTGGGTGGAGGCGACGGGGATGCCGGTGGCGTCGGCGAGTTCGGCGAGCACCTCCTCGGCGCGGGCGTGGTGGACACCGCCGCCGGCGATGATCAGCGGACGGCGGGCCTCGCGGATCACCCGTACCGCGTCGGCGAGTTCGGTCGCGTCCGGGGCGGGCCGCCGTACGTGCCAGGTGCGTTCGGCGAAGAAGTCCTCCGGCCAGTCGTACGCCTCCGCCTGCACGTCCTGCGGCAGCGCGAGGGTCACGGCGCCCGTGTCGACGGGGTCCGTGAGGACCCGCATCGCCTGGAGGGCGGCCGGGATCAGCGCCTCGGGGCGGGTGATCCGGTCGAAGTACCGGGACACCGGGCGCAGCGTGTCGTTGACGCTGATGTCGCCCGCGTACGGCACTTCGAGCTGCTGGAGGACCGGGTCCGCCGGCCGGGTGGCGAAGATGTCGCCGGGCAGGAGCAGCACCGGCAGGTGGTTGATGGTGGCGAGGGCGGCGCCGGTGACGAGGTTGGTGGCGCCGGGGCCGATCGATGTCGTCACGGCGTGCGTGGACAGCCGGTTCGACTGGCGGGCGTAGCCGACGGCCGCGTGCACCATGGCCTGTTCGTTGCGGCCCTGGTAGTAGGGCATCGTGTCGGCGTACTCGACGAGGGCCTGGCCGAGGCCCGCGACGTTGCCGTGGCCGAAGATGCCCCAGGTCGCGCCGATCAGCCGCTGTCGCTCGCCGTCGCGCTCGGTGTACTGGGCGGCGAGGAACCGCACCAGCGCCTGCGCCACGGTGAGCCGCGTGGTCCGGGTGGTCATCGGTATCCCTCCGTGTGGTCAGGGTGGAAGCAGATCCGCCACTGCCGCTCGGAGCCCGGACCGGCCATCACGTTCAGGTAGTACATGCTGTGGCCGGGCTGCGCGATGGACGGGCCGTGCCAGCCGTCGGGGACGAGGACGGCGTCACCCGAGCGGACCTCGGCGAGGAGATCGGCACCGCCCTCGCGGGAGGGGAACACGCGCTGGTAGCCGAAGCCGTTCGGGCCGTCGATCTCGAAGTAGTAGATCTCCTCCAGCTCGGTCTCCTCCCCCGGCCGGTTCTCGTCGTGCTTGTGCGGCGGGTACGAGGACCAGTTGCCGCCCGGGGTGATGACCTCGACGGTGATGAGCTTGTCGCATTCGAAGGCGTCGGCGGAGGCGAAGTTGCGCACCTGGCGGGCGCAGTTGCCGCTGCCGCGGTCTTCGACGGGAACCTCCGGCGCGGGGCCGTAGCGGGCGGGGAGTCGTCGCTCGCACCTCGCTCCTGCCAAAGCGAAGCGGCCTCCCGCGCCGGAGGCGATCTGTACCCGGGCGTCGCGGGGCGCGTAGACGAAGTCGGAGACTCCGGCGAACACGTCCTCGCGGCCCAGGATGTCGAACTCTGCGGTTGCGGGGCCGTCCGGTTCGCCCGGTTCACCCGGTTCCTCCGATACCCGAACCGTACAGGCGCCGTTGAGGGACAGCACGATCCACTCGCTGTCCCCGGTGGTGAAGGTGTGCTCGCCGCCCGGCTCCAACTCCACGACGCGCAGGCTGCTGTGGGTCCAGCCTGCCTGCTCGGGGCCGATGTCGAGGGCGTATGCCCCGTGGGCGGTCGTCCCCTTGGGGACGTACAGCTCGGTCTTGTGTGTCATGCGGCCCTCACAGCAGTCCTACGGCGGTGTCCACGGCGGCGGTCACGTCGTCGTCCGCCGGGTAGAGCAACGAGCGGCCGACCACCAGGCCCTGGACGGTGGGCAGCTGCAGGGCGCCCCGCCACTTCTCGTACGCGCCCTCCTGGTCCTCGCCGACGTCGCCGCCGAGGAGGACGGCGGGCAGGGTCGAGGCCTCCATGACGCGGGCCATGTCGTCGGGGTTCTCGGTGACGGGCACCTTCAGCCAGGTGTACGCCGAGGTGCCGCCGAGCCCGGCGGCTATGGCGATCGACGTGGTGACCGCGTCGGCGGAGAGGTCGTTCCTGACCTTGCCGGTGACCGGGTCGCGGCGGCTGATGAACGGCTCGACGAAGACCGGGAGCCGCCGCTCGGCCATGGCGTCCACGGCGTGCGCGGTGGACTCCAGGGTGTCGAGGGAGCCCGGATCGTCGTAGTCGACGCGCAGCAGCAGCTTGCCGGCGTCGAAGCGGAGCCGCTCGATGTCCTGGGGGCGGTGGCCGGTGAAACGGTCGTCCAGTTCGAAGGAGGCGCCCGCGAGTCCGCCGCGGTTCATCGAGCCCATGACGACCTTGCCGTCGAGGGCTCCGAGGAGGAGCAGGTCGTCGAGGATGTCGGCGGTCGCGAGCACCCCGTCGACACCGGGCCGGCCGAGGGCCAGGCAGAGTCGTTCGAGGAGGTCGGCGCGGTTCGCCATGGCGAGCCTGCGGTCGCCGACGGAGAGCGCGCCGCGGGCCGGGTGGTCGGCGGCGACGATCATCAGCCGTCCGGAGTCGCCGATCAGGGGGCGGCGGACGCGGCGGGCGGCGGCCTCGGCGATCGCCTCGGGGTGGTGGACCCGGGTGCGGACCAGGGCGGAGACGTCGACGCTCACCGCACTTCCCCCGCCGTGACCGCCGCCTCGATCTCCTGCGCGGTCGGCATCGCGGAGGAGCACTCCAGGCGGGAGGCGACGATGGCGCCGGCGGCGTTGGCGTGCCGCATGACGCGCTCCAGCTCCCAGCCGTTCAGCAGGCCGTGGACGAGGGAGCCGCCGAAGGCGTCCCCGGCGCCCAGCCCGTTGAGGACGTTCACCGGCAGCGGCGGTACCTCGGCCGTCGTGCCGTCGCGGTGCACCGCCAGGACGCCCTTGGGGCCCTGCTTCACCACCGCGAGTTCCACCCCGGCGGCCAGCAGGGCCTCGGCGGCGGCGTGCGGCTCGCGGACGCCGGTGGCGACCTCGACCTCGTCCAGGTTGCCGACGGCGACGGTGGTGTGCCGCAGGGCCTCCTCGTAGAAGGGGCGGGCCGCTTCAGGGTCGGCCCAGAACATGGGCCGCCAGTCGAGGTCGAAGACCGTCGTGCCGGCCCTGGCCCGGTGGGCGAGGGCCGCGAGCGTCGCCGTACGGCTGGGCTCCTCGCTCAGGCCGGTGCCGGTGACCCAGAAGACGCGGGCCGCGCGGATGGCCTTCAGGTCCAGCTCGTGGGCGTCGATCTCCAGGTCCGGCGCCTTGGGGCGGCGGTAGAAGTACAGCGGGAAGTCGTCCGGCGGGAAGACCTCGCAGAACGTGATCGGGGTGGCGAGGCCGGGGACCGGTGTCACCCAGCGGTCGTCGACGCCGAAGTCCCGCAGTGCCTGGTGGAGGTAGTCGCCGAACGGGTCCTCGCCCGTGCGGGTGATGACGGCGGTGTGCCGGCCGAGCCGGGCGGCGGCCACCGCGACGTTCGTCGCCGATCCGCCGAGGAACTTCCCGAAGGACGTCACCTGCGGCAGCGGGACCCCCGTCTGCAGCGGATAGAGGTCCACACCGATCCGCCCCATGGTGATCAGGTCGTACGCCATCGAGTTCCCTTCGCGCTCCGGTTCCGTCAAGGTCTAGCTCCGCGAGAGCGACCCTGTCAATGTTTTGTCCAGACATTCGGACTACCTATTGACACCCTTGGGTTCCGGCCTGAAGCTGGCCGCCATGACGTCGTTGTCACCTCAGTCCTCACTCTCGCGCATCCGGATCGGCTCGGCGCCCGACTCCTGGGGTGTGTGGTTCCCCGACGACCCCCGGCAGGTCCCCTGGCAGCGCTTCCTCGACGAGGTGGCCGCCGCCGGCTACGAGTGGATCGAGCTGGGCCCCTACGGCTATCTGCCGAAGGACCCCGCCGTTCTCGCCGAGGAGACGGCCAGACGTGGCCTGAAGGTGTCGGCCGGCACGGTGTTCACCGGGCTGCACCACGGCCCCGACGTCTGGGAGAAGACCTGGGCGCACGTCGCCGACAACGCGGTCCTCGCCCAGGCGATGGGCGCCAAGCACCTCGTCGTCATCCCCTCCTTCTGGCGGGACGACAAGACGGGTCAGGTGCTGGAGCCCAGTGAGCTGACCGTCGAGCAGTGGCGGCACCTCACCCAGCTCACCGAGCGGCTCGGGCGGGAGGTACGGGAGCGGTACGGCCTGAAGATCGTCGTCCACCCGCACGCAGACACCCATATCGACAGCGAGGAGAACGTCGTCCGCTTCCTGGACGGCACCGACTCGTCGGTGGTGTCGCTGTGCCTGGACACCGGGCACTACGCGTACTGCGGCGGCGACAGCGTCAAGCTGATCGAGACGTACGGCGAGCGCATCGGCTATCTGCACCTCAAGCAGGTCGACCCCGAGATCCTGGCGGACGTCCGGGCCAAGGGGACGCCGTTCGGGCCGGCCGTGGCGCAGGGCGTGATGTGCGAGCCGCCGAAGGGCGTGCCCGAGCTGGGGCCCGTGCTGGCGGCCGCGCAGAAGCTGGACGTGGATCTGTTCGCGATCGTCGAGCAGGACATGTATCCGTGCGAGCCGGACGCTCCGCTGCCGATCGCCCAGCGGACGCGGGCGTTCCTGCGGAGCTGCGGGGCGTAGGTCTGTAGCGGCTCGGGAGGGGGTGGGGGCTGCGGGGCGTAGGCGGGCCGCTGGGTCAGCCGGGTGCCGTGCGGCGCCGGGGACCGCGCGTCCGTCGCGGGCCGCGAGTACGTCGTGGTTGGTCGCGCGGTTCCCCGCCCCCCTGCGGGGGTGGGCGGCGGCTTCGAGAGTCGCCCTCGTTCGTCACCACGGTCACAAATGACACCGCTTTGTCACAGGTGTCACGTGTACGCGGAGCTTGGGTCACATGTGACACACAGCGGCACCCCGGCGATCACCGTGCGTCGTTGAGCGAACACAGGCTTGTGATCGCCAGCGCAGCGCCCGGTCCCCCCGACGGTCCTTCCGGCCGCCGCCGCGGTGCGCGCGAGGAGGTGCCACAGATGACCGACCGACGCCTCTGGTCGTACAAGGACATCGCGGCGCACATCCGTGTGCAGCCCGACACCGTCCGCTCGTACCGCAAACACGGACTGCTGCCGCCGCCCGACCATGTGGAGGGCGGCAAGCCCTACTGGTACGCGGACACCGTGCGCGCCTGGGTCGCCTCCAGACCCGGCAACCGGCGGCGCCGGGCGGCCGGCTGACGAGCGTGCTTAATCGTTTGCCCCGGTCTCCCCCCGCTGCCGAGGATTCCGGGATGAGCTTCTCCGAGAAACCCGTGCTCACCGGTGAGCGGGCCGTCCTGCGGCCCTTCACCGCGGACGACACCCCGGTGATGGCCCGCATCCTGGACGACCCGGACGTCATCCGGCTCACCGGGAGCCAGGACGAGCCGTACGAGTGGGAGCGGTTGCGCACCTGGTACGGCAACCGCAGCGAGCAGACGGACCGGCTCGATCTCGGCATCGTGGACCGGGCGAGCGGTGAGCTGGTGGGCGAGGTCGTACTCAACGACTGGGACGAGCCCAACCGCAGTTGCTGCCTCCGGATCCTGATCGGCCCCGTCGGGCGGGACCGCGGGCTGGGCACGGAGGCCGTGCGGCTCATGGTCGGCCACGCCTTCGAACGGCTCGGCATGCACCGCGTCTCGCTGTACGTCTACACACACAATCCCCGGGCCCGGCGCGCCTACGAGAAGGTGGGGTTCGTGGCCGAGGGCGTGGAGCGGCAGACGCTGTGGCAGGACGGGGAGTGGATCGACGCGGTACGGATGTCGATCCTCGCCCCCGAGTGGGCCGCGCACCGCGGCCGCCCGGAGACCGCCGGGGGCGACCTCAGGGTCCAGTGACCGTCGGTGCCGGCTGAGACCGTCAGTGCCCGCTGACCGTCACGGCCCCTCCGCCCACGGTTCGATGACCGTCACTCCGCTGCCCGGGGTCGTGCCCATCGCGGTGAGGGCCTTGGGGGCGGCGTCCAGGGGGATCGTCGACGTGACCAGGAGGTCGGGGCGCAGGACGCCCGAGCCGACCAGGTCCAGCATGGGCGGGTAGGCGTGGGCCGCCATGCCGTGGCTGCCGAGGATCTCCAGCTCCAGCGCGATCGCGCGGGCCATGGGGACGG
Source organism: Streptomyces sp. NPDC030183 (assembly GCF_055573455.1). NCBI lineage: Bacteria > Bacillati > Actinomycetota > Actinomycetes > Kitasatosporales > Streptomycetaceae > Streptomyces > Streptomyces sp. NPDC030183. Next base: position 269,703 of record NZ_JBVIBK010000001.1, read on the forward strand.
GGGTCGCGCCGGTCGGGGAGGGGAGCAGGCCCACCTGGACGTGGCGGCCCCGGCGCCGGAGGCTGCCGATCGAGGCCGCGCAGGTCACCGGGGAGCCGAGGGCGTCCAGCGAGAGATGGGCGCCGCCGCCGGTGAGGTCCCGTACCGCCTCGGCCGTGTCCCCCACCGCCGAGGCGTCCACGCCGGCCGCCGCCCCGAACTTCCGCGCCAGCTCCAGAGCCTGGGGCGAGACGTCCACGGCGACCACGCGGGCCCCCGAGGCCGCCGCGATCATCACCGCCGACAGGCCCACTCCCCCGCAGCCGTGCACGGCCACCCACTCACCCGCCGCGACCCGGCCCTGCGCCACGACCGCCCGGAACGCCGTGGCGAACCGGCAGCCCAGGGAGGCCGCCGTGCCGTACCCCAGTCCGTCGGGCAGCGCCACCAGGTTCACGTCGGCGTGGTCCAGGGCCACGTACTGGGCGAACGATCCCCAGTGCGTGAACCCCGGCTGGGTCTGCCGCTCGCACACCTGCTGGTCCCCGGCCGCGCAGGCGGCGCAGGCGCCGCAGGCGCACACGAACGGGACGGTGACCCGGTCGCCCGGCCGCCAGCGGGTCACCCCGGCGCCGACCTCCTCGACCACGCCGGCCAGCTCATGGCCGGGGACGTGCGGCGGGGTGATGTCGGGGTCGTGGCCCATCCAGGCGTGCCAGTCGCTGCGGCACAGGCCGGTGGCCTCGACGCGGACGACCACGCCGTGGGCCGCCGGGGCGGGGTCCGGCACGTCCCGTACCTCGGCCGGCTCACCGAACCGCTCGAACACCACCGCGCGCATACGCCCTCGCCCTCACCCTCACCGACCGACAGATCGGCCGGCCCCTCTGTCTGCCGGCCAGCCGGGCTGTCGCTCGGCCCACCGACCTGTCGGAGATCCTGTGCGGTGAACGCTAGCCAGAGATCTCCACCTTGTCGTGGTCGCTCTGCTTCTCCTTGTCGGCACCGCGGTCGTTCTCGGCGCCGTGCTCGTCGCCGGGGCCGCGGTCGTTCTCGGCGCCGCGGTCGTCGTGCTTGTCCGTCGCGGCCGTCGGCGTGCGCGGGGTCGACTCCCCCTCGCTCAGGCCGAACCGCTCGTGGAACCGGCGCAGCGGGGCCGGGGCCCACCACGTGGCGTGGCCGGTGAGGCGCATGACGGCCGGGACCAGGAGGCTGCGCACGATCATCGCGTCCATGAGCACGGCGAGGGCGAGGCCCAGGCCGAGCATCTTGGTGTTCGTCACCCGTGAGGTACCGATGGCGATCATCACGACGGCCAGGATGACGGCCGCCGCGGTGATCAGGCCGCCGGTGCGCTGGAGGCCGAAGCGGACGGCGGCGGTGTGGTCGCCGGTGTGGTCGTACTCCTCCTTGATGCGGGAGAGCAGGAAGACGCCGTAGTCCATGGAGAGGCCGAAGGCCACGCAGAACATCAGCACCGGGAGGGTCGTCTCTATGGAGCCGGAGCTGGTGAAGCCCAGCAGACCGGAGAGGTGGCCGTCCTGGAAGACCCAGATCATCGCGCCGAACATCGCGGTGAGGCTGAGCGCGTTGAGCAGGACCGCCTGGAGGGGGACCAGCACACTGCCGGTGAGCAGGAAGACCAGCAGCAGGGTGACCACGGCGATGAAGGAGAGGGCCCAGGGCAGGCCCCCGGCTATCGCCGCCTTGGTGTCGACCAGGACCGCGCCCCCGCCCGTCACCGACGTCCTGAACGGGGCGTCCGCCTCCCGGATGTCGTGCACCAGGTCCTGCGCGGCCTCGTCGATCGCGTCGCCCTTCGTCTGGACGGTGAAGTAGGCCGTGTCGCCGTCCACCACGGGGCCGTCCACCCGGAGCACATCGGGCAGGGCGGCGACCCGCTCCTTGTAGGCGGCGTACTCCGCCTTGGTCGCCCCGCCCTCGGCGAGGATCTCCAGACCGCCGCCGGGGGTGCCCGGGAAGTCCTCTCGTATGTGCTGCTGGACGACCCTGGACTCGGCGGACGCGGGCAGCTGGCGGTCGTCGGCCGCGCCGAACTTCACTCCGAGGAAGGGGAGCCCCAGGAGGACCAGACCGGCGGTGGTGGCGATGGCGAAGAGCGGGGCGCGCCGCATGACCAGGGTGGCCGTACGGCCCCAGACAGCGCCCTCCTCCCGCGCGGGAGCCCCCTCGGCCCCGCGGCGCCTGAACAGCTTGCGCAGGTCGAGGGCGTTGACCCGCTCGCCCAGCAGCACCAGGACCGCCGGGAGCACGATCAGGGCCGCCGCCGCGGCGAGCAGGACGACCGCGATGCCGGCGTAGGCGATGGACTTCAGGAAGGACTGGGGGAAGACCGCCATGGCGGCCAGCGACACGGCGACCGTGAGCGCCGAGAACAGGACCGTGCGTCCGGCGGTGCGCAGGGTGGTGGCCACGGCGGCCACCGGTTCGGCACCGGCGGACAGCTCCTCCCGGAAGCGGCGCACGATGAACAGCGCGTAGTCGATGGCGAGGCCGAGGCCCATGGCCGTGGTGAGGTTCAGCGCGAAGATCGAGACGTCGGTCAGCTCGGTGAGGCCGCGCAGGATCGCGTTGGTGCCGAGGATGGCGACGACGCCGACGACGAGGGGCAGCAGGGCGGCGACCGCGCTGCCGAAGGCCATCACCAGCAGGACCAGGGTCACCGGCAGGGCGATCAGCTCGGCCCGCAGGAGGTCCTCCTGGATGATGGTCTGCATCTCGTGGCGCACGGCGACGACACCGCCGACCTTGACCTCGACCGGGCCGCGCGTGCCGCGGAACTCGGGCGCGATGCGGTCCAGCGTCTCGTTCATACGGGTCTCGTCGCCGGTCAGTCGGGCCGCTATCAGCGCCTCCCGACCGTCCTCGGCGCGGAGGCCGGGGGCGCCGGTCTGCCAGTAGGAGCCGACGCCGGTGACGCCCTTCTCGGCGGCGAGCCGCTCGGTCAGCCGCTTCGCCTCGGCGGCGACCTCCGGATCGTCGACCGACGCGTCACCCGCGTCGACCAGCAGCAGCAGGTTCGGCTGGGAGTTCGGGAACTCGCGCTGCAACGCCTTGGTCGCATAGGTGGACTCGGCCGCCGGGTCCTCCCAGCCGCCGCTGGTCAGACGGTCGGCGACATCGCCGCCCGCGACGACCGCGAGGGCGGTGATCAGCAGGGCCACGAGCAGGGAGAGCCGGGGACGGGCGGTCACCAGTCTGGTCCAGCCCCCCGCTCGGGGTGGCCTGTTGACTTCGGTCATGGTGCGGTGTCCCCTTCACTCTGATCCGTGCCGTGCGCAGCCGGGCGGACGGATGCGCCACGCCATAAACTGGCAAACACGAGACCTCGCTCGCGTTTCATCAGAATGCGAGCGACGACTCGTGTTTGTCAATCAGGTCCGAGAAGCTGGGGACAACCGCATGCCCACCCACCAGGAGCAGGAGCAGCCGCGCCGCCGCCAGGCCCGCGGCGAGCGCCGTATCGCCCAACTCCTCGAAGCCGCGGCCTCGGTGTTCACGTCGACCGGGTACGCGGCCGCGAGCACCAACGCGATCGCCCGCGAGGCCGGTGTCTCACCGGGCACTCTGTACCAGTTCTTCCCGAACAAGGAAGCGATCGCGATCGAGCTGGGCCAGCGGCTGATGACCGAGATGCGGGCGGCGTACGGCGAGGCGCTCTCGCCGATCGATCCCGCGACCCCGCTGGAGCAGGCCGTGGCGGGCGCCGTCGACCGGTTCATCGACTTCAACTGCCACAACCCGGTGTTCTTCACCCTCATGCACGGCCCGGACGTCCCCGGCCGGATGGCGGAGGAGCACGACGCCCTGCACAACACCCTGATCACCCGGGTCGAGGACCTGCTCTCACCGCTCCTGCCCGACCGGCCGGCCGCCGCCGTCACGCGCATCGCGCACGTCTGCATGGCCCTGTACATGGCGGGCCTCGAACTGGTCCTGGCCAGCGAGGGCGACGAACGCGAGGCGTACATCCAGGAGCTGAAGGACGTGCTGTTCCGCTACCTGGACCCGCTGGTGGGCGACCGCCTCCGTGACGCGCAGGCGGCCTCGGCCTCCGCATCGGCCCCGACCGCGGCCCCCACCCCGACCCCCTGAACGCCCGCGCCCCACCCCGAGCGCCCGACCTCTCTTGGATTCATACCCCCTAGGGGTATAGGGTAGGAGACCTGAAGGGTTACCCGTACCCACACACCCCGATGAGGAGCAACGACATGACCGCCCAGACCGACACTCCCGGTTCCGTCACCACCGTCTACAAGGTGAGCGGCATGAGCTGCGGCCACTGCGAAGGCGCCGTCTCCGGCGAGATCTCCGAGATCGACGGTGTCTCCTCGGTGAAGGCCGTCGCCTCCAGCGGCGAGGTCACCGTGGTCTCGGCCGCGCCGCTCGACGAGGAGGCCGTGCGCGCCGCCGTCGACGAGGCCGGTTTCGAACTGGTCGGCACCGTCTGAGAACCGTCCGCCCAGGCGGGGCACCGCCCCGCCCCGGGCCGCACCTGCGCACGTTCACCGGAGCACGGACACGGACACGGACATGACCAGCACCACCGAAGTCACCCCCGCGGGCGAGTCGGCCCATGAGGTCGAACTGATGATCGGCGGGATGACCTGCGCCTCCTGCGCGGCCCGCGTCGAGAAGAAGCTCAACCGCATGGACGGTGTCACCGCCACGGTGAACTACGCGACGGAGAAGGCGAAGATCGCCTACCCCGCGGGGGTCGAGGTCGCCGATCTGATCGCCACGGTGGTGAAGACGGGCTACACGGCAGAGGAACCGCCGCCCCCCGCGCCCCCGACGGTGGACCCCGGGGCGGACCGGGAGTCGGGCGCGGACACCCCGGTGGAGGATCCCGAGCTCGCCGCCCTGCGGCAGCGGCTCACCGTCTCGGCGCTGCTGGCCGCCCCGGTAGTGCTCATGTCCATGGTCCCGGCCCTCCAGTTCGACAACTGGCAGTGGCTCTCCCTGACGCTCGCCGCGCCCGTCGTCGTGTGGGGCGCCCTGCCCTTCCACCGGGCCGCGTTCACCAACCTCCGGCACGGCGCGGCCACGATGGACACCCTGGTCTCGCTCGGCACGCTCGCGGCCTTCGGCTGGTCGCTGTGGGCCCTGTTCCTCGGGCACGCGGGCATGCCGGGCATGCGGCACGGCTTCGAGTTCGGCGTGTCCCGCACGACGGGCTCCTCGGCCGTCTATCTGGAGGTGGCCGCCGGGGTCGTGGCGTTCATCCTGCTGGGCCGCTACCTGGAGGCCCGCTCCAAGCGCCGCGCGGGCGCCGCCCTCACGGCGCTGCTGCGGCTGGGCGCCAAGGACGTCGCGGTACTGCGCGAGGGCCGGGAGACCCGGATCCCGGTCGAGCGGCTCGTGGTCGGTGACCGTTTCGTCGTACGGCCCGGCGAGAAGTTCGCCACCGACGGCACCGTCGTCGAGGGTTCCTCGGCCGTCGACGCGTCCCTGCTGACCGGCGAGTCCGTCCCGGTGGACGTGACCGTCGGCGACGCCGTCACGGGCGCGACGGTGAACGCCGGCGGCCGGCTCGTCGTCGAGGCGACCCGGGTGGGCGCGGACACCCAGCTGGCGCGGATGGCGCGGCTGGTGGAGGAGGCGCAGAACGGCAAGGCGGAGGTGCAGCGGCTCGCCGACCGGATCTCCGCTGTGTTCGTGCCCGTCGTCCTGCTGATCGCGGTGGCGACGTTCGGCGCCTGGCTCGGTGTCACCGACGACCCGGCGGCGGCCTTCACCTCGGCGGTCGCGGTCCTGATCATCGCCTGCCCCTGCGCGCTGGGCCTCGCCACACCGACGGCGCTCCTGGTCGGCACCGGCCGCGGGGCCCAGCTCGGGATCCTCATCCGGGGCCCCGAGGTGCTGGAGTCCACCCGCCGGGTCGACACCGTCGTCCTGGACAAGACGGGCACGGTCACCACCGGCCGGATGACCCTCCGGAAGGTGTACGCCGCCCAGGGCGTCCCCGAGGAGGACGTCCTGCGCCTCGCGGGCGCCGTCGAACACGCCTCCGAGCATCCGGTCGCGCGGGCGGTCGCCACGGGCGCCGAGGAGCGCCTCGGCGCCCTGCCGCCCGTCGAGGACTTCCGGAGCACACCGGGAAGGGGCGTACACGGCCGCGTGGCGGGCCACGAGGTCGAGGTGGGCCGGATCCACGACGGCCCCCTCCCCGAGGCGCTCAGGGCCGCCAAGGAGGCCGCGGAGGACGAGGGGCACACGGCGGTGGTCGTGGCCCGCGACGGCGTGGCGATCGGGGTCCTCACCGTCGCCGACGCGGTGAAGGACACCAGCGCCGAGGCCGTCCGTCGGCTGCGGGCGCTCGGGCTGACCCCGGTCCTGCTGACGGGGGACAACGCGCGCGTGGCCCGCTCCGTGGCCGCGGCCGTCGGGATCTCCGCCGAGCAGGTGATCGCCGAGGTCCTGCCTCGGGACAAGGTCGACGTCGTACGGCGGCTCCAGGACGAGGGCCGTACGGTCGCGATGGTGGGGGACGGGGTCAACGACGCCGCCGCGCTCGCCACGGCCGATCTGGGGCTCGCCATGGGGACGGGCACGGACGCGGCGATCGAGGCGAGCGACCTCACGCTCGTCCGCGGCGATCTGCGGGTGGCCGCCGACGCGATCCGGCTGTCCCGCCGCACCCTGGCCACGATCAAGGGAAATCTCGTCTGGGCCTTCGGCTACAACGTGGCCGCGCTGCCGCTGGCCGCCGCCGGACTGCTGAACCCGATGGTCGCGGGGGCCGCAATGGCCTTTTCGTCCGTTTTCGTGGTCACGAACAGCTTGCGGCTCCGGGCCTTCTCGTGACGGCCGGGCAAAAGTCCCTCTAGAGTCCGGAAGCAGCCTCACATAAGCTCTTCACAAGGCTCGCGCATCTTCCTTACGCTGGGGCCTCGGTCGCCGTATCGGGTCTCTTGCGCATCTTCAGGACATAAGGCAAGAGACGCAGATCACAGTGATGTGAACGTAACCAACGAAGGGGTTCGTGAGTCTAAGTTGGCGATGTCAGAAGCGTCTTGGGGGGCGCGACTGGCATCTGGGGATGTCTTGGGGGACGTTCCCGGAACTGCGTTGCCGGGGCACGTGCCCGGGGAGCTTTGAGCGGCCCTCCCGTACGTACGGGTCCCGGCAGACCGCACATCACCGCACAACACCTTCATATACGCGGGACGGACCCCGTCCCGCTCAGCGATTCAGGCGCTGGTCCACCAGACGCCCGGCCGGATCCCGTGGGGGGAATCCGCACCGGGACATGGGAAGGCGCCCTGCTCGCCGGCCCGTGGGGGGACCAGCGGCGCAGGGCGCCTTCTTTTTCGCGTCCGGAGAACCGCGCGACCAGACGACCGCGCGACCGTAGAAACCGCGCGTCCGGAGAAACCGCGCGACCGGAGAAACCGCGCGACCGGAGAAACCGAAAGGGGCGCGGGAACCGGGCGACCGGCTCGCACACGCCCCGGACGGGAAGCGGTGTCGGAAAAGGCTTACCGGGCCTCGACCGGAACGAAGTCGCGCTCGACGACGCCCGTGTAGATCTGGCGCGGACGACCGATCCGGGAACCCGGCTCCTTGATCATCTCGTGCCACTGGGCGATCCAGCCCGGCAGGCGGCCGAGGGCGAACAGGACCGTGAACATCTCGGTCGGGAAGCCCATCGCGCGGTAGATCAGACCCGTGTAGAAGTCCACGTTCGGGTAGAGGCTGCGCGAGACGAAGTAGTCGTCGGAGAGCGCGTGCTCCTCCAGCTTCAGGGCGATGTCCAGCAGCTCGTCGGACTTGCCGAGCGCGGAGAGGACATCGTGCGCGGCGGCCTTGATGATCTTGGCGCGCGGGTCGAAGTTCTTGTAGACCCGGTGGCCGAAGCCCATCAGACGGACGCCGTCCTCCTTGTTCTTCACCTTGCGGATGAAGGAGTCGACATCGCCGCCGGCGTCGCGGATGCCCTCCAGCATCTCCAGCACGGACTGGTTGGCGCCGCCGTGCAGCGGGCCCCACAGCGCGGAGATGCCGGCGGAGATCGAGGCGAACATGTTCGCCTGCGAGGAGCCGACGAGGCGGACCGTGGAGGTCGAACAGTTCTGCTCGTGGTCCGCGTGGAGGATGAGGAGCTTGTCGAGGGCGGAGACCACGACCGGGTCGAGCTCGTACTCCTGCGCGGGGACCGAGAAGGTCATGCGCAGGAAGTTCTCGACGTAGCCCAGGTCGTTGCGCGGGTAGACGAACGGGTGACCGATCGACTTCTTGTACGCGTAGGCCGCGATCGTCGGGAGCTTGGCGAGCAGGCGGATCGTGGAGAGGTTGCGCTGCCGCTCGTCGAACGGGTTGTGGCTGTCCTGGTAGAACGTCGACAGGGCGCTGACCACGGAGGACAGCATCGCCATCGGGTGGGCGTCCCGGGGGAAGCCCCGGTAGAAGTTCTTGACGTCCTCGTGCAGCAGCGTGTGCTGGGTGATCTCGTTCTTGAAGCTGGAGAGCTCGTCGACCGTCGGGAGCTCGCCGTTGATCAGCAGGTAGGCGACCTCCAGGAAGGTGGAGCGCTCGGCCAGCTGCTCGATCGGGTAGCCGCGGTAGCGGAGGATGCCCGCCTCGCCGTCCAGGTACGTAATGGCGGATTTATAGGCGGCGGTGTTGCCGTAACCGCTGTCCAGGGTGACCAGACCGGTCTGGGCCCGGAGCTTCCCGATGTCGAAGCCCTTGTCGCCGACGGTGCTGTCGATCACCGGGTAGGTGTACTCGCCGTCGCCGTACCGCAGTACTACAGAGTTGTCGCTCACGTCTTCCCTCACCGACGTAGTGCCTCATCTTCGAGGTGCCCTGACTGTCTCTACCATCCCCCAATTGGCTCAGGAGAGTGCACTCGGGGTCGACCATCGGGCCTATTGGCGGCACTGAGTGCCGCCAACTTGCTCATCCTGCCCGCTCCGTCCGGCATCTGGAAGGGCTGTGTGACCTTTGCGACTCATTTGATCGATCAAATTTCACTCACGTGACGCCGGGGAGTCGCGAGAGGGTCCCTCACCGGTCCCTCCCTTAGATCCTGGGGGTCACAGGGGCCGGGGCGCGAGCCGGAAGTCCAGGGCCGTATACCGGCGGCCGGCGGACACCGTGCGCACCGCCTGGCCGATGGCCTTGCGGGAGCCGACGAGGACGACCAGTTTCTTCGCCCGGGTCACCGCTGTGTAGAGCAGATTGCGCTGGAGCATCATCCAGGCGCCGGTGGTGACCGGGACGACCACCGCCGGGTACTCGCTGCCCTGGGAGCGGTGGATGGTCACCGCGTAGGCGTGCGCCAGTTCGTCCAGTTCGTCGAAGTCGTACGGCACCTCCTCGTCCTCGTCGGTGAGGACCGTCAGGCGCTGGTCGACCGGGTCCAGCGCGGTGACCACGCCGACGGTGCCGTTGAAGACGCCGTTGGCGCCCTTCTCGTAGTTGTTGCGGATCTGGGTGACCTTGTCGCCGACGCGGAAGACCCGGCCGCCGAACCGCTTCTCGGGCAGGTCGGGGCGGGCGGGTGTGATGGCCTGCTGCAACAGGCCGTTGAGGGTGCCGGCGCCGGCCGGGCCCCGGTGCATGGGCGCGAGCACCTGGATGTCCCGCCTCGGGTCCAGACCGAACTTGGCCGGAATGCGACGGGCCGCCACGTCCACCGTGAGCCGGCCCGCCTCCTCGGTGTCGTCCTCGACGAAGAGGAAGAAGTCCTTCATGCCGTCGGTGACCGGGTGGTGTCCGGAGTTGATGCGGTGCGCGTTCGTCACCACGCCGGACTGCTGGGCCTGGCGGAACACCTTGGTGAGGCGGACCGCCGGGACGGGACTGCCGTCGGCGAGCATGTCGCGCAGGACCTCGCCGGCGCCGACGCTGGGCAGCTGGTCGACGTCCCCGACGAACAGCAGATGGGCGCCCGGGGGTACCGCCTTCACCAGCTTGTTGGCGAGGAGGAGGTCCAGCATGGACGCCTCGTCGACGACCACCAGGTCCGCGTCGAGGGGGCGGTCCTTGTCGTAGGCCGCGTCGCCGCCGGGCTTCAGCTCCAGCAGGCGGTGGACCGTGGACGCCTCGGCGCCGGTCAGCTCGGCGAGGCGCTTGGCGGCGCGGCCGGTGGGGGCGGCGAGGACGACCTTGGCCTTCTTGGCGCGGGCCAGTTCGACGATGGAGCGGACCGTGAAGGACTTGCCGCAGCCGGGGCCGCCGGTCAGCACGGCCACCTTCTCGGTGAGGGCGAGCCGGACGGCGGCCTCCTGCTCGGGGGCCAGCTCCGCGCCCGTACGGCCCTTGAGCCAGGACAGCGCCTTGCTCCACGCCACGTCGCGGAAGCCGGGCATCCGGTCCTCGTCGGTGCGCAGCAGGCGCGACAGCTGGGCGGACAGGGACAGTTCGGCGCGGTGGAAGGGGACGAGATAGATGGCGGTGACCGGGTCCGAACCGGGGTCGGGGCCGGGGACCTTCTCCCGTACGACACCGGGCTCGCCCGACTCCTCGTCCGGCTGGGCGAGTTCGGCCAGGCACTCGATGACGAGGCCGGTGTCGACCTGGAGGAGCTTGACCGCGTCGGCGATCAGGCGCTCCTCGGGGAGGAAGCAGTGGCCCTGGTCGGTGGACTGCGACAGGGCGTACTGCAGGCCCGCCTTGACGCGCTCCGGGCTGTCGTGCGGGATGCCGACGGACTGGGCGATCTTGTCGGCGGTGAGGAAGCCGATGCCCCAGACGTCGGCGGCGAGGCGGTAGGGCTGGTTCTTCACGACCCCGATGGAGGCGTCGCCGTACTTCTTGTAGATGCGCACGGCGATGGACGTGGACACCTCGACGGTCTGGAGGAAGAGCATGACCTCCTTGATGGCCTTCTGCTCCTCCCAGGCGTCGGCGATCTTCCTGGTGCGTTTGGGTCCGAGGCCGGGGACCTCGATGAGGCGCTTCGGCTCCTCCTCGATGATCTTCAGGGTGTCCAGACCGAAGTGCTGGGTGATGCGGTCGGCGAAGACCGGGCCGATGCCCTTGACCAGGCCGGAGCCGAGGTAGCGGCGGATGCCCTGCACGGTGGCCGGCAGCACGGTCGTGTAGTTCTCCACGGTGAACTGCTTGCCGTACTGCGGGTGGGAGCCCCAGCGGCCCTCCATGCGCAGGGACTCGCCGACCTGGGCGCCGAGGAGCGCGCCGACGACGGTGAGCAGGTCTCCGCCGCCGCGGCCGGTGTCCACGCGGGCGACCGTGTAGCCGTTCTCCTCGTTGGCGTAGGTGATGCGCTCCAGGACGCCTTCGAGCACGGCCGGTCGGCGCTCGCCGGTCCCCGTTTGATTGGGCATGGCTACGACGCTACCGCCGAGGTCCGACAGGGCGGACGGCGCGTGGACAGCTCCGTCCGCGCACCTCTCCTTGAGTGCTTTGCGTCCACTTACGCGAACCATTGACTTTCGGCCATGGCTGTCCCTACCGTCTCCCAACCCCTCGAACAGCGTTCGTGATCTCGAACGTCGAACCACCGCATGAGTGCCCAATGGAGGACACCTCTATGCGCAACCGCCCCAGACGCAGCCGCCGCGCCCTCGCCGCCCTGTGCGGCTCGGTGCTGTCCATCAGTCTGCTGTCCGCCGGACCGGGTGCCACGTCCGCCCAGGCGGCCGACGACCCGGGCGCCGTCGCGCTGGACAAGGACGCGATCCTCGCGGCCAACCAGCTCGACGAGCCCCAGTGGTACAAGGACAACATCCCGTTCCTCGACACCCCCGACAACGACATCGACGACGTCTACTACTACCGGTGGAGCACCTTCAAGCGCGCCCTGCGCTACACGGTGCCGGGCACCGGGTACGTGTCGACCGAGTACGACGTCCCGATCGGCTACGCCGGGAACCCGTACACCGCGCTCCCGGACGCCACCGGCTACCACCTGCTGGACGGCCGCTGGCTGCACAACCGCGCCTACGCGGGTGACTACCTGGACTTCTGGCTGCGCGGGGCGGGCAACTCGGGCGTACGGAACTTCAGCGAGTGGATCACGAGTGCCGCGTACCAGCGGTACCTCGTCACCGGGGACGCCGCGCAGATCAAGTCCGCGCTCCCCCACCTCATCGCGCTGTACAAGCGGTGGGACTCCAATTTCAACACCGACATCACGGTCGACGGCACGCAGTCCACCAGCGACCTGTACCACCAGAGCCCGCTGTCCGACGCCACCGAGTACACCGAGACGTCGATGCACAGCAGCAACTGGTTCAGCGGCGGGCGCGGCTACCGGCCCACCATCAACGCGTACATGTACGCCGCCGCCCAGGCGATCAGCAAGATCGCCGCCATGAACGGCGACACGGCGACCGCGAACGACTACGACGCCAAGGCCGCACAGCTCAAGTCAGCCGTGCAGAACTCGCTGTGGGACCCGCAGCGCAACTTCTTCATGCAGGTCTACAACACGGACAGCACCAACGGCACCCTGAAGCAGACCAGGACGACCTGGCGGGAGCTGATGGGCTACGCGCCCTGGGCGTTCAACCTGCCCGACGCGCAGTACTCGTCGGCATGGAAGTACCTGAACGACCCCAAGCGGTTCAAGGCGCCGTTCGGGCCCACGACGCTGGAGCGGGTGCACGACTTCGAGGCCGAGCAGGCCACCGTCAACCACGCGAACATCTTCAGCGGGTCCACCGCCTCCAACGGCAAGTACGTCGGCCAGATCGACTTCGACGACAGCTACGTCACCTTCACCGTGAACGCGCCCGGCGCCGGGACGTACCCCGTGACCGTGCACTACGCCAACGGCACGTCCGGCACGTCGACCCACAAGCTGATCGTGAACGACGACACCGCGAACCCGGTCACGGTCAGCTACGCGCCCACCGGGGCCTGGCAGAAGTTCTCCGAGACGCAGTCCGTGACCGTGCAGGTCCCCATGAAGGCCGGGGCCAACACGCTGAAGTTCGCCAAGGGCACGAGCTTCGCGGAGATCGACCGGATCACCGCCAACCCGTACTTCAACTACCAGGCGATACCCGCCGTGCAGAAGCGCGACGACGCCAACTGCTGCCACTGGAACGGCCCGAGCTGGCCGTTCCAGACCAGCCAGGTCCTGACCGGCATGGCGAACCTGCTCCAGGACTACCCGGCGCAGAGCTTCGTCACCAAGACCGACTACCAGACGATGCTGGCCCAGTTCGCCGACCTCCAGCACAAGGACGGCAAGCCCTACATCGCCGAGGCCGCCAACGGTGACACCGGCGAGTGGATCTACGACGGGTTCAACTTCAGCGAGCACTACAACCACTCCAGCTTCAACGACCTGGTGCTCACCGGCCTGCTGGGCATCAAGCCGCAGGCGGACAACACGCTGGTGCTGAAGCCGCTGGTCCCGTCGAGCTGGGACTACTTCGCGGTGGAGAGCCTCCCGTACCACGGCCACACCTACTCGATCCGCTGGGACCGGGACGGCTCGCACTACGGCAAGGGCAGCGGGCTGCAGATCTTCCAGGACGGCGTCCGCATCCACCAGTCGTCGACCGTCGGCAACACCACCGTGAACGTCGCCGCCCCCGTCACCCCGGCGCAGCCCCCGCGGCTGATGAACGTGGCGGCCAACCCGCTCACCGCCGAGCAGGACTGGCTGGGCCGCGCCATCACCCAGCCCTACCCGAAGGCGTTCGCCTCCTACACCAACACCGTCTCCAACGGCCCGCACTGCCACAGCGGCCAGACCTGCAAGCCCACCACCTTCGACGCCCCGCTCCGGGCGACGGACGGCTGGATCCGCTACGACAAGATCCCCGACGACCGGTGGACCAACTCCGGGTCGCCGAACGCCACCGACCACCTCGGTGTCGACTTCGGGGCGCCCCGCAAGATCAACGAGGTGAAGTTCTACACCTACGACGACGGCGCGAACATCCGCGTCCCGGCGAGCTACACCGTCCAGTACCTCAAGGACGGGGCCTGGGTGAGCGTCCCGAGCCAGACCAAGAGCCCGGCGGCGCCGGCCGCGAACAACGCCAACGAGGTGACCTTCCCGACGATCACCACGTCCCAGTTCCGGGTGGTCTTCACACCGCAGGCGGGCAAGTTCGTCGGCGTCACCGAGCTGGAGTCCTGGTACCCGGAGACACCGCGGGTGAAGATCGTCAACAAGAACAGCACCCTGGAGCTCGGGATCGCCGGTTCCTCGATCGCCGCCGGAGGTGCCGTACAGCAGCAGAGCGCCAGTGACAGCGCCAACCACTGGTGGAAGATCGTCCCGGCCGAGAACGGCTACTACAAGATCTTCAACACCAACAGCGGTCAGGTGCTCGGCGTCAAGGACGCGTCCAAGACCGCCGGCGCGGTGGCGTTGCAGTGGGGGGACACGCTGACCGCCGACCATCTGTGGTCGATCGTCGACGCCGGTGACGGCTACGCCAAGATCGTCAACAAGAACAGCGGGCTGGTGCTGGGGATCGACGGGATGTCCAAGTCGTCCGGGGCTCCGGCCCTGCAATGGGACGACAACGGGACCGCCGACCATCTGTGGAGCATCACGGCGGAGGACGGGTCCACGCCGTTCACGTCCTGAGGAGTGACGCCGTGCGCGTCCGAGCGTGAGTCCCTGAGCTGACCGCCGAGGTCCGCCGAGGCCCCCCTGGGGGTGCGGCGGGCCTCGGCCGTTTCCGGCTGTGCCCCGGGAACGGTCAGCGGCGGGGGTGCGCCTTCAGGGCTTCGAGGAAGGGGGCGAAGGCGGCGACGGGGAAGGTGAGGGTGCGGGCGGCGGGGGTCTTGGAGTCGCGGACGGCTATGTGGGTGGGGGTGGTGGCTATCTCCACGCACTCGTTGCCGTCGCCGGGGCCCGAGTAGGACGACTTCCGCCAGTGGTCCATGGGGTTCCTCACAGTTCCTTGGCCAGTCTGTGGATGAACTCGCGCGACTGTCCGGGATCGAGTGACGCGTCCTCCACCTTACGAAAGCTCGTTCGATAGGTGTGGAGCTGGGCTTCGGAATCGATGAAGGCCGATCCATGGAGCGCGTCACGGACCACCGTGTCCAGCTTGGGCAGGGGGCCGCCCACGTAGGTCATCGTGCCTGCGGCACTGGCGAAGCCGTCCAGATCGAACGGGATGACCCGCACGGAGATGTGATCCGCTTCGGAGAGTTCGATCAATCGGGCCAGTTGGGCCCTTGCGGTGTCACGGCCACTGACTCTGATCCGGAGTGCCGCCTCGTGGATCACCGCCTCGTAGGGCACGGTGAACCGCTGGCGATCCTTTCGGTGTTGGATGCGCAACTCGATCTCCTCGCCGGTGAGTTCCGGCACTCGGGACGAGAAGACCGCACGTGAGTAGTCCTCGGTCTGCAACAGGCCGGGGACGTAGAGGATCGCCACGTGGCGTAGAAACCGAGCGTGGTGTTCCAGTTCGGAGAGGTCCAGGAAAGGGGTGGGCAGAAAGCCCCGGTACTCCTCCCACCAGCCTCGCGTGCGATCGGTGGCCATCGCCACCAGGGCGTCGATGAACTCTTCGTCCGCGCAGGCGTAATGGGACGCGAGACGGCGGACCCTCAACTCGCTCACCCCCGCGAGCGCGGACTCGATATGGGTGATCTGGGCGGGGGCCACTCCGAGCAGCGACGCCGCCTCCCGGGAGGAAAGCCCTGCCGCTTCGCGAAGCCTGCGCAGCTCCGTCGCCAGACGCATCTGACGCGCCGTCGGCTCGCGCCTCTTCACCATCGAATGGCCCTCCTCAGGCACCCCGCGGGCGCGACTCGTTCGGCGTCAGATTACGCGATCGGCTTGCAGCGTCCCTAAATTTAGATCTACCGTCTGTGACGCGACGAACACCCTACGGAAGCGCACCGCTCCGTCGTGCCACGACGGCGTCGGCAATGCCACCGTGTGCGAACCCTCCTGCCTCTGCCCGGAGTTGATGAGCCATGCCCGAAACCTGGGACTACACCCTCCACATCCCCAACGACCCCAGAGCCGTGACCGTCTGCCGCCGCACCCTGCGGCTGATCCTCACCCTGCACGACCTCGTCGGCCTCGTGGACACCGCCGAACTGCTCGCGACCGAGCTGGTCTCCAATGCAGTGCTGCACACGAAGGGGCCCGCCGCGCTCAGGGTGCGGCGGTCGCCGGAGGGGATGGTGTGGATCGGGGCTTGGGACGCCGACCCTGAACCGCCGGAACCGCCACAGCGGTTGGAGCTGGTGGGTGAGCAGGAGGGCGGACGGGGACTGGGCCTCGTCGCGGCGTGTACGCAGTACTGGGGATGGATGCCGTCCGCCAGGTTCGGCAGTCCGGGCAAGTACGTGTGGTGCGAGCTGGTGGCAGCGTAGGGCGTTCCGGGAAACGAGAAGCAGTTCGACTCATCGATAGGCTGCGGCATCATGATGCGCGCCTGGATCCTGCCGATACTGCTCGTGCTCTGCGGCTCGGTCGTCACGGCCGCGCAGATCACCAAGGGGGACGTCGGTACGGCCGCGGTACTCCTGCCGGTGTTCCTGGTGCTCGCCGGCGTGAACTCGCCCCTGATCTTCCCGAAGTCCATCGGCGCACAAGAGGCGCAACGGCGCAGCGCGGTCGACGGCCGGCCCGTCGTGTTCTGGCGGCCGGGCTGCCCGTACTGCATGCGCCTGCGCCTCCGACTGGGCAGCGGCGCCCGGCGGGCGTACTGGGTGAACATCTGGAGTGACCCGGCGGGAGCCGCGGTGGTGCGCGCGGCCAACGACGGCAACGAGACCGTGCCGACCGTCGTCGTGGCGGGCCGGTCCCACACCAACCCCGACCCCGGCTGGGTGCGCGCACAGCTCTCCCGGCCCGCCTGACCGGCACCGGCGTCCTGGTCGAGCACGACGACGCCGCGTCGTCGGGTCGGGCGATCAGCCGACGAGACCACCGTTGCTTTTCAGGGGGGCGCTCCTGCCCGTTGCCGAGCCGGCCCTGTCACCGCGCAGGAGCGCCCTCCTGGTCTCCACCGCTGCCTGATCCACCGGCCCGCGTTCGGTCTCCCGGGCCGGCGCCCCGCGGAGGAGGGCTTTCGAGCGGCCCTCGGCTTTCGAGCTCGGACCCTCGCGCCTCGCGACGCCGGTCACGCCCCCTCGGTCACGATTGAATTTCGGCCATCCCCACCCCCTTGTCTCCGTTCGTGTAATCGATTCCAATCCTCCCTACACACGTCGGTGTAATCGATTCCACGAGGAGGTGGAGCGGCGATGGCGAGCATCAAGGATGTCGCTGCCGAGGCGGGGGTCTCCGTCGCCACGGTGTCGCGGGTGCTGAACGACCATCCGTCGGTCAGTGCCGACGCCCGCGCGCGGGTGCTGGCCGCCGTAGCGGCGCTGGGCTACCGCCCGAACGCCGTCGCCCGCTCCCTGCGCACCGACCAGACCCACACCCTCGGCCTGGTCATCAGCGACGTGATGAACCCGTACTTCACGGAGCTGGCGCGGTCCGTGGAGGAGGAGGCCCGCGCCCTCGGGTACAGCGTGATCATCGGGAACGCCGACGAGCGGCCCGACCTCCAGGACCACCATGTGCGGAACCTGCTCGACCGGCGTATCGACGGGCTGCTCGTCTCCCCCACCGACGGCGGCTCCCCGCTGATGCTGGACGCCGTGCGGGCGGGGACGCCGATGGTGTTCGTGGACCGGTGGATCCCGGGGGTCGAGGTGCCCGTGGTCCGGGCCGACGGGCAGACCGCCGTGCGGGATCTCGTGGCGCATCTGCACGGGCTCGGGCACCGGCGGCTGGCCATCATCGCGGGCCCGGCGGCGACCACGACCGGCCAGGAGCGTGTGGCGGCGTTCCGTGCGGCGCTGCGCGCGTACGGGCTGGAACTGCCCGAGGCGTACATCGGGCAGGGCGACTTCAAGGCCGAGAGCGGGCGCCGGGTCACCGAGGGGTTCCTCGATCTGGCCACGCCGCCCGAGGTCGTGTTCGCGGCCGACAACCTGATGGCGCTCGGCGCGCTGGACGCGGTGCGCGCGCGTGGCATGCGGGTTCCGGACGACATCGCGCTGGCCGCGTTCGACGACATCCCCTGGTTCGTGCACACCGATCCGCCGATCACGGCGATCGCCCAGCCCACGGGCGAGCTGGGGCGTGCCGCCGTGCGCGCGCTGGTCGACCGCATCGAGGGGCGGCCCCCGCAGTCCGTCACCCTCCCCGCCCGTCTCGTCGTACGCCGCTCGTGCGGCGAGACCGCTCCCCCCGAGCGACCGGCTTCCCCAGAGCCGTCCCCCGTAACGAACAGGAGCCAGACGTGAGCAATTCGGACGAGTTGCTGCGCATCGAAGGCATACGGAAGTCCTTCCCCGGTGTGGTCGCGCTGGACGGCGTCGACTTCGATCTGCGCCGGGGCGAGGTGCACGTACTGCTCGGTGAGAACGGCGCCGGCAAGAGCACGCTGATCAAGATGCTCTCCGGTGCCTACACGCCCGACGCCGGGCGGATCCTGGCCGGCGGCGAGGAGGTGCGCATCCAGGGCGCGCAGGACTCCGAGCGCCTCGGGATCGCGACGATCTACCAGGAGTTCAACCTCGTACCCGATCTGACGGTCGCCGAGAACATCTTCCTCGGGCGGCAGCCGCGCCGCTTCGGGATGATCGACCGCAAGCGGATGGAGGCGGACGCCGCCGTCCTGCTGGAGCGGGTCGGCGTGGACGTGTCGCCCCGCGCGCGCGTGCGGGAACTCGGTATCGCTCGGCTCCAGATGGTCGAGATCGCGAAGGCGCTCAGCC
The DNA here is from genome assembly GCF_055573455.1 of Streptomyces sp. NPDC030183. NCBI lineage: Bacteria > Bacillati > Actinomycetota > Actinomycetes > Kitasatosporales > Streptomycetaceae > Streptomyces > Streptomyces sp. NPDC030183. The sequence continues at coordinate 288,387 of NZ_JBVIBK010000001.1, forward strand.
TGGACGCGCGCGTGCTGATCATGGACGAGCCTACGGCCGTGCTGACGACCGAGGAGGTCGAGAAGCTCTTCGCGATCGTGCGCAGGCTGCGTGCGGACGGGGTCGGGATCGTCTTCATCACGCACCATCTGGAGGAGATCGCCGCGCTGGGCGACCGGGTGACGGTGATCCGGGACGGGAAGAGCGTCGGGCAGGTCCCGGCGTCGACGCCCGAGGACGAGCTCGTACGGCTCATGGTGGGGCGGTCGATCGAGCAGCAGTACCCGCGTCGGCGGCCGGACGCCGGGGAGGCGCTGCTGGTCGTCGAGGGGCTCACCCGGGACGGCGTGTTCCACGACGTGAGCTTCGAGGTGCGGGCCGGGGAGGTCGTCGGCGTCGCCGGACTCGTCGGGGCCGGGCGTACGGAGGTCGTGCGGGCCGTGTTCGGTGCCGACCCGTACGACAAGGGGACCGTGAAGGTCTCCGGCGCCCCCGTCCCGAGGCATGACGTCAACGCGGCGATGACGGCGGGCGTCGGTCTCGTGCCCGAGGACCGCAAGGGCCAGGGCCTGGTGCTGGACGCGTCCGTGGAGGAGAACCTCGGTCTGGTCACCCTGCGGGGCGCGACCAGGGGCGGGTTCGTCGACCTCAAGGGGCAGCGGGCGAACGCGGCACGGGTCGCCGAGCAGTTGGGCGTGCGGATGGCCGGGCTGGGCCAGTCGGTGCGGACGCTGTCCGGCGGCAACCAGCAGAAGGTCGTCATCGGCAAGTGGCTGCTCGCCGACACCAAGGTGCTGATCCTCGACGAGCCGACGCGCGGTATCGACGTCGGCGCGAAGGTCGAGATCTACGAGCTGATCAACGAGCTGACGGCGGCCGGCGCCGCCGTCCTGATGATCTCCAGCGATCTGCCCGAGGTGCTCGGAATGAGCGACCGGGTGATCGTCATGGCCCAGGGGCGGATCGCGGGCGAACTGCCCGCCGCCGAGGCCACCCAGGACGCGGTGATGGCGCTCGCCGTGTCCACCCCGAACACCACCACCCCGCACACCACCACGACCGGAACGGAGGCCACCGGTGGCCGCTGACACGCTCAAGAGCACGACGGGCGCGAGTGGCCCCTCGGGCCTGCGCAGAATCCTGCTCGACAACGGCGCGCTGAGCGCCCTCATCGTCCTCGTCGTCGCCATGTCGGTGCTGTCCGGCGACTTCCTGACGGCCGACAACCTGCTGAACATCGGCGTCCAGGCGGCCGTCACCGCCATCCTCGCCTTCGGTGTGACCTTCGTGATCGTCTCGGCGGGCATCGACCTGTCGGTGGGTTCGGTGGCGGCGCTGTCGGCGACCGTGCTGGCCTGGAGCGCCACGTCGGAGGGCGTACCGGTCCCGATAGCCGTCCTCCTCGCGGTCGTCACCGGCATCGTGTGCGGTCTCGTCAACGGCTTCCTCGTCTCGTACGGGAAGCTGCCGCCGTTCATCGCGACGCTCGCGATGCTGTCGGTGGGGCGCGGTCTGTCGCTGGTGATCTCGCAGGGCAGCCCGATCGCGTTCCCGGAGTCGGTGTCGCACCTCGGTGACAACCTCGGCGGCTGGCTGCCGGTGCCCGTCCTGGTGATGGTCGTGATGGGTCTGATCACCGCCGTCATCCTGGGCCGTACGTACATCGGGCGGGCCATGTACGCGATCGGCGGCAACGAGGAGGCGGCCCGGCTGTCCGGCCTGCGGGTGAAGCGGCAGAAGCTCGTCATCTACGCCCTGTCGGGCCTGTTCGCCGCGGCGGCGGGCATCGTGCTGGCCTCCCGGCTGTCGTCCGCGCAGCCGCAGGCCGCGCAGGGCTACGAGCTGGACGCGATCGCGGCGGTCGTCATCGGCGGCGCCTCGCTGGCCGGCGGCACGGGCAAGGCGTCGGGGACGCTGATCGGCGCGCTGATCCTGGCGGTGCTGCGCAACGGCCTCAACCTGCTGTCGGTGTCGGCGTTCTGGCAGCAGGTCGTCATCGGTGTCGTGATCGCGCTGGCGGTGCTCCTCGACACGGTCCGCCGCAAGGCCGGGGCGACCCCGGTGGCGGCCGGTACGGGGAGTTCCGGGAGCCGGGGCAGGCAGGCGCTGACGTACGTCCTCGCCGCGGTGGTCGCGGCGGCGGTCGTGGGCGCGACGTCCTTCCTGCACAGCGGTTCGTCGGCGGCCAAGAGCCAGAAGATCGGGCTGTCGCTGTCCACGCTGAACAACCCCTTCTTCGTGCAGATCCGGGCCGGCGCGCAGGACGAGGCGAAGAAGCTGGGCGTCGACCTGTCCGTCACGGACGCGCAGAACGACGCCTCGCAGCAGGCCAACCAGTTGCAGAACTTCACCAGTGAGGGTCTCGGCACGATCATCGTGAACCCGGTGGACTCCGACGCGGTGACCCCGGCGGCGAAGGCCGTGAACAAGGCGGACATCCCGCTGGTGGCCGTCGACCGGGCGGTCAACGGCGCGGACACGGCCGCGCTCGTCGCCTCCGACAACGTCAGCGGCGGGAAGCTGGCCGCGAAGGCGCTCGCGGAGAAGCTGGGCGGCAAGGGCGAGATCGTCATCCTCCAGGGCCAGGCGGGGACCTCCGCCAGCCGGGAGCGCGGCGCGGGCTTCGCCGAGGGTCTGAAGGCGTACCCGGGCATCAAGGTCCTCGCCAAGCAGCCCGCCGACTGGGACCGCACCAAGGGCCTCGACGTGATGACGAACCTCCTCCAGGCCAACCCCGACGTCGACGGCGTCTTCGCGGAGAACGACGAGATGGCGCTCGGCGCGATCAAGGCGCTCGGCGCCAAGGCCGGGAAGTCCGTGCAGGTCATCGGTTTCGACGGCACCGCCGACGGTCTGAAGGCCGTCGAGGGCGGCACGCTGTACGCGTCGGTCGCGCAGCAGCCCGCCGAACTCGGCAGGATCGCGGTGCGCAACGCGGTGAAGGCCGCCGAGGGCGAGAAGGTGAGGAAGTCGGTGATGGTGCCGGTGAAGGTGGTCACGGCGAAGAACGTGGCCGAGTTCGGCGGCTGACACGACGCGGTGGCCGGACGGGGGGACCCGTCCGGCCGCCTCGGCATTTCCGCCCTCCGGCGCGACCGGCCGGCGGGCGGCTCCAACCCAGCACAGGGAGATGCTTCATGTACGACTACGACCTCCTGGTCGTGGGATCGGCCAACGCCGACCTGGTGATCGGTGTCGAGCGGCGGCCGGGGGCCGGTGAGACGGTGCTCGGCTCCGACCTGGCCGTGCACCCGGGCGGCAAGGGCGCCAACCAGGCGGTGGCGGCGGCCCGGCTCGGGGCCCGTACGGCGCTGCTGGCCCGGGTCGGCGACGACGGCAACGGCCGGCTGCTGCTGGACTCGCAGCGCGAGGCGGGGGTCGACACGGCGGGGGTGCTGGTCGGCGGGGCGCCCACCGGGGTCGCCCTGATCACCGTGGACCCGTCGGGCGACAACAGCATCGTCGTGTCGCCCGGCGCCAACGGGAGGCTGACCCCCGAGGACGTCCGGGCCGCCGACCCGCTGCTCCGGCGCTCCCGGGTGGTGTCGGCGCAGCTGGAGATCCCGCTGGAGACGGTGGTGGAGGTCGTACGGCGGCTGCCGGAGGGCACGCGGTTCGTGCTGAACCCGTCGCCGCCGCGGGAGTTGCCCGAGGAGGTGCTGGCGGCCTGCGATCCGCTGATCGTCAACGAGCACGAGGCACGGGTCATCGCCGGGGGCGAGCTGGCGGGGTCTCCGGAGGACTGGGCGCGGGCGCTGCTGGCGCTCGGGCCGCGCTCGGTGGTGGTGACGCTGGGCGCGGAGGGCGCGCTGGTCGCCACGGCCGGGGGCACCGCGCGGGTGGCGGCCGTGCGGGTGGAGGCCGTGGACACCACGGGGGCCGGGGACGCGTTCACGGCGGCGCTGGCGTGGAAGCTCGGTGCGGGCGAGGAACCGGCGAAGGCCGCCGCGTTCGCGGCGCGGGTCGGAGCGGTGGCCGTCACCAGGGCGGGGGCGCAGGTGTCCTTCCCGACGGCGGAGGAGGTCGCCGCGCTGGGGGGTGAGGGCCGGTGAGGCGGGGCGGGATACTCAACCGTCATCTGGCGGGTGCGCTCGCCGAGTTGGGGCACGGGCACGGGGTGCTGGTGTGTGACGCCGGGATGCCGGTGCCGCGGGGGCCGCGGGTGGTCGACCTGGCGTTCCGGGCGGGGGTGCCGTCGTTCGCCGAGGTGCTGGACGGGCTGCTCGACGAACTCGTGGTCGAGGGCGCGACCGCCGCGCACGAGGTCCGGGACGCCAACCCGGAGGCGGCCGCCCTGCTGGCGGACCGCTTCACCGCGCTGGAACTGGTCCCCCACGAGCGGCTGAAGGAGCTGTCGGAGGACGCGCGGCTCGTCGTCCGCACCGGGGAGGCGCGGCCGTACGCGAATGTGCTGCTGCGGTGCGGCGTGTTCTTCTGAGCGGCGCACTCCGCTGAGGGGCGCGCGTGTGGTGCGCCGCCGGACATGTTTCGAGGGGCCCGGTCCAGGACCGGGCCCCTCGGCTTTCCCCTCCCCGTCAGAACCCCCGCGATCCCCCCAGATCCCCCTCCGAGAAGTCCTGACTCCAAGTACGACCCGCGGGGCTGGGGGAGGGTTGCACGGCTTCTTGAACTTTTTTGGTATGCCAAGGGGGCCCTTGAAAGGGTGTTCCGGGCACGGCTGCGGGCCGACCTCACCCAGGTCTTCGAGGCGTACCTCCGCGGGGACGTCACCGCCAGGATCGCCGCCCGCCTGCCGCTCGGCGACATCGCCGAGGCCCTGCGCCTGGCCGAGTCCGGCACGGTCGCCGGGAAGGTCGTGCTGGAGCCGTAGCAGGGGCGGCGCCCGAGCGGCCCGGCCCGCGAAACGACCGCGCATCGGCTCCCGGCCCGCCCAACGGCCCGCGCCCTCATCCATCGGCTGCCGGCCCGCCCACCCGGTCGGCGAAGGGCTGCGGATCGACGAGGGGGTCCATCTGTGGACGTTCGAGAAGGTCGAGGACGGTGTCCGTGTGCGCACCGAGGAGACCTGGACCGGCGCCCAGGTCGAGGCGGACGTGCCCACCGCGACGGCGGCGCTCGGCGCGGGCCTCGAGGCGTGGCTGAGCGATCTGAAGGCCGCCGCCGGGGGCCGTGGGTGAACGCCCGCTCGCCACAGCTCTGTTCGAGTTATGTCCCGATCATGTCACTTCGCGAGCAAGTGCGTTGCGGGTGCAACGGGTTGTGGGAGAGCATGGCGGGGACGTAGGTGACCCAGACACACGGGGGTGGACACGACGTGAAGTTCGACATGGGGTCGACGACTCTGGCGGACCTCGGCAAGAGCACGCTCGGATCGAGCGACGACCTGGGGACGCTGATCCAGTTGCTGATCAGCGCGGCCGAGCCGCTGGAGGGCAAGTTCAACGGCGCGGGCAAGCTGGCGTTCGACTCGTTCAAGAACCGCGCGGACGAGATCACCGCGGACCTCAACAGCTCGCTCGCCGCGATCCTGGGCGGTCAGTCGGGCATGGACAACGCCTTCGGCACCGGTGACGTGGAGTCCCAGGACAACGCCAACCAGAACATGGGTCTCGCGAACTTCGACGCGGCCCGTTTCGGCGCGCGCTAGCCGGCGGCCACCGGGCACGGCCACCGGCCACCGGCCCGTCATCGAGAACCCGAGAGTCACGAGAGTCACGAGAGCCACAGGGGGACATCCACCATGGGTCAGAACCAGGACCGCCGTTCGTACGACACCGGTGCCTCGGGTGAGGTGCAGACCTCGCTCGGCACGATCGTGGGCCAGTTGGAGCGCGTGCTCAGCGACCGCGACGCCGCGGTGAAGGCCGCGATGACCGACTTCCAGGCCGACGGCGTCTCCGACGACTACCACGGCAAGGAAGAGCGCTGGAAGAAGGCGGCGGGCGAGGTACGCGAGATCATCCGCCTGGTGCGCACCACTCTGGAACAGAACGACGGCACCGCCCAGTCCACGCTGGCCAAGGCCCGCGCGGCGGTGGACCAGATCGGCTGACGCGGGCCGGCGTCCCACGTCCGTCTGGCGGTCGCGTGAGCAGTGAGCAGTGAGCAGTGTGTGAGGGAAGGCAGCCGTGGCGGCGCAGGATTACGACAGCCAGTTGCTGGAGTCGGTGTCGGTGCGCCGTCGACGGCTGCGCGACGCCCTGCTGTTCGGGGCGCAGCGGCAGCGGCGCTCGGTGGACGAGCGGATCGGGAAGGTCTTCGCCGGGATCGTCATCGCGGCGGTGCTGTGCGCGGGATGTGTGGGGTGGTCGTTCGTGTCGAACCGCATCATCGGCAAGAGCCCGTACGGGAGTTCGGTGCAGCCCTCCGTGACGCCCTCGGTGACGCCCTCGGCGAGTCCGTCGGGGGCCTCCTCCGCGTCTCCCACCAGCACTTCTACCCGGTGATAGGTTCGAACGCGTGATGTCTACGGGGGCCCTGAGCCAGGAGATGACCGGCGGGCGTACGGCACTCAGCCGGGTCACATTGGTCGGTGAGCGGCGGCGCGTGGATCTGGTGCTGCCCTCGCGGGAACCGGTCGGGCTGCTGCTGCCCGAGGTGATGCGGCTGCTCGACGACGGGGTCGGCGAGCGGCCGGAGTTGCGGCACCTCGTCACCGCGGACGGCAGCGCGCTCGCGCACGACAACACGCTGGATTCGGCCGGGGTTCCGGACGGCGCCGTACTGCGTCTGGTGCGCGCCGAGGACGCGCCGTCGGCGCCCGTCGTGCACGACGTCACGGACGAGGCCGCCGAGGACGTCGACGCACGCGGTCTGCGCTGGCGTCCGGCCGCACGGCGGGTCACCGCCGGGCTCGCCACGGTCGGCTGGGCCCTGGCCGCCGGGTGGCTGGCGCGGGCCGAGTACGGGGCCGGGAGCGTCGCGGGCGCCCTGCTCGCCGTCGCCGTGGTGGCCGCGCTCGCGGGCGCGGTGCTCGGGCGGCTGAGGAAGCACGGGCTCGCCACGACGCTCATCGTGACCGCCGGGGCGCTGGGCCTGCTCGGCGCCGCCACGCTGGCCGACGCCCAGGACTGGTCCGGCACCGCACGGGTCGCGGCGCTCGCCGGGGCCGGGATCGTCACCCTCGCCCTGCTCGGCCTGTTCAGCCCGCTCGGGCGCGGCGGGCTGGTCGGGGCCGGGGCGCTGGCCGGGACCGCGGTGTGCTGGCTGGGCGTCGCGGCGTTCGTGTCGGGACCGGCGCCGATGGACGAACAGGCCCGCGTGGGCGCCGTACTCGCCGTCGTCTCCGTGGTCGTGCTGGGTCTGCTGCCCCGGCTCGCGCTGATGGCGTCCGGTCTCTCCGGGCTCGACGACCGGCGCTCCGGCGGGGCGTCCGTGAGCCGCTACCAGGTCGCCGCCGCGCTCACCGCCACCCACCGGGGGCTGGTGCTCGCGACGGTGACGACGGCCCTGTCGGCCACCGCCGCCGGGGTGTTCGCGCTGCGCGCGCCGACCAAGTGGACCGTGCTGCTGGCCGTGGTCACCACGGTCGTCCTCGCGCTGCGCGCCCGGGCGTTCCCGCTGGTCGCCGAGGTCGTGGTGCTGCTGGGCGCGGCGGCGGTGATCGCCGTACGGCTGGTCGCGGTCTGGGTGGAACGCTCCGGTGACGCGGCCGGCCCGCTCGCCGTGCTCGTGCTGCTGGCCGTCCTGCCGCTGCTGGTGCTCGCCGTGCAGCCCGCCGAACACGTACGGGTACGGCTGCGGCGCCTTGGCGACACACTGGAGTCCGTCGGCGTCATCACCCTGTTCCCGCTGCTCATCGGGGTGTTCGGCGTGTACGGGCGACTGCTCGACACCTTCGCTTAGGAGTTGGGGGCGCACATGGCGCAGGCAGGGGACTGGCAGCGGGACGTGCTGCGCGAACTGGGGCAGGACGGTACGGGTTCGTCGCCTGCGGGCGCGGGCGCCGGGGCCGCGTCCGGTCCGGGGCCGTCGGGGGCCGACGCGGCGTCGGGCGCGGCGGGGTCGCCCACCGGCGCCCCGCGGCGGGCCGAGCCGACGCTGAGGCTGGTGCGTTCGGTGCCGGCCGAGCCGGCGGAGGCGCCCGAGCCCTCCCGGTCGGCGGAGCCGGCTGAGGAGAGCGGCGACGGCCGGTGGGGGCGGGCGGTGCAGGGGGTCCCGGTACGGCCGGTTCCCGGTCATCCGGAGCCGGGGCAGCCCAGCCACGGCGTGGGTTCCCATGGTGTCGACCCCCGCCTCGGTCTCCCCCAGGCGACCGCGCAGTCCCCGGGCAGCCCCGAGCGGCCCGGTGACCCCCGTCCCGCACCCCGCGCCACTCCCCCGGCCGCGCCCGCGACGCGTGGTTCGCGTGTGCCGCAGGCCCCGGTGCACGCACCGGAGTCGGTGCCGACGATCGATCCCCGGCTGGCGCACGCGCTGGGCCGGCCGCAGCACGGGGACTCCGTGGCCCGGCGCACGGGGCGTTCGATCAAGAAGCTGACGTCGTCCGCCGCGCAGGACGTGGCGGAGGAGACGCGGATCGCGCGGGAGTTGCAGCAGCCGGTGACGACGGGGCGGGTGATCGCCGTGACGTCGATCCGGGGCGGCGTCGGCAAGTCGACGGTGGCCGCGCTGCTGGGGCGGACGTTCAACCACTACCGGCACGACCCGGTGCTCACCCTGGAGGCGGACGCCGCGCTCGGCACGCTGCCGGTGCGGATGGGCGCCGACTCGGTGCGCTGGGCGGCGGCCGACCTCGCGGCGATCCTCAACCCGGCGATGCAGCTCACCGACGTCACCGGGTACCTGGTGCCCGTGTCGGACGGCGGCTGGCTGCTGCCCGCGAGCCAGGGCCGCGTGGGCGCCCCCCTCGACATCCGGACGTACCGCACGGTGACCCTCGCGCTGCGGCGTTACTTCGCGGTGACCGTGGTGGACTGCGAGACCCTGCCGGGCGAGGTGGCCCGTACGGCGATGGACACGGCGCACGCGCGCGTCGTCGTCGCCCCGATGACCGCCGAGGGCGTCAACGGCACCCGGCAGGTCCTGGACTGGCTGGGCCAGTTGCCGCACTCCGCGCTCGCCTCGACGGTCGTGGCGCTCACCGCCAACTCGCCCGACGTCACCCTGGACCGGAAGACGGCGGTCGCCCACCTGAAGGAGTCCGGCGTCCACGTCGTCACCGTCCCCTACGACCGGCACCTCGCCCAGGGCGGCCCCATCCGCACCGCCCTGCTGGGCGAGGCCACGCGGGACGCGGCCGTGACGCTGGCGGCGGAGGCGATGACCCGGGCGGTGAGGATGCGATGACCCACCGGTCCCGCACCGCCCTGCGCGACCGTCCTCACGGCTCCCCGATGTACGACCACCCATGGGAAGAAGGGGTCCGTCCGTGACCCAGCAGTTGGTCCACCGGCCCGCGCGCAGCACCCGCCCGCTCGGGGCGGCCGAACCCCGCACGATCGAGCCGCCGCCCAACCTCCCGGAGGGCAAGGCGGGCTCGGCGGCGACGGCGTTGCTGCCGATGGCCGGTGTCATGGGCTCCGTCGTGATGATGACCGTCATCCGCAGCAGCCAGTTCGCGGCGCTCGGCGCGGTCGTGCTGGTCTTCGCGCTGCTCGGCGCCGTGGCCCTCTTCCTGTCGCAGCGCGGCAAGGCGCAGCGCACCCGGCGTGCCCAGCGGGAGCGGTACCTGGAGTACCTGGAGGAGGTGCGTGAGGAACTGGGGGCCGAGGAGCGCGAGCGGCGGACGCTGGCACGGGTGCTCAATCCGCCCCCGGAGGCCCTCTACGACCTCGTGCGTGACCCCGCGCGGCTCTGGGAGCGCCGGCGGCGGGACCCGGACTTCCTGCGGGTGCGGGTCGGCACCGGTGACGTGCCGGTGGCGGAGCTGGCGATCGGGCAGAACCAGGGCGGTGTGATGACACCGCCGGACCCGTTCATGCTGAACGAGGCGCGTGCCCTGCTGGCCCGCTACTCGGTCGCCAACGACTGCCCGGTCACCGTCCCGTTGGACCGCGCGGGCAACGTCAGCGTCGTCGGCGACCGGGAGGGTGTGCTGCGGGTGGCGCGGGCGCTCCTCGTGCAGGTGGCCGTGACGCACGCGCCGGACGACGTGGCCGTGGCGCTCGGGGTGCCCGGGGAGCGGCTGCCGGACTGGGAGTGGGCGAAGTGGCTGCCGCACGTGCTGGACTCGCAGGAGCACGACGGGCCGGTGGCGGCCCGGCGGATCGCGCCGAGTCTGCCGCAGCTGGCCCGGCACTTCCGCCATGAGCTGGGACGGCGTGCCTCCTACGCGGCGGAGGTGCGCCGGGGGCTGGCCGACCGGAACGCCCTGCGGCTGGCGTCGCGGATGCTGGTGGTGAGTGACGAGTACGGGGAGACGGCCGCCGAACTGCCGCTGCCGGACACGGCGGTGGGGCTCAGTGACATGGGCGTCACCGTGCTGCACCTGCTGGAGCGGCAGGTGCACGAGCCGGACCAGGTGTCGGTGCGGATCACCGTGCGCGGCGACCAGGTCGTGGTCGAGGACCTCCGGGAGGGCCACGCGGTCGCGCAGGGGGCCTGCGACGACGTGACCGCCGCCGGGGCGGAGGGGCTCGCCCGGCTGCTCGCGCCGCTCAGGCTGTCGGCCGAGTCGGCGGCCGAGGGGGCCCCGGTCACCGGGCCCGTCGACTTCCCCGTGCTGCTGGGCGTGGACGACCCGGCCGAGCTGGACCTGGACCGGTTGTGGGCGCCGCGCGGCGAGCGGGAGTTCCTGCGCGTGCCGATCGGTCTGACCGACCGTCATGAGCCGGTGCTGCTGGACCTGAAGGAGTCGTCCGAGCTGGGCATGGGCCCGCACGGGCTGTGCGTGGGCGCGACCGGGTCCGGAAAGAGCGAGCTGCTGCGCACACTGGTGCTGGCGCTCGCCGCGACCCATCCGCCCGAGGACCTGGCGCTCGTGCTGGTCGACTACAAGGGCGGTGCGACCTTCGCCCCGTTCACCGGGCTCCCGCACGTGGCCGGGGTGATCACCAACCTGGAGAACCAGGCGGGGCTCGTCGAGCGTGTGCACTCCAGCCTCGCCGGAGAGGTCAAGCGGCGGCAGCAGGTCCTCAAGGACGCGGGGAACGTCGCCGACATCGGGCACTACGCGGCCCTGCGGGCGAGCAGCCGCCCGGACCTCGAACCGCTGCCGCACCTGTTCGTCGTGATCGACGAGTTCGGTGAACTCCTCACCGCCAAGCCGGACTTCATCGACCTGTTCCTCTCCATAGGCCGCATCGGCCGCTCCATCGGCGTGCATCTGCTGCTGTCCAGCCAGCGCATCGAGGGCGGCAAGCTCAAGGGCCTCGACACCTATCTGTCGTACCGGCTGGGGCTGCGGACGTTCTCCGCCGACGAGTCGCGGACCGTCCTCGACACCACCGACGCCTTCCATCTGCCGCCGCTGCCGGGCTTCGGCTACCTCAAGGTCGACACCTCGACGTACGAGCGGTTCAAGGCGGGGTACGTGTCCGGCGCGTACCGGGGTCCGGCGCTCGCCGCGCGGGAGGAGGACGACACGCCGCTCGTGTGGCCGTACCCGACGTACAACGCGCTCGGCGGCGCACCCGCTTCCGGTGCCGCGCCCGAGGAACCCAAGGCGACCAAGCGGGAGACCGGGCCGACGGTGATGTCGGTGATGGTCGACCGGCTCGCCGGGGCCGCGCGGCCGGTGCGCCGGATCTGGCTGCCGCCGCTGCCGGAGGCGATCACGCTGGACGCGGCGGCGGGGCCGGTGCAGGTCGGCGAGCGGGGCCTGCAACTCGCGGCGCGGCAGGGGCCGTTGCGGGTGCCGCTCGGCGTGCTGGACGACCCGGCGAAGCAGTGGCAGGGGCACTGGGTGCTCGATCTGACGGTCGCGGGCGGGCACGCGGCGGTGATCGGCGGCCCGCAGTCCGGCAAGACGACGCTGCTGCGCACCCTCGCGCTGTCGCTGGCGGCGACGCACACGCCCGCCGAGGTCGCGATCTACGGCCTCGACCTGGTCGGCGGCGGTCTGTCCGCGCTGGCCGGGCTGCCGCACGTCGGCGGGATCGCCGGGCGGGCCGACCGGGAGCGGGCGGCACGGACGGTCGCCGAGGTGCGGACGATGCTCATCGAGCGGGAGGAGCTGTTCCGCGAGCACGGCATCGACTCCGTCGACCAGCTGCGGCACCGGCGCGCGCGGGGTGAGCTGCGGGAGCTGGGCTCCACCGACATCGTGCTGCTCATCGACGGGTTCGGGGCACTGCGCGACGAGTTCGCCGAGCTGGACGACACGGTCGTGGACCTCCTGAAGCGGGGCGGCGGCTACGGCATCCATGTCGTCGGCGGCATGCTCCGCTGGAACGACGTGCGGATCGCGACGCAGTCGATGTTCGGCACCCGGGTCGAGCTGCGGCTCAACGACCCGAGCGATTCGAGTGTCGACCGCAAGCTGTCCCAGACCCTGTCGCCCGACACGCCGGGGCGGGTCCTCACCGACGGCAAGCTGTTCGCGCAGGTCGCGCTGCCCCGGCTGGACGGACGGCCGTCGACGGGCGACCTCGGTCCGGCGCTGGAGGACGCGGCCCGCACGATCCGCTCCACCTGGCACGGCGAACTCGCCGCCCCGGTACGGGTGCTGCCGACGCGGCTGCCCGCCGGCCGGCTGCCGTCGCTCGTGGCGGAGCCGGGCCGGGTCCCGATCGGCGTCGACCAGGACGCCCTCGCGCCCGTCCTGCTGGACCTGTTCGGCTCCGACCAGCATCTGCTGGTCCTCGGGGACAACGAGTGCGGCAAGACGAACCTGCTGAGGCTGATCGTGGACCGGCTGGTGGAGCGGTACTCCGAGGAGGAGCTGGTCTTCGGCGTGTTCGACCCCCGGCGCGGACTGCGGGGCGTGGTCCCGGAGCCGTACCGCGGCGGTTACGCGCACAACGCGAAGCTCGCGGCCGGGCTGGCGTCCGGTATCGCGACCGAGCTGGAGAAGCGGATGCCGGAGACCGCCGACCCGGACGCGGTGACCGACGAGCCCGCCTTCGAGGGGCCGCGCATCGTGATCCTGGTCGACGACTACGACATCCTCACCACCGCCGGGCAGCAGCCGCTCGCGCCGTTCCTGCCGTATGTGTCGTCGGCGCAGGACATCGGCCTGCACTTCGTGATCACCCGGCGGACGGCGGGCGCCTCACGGGCCGTCTACGAGCCACTGCTCCAGACGCTCCGCGAGACCGGCACGGCCGCGCTGCTCATGACCGGCGAGCGGAGCGAGGGACAGCTCTTCCCCGGCCTGTACCCGTCCGCGCAGCCGCCGGGCCGGGGCACCCTGGTCCGCCGGGGCCGCGCCCACCAGCTGATCCAGACCGCGCTGTCCGGCGAGGACGCCGAGCGCCCGTGACCACCGGCGCCGAGCGCCCATGACCACCGAGAAGGACGACCGCACGTGACCAAGGACGTCATCGCCCTCACCCCGACGATGCCCCACGTGTGGGCGCTCATGGCGAGCCTGTACGCGGGCGGCTCCGACGTGGACCTGTCGGCGGCGGCCGACGGGGCGGTCGTCCAGCTGCACGGGCCCGGCGGGCGGCCCCTGGTGTCCGTGGAGTCGCCGCTGCTGGTGCAGGTGCCGGGTGAGGCGGAGCGTCTGCTCGGGCAGAGCGCCGAGGCGCCCTACTGGTGGACGGAGGCCCGGGCCTCCACGGCCGTACCGGAGGCGGAGCGACTGGCCGGGGTGGTGTGCGGCCGGCTCAACGCGCTGCTGGGCGGCACGACCTGGCCGGCGGGGGCCGCGCACACGGAGGCCGTCGACGTGTCCGCCGTACCGTCGGCGGGCTCCGGGCAGCCCGCCGTGGACGTCGTCACGGAGAACGCGGCGGTCGTCCTCATCGACCGCCCGGTGGTGGCGCTGACCAGCTGGCTCGCGGAGATCATGCGCACGGCCGTGGCCTCCCGGCGGTCCCTTCAGATCGTCACCCCGCCCGGTGTCCGTCTGAGCGCCCCGGCCCGGGCGACGCTCGCCCGTGTGCCCAACCGGTGGGTGGTGCAGGACCCGGAGTGCGGCTACTACGACGGGCTGTCGGGCGCGGTGCTGCGCTGGCAGGACGGGGCGTTCTCGCCCGCGCTGTCCGAGGACGGCACGGCCACGGTGGCCGCCGCGTTCACGCGCCGCGCGGAGGAGGCGGCCGGCCGACGGCTGGTCGTGGCGATCCGTACGGCGCACCGGCCCGACGAACGGCTCCTGCTGGGCGGCGCGCTGGAGGCGGCCTGGGAGATCCTGACCGGTTCGGCCCCCGGCGGCTGGGGCACCGCCGAGCCCGTCAACCTGCCCTGGTCGCCGAGGCAGTTGACGGACCTGGCCCGGGAGCGGATGCCCGAGCCGTCGCAACTGGTCGTGGTGGGGCGGCCCGAGCGCCCGGCCATCGCGACGGTGCGGGTGACGCGGACCACGAAGGGCGTGGAGGAGGACATGGTCCTCACCGTCGGGTACGAGGAGGGCGAGGAGCCGCCCCTGGACCGTGTGCGGGCCCTGGCGGAGGAGCTGGTGACGAAGCACTCCCTGCGGACCATGCTGGTCTCCGTGCAGGCGGCCCCCGCCGACCTGGCGACCGCCCCGCGGCTGGAGGGCCCGCCGCTGCCGGCCGCCTTCACCCTGGGCCCGGACGACGTGCACGCCATCGGCCTCGACCAGGCCCGCCGGCCACCGCTCGGCCTGAGCCCCACCGGACTCGGCCCGACGACCCGCCCTGCCCTGCACTACGCCCTCGGCGACGGCGAGGACCCGTCGGCCTGGGAACGGCTCCAGCGGCTCACGCGGCACCTGCGGTCCCCGGCCGACCGGCGCTCGGAGCCCTGAGCGGTACGGGCTGCGGGGCCGGGCGGACCGGCGGAGAATGAGAGAGGCGATGCCTCATGTCATCCACCGCACGGTTCCTCCTGCAGACGTTGACCGCAGTGCTGATGAGCGTTGCGATCACGTGGGCGCCGACGGCGTTCTCGGCAGCTGGGGCGGTCGCGGTGGCGGCCACGGGGGGAGGGGGGCTCACCCTGAGCCCGGCCTCGGGACCGCCGGGGACCTCCGTGCACATCGAGTTCGGCGTGTGTGTCACCCCGGGTTACATCAGCGCCGTCACCTGGGACGGTTCCGGCATCCCGTTCCAGCCCTCCGGCGCGTCCGGCGCCGGCATCGCCGTACCCGACGCCGCCGAGGCGGGCTCCCACCAGGTGACCGTCACCTGCACGAAGAAGCCTGCGGCCGTGGGCGACACGACGAAGTACCCCACCGGCAGCGCGTCGTTCACCGTCACGGAGGAGGAGACGACGGGCACGACGGGCGCGACCGGTACGACCGGTACCACCGGTACCACCGGTACGACCGGTACGACGGGCACGACCGGTACGACGACCGACGGCCAGAACAACGGCGGTACGACCGGGGACACCGGTGACACCACGGGCGGCGGCACGAACGGAAACACCACCGGGGACACGGGCGACACCACGGGCGGCGGCACCACCGGGGACACCGGAGACACCACGAGCGGCGGCACCACCGGGGACACCGGAGACACCACGAGCGGCGGCACCACCGGGGACACCGGAGACACCACGAGCGGCGGCACCACCGGCGACACCGGAGACACCACGAGCGGCGGCACCACCGGGGACACCGACGGCGACACCGGTGACACCACGGGCGGGATCATCGGGTCCGACGGCGGCACCGACTCGGGCGGGACCGGCGGTACGGACGGCGGGGGCACGGCGGTGCCGGTCGGCTGGGTCGTCGGGCCTTCCGCCTTCGCCGCCGTGCTGCTCCTCGCCCTCCTGTTCTCCCTGCTGAACCACCGCCACCGCAGTGCGCGCTGGGTCCACGACCACCTGAGCACGGCCCTGCGCTCGGGCACCGGCACCTGGACGTCCGAGCTGCGCCGACGTCGGGACGGCGGTGCCCGGGACCGCACCGTACGGCTCGAACCCCACCCCGACACGGGCGAGCAGCGCCTCAACTGAACGGCCCGCGCCGCCCCGACGGGCCGGCGCCCCCCGAACTCCGCGGAGGTGACGCCATGACCGCGACCGCACCGGCACAACCGTTCACCGTCCGTTCCTTCCTGCTCGGCCCGGACTGCCCCGACCCGGCGGACGCGCTGACCGGCCCGCTCCACGGCAACGGCGCGGCACGGCGCCTCCTCGGCGACACCGGGCGCCCGCTGACCCCCGCCGGGGAACGGGCCGTGGAGCAGGAAGTGGCGGGCTCCATCGACTCCTTCCTCTCCCTCGACGTCTTCGACGTGGCGGCCGGCGGCTGGCGGCGGCACGTGGCCCTGACCGACGCCGCGCACCGCACCCGCGCGGTCCCCGGCAGCGAGGAGGTCGTCGCGCTGGCCGCCCACGACATCGCGTCCAAGCACCGCCCGTACGTCGACGTCTTCCTGGACGGCGCCAAGGTCGGCACCCTCGACATCTGGCTCGACCTGGTCTTCCACATCAACGGGCTCGTCGGCGTCGTACGCGACGCCCATCTCGTCGCCATCCACAGCGGGGAGTGCGTCCTGGACGCCCGGCTGGCGGTCCAGCAGATCCTGCTCGCCGAACGCCAGGGCCGCCTCGACCTCCCCGGCGTCTGGCGCCTCCACGCCCCGCTGCCCTTGCTCCACGAGCAGCAGGCGTCGGCCTCTCCCCCGCCGCCGCCCCAAGGGCCGCGGCAGCCCCCGCCACCGCCGCCCCCGCCGCCCCCGCGGGCAGAGGCCCCGACCCGCGTCCTGAACCGGCCCGACCGGAACGTCCGGCCCTGACGGCATACGGGATACAGCGGCGCGCTAACGGCGTCTCTTCGGCGGCCTCGCCATCGCCAGCCGCCGCATCAGCCCCAGCCACCCCGGTACGTCGATCTCCACCAGCACGGTCTTGCCGGGCGGCGTCCGCTCCCGTACCTCCCAGCGGTCGGCCAGCGCGTCGACGAGCGTCATCCCCCGCCCCGAGTCGTCGAGCGGACCGGCGGCGGACACGGCACCGGGGCCCGGCGGCCGGCCCTCGGCGCGGGTGTCGGTGACCTCGATGCGGAGCGAGCCGGTGGGCAGGGACAGCCGCAGCTCGAAGTCCCGTCCGGGCACGCGGCCGTGTGTCACCGCGTTCGCCGCGAGCTCCGCGACGACCACGGCCGCGCGCTCCGAGACGTCCGAGCCGTACGGGATGCCCCAGGCGTTCAGCGTGACCACCGTCTTGCGTCTCGCGAGACGGGCGCCGAGCGGGGTCGAGGCGAAGCGGTGCGTGAACGTCGGCGCCAGGGCGGTGGGCCGAGCAGCGGGCGGTGCGGTCATGCCGTCCAATCTGGCGGCCACGGGGCCCTTTTGACCACCGGAACCCCGCGTACGCTCACGCAGCGTACGCGGTGACTCGCTGGACAGTACCGGTGACGTGACGTGACGATGGGCGTTGAGCGGTGTGGTCTGGTGGGCAGGTGCGCGGGAGGTGGCCGATGGGGGCCGACAGCAGCGACATGACGGGGATCGGCGCGGGCGGCGAACCAGAGGCGTCCGACAGTCTCCGTACGTTCGGCGCGATGGTCCAGGCCCTCCGCGAACACGCCGGCATCAGCCGTGAGGAACTGGCCGACACCATCGGCTACTCCAAGCACATGGTGGCCTCCGTGGAACAGGGCCGCCGCCTGCCGGACACGACGCTGGTGGAGGGCGTGGACCGCGCCCTGGGCAGCACGGGCGCGCTGGTCCGCGCGGCGCAACACCTGGGCCGCCAGCCGGGCTTGGCGGCGTGGTTCCGGAAGTGGGCGCGGCTGGAGGCGACGGCGATCACGTTGTACACGTACGAGTGCCGCATGATTCCGGGCTTGTTGCAGTCGGAGGCGTACGCGAGGGCTCTGTTCGAGGATCGGCTGCCGCTTCTGACCGACGACGAGATCGAGGCGCAGTGGACGGCTCGGGCGGAACGACAGCGGCTGCTGCGGGAGCGGCCGAACACGGCGTTCAGCTTCATCCTGGAAGAGCAGCTGTTTCTGCGGCAGACGGGAGGAGGCGAAGTCACACGTGAACTCCTTGACCACGTGCTGAGGATCGCCGAACAGCGGAACGTGGAGATCCAGGTCATGCCACTCCTCCGCGAGTCACATGCCGGGCTTGCTGGTCCCATCCAGTTGCTTGAGACCCCCGAGAACCGCTGGTTCGCCTACTGCGAAGGCCAGCGTGGCGGGATGCTGGTCGTCGACGCGAAGGAGATCAGCATCCTGCAAAGCCGGTATGCCAGGATGCGTTCACAGGCACTCACTATGCCGGACTCAGTGAGCCTGTTGCAGCGGATGCGAGGGGACCTATGAGCACCAGCGAACTGTCCTGGTTCAAAAGCAGCTACAGCAGCGGCGACGGCGACGACTGCGTAGAGGTCGCCCTCTCCTGGCGCAAGTCGAGCTACAGC
This sequence comes from Streptomyces sp. NPDC030183, assembly GCF_055573455.1. Classification (NCBI taxonomy): domain Bacteria; kingdom Bacillati; phylum Actinomycetota; class Actinomycetes; order Kitasatosporales; family Streptomycetaceae; genus Streptomyces; species Streptomyces sp. NPDC030183. Next base: position 306,720 of record NZ_JBVIBK010000001.1, read on the forward strand.
AGCAGCGGCGACGGCGACTGCGTCGAGATAGCCACCACCCCCCACACCATCCACATCCGGGACTCCAAGAACCCCACCGGCCCCACCCTCACCCTCTCCCCCGCCGCCTGGACCGGGTTCCTCTCCCTTCCCGGAGAGCGTCAGCCCGCGGCGCGCTGAAGGCGCAGTTGGCCGATCTCCGCCACGTTCTTCATCAACTCCGCGTTCACCCAGGCGACCATGTGCGCCACCGTGTGCCGGGGGTCGTCCTGCCAGGGGAGCGACGCGGTCGTTTCCAGGTCCGCCACGGTGAGGCGGTCCAGCGCCTCCAGCCAGTCCGTGCGCAGCGCCCGCAGCCACGCGACCGTCGGCTCGCCCGGGCCCGGCCAGACGATGGCACTCCGCTCGCGAGGCGCCCTGCCGTGGGCGTGGTCGGCGGCCACGCTCCACCACCAGCCGATGTGCCAGCTCAGCCAGGCGACAGTCGGTACGGGAACCGGGTCCGGCTCGGTGTCCGCCCAGTCCGGCACCCAGGTGCCGTCGTCGGCCCGGCGCATCGTCCAGCAGAGCGCGGCCGGCTCCCACAGGAAGTCGTCGGGTTCGAGCCTCTCCAGGTGGTACTCGAACAGTGACCAGGTCAGGTCGAACTGCCAGCGCAGCAGGTCGAGCGGGGGGCGCGGGGCGGGATCAGGGCGGGAGTCAGTCACCGGCCGACCCTCGCACAGCGGCGCCCCCGTCGAGAATCGAGTTTCCGGCGGCGGTGCCGCCGGTCCCCGGGGGCTTCTCCGTGTCCCCGGGGACCGAACGGCCGCCCACGTCAGCCCGCGTGCTCCACGAACCGTCGCGCCGTCTCCGACAGGAGTGCGTGGCCGTCCCCGGCCCACAGCTCGTCGTTGAACAGCTCGACCTCGATGGGGCCCGTGTAGCCGGCGGCCTCCACGTAGCCCTTCCACTCCCGCATGTCGATCGCGCCGTCGCCGATCTGACCGCGGCCGGTCAGGACGCCCGCCGGGAGCGGGGTGATCCAGTCGGCTAGCTGGAAGGTGTGGATGCGGCCGCCCGCGCCCGCGCGGGTGATCGCCGCGGGGGCCGTGTCGTCCCACCAGATGTGGTACGTGTCCACGGTCACGCCCACCTGGTCCGCCGGGAAGCGCTCCGCGATGTCCAGGGCCTGGGAGAGGGTCGACACCACGCAGCGGTCCGAGGCGAACATGGGGTGGAGCGGCTCGATGGCCAGCCGCACCCCGTTCGACGCCGCGTAGGGGCCCAGTTCGGCCAGGGCGTCCGCGATGCGCTCCCGCGCCCCGTGGAGGTCCTTCGAGCCCTGCGGGAGGCCGCCCGAGACCAGGACCAGCGTGTCCGTGCCGAGCGTGGCCGCCTCGTCGATCGCCTTGCGGTTGTCGGCGAGGGCCGCCGCCCGCTCCGCCGGGTCGATCGCCGTGAAGAAGCCGCCCCGGCACAGGGTGGTGACCGTCAGGCCCGCGTCGCGGACCAGCTTGGCCGTCGCCTCCAGGCCGTGGGCCGCCACCGGCTCGCGCCACAGGCCCACGCCGGGAATGCCCAGCTCCACGCAGCCGGCGACCAGTTCCGGCATCGACAGCTGCTTCACCGTCATCTGGTTGATGGAGAAGCGTTCCAGTCCGGTGCCCGCGCTCACTGGGCCACCCCGTACACCGACAGGAGGTTCTTCATACGGGTCTCCGCCAGCGCCGGGTCCGGGAAGAGGCCCAGGCCGTCGGCGAGTTCGTACGCCCGCGCGAAGTGCGGGAGGGAGCGGGCGGACTGGAGGCCGCCGACCATGGTGAAGTGCTCCTGGTGGCCCGAGAGCCACGCCAGGAACACCACGCCCGTCTTGTAGAAGCGGGTCGGGGTCTGGAAGAGGTGGCGGGAGAGTTCGACGGTCGGGTCCAGGAGTTCCCGGAAGCCCTTCACGTCGCCCGTGTCGAGGACGCGCACCGCTTCGGCCGCCAGCGGGCCCAGCGGGTCGAAGATGCCGAGGAGGGCGTGGCTGAAGCCCTGCTCGTCGCCCGCGATCAGCTCGGGGTAGTTGAAGTCGTCACCCGTGTAACAGCGGACACCGCTCGGGAGCCTGCGGCGGATGTCGATCTCCCGCTGGGCGTCCAGGAGCGAGACCTTGATGCCGTCGACCTTGTCCGGGTGGGCCGCGATGACCTCCAGGAAGGTCTCCGTGGCCGCGTCCAGGTCGGACGAGCCCCAGTAGCCCTCCAGCGCCGGGTCGAACATCGGGCCGAGCCAGTGCAGGACGACCGGCTCGGCGGCCTGGCGCAGCAGGTGCGCGTAGACCTCCAGATAGTCCTCCGGGCCCCGCGCGGCGGCGGCCAGCGCCCGAGAGGCCATCAGGATCGCCTGGGCGCCCGACTCCTCGACGACCGCCAGCTGCTCCTCGTACGCCGCGCGGATCTCGTCCAGGGACGCGGGCGCGGTCAGCTGGTCGGTGCCGACGCCGCACGCGATGCGGCCGCCGACCGCCTTGGCCTCCTTGGCGCTGCGGCGGATCAGTTCCGCCGCTCCCGCCCAGTCGAGGCCCATGCCGCGCTGGGCGGTGTCCATGGCCTCGGCGACGCCGAGCCCGTGCGACCACAGGTGACGGCGGAAGGCGAGGGTCGCCTCCCAGTCGACGGCCGCCGGGGAGTCCGGGGACACGTCGGCGAAGGGGTCGGCGACGACGTGCGCCGCCGAGAAGACCGTGCGGGAGGTGAAGGGGGCGCCCGTCGCCAGGGCCAGGGGCTCCGGGCGGGGGGTGTAGGTCCTGAGCCCGCCCGCGCCGTCGGGGAGTCGGATCGTCACAGCTGGATCTCCGGTACGTCGAGACGGCGGCCCTCGACCGAGGACTTCAGGCCCAGCTCGGCGAGCTGGACACCGCGGGCGCCGGCCAGCAGGTCCCAGTGGTAGGGCGCGTCGGCGTACACGTGCTTGAGGAACAGCTCCCACTGCGCCTTGAAGCCGTTGTCGAACTCGGCGTTGTCCGGGACCTCCTGCCACTGGTCGCGGAAGGAGTAGGTGGCGGGGATGTCGGGGTTCCACACCGGCTTCGGCGTGGCGCTGCGGTGCTGGACGCGGCAGTTGCGCAGGCCCGCGACGGCGGACCCCTCCGTGCCGTCGACCTGGAACTCCACCAGCTCGTCGCGGTTGACGCGGACGGCCCAGGAGGAGTTGATCTGGGCGATCGCGCCGCCGTCCAGCTCGAAGATCCCGTAGGCGGCGTCGTCGGCGGTGGCGTCGTACGGCTTGTCCTGCTCGTCCCAGCGCTGCGGGATGTGGGTGGCGGTGAGCGCCTGGACGGACTTCACTCGGCCGAACAGCTCGTGCAGCACGTACTCCCAGTGCGGGAACATGTCGACGACGATGCCGCCGCCGTCCTCCGCGCGGTAGTTCCACGAGGGGCGCTGGGCCTCCTGCCAGTCGCCCTCGAAGACCCAGTAGCCGAACTCGCCGCGGATGGACAGGATGCGGCCGAAGAAGCCGCCGTCGATGAGGCGCTTCAGCTTCAGCAGACCCGGCAGGAACAGCTTGTCCTGGACGACGCCGTGCTTGATGCCGGCGGTGTGGGCGAGGCGGGCCAGCTCCAGGGCGCCCTCCAGGCCGGTGGCCGTGGGCTTCTCCGTGTAGATGTGCTTGCCGGCGGCGATCGCCTTCTTCAGGGCCTCCTCGCGGGCGGAGGTGACCTGGGCGTCGAAGTAGATGTCCACGGAGTCGTCGGCGAGGACCGCGTCCACGTCCGTGGACCAGTGCTCCAGGCCGTGCTGCTCGGCCATCGCCCTCAGCGCGTGCTCACGGCGGCCGACGAGGACGGGCTCGGGCCACAGGACGGTGCCGTCGCCGAGGTCGAGTCCGCCCTGCTCGCGGAGGGCGAGGAGGGAGCGGACGAGGTGCTGGCGGTACCCCATGCGCCCCGTCACGCCGTTCATGGCGATCCGTACGGTCTTGCGTGTCACGGCCGATCCCTTCGTCTTGTTCTGCGTTGCTGACGTGTTCGTTCTGGTGCGTACGCGTCCGGCGCCGCGTACGCCCGGGGACCTGAAGAGGTGAGCGTGACAGCAAGCGCTTTCTATCTAGTGAGAAGCTAGCCTCTGAGCAGCGGTCCGGACAAGACCGTAGGGGGTTCGAGTTGTTCGAGGGGGCGAACGGCGATCGCGGTCGTATGGTTCCCCGGACGAGCCGCACGGCTCGCGACGACTCGGACGAGACGCTCACCGGAGGCGAGTAAACGATGACAGTGACCCTGGCGGACGTGGCGGCCCGTGCGCAGGTGTCGCCCGCGACCGTCTCCCGGGTGCTCAACGGGAACTATCCGGTGGCCGCGTCCACGCGGGAGCGGGTGCTCAAGGCCGTCGACGAACTGGACTACGTCCTGAACGGGCCCGCCAGCGCCCTCGCCGCCGCCACCTCCGACCTGGTGGGCATCCTGGTGAACGACATCGCCGACCCCTTCTTCGGGATCATGGCGAGCGCCATCCAGAACGAGATCGGCGGGCCGGGCGGGCGCGCGGGCGGGGAGCGGCTGGCCGTGGTGTGCAACACGGGCGGCTCCCCTGAGCGCGAACTGACGTATCTCACGCTGTTGCAGCGGCAGCGCGCCGCGGCCGTGGTGCTGACCGGTGGGGCCATCGAGGACCCGGCCCATCTGACCGCCGTCGGCAACAAGGTGCGGAAGCTGGCGGAGGCCGGGACGCGGGTCGTGTTGTGCGGGCGGCCGCCCACGCCCGAGGCCATAGCGATCACCTTCGACAACCGGGGCGGCGGGCAGCGGCTCACCGAGCACCTGATCGGGCTGGGGCATCGGCGACTCGGGTACATCGCCGGGCCCGAGGAACGGACCACCACCCGGCACCGGCTGGAGGGGCACCGGGCGGCGCTGGCCGCGGCCGACATCGAGGACGACTCCAGACGGACCGTCTACGGACGCTACGACCGGCTCTCCGGGTACGAGGCGACGCTGGAACTGCTGCGGCGCGACCCGACGCTGACGGCGGTCGTCGCCGCGAACGACACGGTGGCGCTGGGCGCGTGCGCGGCGCTCCGCGATTCCGGCCTGAGGATTCCGGACGACGTCTCGGTCGCCGGGTTCGACGACCTCCCCTTCAGCATCGACGCGGTACCGGCACTGACGACCGTACGGCTGCCGCTGTCGGAGGCGGGGGCCCGCGCCGGGCGGATCGCGATGGGGCGCGAGGAGGCACCGCACGGGGGAATCGCCACCGTCCGGGGCGAGCTGATGGTCCGCGGGTCGACCGGGGCGCCTCGGGGGGAGTGAGCCGGCGCCCTGCCGGGATGGGCCGGCGGGGTGACTCGCCTGGGTGACCGGGGTGACCCGCCGGGGGCGGGTGGTGACCCGCCGGGGGGCCGGGGTGACCCGCCGGGGTGGGCCGCCGGGGTGGCCCGCCGGGGTGGGCCGCCGCCCTCGGTGGAAGGGAGGGCGGCGGGTGTGAAGGGGGCAAGCGGGCGTGTCAGGGGCGTCGGCGCGGGGGCAGGGTCAGGTAGAGGCGGGTGCCTCCCGGGCGGTAGCCGGCGCGTTCGTAGACGCGGCGGGAGCCCTCGCCGGAGTACTCCAGCCAGACCGAGTCCGCGCCACGGGTGAACATCGCCTCGGTGAGCGCGGCTGTGACCGCCGTGGCGATGCCGCGGCCCCGGTGGGCGGGGCGGGTGCCGACGCCGGACAGTTCCGCGGTGCCCTCGGCGGGCGGCGAGCACGACGCGCCGCCGGCGCAGCCTCCAGTGGAGATTCCGGTGGAGGCGCCGGTGGAGGTGCGGTCGCCGAGAGCCGAGGCACCGTCCTGCGGGGTCCGGACGTAGCGGACGGCGCCGCCTGCTTCCTGGGTGGTGCGGAGTCGGGCCGCGCCCTCGGGGGAGGGAGCGAAGGCGCCGCCGAAGGCCTCGGCGAGCGCGGCGTCCAGCGCGGCGTACTCCTCGTCGGTGGTCGGGGTCTCCACGCGCGGGGTACCGGCGGAGCGGGAACGCAGCAGCGTGCCCGGTGTGCAGACGAGGTACTCGTGCACCGCCTCGGTGATGAACCCCGCCGCACGGAGGGCCGGTTCGACGCCGGGCGCGGCACCGGGCGCGAACTCCAGCCGGGGCAGGCGGTCTTGGTCCAGGAAGACCGCGACCAGGGTCGCCACGTCCCGTGCGGTCGGCTCGGCGCCGGGCAGCGGAGTGGCGTAGTTCAGGTACGGGTGGTCGGTGTCGGCGGAGAAGCCCGCGACGAAGCCTGCGGTCTCGAAGACGACGGGGCGGCGGCGCAGGTTGGTGACGGCGAAGCGCTGGACCTGGTTGTCCATGGTGGTGTCGACCTCACGGGTTCACGGAGTCTCGGGAGCCCGGCGAACTCCGTTGTCACGGAGGCTCGGCCGGGCACGGGAGCGTGCGACGCCGGGCGAGTGCGGGGCGTCGGGCGTGGGGCCGCCGTGTGAGAGCGGGTGGGCTGAGGCCGCTGGTGCGGCGGCGGTTCAGCGCCTACGGCGGCCGCTGGCGGGCGCCGTGTTCATTGGCTTCGGTCCTCACCGGGAGGGCACGCGAGGGCGCGTGCGTGCTGGCGGGCGTGCGGAGGGCGTGCGTGTTCGGGGCCGCGCGCTGGGGCCCCGCGCTCAACCTTTCCAGCACCGCCCGTCGCGGGCAAGCGAGTTGATCCGAGGCGGTGGGCGGTCGTGTCGGCCGTCGACCGGCCGGTCGCGGCGGTCGTCCGGTGCGGTGGCGTACGCCGGTGATCAGCAACCCACCCGTCCCGTCACGGACAGTGACGCTTCAGCGCGCGAGGGTGACGGGTCCGGCTTACGTTGAGATGGAAAGCTTCACCCCCACTCAGGAGGAACACCATGGTCGCCAAGGACAAGGGCAACATGGACAAGATCAAGGGCAAGGCCAAGGAGATGACCGGCAAGGTCACCGGCGACCGCGAGCAGCAGGTCGAGGGCAAGATGCAGCAGGCACGCGGTGAGGCGAAGAAGCTCAAGGGCAAGGCCCAGGAGCGCGTCCAGAGCACCACGCGACGCACCGCCACCAAGCGCGAGAACGCCTGAACGGCGCCGACCGCTCGCGCCGCTCGGCACACGCCGGGCTGAGCCGCGGAAAGGGGCTCCCGCGACTGCGGGGGCCCCTTTCGCATGGGGGACGCAAGGGTGCCGACACGGGGGGGCGTCGACACGGGGTCGGGGTGTCTCGCGGGGGTGGTGCGGGGCCGGGGCGGGTTTCGGGAGGTGGCGGGAAGCCCGAGGCGGGCTCCGGAAAACGGCGCGGCGGGAGGCCGGGGCCGGTTTTCGCGGAGCGAGGCGGCGAAGCGGGGCGGGGGCGCGTTTGGGAGGCAGCGGAGCGAGGCGGGGTGGCCGGGGCTTCGTCGGCGGGTGCGGGTGCGTGGGGGCCGGTCGCGCAGTTCCCCGCGCCCCCGAAAAGCGACCGGGCTGCGCCCGTGCTTTTCCTGCGCGAGCAGCCACAACCCACCCGCACCCGCGACAGCCACAGAGGACGCGTGTCGCTGCGGGTGGGGCGTGGGGCGTGGGGGGTGTCAGATCTTCGGGGGAGTAAGGGCGGGGCTGGGGGTACTCGGCGGTCATGGATGTTCGGTCGGAGGAACCGTCGCTGCCTGCGGCAAGGGGCGGGATCTCGGATGCCCTCATCGAGAATCTGCGGGGCGGCGGGGCGCTGCCCGGCGAGCGGGAGGTCGCGGGGGCCGACCCGTTCGGCGAGGATCCGCAGCTCGCGCTGTACCTCTGTTACGAGCTGCACTACCGCGGCTTCGCCGACGTCCCCGACGACCGCGAGTGGGACCCGGAGCTGCTGCGTTTCCGGGCCTCGCTGGAGCGGCCGTTCCTGGAGGCCCTGCGCGCCGCCGCCCCCCGGCACAAACGCGCCGACGACGCCTTGGACGAGCTGCTCGTGGAGCCGGTCGACGGCACCGGCGTCAGCCGGTTCCTCGCGGACGAGGGCGAGCTGTGGCAGCTGCGGGAGTACGCGGCCCAGCGTTCCCTCTACCACCTCAAGGAGGCCGACCCGCACGCCTGGGTGCTGCCCCGGCTGTGGGGGCGGGCGAAGGCCGGGATGGCCGCCGTGGAGTTCGACGAGTTCGGCGGCGGCCGGGCCGACCGGGTCCACGCCCGCCTCTTCGCCGACCTCATGACGGACCTGGGGCTCGACCCGGCCTATGGCCGCTACGTGGACTCGGCCGGCGCCGAGGCCCTCACCCTCGTGAACATGATGTCCCTGTTCGGGCTGCACCGGTCCTTGCGCGGCGCCCTCGTGGGCCACTTCGCGACCGTCGAGATCACCTCCTCCCCCGCCTCCCGGCGGCTCGCCAAGGCGATGCGGCGGACGGGGGCCGGGGCGGCCGCCGAGCACTTCTACACCGAGCACGTCGAGGCCGACGCCGTCCACGAACAGGTCGTACGGCACGAGGTCGTCGCCGGGCTGCTGGCGGAGGAGCCGCACCTGGACGCCGACGTGGCGTTCGGCGTGGACGCCACGAACCATCTGGAGGACGTTCTCGCCGACCGCCTCCTGGACGCCTGGCGGGCCGGCCGGTCCTCGCTACGGGCGCCTGTCTGACACCCCAGGCACCCCGGAGGACCCCCACTCCCCACGCGTACAGACCGACCGCTCCCCGCGCACACCCGGAGGCCGAGCCCGTGAACCCACTCTCACCACCCCTCGCGCTGCCCGGCGTCTACGCCCCGCAGGACGACACCGAGCTGCTCGTGCACGCGCTGGGACGGGAAGCGCTCGCGCCGGGGGCCCGGGTCCTGGACGTGGGTACGGGGACGGGCGCCGTGGCGCTGGCCGCGGCCCGGCGGGGGGCGCGGGTGACCGCCGTGGACATCTCGTGGCGGGCGGTGCTCAACGCCAAGGTCAACGCCGTGCTGGCGGGACTCTCGCTGAGTGTCGTCCGGGGGAATCTGCTGGCCCCGATGTCGGGGCGGTCCTTCGACCTGATCCTGTCCAACCCGCCGTACGTACCGGCGCCGGAACCGGAACCGCGGCCCGGCGACGGCGGCGGCACCGGGCGGGCGGCGGTACGGGGTGCCGCGCGGGCCTGGGACGCGGGCCGGGACGGGCGGCTTGTTCTGGACCGGATCTGCCGGGACGCGCCCGCGCTGCTCGCACCCGGCGGGGTGCTGCTGCTCGTGCAGTCGACGCTGAGCGACGCGGAGCGGACCCTCGCACAGGTGCGGGCGGCGGGGCTGCGGGCCGAGGTCGTGGACCGCCGGTACGTCGCCTTCGGGCCCGTGCTGCGGTCGCGGAGCGGCTGGTTGCGCGACCGGGGGCTGCTGGGGGACGAGGGGGACGACGAGAAGGAAGAGCTGGTGGTCATCCGTGCCGAACGACCCTGCTGAGCGCCGCCGCATCACCGTCCAGCGCCCCGGCCCGCTGCTGGTCGAGGGCCCCGTCGAGGTCACCACGGAGGACGGTACGACCGTGTCGTCGGACCGCTTCCGCGTGGCCCTGTGCACCTGCCGCCGCAGCCGGATCTACCCCTGGTGCGACACCAGCCACCGGCAGCGGGCCGGGGGCCGGGGCGACACCGACCGCGGGCGTCGCCCGCCCGACGGCCCACCCGAGCCCCGCTGAGCCGCCCCCGGGCCTCGCCGAGCCGCCCGTTCGCGCGTCTCGCCGAGCCGCTCGGCGCTCGACGTCCGACGCTTGACGAAGCCCCCGCCCAGCCGTCCGTCCCGAAGGGAACCCGGCCGCCATGCACACCTACGGCACACAGAAGTCGTACTGGATCGACACCGCGCCCGAGACCGGCCCGCACCCGACGCTCGACGGGGACCTCGTCGTCGACGTCGCCGTGGTGGGGGCGGGCATCGCCGGGATCAGCACGGCGTGGGAACTGGCCCGCACCGGCCGCAGGGTGGCCCTGCTGGAGGCCGACCGGGTCGCCTCTGGGGTGACGGGGCACACCACGGCCAAGGTGAGCGCCCTGCACACGCTGATCTACGACCGGCTGCGGCGCCACCGGGGCGCGGAGGGCGCGCGCCTGTACGCGCGGTCGCAGACGGAGGCGATCCGGCACGCCGCCGCCGTGGCGGAGGAGCTGGGGATCGCGTGCGACTGGGAGGAGACGGAGGCGTACACGTACGCCGAGGACGACAGTGGCGTGGACGAGCTGAGGGCCGAGGCGGAGGCGGCCCGGGAGGCCGGTCTGCCCGCCTCCTTCGTGACGGCGACGGGGCTGCCGTTCCCGGTGGCGGGGGCGGTACGGGTGGCGCAGCAGGCGCAGTTCCATCCGCGCAAGTACCTCCTCGCCCTCGTCGACGACCTCGTGCGGCAGGGCGGTGTCGTCCACGAGCGGACGCGGGTGACCCGGCTCAAGGAGGGCTCGCCGTGCCGGCTGACGACGGAGGCCGGGCACACGGTGACCGCCGAGGACGTCGTCGTGGCCACGCACTACCCGGTGTTCGACCGGGCGCTGCTGTTCGCCCGGCTCTCGCCGCGCCGCGAGCTGGTCCTGACGGCGCCGATCCCGGCGGACGCCGACCCGCACGGCATGTACATCACGCGGGAGCAGCGCACCCGTTCCGTGCGCACCGCCCCGTACGGGGACGGGCGGCGGCTGCTGATCGTCACCGGGGAGCACTTCACTCCGGGGACCGGCAACGTCGAGGAGCGGTTCGAACTGCTCGCCGAGTGGGCCGTCGAGCGTTTCGGGCCACTCGACTTCACCCACCGGTGGGCCACGCAGGACAACGACTCCACCGACTCCGTGCCGCTGGTCGGCCCCTTCCACGCGGGCGCCCGGCACACCTGGGTGGCGGCCGGGTTCGGCGGCTGGGGCATGAGCAGCGGTGTCATGGCGGGGCGGCTCCTCACCGACCTGATCAGCGGCGGCAAGGCGCCGTGGAGCGACCTGTACGACCCGCGCCGCGTCCTCAGCGCCGTACGGGAGGCGCCGAGCTTCCTCAAGCACCAGGCGCAGGTCGCCCGGCACTTCGTCGGGGACCGGCTCTCCCCGTCGTCCGACACCTCCTTCGACACGATCGCGCCGGGCGACGGGGCGATCGTCCGGGCCGGCGGCCACCACTACGCGGTCCACCGCGACGACGACGGTGTCCTGCACACCCTGTCCGCGCGCTGCACGCACATGGGCTGCCTGGTCGCCTTCAACCGCGCCGAACGCGCCTGGGAGTGCCCCTGCCACGGCTCCCGCTACGACCCCGAGGGCCGCGTCCTGCAAGGACCGGCGACGAAGCCGCTGGAACAGCGGGACATCTGACGAACGACGCGTACGACGCGTAACGACGACGAGTAACCACGAGTAGGGTCCGAGGACATGAAGCTTGCGTTTTCCACTCTGGGTGTGCCCGGTCTTCCGGTGCCGGAGGTCGTGCGGCTCGCCGCCGGGCACGGCTACCACGGCGTCGAGTTGCGGGCCCATCCCGAGGAACCGGTGCACCCGGGGATCGGGGCCGCCGAACGGGACCGGGTCGCCGCCGAGTTCAAGGCGGCCGGCGTGGAGATCCTGGGGCTCGCCGGATACGCGAAGGTCGCGGCGCCGGGGGACGACGGGCCGGTGCTCGACGAGATCCGGGACCTGCTCGACCTGGCGCGGGACCTGGGCGCCCCCTTCGTCCGTGTCTTCCCCGGCGGCGACCCGGACGGCGGGCAGAGCACGGACGAGGCCGACGCCGTCGCGGCCCGGCGGCTGGGCACGGCGGCACAGGACGCGGCCGACCGCGGGGTGCGCGTCCTGCTGGAGACCCACGACTCGCACCGCACCGGCGCCGACGCCATCCGCGTCCTCGGCCCCGTCGGCCACCACAGCGTCGGCGCGCTGTGGGACGTCATGCACACCTGGCTCGGCGGCGAACAGCCCGCCGACTCGTACGCCGCCCTCTCCCCCTTCCTCGGCTACGTCCAGGTCAAGGACATCGCCTCGACCGACGACACCACCCCGCTGCCACTCGGCGCGGGCGCCCTCCCGCTCGGCGAGTGCCTGGACGTGCTGACCCGCAAGGAGTGGGACGGCTGGCTGTGCTGGGAGTACGAGAAGCGGTGGTACGAGACCGCCGCCCCGCTGCCGGAGCTGCTGGCGGCGGGGAGGGAACACCTCAGGCGGCTGCTCAACGACGCGGCATGAGCCCGGGGCGGGCCGAGCAGGGCGGCTGAACACGGCGCGGGCCCGTGGACGGGAGGGGTCCGGCCACGGGCCCGCCGTCCCGCCTGCTTTCTGACCGCGAATCAACACCCAGCCAGACAAAGTTGCTCACCCGGCGAGCTGCTACCGACAGTAACTCGTGGAAAACGGAGCGCTTCGGCGTGCCTTTATCGCAGACTTACCTCCCGCAACCCGCCACCTCAACTGGCCATGCATCGGGGGGATTTGACATATGCAAGGCACGGTCGACGGATTCAGCTACGGCGCGGTCACCCCGGTGGCCGCCTACATCATGGCGTGCCTGGGCGCGGCGCTGGGACTGCGCTGCGTGGTCAGGTCCCTCTACAACGAGCGTTCCTGGAAACCCGGTTGGCTGGCGCTGGGCGCGGCGTCGATCGGGTGCGGCATCTGGACGATGCACTTCATCGCGATGATCGGCTTCCGGGTGAAGGAGAGCCGCATCCACTACGACGTCGGCCTGACCGTCCTCAGCCTCGCCGTGGCGATCGTCGTCGTCGGCATCGGCGTCTTCGCCGTCGGCTACCGGGGCGTCAGCACCGCCACCCTGTGCACCGCGGGCAGCGTCACCGGGCTCGGTGTCGCCGCCATGCACTACCTCGGCATGGCCGCCATCCAGCTCAACGGCATCATCGAGTACGACATCGCGATCGTCGCCCTGTCGGTGGTCATCGCGATCGTCGCCGCGACCGCCGCGCTCTGGGCGGCCGTGTCCATCAGCGGCTTCCTCACCAGCCTCGGCGCGAGCCTGGTCATGGGGGTCGCGGTGTCCGGCATGCACTACACGGGCATGGCGGCGGTCGGGGTCCATCTGCACGGCAGGGGCGGTGGCCCGCTGACCGGGGAGTCACCGACGTCGATGCTCCTGCCGATGCTGATCGGCCCGGTCATCTTCCTGGTACTGGCCGGCGTGGTCGTGATGTTCGACCCGCTGCTGGTGCTGGGGGACGGGGAGTGGAACAAGGGGAGGACGGCGGCGGGCCGGCCGGCGCGCGAACGGATGGCCGCGGGCGGAGGGCCGAGGGTGCCCAAGGCGGCCTGGCGGGCCGACCGCCCCGACCGGCCGCTCACCCACCCGGACCCCGACGCGGGGTCCCTGTTCGAGCGTCCGGCACGACGGGAACGGGAGCCGGGGGGAACGGCGGGGCCGCGGGTCCAGGAGTGGTGAGTTCGGGTCGGCGTGGGGGTCCGGAGCGGGTGAGGGGGGCTGGTCGCGCAGTTCCCCGCGCCCCTAGGCGCCCGGTTCAGGCAGCAGCCGCGGCTCGACCCGGTCCTCCACCACCCCGTCGCCCTCCCGCCGCACGATGTACGCCCCCTTGCCCGGCACCTCGGAGACCACCTCCGTCAGCTTCGTGCCGTGGTACACGAGGCCCACCCCGTCGTCGGTGCAGTGCGTCTCCGGCAGCGTGCCGGCCGCGACGAGGTCGTGGACGAGGGGCCGGCGGCCGTCGTCGCTGTCGTAGTGGACGCCGTTGCCGTACGGGAGGAAGGCCAACGCGTCGGTGACGGGACGCAGTCGGGGGCCGAAGGAGTCGGTCGTACCGCCCTGGAACCAGCAGATGGAGCCCGCGCTCACCCCGCTGAGGACGACCCCCGCCTCCCAGGCCCGCCGGAAGACCGTGTCGAGGCCGTGGACGCGCCAGACGGCCAGCAGGTTGGCCACCGAGCCGCCCATGACCCAGACGACGTCCTGTTCGAGGACGGCGCCCTCGACGTCCTCGATGTTGGGCATCGGGAAGAGCTGGAGCGGGGTGAGGTCGAAGCCCGCCACCCGCGCCGCCTCGTTCATACGGGCCGTCATGTGCTCGGCGTCACCGATGGCCGTACCGACGTACATGACCTTCGGACGACGGCCGTTCACGCCCGACAGCTCCACCGCGTGGTGCACGAGGGAGTGGAAACCGACCCAGATGCGGTCCCCCCTGCGGTGGCCGCCCGAGGTGGCGACGATGGTGGGCTCGGTGGCAGTCATGGCCGGGAGAGTAGCAAGGCGCGGTGGCCCGTCCGCCCTCCACTGCTGTACGGGCGTTCAGTTGGCCGACGGGCCGCCGGACATTCCCCGCCGAAGCTCCGCGAACGCCGCCCCGAACTCCGCGTGGAAGTCCGGGAACGTCTTCCGTACGCAGCCCGGGTCGTCGAAGGTGATGCCGGGCACCCGCAGTCCCGTCACCGCGAAGGACATGACGATGCGGTGGTCGCCGTACGTCTTGATGTCGGCGCCGGCCGTGGGCGCCCCCGGGCGGATCTCGATCCAGTCGGGCCCGGTGGCGACCTCCACGCCGAGCCGCCGGAGGTTCTCCGCGCAGGCGTCCAGCCGGTCGCACTCCTTGACCCGGGTGTTGGCGACGTCCTCGATGCGGACCGGCCCGGAGGCGAACGGGGCGATCGCGGCGAGGGTCGGCATCGTGTCGGAGATGTCCCGCATGTTGACGGTGAGGCCGCGCAGTTCGCCGGTGCCGGACACGGTCGTCCGGTCGTCCCGTACGTCGACCCGGGCGCCCATCCGCCGCAGGACCTCCACGAAGCGCAGATCGCCCTGGAGGGCACCGGCGCCGAGGCCGGGGACGGTGACCTCGGTGCCGGTGAGCGCGGCCGCGGCGAAGAAGTAGCTCGCGGTGGAGGCGTCCGGCTCGACGGCGTAGGTCGTCGCGCGGTAGCCGCCGGGCGAGACGGCGTAGGCGACGCCGGTGCCGTCGTCCTCGCGGCGGACGTCCGCGCCGAAGGCCCGCATCATCGCCGTGGTGATCTCGACGTACGGTTCCGAGACCAGGTCGGTCACCCTGACTCGCAGGCCGTCGCGGGTGAGCGGGCCGAGCAGCAGCAGGGCGGTGAGGTACTGCGAGGACTGGCCGGCGTCGAGGGTGACGTCGCCGCCGGTGACGCCGTTCGCCGTGATCCGCAGCGGGTGGTGTCCCTCGGCCTCCTCGTGCACCAGGTCGACGCCGAGGTCGCGCAGGGCCCGGGTGAGGGGGGCGAGGGGGCGGCGGCGCATCTGGGCGGAGGCGTCGAAGCGGTAGGTGCCGTGGCCTGCGGCGGCCAGGGTCGGCAGGAAGCGGGCGGTGGTGGCGCCGTCGCGGCAGTAGACGTCGGCGGTGGTGACGGCGGGGCCCTGGGGGCGGCCGTCGACCTGCCAGGCGTCGGGGGTACGGCCCACGCGGTAGCCGAGCCGGGCCAGCCCTTCGGCGAAGCCCTCGGTGTCGTCGGACCGGAGGGGGCGGCTGAGCGTGGTGACTCCGTCGGCGGCGGCCGCGAGGAAGAGGGCGCGGGCGGTGATGGACTTGGAACCGGGGATGTGCACGAGGGGCATGGGGCCATGGTCGCGGCCGGCCCCGGCCCCGTGCGGGGGCGTCCGGTACGTGGACGTCGCGGCACCTCGCGGTCCCGGGGTTCACGTCCTCGTGGGCGACCGCGGGCGAGGGGTGCCCCCACGGCCCGTCGGCCGTGGGGGCACCCGGCAGGTCAGCGCATGCGGTGGCCGGCCGCGGGGGCGGGCGGCCGAGGCACCGGACGCCCGGCCCTCCCGCTTCGTGCGGTCTACCGCGTGACCTTCTCGACGGTCACGTCGCCCACACCGACGGTCGTGCCGCGCGGGTTCAGCAGCCGTACCTCACCCACCACCTCGCGGCCCTCGGCCACGGGCCTCACGACGGTGACGCTCGCCGACACCTTCGCCGAGTCGCCCCTGCCGAGCCTGATGGGCGCCGGCTCCTCCACGGCGACCGTGCCGAGCGCGGAGGAGAAGAAGACGTCCCGGTAGTCGTACGCGGTCGAGCCCGACGGTACGGCGTAGGCGACGACCTCGACGGTGTACGTACCGGCCACCGGGTCGGCGAGGGAGACGGACTCGTCGGAGTCAGGGTCGGCGGACTGGCCGACGACCTTGCCCTGGGCGTCGTAGACCGTCAGGTCGAGGTCGGCGGCCGCGTCCGAGACCCCGCCGATGGCGACGTCCAGCGATGTGGAGCCCTCGGGCACCTCGATCGTGCTCTTCTGCGTCTCGCCGTTCTCGATGGTCGGCCGCGCGGTCTTCGACGAGCCGAGCACGCCGCCCTCGAGGGTGCCGTCGACCGCCGCCATCGTGTTGGTCGTGGTCCAGGAGACGTCGACCGGGGAACCGGCCTTCACCTCCGGCACGGTGACCGGTGCCGGGTCGAACCGCGCGGCGAACGCCGAGACCTCCAGCCGGTAGGGGTTGTCCAGCAGGGCCGACGTACGGCGCGAGTCGACCGTGATCTCCCAGACGCCCGGCATCGGGTCCGTGTACACGGCGACATCCGTCGTCGTCGGGTCGTCGTCACCGGCCTTCATGCCCCGCGGGTCGGTGGCGCCGATCCCCGTCACGCTGCCCTGTCGCAGCCCGCCGAGCGTCACCTGTAGCGACTTCGCACCCTCGGGGACGGTGACGAAGTACGACCTGAACTTGGTGCGCTGCACCGAACCCGAGGCGGTGAAGGTGTACCTGACCGGCGCGGAGACCACGACGGTGTTCAGGATCTGCTTGTCGACACCGACCGTCTTCGGGTCGTCGACCTGAAGGATCACGCTCTTGATGCCCGCGTGCTCGGGAGCGGCCTGCACCTTCACCGTCACCGGCTTGTTCAGCGGCAGTCTCACCCTGTGGGGGCCGACGATCGAGAAGGTGCGCTCCTTGTTGTTCGCCAGCCGCAGGGAGTGCGGGAGCGAGCCGGACGGCCCGGACGTGCGGGTGACGGTGACGTCGTACGTCTTCTTCTTCCCGGCCTTCAGGCCACCTTCACGGTCGTGGACGCCCGTGCCGAAGCCCGGCGCCTTCAGCGCCTGGTCGAGCGCGGTGTCGACCGGGGCCTTCACCGTGTACGCGTGGGCGGTCGCGCCCGCCTTGATCGCTTTCCAGGCTCCGACGACGTCGATGAGGCCGGCACCCTCCTCGTACGCCTGAACTCCCTTGATGTGCTTGGCGGTCGAGGTGAGCGCCGTGCGCAGCTTCACGGGCGGCAGGTCGATGCCCTTCCGCTTCGCGGCACTCAGCAGCAGCGCGGTCGCGCCCGCCGCCTGCGGGGACGCCATCGACGTGCCGTTGTGCATGGCGTAGCCGGGCGGCAGCTTCCAGCCCGCCTCGGGGAGGGACGTGCCGGGCTGCCAGGGCGGAGTCGTGCTGACCGCGGCGCCGGGGGCGACGAGGGTGGGGGTGAGGCCGCCGTCCTCACGAGGGCCGCGGGAGGAGAAGGTGAACAGCTGGTACTTGTCCGCCACGTCGGCGCCGTAGTTGGCGGCGTAGGTCTCCTTGGAGATGCTCGCGCCGACCGAGATGACCTTGTCGCCGGAGCCGAGGTTGGCCATGGTGTTGGCGCCGGGGCCGTCGTTGCCGGCGGAGACGACGAGCTGGATGCCGTGTGTGTCGACCAGGCGGTTGTACAGCACGGAGAAGACGTCGTTGCCGTCGTTGAGCGCCGCCTGACCGCCGATGGACATCTGGACGATGTCCACGCCGCGGTTGACGACGAGGTCGACCATGCCCTCGGTGACGGCGATGTTGGTGCACGCGACGGCGAAGGCACAGGCCCGCGAGGACACGATCTTGGCGCCGGGGGCGGCGCCGTTCATCCTGCCGCCGAACATGCCGTTGCCGGCGGTGATACCGGCCACGTGGGTGCCGTGCAGACCGGAGACGAGACCGATGTTGACGAAGTCGGTCTTCTTGCCGACCCAGTCGCCGCCCAGCGGGTCCATCGGGACGTCCTTGCGGATCTCCACGGCGAAGGCCTGGCTCTCGGCGACGGCCGTGGCCGGGTCGTCGGTGCCGAACCGGCCGACCTGGAAGCCGTCCTTGTACGGCTTCATCGGCTTGTCGTCGGTGAAGTCACCGTCGTCGTCGACATCGACGGTGACCGTGCCCGCGGCCGGGTCGTACAGGACGCCCCAGTCGTCGGTGGTGTCGCCGTCGCGGTTGACGTCACCGTCGGAGCGGCCGGGCGAGGCCGCGGGCATCGTGGTGACGGACTCGGCGAAGACGCTGACCCGGTAGGCGCCCTCGGGGGCCTTCCAGCTCTTGCCGCCGAAGGTGAAGGCCGGCCCGGAGACCGAGGTGGTCATCGGGCGCCAGGTGCCGTCGCCGTCGACGACCGGGTCGGTGGCGGTCACCCAGTCGACGATCTTGCGCTCACCGGTCGTGGTCTTCCGCAACGCGGGAGTGGCGAGGTCGACACCCGTGTCGAGGATGCCGATGGTGATGCCCCGGCCGTCCGCCTTCGGGTTCTGCTTCACGAAGTCGACGGCGCCCGTCTCGAAGGACGGGTTGTAGGGGTTCTTCGCGGGGGTGTTCTTGTCCGGGCCGGGGTAAGCGGCCTTGGAGGCGGTCGTCCCGCCCTTCTCGAGGCCCGGTTCCTCCATGGGTATCTCTTCACGGAGGTCGATGGCCCGCACGGAGGACAGCTTCACGGCGGCGGCGACGGCCGCGTCCGCCCTGCCGGTCGGTACGGTGGCCCGCACGTACCCGAGCTGGTCGTAGGTCCGGCCGACGGAACCGCCCTTGACCGCGTCCAGCTCCGCGGCGACCTTCTCGGTCTGCCCCGGCACGGTGGCGATCATCATCGTGACGTTCTTCTCGCGGTGCGCCTTGGCCTGCGCGAGGAGGGCGGCGTCGTCCGAACCGAGCTTCTCGGGGCCGGACTTGACGCCGGGGTCGGCGACCGTGGCGTGGGCGCCGTCGGCGGCGAGGGAGAGGGGGACGGGCCCGGCCACGGAGAGCGCGGCGACGAGCCCTGCGGCCACGGCGATACGGGCGGCGCGTCTCGCGCCCGGTACCGGGGCCGGGTGGGGGGTGGGGGGCATGCGTGATCCCTGGTGCAGAAGGAACGTAGGCATCGGCGGTCAGGTCGAACCTTCGACCGCCGCGATCCGGAACATGAACCCAGATGATCGTCAGCTTCGCACAAGTGACCATGTTTGATTGAGAGTTAACACATCGAGATCGCGACTGACACACACTCTCCACACACCTTGGGGGCGCTACACGGACCCGGCGGCCCACGCACCCGGGCTTCCCGGACGAGGAACCCGACGGACCCGCAGCCGCCCGGCGGCCCGCACCCTCACGCGCCCCTCCACCCCCATCCCCACCGACTTCGGAAATCCCACCCCTCCCGGGGAACCCGAGCCCACCCCACCCCGTCCAACCCCCACGCTGCCGGGTGAGTCTCCGCAGCGCGGCCCGTCGGCCTCGCCGCCTGGCTGCGATCGCTGACCAACCCCTCTCCACCGCCTGCGGCCGGCAGCCCGCCGTCACCGGCGCGCCCCCTCCGACAGCGCCGGTGACGGCCCCTCCTCCCCGGGGCCCGCGCCGCGTTCCCGTGCGGTCCCTTGACCGGAAGAAACTTCCCGGATATTCGTGACTCCTCGGAAGTTTCCTTCAGTGGATCTTCTCCGGAAGGAGCGCACGTGCCCTCCAGACGTACCGTCCTCGCCGCCTCGGCGGGTGTCACCGCGGCCCTGTCGTTCGGTCCCGCCGCGCGCGCCGCCGCACCCGACGACAAGGCGCTCCGCCGCCTCCTCTCCCGTATGACGCTCGAAGAGAAGGTCGGCCAGCTCTTCGTCATGCGGGTCTACGGCCACTCCGCGACCACGCCCGACCAGGCCGACATCGACGCCAACCTCCAGGAGATCGGCGTCCGGACGGCCGCCGAGCTGCTGGCGAAGTACCGGGTCGGCGGGATCATCTACTTCTCCTGGGCGCACAACACCCGGGACCCCCACCAGATCGCCGCGCTGTCGAACGGCATCCAGCGGGCCTCCCTCGACCTGCCGCGCGGGCTGCCCGTGCTGATCTCCACCGACCAGGAGCACGGCATCGTCGCCCGCGTCGGCAAGCCGGCGACGCTGCTGCCGGGCGCGATGGCCCTCGGCGCGGGAGGCTCGCGGGCCGACGCCCGCGCGGCGGGGCGGATCGGCGGGGCCGAACTCCGCGCGCTCGGCATCCGCCAGGACTACGCCCCCGTCGCCGACGTGAACGTCAACCCGGCCAACCCGGTCATCGGCGTCCGCTCCTTCGGCGCCGACCCCACCGCCGTCGCCGGGCTGGTCGCCGCGCAGGTGAAGGGGTATCAGGGGTCCGGGGTCGCGGCGACCGCCAAGCACTTCCCGGGGCACGGGGACACGGCCGTCGACAGCCACTACGGCTTCCCCGTCATCGAGCACACCCGGCGGCAGTGGGAGACCCTCGACGCGCCGCCGTTCAAGGCCGCGATCCGGGCCGGCATCGACTCGATCATGACCGCGCACATCATGGTCCCGGCCCTCGACCCGTCCGGCGACCCGGCCACCCTCTCCCGCCCCATCCTCACCGGTATCCTGCGCGAACGGCTCGGCTACGACGGGGTCGTGGTCACCGACTCGCTCGGCATGCAGGGCGTACGGGAGAAGTACGGCGACGACCAGGTGCCGGTGCTGGCGCTGAAGGCCGGCGTCGACCAGCTCCTCAACCCGCCCTCGCTGGACGTCGCGTGGAACGCGGTGCGCGGCGCCGTACGCGCCGGGGAGCTGACCGAGGCCCGGCTCGACCGGTCGGTCCTGCGGATCCTGCGGCTCAAGGCGAAGCTGGGGCTCTTTGAGAAGCCGTACGTCAGCGCCGCGGGCGTCGACCGGGTGGTGGGCGTCCGGCGGCATCTCGACGCCGCCGACCGGATCGCCGAGCGGACCACGACCCTGCTCGTCAACGAGGGCTCCCTGCTGCCGCTGTCCCGGCGTACGCACAAGAAGGTGCTGGTGGTGGGCGCCGACCCGGCGTCCCCGTCGGGCACCACGGGCCCGCCGACGGCCGTCCTCGCCGCCGAACTCGCCTCCCTCGGCTTCACGACCAGCCGGCTGCCCACCGGGACGGCACCCACGCAGGCCCTCATCGACCAGGCGGTCGCGGCGGCGCGCGACAAGGACGCGGTGGTCGTGGGGACGTACAACGTGACGGCGGGCAGCCCCCAGAGGACCCTGGTCGAGCGGCTCCTCGCCACCGGTGTCCCGGTGGTCGCGGTGGCGCTGCGCAACCCGTACGACGTGGCTCGACTGCCCGGGGTGAAGGGGTTCCTGGCCGCGTACTCGTGGACGGACGTCGAGGTGCGGGCCGCCGCGCGGGTGCTGGCCGGTCGGGTGGCGCCGCGCGGACGGCTGCCGGTGCCGGTGCAGCGGGCCGACGACCCGACGCGGGTGCTGTACGCCATCGGGCACGGGCTGAGCTACGGGTCCTGACCGACTGGATCTACGCCGCGCTCCTCGCGCACCACCCGCAACGTACGCAATGCGCCCGGTATGCCGGGCAGGGCTCGGCGCCGCCGGGTCACGCTGGACGCGTACGTCGGGGGGTGATCATGCGAGGAGTGCGCCGCGTCGGTGGGACGTGTCCGGCGGCCGCGCTCGCCGCGGCGGCCGCGGTGCTGGCCGGGGCGCTGCTGTCCGGGTGCCAGGTCTGGCCGGGCACTTCGGCCGAGGAGCCCGAGGAGCGGGCGACGACGACCGCGCCCACCCGGCCGGCCGGGTACGGGACCGTGTTCCTCGGTATCGACGAGTGCAGTTCCTTCGGGACGACCAGCTTCACCGAGGTGCCCTGCGCCAGCGAGCGCGCCGCCGCGCGGGTCGTCGCCCGGCACGACGGCCCGGTCCCACAGGGGCCGCCGTGCCCGGCCACCACCGACTTCGTCCTGCACATCAGTGAGTCGCGGCCCGCCCCGGGCGCGGACGAGGACGGCGACGGCTCGGTGCCGCAGGGCTACGCCTGCATGCGCAAGCTCCAGCCGCCGCACCCGGGCGACCCCGGCGGCGGCGGAGGGCCCCGCACCATCGTCGGGGACTGCGTCTACGGCGCCGGACGCGGCGAGGTCCGCGAGACGGCCTGCGACGGCGACGGCGGGCACGACCCGGAGTACCGGGTCACCGCGGCCGTCGAGAAGAGAGCACAGTGCCCCGTCTCGACCGACCTGTACGTGCAGTTGGGCGGCAGCAAACCGGTGGGATGCGCCGGCCCCGTGTGAACACCGGGCGCCCCGCCCATTGTTGACGACCCCCTCGATCGAACACCCCTCCGAACGGCCGTGTGCCGGATCGATATCATCCGCTTGGGGTCCGTACGACGACGGTGGGGGGACGATGGCCCAGGAAGCCCAGGGCGCGCGGGGCAACGAGGAGCTGCCGGACATCCCCGGCTACCGCATCGACTCCCACCTCGGCTCCGGCGGCATGGGCCACGTCTACCTCGGTACGTCGCCCTCGGGCCGCCAGGTCGCCGTGAAGGTGATCCGCGGCAACCTCGCCCACCAGCCCGACTTCCGCGGCCGCTTCCGGCGTGAGGTGACCGCCGCCCGGCAGGTCAGCGGGGCCTTCACCGCACCCGTCGTGGACGCCGACCCGGACGCCGACCCGCCCTGGATGGCGACGCTCTTCGTGCCGGGGCAGCCGCTGGACGAGCGGGTCACCAAGGGGCCCGCCCTCACCGACGAGGAGCTGTACCGTCTCGCGACCGGGCTCGCGGAGGCGCTGCGGGACATCCACCGCGTCGGGATCGTGCACCGGGACCTCAAGCCGGGCAATGTGCTGCTGGCCGACGACGGGCCCCGGGTCATCGACTTCGGCATCGTGCGCGCGGCCGACGACGCCGCGCTCACCGCCCCGGGGCTCACCGGGACCGGCGTCACGATCGGCACCCCGCCGTTCATGTCGCCGGAGCAGATACGCGCCCAGAAGGACGTCGGGCCGCGCAGCGACATCTTCTCGCTGGGCTCGATGCTGACGTACGCGGCGAGCGGGCGGGTGCCGTTCGACGCGACGGACGTGTACACGATGGTGTACCAGATCGTGCACGAGCCGCCGAAGCTGGACGCCCTGCCGGGCTGGCTGCGGCCGACGGTGGAGCGCTGCCTGGCCAAGGAGCCGGACGACCGCCCCGATGCGGCGGAGCTGCTCTCCCTGCTGGCCGACACGTACCCGGGCACCCTGGAGGGGCCCGCCAGCCCGAGGACTCCGGCCCCGCCGGCCGCGGACCCGGCCCCGGCCCCGGCCCCGGACGGGGAGGGCGACACGGCGGCGGACGCGGACCCGCGCGGGGACACGGCCTCCGACGCCGCCTCCGACGCCACGGACATGGGCTCCGTGACGACGGACCTGGGCCGCGTCCCCACACCCCCGCCCCGGCGCGGGCGCCGCCGCCGGGCGCTGACCGTGGCGGCGGCGGTCGTGGCGGTGAGCACGATCGCGGGCGGGCTGGTGTACGGGTTCCGCGAGGGCGGGGAGGACACCGGGACGGGTCCCACGACTCGCACGCGCACCGTGACGACCCAGCCGAAGGGCTCCGCCGAGTACATCCCGGCCCAGTCCGGCTCCGGCAACTTCTCCTACGCGTACCACGACAGCCCGGAGCGCCGCCCGGACGGCTGGCGGCAGTGGCAGTACAACCTCCAGAACAGCGACTGCGTGTACGCCGACTCGTCCCTGGTGTGCATCGGCGACTGGGCCGTCCGGATCGACGCGGCCACCGGCAAGGAGCTGTGGCGCAACAGCAAGGTCTCGACGTACGGCCAGAACAGCCCGGTCGTCGTGGGTGACATCGCGGTCGTCAACGTCGGCGACCGCCTCGTGGGGCTCTCGCTCGCCGACGGCTCCGTGAAGTGGCGCTATGCCACGGCGGTGCTCGCCGAGCGCCTGATGAGCGACGGCGAGCGGGTGTACTCGCTCACCGAGGACGGCACGGTGTACTCCGTCGACGCGCGTACGGGCACCAAGCCCTGGGTCGAGGGCTCCCATTTCCCCAGCAGGAGCGGCACGGTCGGGCAGCGGGTGCTGGGCGACCGGTTCTATGTGTTCACCACCAAGGACACCGAGGTCGGCGACGACTATGTCACCGTCCTCGACAAGGACAGCGGCAGGCGCCTCGACTCCTTCAAGCTGCCCGCGGTCTGCTCGCCCGGCACGGAGGCACTGCTGGAGGAGGACGGCAAGCCGCGGTTGTACTGCGCCGCCGTGGACAAGTACTCGGCGCCGTCGGGCCAGGGGGTGCTCCGCATGGAACTGGCCAAGGGTGCCGAGGTGACCCGCACAGAGGCCGGAGCGACCCTGGGCGCCGGACAGGACGGGCCCGAGCTGTCGGTGACACCGGGCCGGGTCATGTACGTGGCGTCGACCGCCACGGGCGGCGAACTGGTCTCCGTCGACGCGGCCCGGCGCAAGGAGCTGTGGCGGGTGCCGATCCCCGGCAAGGGCCAGACCGACGCGCCGCCGATCCAGGCCGGCGACCGGGTCTACGTCGTCAACAGCCGGGGCGCCGCCGCCTTCGACGCCCGTACCGGCAAGCTGCTGTACCAGCACAGCGTGCCGTACCTGGACGACGAGAGCGGCTTCGACACCGGCCTGGACACCGAACCCCTCGTCGCCGGCGGCATCCTCTACGCGCCCTCCAACAAGGCCGGCTGGGTGGCGCTGGACACCGAGGCCACCTGAGCCTGCGGGGCGCCCGGACCCGGACACGGGTGAGCCCCGGTGTCGCCGTCGGGCGGCACCGGGGCCCTGTCGCGCGTGGTGTTACGGACGCAGCGTCATCTCGCGCTCGACGTCGCGCTTGTCGAGCTTGCCGTCGAACTTGGCGAGCGGCTTCGCCTTGCTCGCGTCCTGCTGGACCGCGGCCGGGGCGACACCCGCCCACTTCAGGATGCGGGCCGTGGCGAGGGCCTTCTCCGAGGCGACGAGGCCGTCGACCCGGGCGCCGTGGTTGGCGCCGGGGGCCGTGAAGACGTACGAGTCACGGGCCTTCTTGCCGAGGTGGAACGGCTCGGCGCCCCACGGGTCGTTCTCGCCGTACACGAAGAGCATGTGCCGGGCGTTGTCGCGGACCCAGGTGTCGATGTCGCGCATGGCGTACGGCTGGAACTTCATTTTGATGTCCCGCGGGACGAAGTTACGCGGCGGCTGGTAGCCGTAGCGGATGTACTTCTTCTCGATGTGCGGGAACTTGATGGTCGGCGCGCCGAGCTGCGTGCCCGCCTGGTAGTAGTACGGCGTGTACGGCTCCAGGCCCTGGTCGGCGTAGGCGGAGAAGCCGGAGATCGCGTCGATCGAGTTCCAGATCTCGTCGTCCGTGGCGGCCTTGGCGTCCTTCGGGATGGTGTCGCTGTCGCAGTCGGCGAGCAGGCTGTACTGCCAGAAGCCCCACACGTAGTCGAGGACGGTGGCCTCGTACGCCTTGTCGAGGCTGCCGATGGTCTTGAAGGTGAGGTTCTCGGCGGCGGCGAACTGCGCGTACTTCTTCTCCAGCGGCTCACGGCGCACCAGCGCCTCGCGCTGCACCGCGTTCAGCCGGTCGCGGCACTCCTTGGTGCCGACCTTGGCGAAGAACCGGTCGTACGCCGAGTCCTCCTTGTTCACCACGTCGTTGGGGGCGACGTAGGCGACGACGCCGTCCATGTCCTTCGGGTAGAAGCGCTCGTAGTACGTGGCGGTCATGCCGCCCTTGGAGCCGCCCGTGGAGATCCACTTCTTGTCGTAGATCTTCTTGAACGCCTTGAAGATGCGGTGCTGGTCGCTGGCGGCCTGCCAGATGTCCAGCTTGGTCCAGTCGGCCGGGGCCGGACGGGACGGCGTGAAGAAGCGGTACTCCATGGAGACCTGGTTGCCGTCCACGATCTGCGTGGGCTCGCGTCGGCTCGGGGTCGTGGAGACGTTGTAGCCGCCGGTGTAGAACACCGTCGGGCGGCTGGTGTCCTTGTGCAGGACGGTGATCCGCTGCTGGAAGGTGCCCTTGGACGGGTGGCGGTGGTCGACCGGCTGCGTGAAGTTGAGGACGAAGAAGCGGTAGCCCGGGTAGGGCTTCTCCTCGATGAGGCTCACGCCCGGTATCGCGAGCAGTCGGTCCTTGATGTCGGTGGTGTCCGGCTGGGCGGCGGTGGCCGCGCCGGCCGTGCTCAGAGTGCCTATGAGCACCACGAGCGACAGCACCCACCTGAGCGCTTTGCGCATGCGTTCTCTCCCCTGTGGAACGGCTGTGCGCCGGAAGCTATCGGAGCGGCCGCCGGGGCACCAGGGAAGAAAGGGGCCAACTGGACTGCTTTCAGGCACAGATGGCGGAGATAGGGAAAACCCTGTGTGCCGTCATCCGGTGGCGGGGGCGGATGGTCAGCGAAGGATCCAGCCCGAGGTGTAGCGCTGGGAGCCGACCCGGGCCTGGACGCACACGGGGCGCCGGCCCGCGTGCACGGTGACCGGACCCGCCGGGTGCTGCTTGTTGCGCACCCACTGCCCGGCCCACGCCCGGATGCGGATGGTGCCCTTGCGGGCCTTGTCCCCGCCCTTGCCCATGACCTGCTTGCGGGGCACGAGCACGGCGCACACGTACCGGGTGCCCTTGCGGTAGACGTGCACGGTCCCGGCGCCGAAGGTCAGGGTCCGCACCTTGCGGCCGGCACAGGACGAGGCCGCCGTCGCGTTGCCCGCGGGTCCGGCCAGGGCCAGCAGCCCGGCCAGGGTCAGCACGGCCAGCGCGAGTGCCACCAGCCGGCGTGTCGCGCCCTTCGCACCCCTGCTCACCGTCTGTCCCTCCCACCGCAGAAGCGTACTGATATTCGGACGCACGACGGGGGCCGAACGGTTGCGCGAGAGGAGGGAATTACGGCGGTGGCCGCCCGACGTCCGCCTGACCCCCTACGCCTTCATCGCCGGCTCGCCCACGAACGTCCGCCACAGCTGGGCGTACCGCCCGTCGAGGGCGAGGAGTTCGTCGTGGGTGCCGTCCTCGGCGACCCGGCCGTGGTCCATGACGACGACACGGTCGGCGCGGGCGGCGGTGGTGAGGCGGTGGGCCACGACGAGGGTGGTGCGGCGGCCGGCGAGCCGGTCGGTGGCCTGGTTGACCTGGGCCTCGGTGGCCAGGTCGAGGGCCGCCGTCGCCTCGTCCAGCAGCAGGATGTCGGGGTTCACCAGCTCGGCCCGCGCCAGGGCGATCAGCTGACGCTGGCCGGCGGAGAGGTTGCGGCCGCGTTCGGCGACCTCGTGGAGGTAGCCGCCGTCGAGGGTGGCGATCATGTCGTGGGCGCCGACGGCCCGCGCGGCGGCCTCCACCTCGGCGTCGGTGGCGTCGGGCCGGCCGTAGGCGATGGCGTCCCGTACCGTGCCCTGGAAGAGGTACGCCTCCTGCGGGACGACGCCCAGCCGGTGCCGGTACGAGGCGATGTCGAGGTCGCGCAGATCCGTGCCGTCGACCGTGACCCGGCCGCCGGTGGGGTCGTAGAAGCGGGCGACCAGCTTGACGAGGGTGGACTTCCCGGCGCCGGTCTCACCGACGAAGGCGACGGTCTGCCCGGCCGGGATGCGCAGGGAGACACCGCTGAGCGCCTCCTCCGCCCCGTCGGCGGAGTCGTACGCGAAGTCCACGCCCTCGAAGGCGATGTCACCGCGCAGCGACGGCACCTCCAGCGGCTCGTCGGCGGACTTCGTGGACGTCGGCTCCCGGAGCAGTTCCTGGATGCGGCCCAGGGAGACGGTGGCCTGCTGGTAGCCGTCGAAGACCTGGGAGAGCTGCTGGACCGGGGCGAAGAACAGGTCGATGTAGAGCAGGTACGCCACCAGGGCGCCGGTGGTCAGGGTGCCCGCGTCGACCCGCTGGGCCCCCACGATCAGCACGGCGGCGGCCGCGACCGACGACAGGAGCTGTACGAACGGGAAGTAGACGGAGATCAGCCACTGGCCGTGCACCCGGGCCTCGCGGTAGCCGGCGCTGCCGGCCGCGAACCGCTCGCCGCCGTCCTTCTCGCGCCGGAACGCCTGCACGATCCGCAGTCCGGCCACCGACTCCTGGAGGTCGGCGTTGACGGCGGAGACCCGCTCCCGGGCCAGTTCGTACGCCTTCACGCTCGCGCGGCGGAAGAAGAACGTGCAGAAGACCAGCGGCGGGAGCGTGGCGAAGACGACCAGGGCGAGCTGGACGTCGATCACGACCAGGGCGACCATGATGCCGAAGAAGGTGACGACGGAGACGAACGCGGTGACCAGGCCGGTCTGGAGGAACGTCGACAGGGCGTCCACGTCGGTCGTCATCCGGGTCATGATCCGGCCCGTGAGCTCCCGCTCGTAGTAGTCGAGGCCGAGCCGCTGGAGCTGGGCGAAGATCTTCAGCCGCAGCGAGTACAGGACGCGTTCGCCGGTACGGCCGGTCATCCGGGTCTCGCCGACCTGGGCCGCCCACTGGACGAGGACCGAGAGCAGGGCCAGCAGGGACGCGGCCCAGACGCCGCCGAGGACGGCCTGGGAGACGCCCTCGTCGATGCCGTGCCGGATCAGGACCGGCAGCAGCAGGCCCATGCCGGCGTCGACGGCGACCAGGGCCAGGCTCAGCAGCAGCGGCAGCCCGAAGCCGCGCAGCAGCCGCCTGAGCCCGTAGGAGTCCTCGGGGGCGACCGCGCGGGCCTCGTCGATGTCCGGGGTGTCGTTCGCCGGGGGCAGCGCCTCGACCTGGGCGAGCAGCTCGGGGGTGGCGGGGGTGCCGGCGAAGGCGGCGTCCCGGGGCTCCCGGTCACCGGTCCACAGCCGGGGCGTGATGCCGCGTTCGGCGTCGAACTCGGCGTCCAGCTCGTCCCGTATCGAGTCCCGCCCGGCGTCCTCGGCGGCGGGCGTCCGCGGGAGGTGGCCGGGTGAGACGCCGCCCAGCTCGTCGGGGTCGGTGAGCAGCCTGCGGTACAGGGCGGAGCGCCGCTCCAGCTCCTCGTGGGTGCCGATGTCGGCGAGGCGGCCCTGGTCGAGGACGGCGATGCGGTCGGCGAGGTTGAGGGTGGAGCGGCGGTGGGCGATGAGGAGGGTCGTCCGGCCCTCCATGACCTGCTTGAGCGCCTCGTGGATCTCGTGCTCGACCCGGGCGTCCACGGCGGAGGTCGCGTCGTCCAGGACGAGGAGCCGGGGGTCGGTGAGGATGGCGCGGGCCAGGGCGATGCGCTGGCGCTGGCCGCCGGAGAGGGTCAGGCCGTGTTCGCCGACCTTGGTGGCGTAGCCGTCGGGCAGCTCGGCGATGAAGCCGTCGGCCTGGGCGGCGCGGGCGGCGGCCTCGATCTGCTCGTCGGTGGCGTCGGGGCGGCCGTAGGCGATGTTGTCGCGGACCGTGTCGGAGAAGAGGAAGGAGTCCTCGGGGACCAGGCCGATCGCGGCGCGCAGCGAGTCGAGGGTCAGCTCGCGGACGTCGTGGCCGCCGATGAGGACGGCGCCGCGGCTCACGTCGTAGAAGCGCGGCAGCAGCAGCGAGACGGTCGACTTGCCGGAGCCGGAGGAGCCGACGACGGCGAGGGTCTCGCCGGGCCGGATCTCGAAGCTGAGCCCGTTCAGCACGGGGCGGCCGTCCTCGTAGCCGAACGACACGTCGTCGAACTCGACGGTCGCGGGCGCGTCGGCGGGCAGCGTCTTCGTCCCGTCGGTCAGGGTCGGCTCGGTGTCGATCAGTTCCAGCACCCGTTCGGTGCCGGCGCGTGCCTGCTGGCCCACGGTGAGGACCATGGCGAGCATCCGGACGGGCCCGACCAGCTGGGCGAGGTAGGTCGAGAAGGCGACGAACGTGCCGAGCGTGATGTGCCCGCGCACGGCGAGCCAGCCGCCGAGGGCCAGCATGGCGACCTGGCCGAGCGCGGGGACGGCCTGGAGGGCGGGGGTGTACCTGGAGTTGAACCGGATGGTGCGCAGCCGCCCGGCGAACAGCCGCCGGCCCACGTCGCGCAGCTTCCCGGTCTCCTGTTCCTCCTGCCCGAATCCCTTCACCACGCGTACGCCGCTGACGGCGCCGTCGACGACGCCCGCGACGGCGGCGGCCTGGGCCTGCGCGTACCAGGTGGCGGGGTGGAGGCGGGCGCGGCTGCGGACGGCGATCCACCACAGGGCGGGGGCGACGGCCAGCGCGACCAGGGTGAGCGGGATGGACAGCCACGCCATGACGACGAGGGAGATCAGGAACAGCAGGAGGTTGCCGATGGTCATCGGCAGCATGAAGAGCAGACCCTGGATCAGCTGGAGATCGCTGGTGGCGCGGCCGACGACCTGCCCGGTGGACAGCTCGTCCTGGCGCCGCCCGTCGAGCCGGGTGATCGTGCCGTACATCTCGGTACGCAGGTCGTGCTGGACGTCGAGGGCGAGACGGCCGCCGTAGTAGCGGCGGATGTAGGTGCAGACGTAGACAAGGACGGCGGAGCCGATGAGGGCGCCGGCCCAGGGCATCATGGCGCGGCTCCTGTCCCCGATGACGTCGTCGATGATCACCTTGGTGATCAGGGGGACGACGGCCATCAGGGCCATGCCGGCGAGGGACGCGCCGAGGGCGAGGACGACGTCCTTGGGGTACCGCCAGGCGTACCCGGCCAGCCGGCGCCCCCACCCGGGGGCGCTCTCCGCCCGCTCCGGCCCCGTCTTCGTCGCCGGCTCTCCCATCCGGTCCTCCCCCTGTCGCGCGGCCACGCGGTGCCCTCCTCGTCGTCGTCCGGGATCGCCCCGGAGGTACCCGGAACACACCAACGCGGGGAGCTGCGGATTTCATCCCGCCGCAACATTCGGGGCCGGGCACCGGGCCGGAGCCCGGGCCCGGCCCCCTCCGGCGGCCGGCCGGTCAGTACAGCTTGTTGACGGCCGTGATCGTGGTCTTCTTGAAGGCGGCCACCGGCGCGTTCGTGAAGTCGCCCAGCTGCCCCCACTTGACGACGGTGACGGTCCTGCCGTCCCGTCCGACGGACAGCAGGGCGACGTCGTTGGCGCCCCCGGACGTCTCGGTGTTCAGGCCGCGGACGTGGGCGCCCTCCTCGACCGCCAGCTTCCCGTAGTCCCGGCCCTCGGCGTCGATGTCGGGGAAGGACTGCTCGAGACGGTCGGCGCAGGTGCGGATCAGGTCGTCGTAGTGCTTCGCCAGGGCCTTGGCCTGGGCGGCCGTGCCCGTCACGACGGTCAGCTGCACGGCGCCGGTGTCCAGGTCGGTCCGGAACTCCCGGTGCCGGTAGTCGTAGGACGGCACGCCCTCCGTGCTCACGCAGAGGCCGAGCGCCTCCGGGAAGCCCTCGGTGACCGGCCCGGCGGTCCAGGACGACGTCGGGTGCGGCGGCAGCTCGGACGCCGACAGGAACGTGGGTGCGGCGGCCTGCGGCGCGGCGCCCGCGGCCGGTGCCGTGAGGAGCGCGCCCGCCGCGAGGGCGGCGACGGTCAGTGCGGTGAGAGCGCTCGTTCGGATGCGCGGAGACATGGGTGTTCCCCCTGTGGATGAGTCCGTGGACGTTGATGCCGCGACGAGGCCGGGTGGTCGGTCCGGGCTCGTCGGTGCGGCACCAAGAGCATCAGCGGTCACAGCGGCCGGGCGCAACAGCCAACGGCCGATCGAGCGGGGTGGAACCATCCCACCCCCTCTGACGTGCGGATACACGGGCACCTGGGATGCCCTCGCCGCCCAGGGCACTACTCCCGCCGGGCCGGGGCTCGGGGGATCCGGCCCGGCGGCGCTACGCCGCGGCCTCCGCCCGCTCGCCCTCCGGGGTGGTCGTGGGCTTCTCCGCCGGGTTGTCGTCGCGGCTGACGAGGCAGATCGTCGCGCACGCCGCCGCGATCGCCGCCGCCACGTACCAGTTGCCGCCCGGTACGTCCCAGGACGTCGCCAGGTCGAACAGGGCGCCCGCCAGCAGGGAGCCGACCATGTTGCCGGCGCTGCGGAAGAAGTGCATCGCGCCCATCGCCTTGGCGAGGCGGTCCGCGGGGACCTTGCGGGCGACCCAGATGTCGAAGGACGGGACGAAGAGGATCTCGCCCAGGACGACCGTGAGGCAGCCCACGACGATCCACGGCACCGTGCGGCCCGCGCCGAACGCCGTGAACGCCACCGTCATCCCGGCCAGTCCCACCGCCATCACCGCGCCCGGGCGCAGGTGCTTGATCATGAACTTGAACAGGGGGTACTGCAGCACCAGCACGCTCAGGCCCGTGATCCAGAACGGGGCCGACGGCGCCCAGCCCGACGCGTACTCCTCCATGTGCAGCGGGATGCCGACCATGAAGCCGATGGACAGGAACCAGAAGACCGCCGAGAGCAGGAAGTAGCGGGTGGCGCCGCGGACCTCGATGCCCTTGAAGACGGCCGTGCTCAGCAGCGGCACCCGCTCGGCCGCGGGCCTGCCCGCGGTCTGTCCGAAGCCGTCCCTCGGGATGAACGCCGAGGACGCCAGGCAGAAGCCGATGAAGATCGCGAAGACGACCGAGAAGAGCGTGCGCAGGTCGACGTCGGCCAGCAGACCGCCCACCAGCGCGCCGCCGAACAGGCCCACCTGGGCCGACATCTGGAACGTCGAGAACGCCTTGGGGCGCTCGTCGTCGGGGTACGACACGAGGATGTTCTTCAGGCCGGGGAAGGCCGTGCCCGAGCCGAGGCCGATGAGGAAGGCCAGCACGGAGTAGACGGCGACCCCGTCGCCGAAGCCCATCAGGAACAGCGCGACCGCCTCCGTCGCGGTGCCCGCGAACACCGCGCCCCGGATGCCGATGCGGGCGGCGACCCCCTCGTAGAAGAACGTGGCCGCCAGACGGCCGACGTACGTCATGCACATCACGACACCGGCCCAGAAGCCGCTGTCGGTGCCGCCGAGGGAGGCGACGAGGACGGGGAACCAGATGAAGTTCCCGATGTGGGCGAGGAAGATACCGGCGTTCACGCCGATCAGTGCCCGCCTGCGTTCGATGGTCACGCGGCGATTCCCTTCGGTTCGGTCGGCGCCTGGGCTGCGGCCCGCAGCGCGGCGATCTCGCGGGCCAGGGCCGCGCGGTCGATCTCCACACCCCGGACGACCGTCTTCACGGGCAGGGCCGAGAGCGGGCGGTCGGAGGCGGAGGGGTGCAGCAGGTTGTAGGTGGCGTCGGCGCCCGCGCTCAGCGGGTGGACGCCCGTCGGGGCGCCGCTCAGCTCGTCGAAGTAGCGGCGGCCGCCGACCGTGGCCTGGTGGCGCAGCGCCAGGTCCAGGGAGGGGTCGTCGCCGCGCAGCAGGTCCAGCTCGCTGAGCAGCGAGTAGCCGTGGTAGGCGCCGGTGTTGCCGGAGTCGGTGCCGACCAGCAGGTCGCCCCGGCCGAGTGCGGCGAGCGCGTTGCGGCGCATGTCGGCGAGGGCGGCGGTGCGGGTCTCCTGGACGCCGTACTCGATGCCGTACGGCTTCTCGATGCCCTTGACGAAGTCGAGGTTGCGGACGTCCTGGGTCTCGGTGAAGCCCTCGCGGGCGTACTCGGCCAGGAACTCCTCCCCCGTCATGATCATGGGGCGGAGGCCGGCGAGGGTGGACACGAAGCGCGCCCCCTCGAACTCCTTCCAGTCGGCCGCGTCGAGCGTGCGGTCGCGGACGGTGTGCGCGAAGAGGCGGAAGCCGCACTCGTACGCCCAGCGGGTCTCCTGGAGGGTGTTGCAGTCGATGACCGCCGTGACCCCGCGCTCGGCGGCCATGCGGGCGGTGAAGCGCAGCACCCGCTCCGACAGGCGGGAGAAGCGGACGGGGCTGCCCGGCTGCTCGGTGCCGTCGGTGAACATCACCTTCAGGAAGGTGCCGCCGCGTTCGGCGTTGGCGCGCAGCGCGTGGTCGAGGTCGGATTCGACGGCGAGCATGTACACGGGGGCCGGGAACTCCACGCCGTGGCCGGTGCGGCCGGCCGCGTCGGTCGTCGCCGTCACCGCGTAGCCGCAGTGCACGATCTCCGGGTACGGCCACGGGGAGGTCTCCCGGCCGGCCGCCCAGGCGTCGGCGACCAACGGGAAACCGAACATGTCCACCACGTGGGAGACCCCGTGGTACAGGTACTGGAGGGCCACGATCCGGGGGTCCTCGACCGTGTCGTCCCAGTTCGCGGGGAGCGAGACATGGGCGTGGGTCTCGGTGTAGCCGGGCCACAGTTCGAGTTCGCCGCCCCGGCGGGCGCCGGTTGGGGTGAAGGCGGTGTAGACGCCGTTCTCCGTGGTGACGTCGTAGAGCGCGTCGGGGTCGAGGGCGGGGACGGCCACCCCGTGCTGGGTGACCGGCCCCTCCTGGCCGCGTACGGCCTGGCTCATCGGGCCACCTCGACCTTCAGCCGCAGGTCGATGGCGTCCAGGGCCTCCTCGTTGCGCTTGTTGACCTCGTCGCGGTCGGCGCCGGTGAAGATGATGTGGCCGATCCAGTCGAAGTTGCTCTTGGAGAGCTTGGTGACCTCCACGCCGGGCTTCTTGTAGGCGAGGGCGCTGTGGAAGCCGGGCAGGTCCTGGAGCCGGTCGAAGCCGATGGACTCGACGGTGCCGGCGACCGGGGAGCCGAACCAGTGGCCGCCCGCGATGGTCTCGCCGGGGAAGGGCAGCTCGGGGCGCTCGCCGAGGGCCTGGCGGATGACCTCCAGATAGGCGTCGACACCGGAGCTGATCTGCATCAGGCTCGGCACGATGCCGCCGATGAGCCGGCCGTTGACCTCGCACAGCACCGGGCCGTCCGGGCCGAGCAGGAACTCGGTGTGGATGAAGCCGAAGTCGACGCCCAGCTCGTCGAGGACCTTGGTGGTCATCGCGAACAGCTCGTCCTGGAGCGGGTGCCCGGTGAAGTAGGTGGCGCCCATCTCGATGAAGTGCGGGAAGCCGCTCAGCGGGCGGTCGGTCAGGCCGAGGTTGACGACCTCGCCCTTGCCGAGGACGCAGGACTCGACCGAGATCAGCTCACCGGTGACGAACTCCTCGATCAGGATGTCGGGGATGCGGACGACGCCGCGCCCGTAGTCGACGACGTCGGCCAGCTCCGCGAGGTACGCGGTCAGGTCGTCCTCGTCCTTCAGGTGCAGCACGTGCAGGCTGGCGGTGCCGTCGGAGGGCTTCACCACGCAGGGGAAGCCGATCTCGCGGACGGCGGCCTCGACCTTCGCCGGGTCGGAGACGTGCGCGAAGCGGGGCTGGCGGATGCCCTTGCCGTCGAGGGTGAGACGGGTGAGGTGCTTGTGGCGGGCGTTGCGGGCGCCGTCGACGCTCATCCCGGGCAGGCCGAGCGCCTCGGCGACGGCCGCGGTGTGCACGGTGTGGTACTCGCTGTACGTGGTGACGCCGTGGACCGGGCGCTCGGCGTGGATCGAGCGGGCCAGCGCCGTCAGCTCCTCGATGGAGAACGCCTTCTCGCTCTTGACGACCTGGCAGTTGGGGTGGGCGTAGGCGGCCTCGGTGAGCGGGGAGACCGCGAGGTAGAAGTCGGGGTCGACGGAGACGAGGGTGACGTCGTGGCCGAGGTCCAGGGCGTTGGCGATGCCGGCCATGCCGTTGGGGTTGCATTCGATCATGAGGATGTGCACGGGGACTCCTGAAGTCGGGTGTGGTGGTGTGCGGTTGCGCGAAGCTCGGGCCCCGCGGGCTCAGTCGGTCCGGGCGGGCGCCCCGGCCTTCTCGATCGCGGCGAGCACGGCCGGCAGGTCCAGGCCGAGGGCGGCCATGACCTCCTCGTGGTCGCCGCCGTGCGCCGGCCAGCTCCGGTCCGCGCTGACGGACGTGACGTGGCGGTCCGGCAGCAGCAGCGCCAGCGCCTCCGCCACGCCGCCCTGGCCCCGGTGCTCCTCGACGACCACGAACCGGCGGTGGTGGCGGGCCAGTTCGTCGGCGGCGCGCGCCAGGTTCTCGTGGTCGAGGTAGACCAGGTGGGCGTGGGCGGTGCCGGGGGCGGCCCGCCGGGCGGCGAGGGCGAGCCGGGTGCCCTCCTCGCCGACGGAGACGAGGCAGACGTCGCCGGGCTCGCCCCGGAACTCCCAGGTGACGAGGGGAAGTTCCTCACCGGTCAGGGGGAGCGACTCGTACGTGGCGTTGCGGCCGGTACGGATGTAGTGCGGGCGTCCGGAGCGGACCGCCTCCCGCACCACCGCGCGCATCTCCGCGTCGCCGTACGGGGCCGCGATGGTCACGCCCGGCACGCTGCGCAGGATCGCGAGGTCCTCCAGGCAGTGGTGGGTGGTCCCGAACCAGGCCCCGGAGACCCCGGCGTACGGCGCCACGACCGTGACCCCGGCGGCCAGGTAGCCGAGCGTCAGTTTCAGGCTCTCGGCGGCGCGCAGCGCGGCGAACGGGGCGAAGGTGCTCACGAACGGCTTGTGGCCGCCGGCCGCGAGGCCCGCCGCCATGTCCACCATGGCGCCCTCGGCGATCCCGAGGTTGAAGAAGCGCTCCGGGTGGGCGGCCTGGAAGGGGTGTCCCTTGCCGCCCAGGTCCGCCTCCAGGCAGACGATCGTGTCGTCGGAGGCGGCGAGCCTGGTCAGCTCGTCCCGGTAGGCGTCGCGCCCGGACAGGGTCGCCGGTCGCTCGTCGGTGGGGGGTGTGGGGGTCGTGGGGGGCGTGGGGGTCGTGGGGGCCTCGGTGGCGTGGAGAGTCATCGGATCGCTCGCTTCCACTTGGCGGCGCGCGCCTCGTCGATGGTCACGTAGTGGCAGCCGGGCCTGCCCTCGACGGCCCGTACGCCCTTGCCCTTGACGGTGTCGGCGATGACGGCCAGGGGCTTGCGGGCGGCCGTGCGGTCCTCGGCGAACAGGGCGGTGAGGGCGCCCAGGTCGTGTCCGTCGACCTCGGCGACGTCGAACCCGAACGCGGCGAACCGCTCGGCGAGCCGGGGCAGCGGGGAGATGTCGGCCACCATCCCGTCGTTCTGGCCGCCGTTGCGGTCCACGACGAGGACGAAGGTGCCCAGTTCCTGCGCGGCGGCGACCTGGCAGGTCTCCCAGACCAGGCCCTCCTGCAGCTCGCCGTCACCGGCGACGGCGATACCGAGCCCGTTGCCGCCGGAGAGCCGCTGCGACAGCGCCCACCCGGCGGCGTACGGGACGCCGTGGCCGAGGCTGCCGGTGGGGAAGCGGACGCCGGGCACCTTGGGGCCGGGGTGGCCGGTGTAGGGGTGGCCGGCGAGGCCGTACAGCGGGGCCGGGTTCTCCGGGAGGATCCCGCTGACGTGGAGCGCCGCGTACAGGCCGGCGGCCGCGTGGCCCTTGCTGAGGACGACCTCGGTGCCGTCGCCGGCGGAGGCGCGGTGCAGGGCGGCGATCAGGATGTCGAGGACGGAGAGGCTGCCGCCGAGGTGGCAGCCGCGCGGGCTCGCCGCCATGTCGACGACCAGCCGGCGGGCCTGGACGGCACGCTCGGCGAGGACGGCGACCGGGTCGTCCCCGAGGCGGGGCTGTTCGAGCACGACCGTGGTCATCGCCGGCTCCCCTCGGTCAGGGCGAACCAGCGGTTGACCGCGTCGGCGAGCAGCGAGCGGGCGGTGCGGTACTCCATGGGGTCGATGCGCTCCTCGTCGGTGTGGTCCAGGGACGAATCGCCGGGCCCGTACGCGACCATCGGCACGTCGTGCCAGGTGGTGGCGAGGGTGTTCATGTCGGACGTGCCCTTCTTCACCACGAAGCGGGGCCTGATCCCGGCCTGCGCGAAGGCCCGGGTGAAGACCTTGACCAGGGCGCTGGAGCGGCCGCCGGCGTGGCCGGGGGTGGCGCGCAGCACCTCGACGCGCACGTCCTCGCGGGCGTGGCCCAGCGCGATCGCCCGGAGGGTCTCCACATCGGCCCTGGGCGGCACCCGGAAGTTGAGGACGCCCGTGGCGGTGCTGCGTTCCCGGCCGTTGTCCACGTGGACGTCGATGACGGCGCTGAGCGCGTCCGGCGCCTCGGCGAGGACCGCGGTCCGGACGCGGCCGAGCATGTCGATGAGGTGGTCCGGCGCGGACACGGCGTCCATCCCGGCGGAGTGGCCGGTCGGCACGGAGGCCGTGATCCGGAGCTTGAACAGCCCGAAGTAGCCGAGGGTCAGGGTGCCCGAGCCGCTGGGCTCGCCGATGACGACGGCGTCGGCGGGGTAGCGGTCGCGGGCGAAGAAGGCGCCCTTGGAGGAGGAGATCTCCTCCTCGACCGCGCCGACCACGCACAGCCGGCCGTCCTCGGGGATGTCCGCGTGGGCGAGCACCTCCAGGAAGTTCGCCAGGCTGCCCTTGGCGTCGACGCTGCCACGGGCCCACAGCTCGCCCTCGCGCCACTCGGCGGGCCAGTGGTGCGGGACCGTGTCGAGGTGACCGAGGAGCAGCAGCCGGCGGGGGCCGTGGCCGCGCGCGGCGACCAGGTTGCCGGCCTCGTCGACATGGGCGTCCATGCCGCGCTCCCGGCACCACTCGGCGAGGTAGGCGGCCAGTTCGGCCTCGTCGCGGGAGACGGAGGGCACGCAGGCCACGCGGGTGAGCAGGCTGAGGTCGGCGGCGGGCTCCTTGGTCCGCCAGAAGCGGGTCCAGCCGGACGGCTCGCTCATGGTGTGCGGGCCGGTGATGGCGACGTCGGCGCCGCTGTCGCGCATGGCGATCTCGGCGGCCCGCACCTTCTGCCGCATCCTGCCGCCCGCGTACTGGGCGCCCTCGCCGGGATAGGCGTCGAGGAGCGTGGAGCGCGGGTCGGCGGGGTCGGTCAGCAGTCCGGCGGTGCCGGTGACCAGCCGCAGGTGGTCGGCGCCGAGCGCGCCGGTGAGGACGGCGGCGAGGACGTCGGCGTCCACGTTCAGCGGGGCCCCGCCGGCCGGGTCGGCGACCGGCGGCGACAGACAGACCACGTCATACGCCTCCAGCAGCGCCGTCAGCCCGTCGGTGTCGACGTCCGTGGGCACTCCGGCCCGGTGGTCGCGGACGACCACGGTCCGGCCCTCGGCGGAGACCGCCTTCAGGGGGCGGTTGGCCCGGCCGGTGACGAGTCCGCCGCGCGCGGCGACCGAGGTGAACACGGTCAGCCCGCGCGCCCTCAGGTCCCGCTCCACGGCGGGCAGGGTGACCCGCTCGTAGGCGTCGACCAGGTGGGCCATCTCCTCCGGCGGGCAGTAGCGCACCGAGTCGCCGCCGGTCAGCCGCAGCTGGGGCATGGGCCGCCCGATGGCCGTGTAGTGGCGCTCGATGCCGGTGGCGCCGCCCGCGACGAGCAGCACCCGGGCGCCCCGGGCGACCAGGTCGGCCAGCTCCTTGTGGATCGCGCCCCGGTCGAGGGTCGCGCTGCCGGCCTTGATGACGTACAGGGGCCGGGTGGAGCGGGGGGCGGTCGCGGCGACCGGTGGCACGGTCGACGTGGCCGCGGTGGTCGGCTGGTCGGTCACGGCCGTCGCGTGTTCCGTCAGTGCCGTCATGGGGACACCGCCGTCGTGGGCAGGCCGGCCGTCTCGTCGAGGCCGTGGATGAGGTTCATGGCCTGGACGGCCTGTCCGGCGGCGCCCTTGATGAGGTTGTCGAGCGCGGCGACCGCGACGACCTGGCCGCCCTGCACCGCGATCGCGACCTCGGCGACGTTCGAGCCGACGACGGCCTTCAGCATCGGGAAGTCCTGCGGCGCCTTGGGCGCGGGCCGGACCCGTACGAAGGGCTTGCCGACGTACGCCTTGGCGTACGCCCGCTTGACGTCCAACGGGGTGACGCCGTCGTGGAGTTCGGCGTAGGCGGTGACGAGGATGCCGCGCGCCACGTCGAGGCTGTGGGTGGAGAACCTCAGGTCCACGGCCGCGCCGGTGAAGTCGGCGATGGCCTGGCGGACCTCGGGGGCGTGGCGGTGCCCGTACAGCTTGTGCACCCGGAAGTTGCCGCTGCGCTCGGCCGGCGGCTCGCCGCTGCCCCGGCCGCCGCCGGTGGAGCCGGTCTTGGCGTCGACGACGACCCGGTCCGTGGCGAGCGGCTCGGCGCCCGCGAACAGCGGGTACAGGGCGTAGATCGAGGTGACGGCCATGCAGCCCGGCAGGTTGACGAACCTGCCGTCCGGCACGACGCGGCTCAACTCCGGTACGTAGTACGCGAAGTCCTCCAGCGGCGGGTGCGCGGCGGTCTTCGGGTAGTGCGCGCGCACCTCGTCCTCGGCCCGCAGCCGGAAGTCGCCGCCCAGGTTCAGCACGCGCTTGGCGTGGGCCGCGATCAGCGGCAGCCGCTCGGGCAGCGCGCCGGTGGGCAGGCAGCCGAAGGCGACGTCGACGGCGTCGATGTCCGCCAGCTGATCCAGCGGCCGGAACTTCAGGCCGGCCGCCCTCGGGTGGTTGCGCAGCCAGGGGTGGACGCTGCCGATGGTGGCGCCGGCGGCCCGCTCGGCGGACAGGAAGGCGAGTTCGACGTGGGGGTGCTCCAGGAGCAGCCGGATGACCTCGCCCCCCGTGTAGCCGCTGGCGCCGATGACGGCGACGCGGATCTTCTCCCGTGAGAGGTCGTTGTCAGCCAAGGCGGGCCGCCTTCTCGTACGGCCGCACGTACGCGCGCTCGTCGACGAGCTTGCGGATGGCGTCGGGACGTCGGGCGACCTTGCGGAAGGCGTCGGCGTAGCGCAGGATCCGCTCGTACTCGACCGGGGAGCGCAGCTCGCGGCAGAGGACGAGGGTGGAGTCGAGCATGCCGAGGGTCACGGGGAAGTCCTCGGGCCGGTGGTCGCGCACGGCGCCCGGGTTGAGGGTGAACGGGTAGCCGTTGCCGAACCCGTCGCGGTGCTGGAAGGGCAGGTGGCAGGGGATCGGCGTGTTCTGCCACTCCCGTGCCGGGACGCCCTCGGCGACGAGCAGTTCGTGCACGGCCTCCTTGACCGCGTGCACGGGCAGGTCCGCCAGTCCGACGGCCTCGGGGTGCAGGGTGATCCGGTACATGTTGTACGCGTGGACGTGCCCGTCCGGGACGTGCGGCGGGGTGAACAGCCCGGTCCCGCCGAGGGCCTCGCCCAGCAGGGCGGCGTTGCGGGCGCGGATCTCGTCGTAGTACGGCAGCCGCTTGAGCTGGCTGGAGCCGAACGCGGCGGCGACCCAGGACATCCCGTAGTCGATGCCGTGCCGCGCGAGGTAGTCGACGGCCCGCTGGTACGCCTCCTCGGTGGCGAAGAAGGCGATGCCGCCCTCGCCGCCGAGCGGGAAGTTCTTGTCGGCCATCAGGCTCTGCCCGGCCGCGTCGCCGAACGAACCGGCGACCTGGCCGCCGATCTTCGCGGAGTGGGCGTGGGAGGCGTCCTCGACGAGGGCGATGCCGTGCCGGTCGGCGAGGGCGCGCAGCGCGGGGACGTCAGCGGGCAGACCGTGCACGTGCACCGGCATGAGCGCCCGGGTGCGGTCGGTGATCGCGGCAGCGGCGGCGGCCGGGTCCATGCAGTACGTGACCGGGTCGATGTCGACGAAGACGGGGACGGCGTGCGCCGCGACGACGGCCTGCGCGGTGGCGATGAACGTGAACGCCGGCACGATGACCTCGTCGCCCGGCCGCACCCCGGCGCCCACGAGCGCCATGTGCAGGCTGGACGTACCGCTGGCGGTGGGCAGCGCGTGGGCGGCGCCCACGTACTCGCGGTAGGCCTCGGCGAAGTCGGCGACGACCTTCTCGGGGGCCTGCCGCTGGGCCAGCATCAGGTTGAACACGTCCTCCTTGGTGATGACCGGGAAGAGCGTGCGGCGCAGGGCCTTGGGGATGATCTCGCTGCCGCCGAGGGCGGCCAGTTCCTGGTCGAGTTCGGCCGGATCGGGCAGCGGGAGGGGCGAGTTGGGGAAATCGGTGATCATGACTGCTTCGCTCCGGAGGTCGCGGCGGGCCGCGCCGCCTGGGTCAGGGCCATCCGCGCGCAGGCGGCCACGAGCGGGCTGAGCCGGTAGTTGAACTGCACCCCGGGCACGAGGTCGGCGTCCGCCTCCTCCTGCGTCCACATCGTGCGCAGGTCGTAGGCGCCGAAGATCTTCAGCCGCTCGGCGCGGGCCCAGAGTTTCGGGTCGTCGGTGAGGACGGCGGCGGCGGGACCGAAGCCGAGGCCGGTCAGGTCGACGACCAGCGCCGGCGCGGTGGCCCCCGCGGCCAACGCGCCGAGCCGGTCGGCGTTCGCCGGGTCCAGCGCGATGTAGTCGTACGCGGCGGGCTCGTCGTACGAGGTGACGGTGACACCGAGCCAGGCGAGGAACGCGGAGGTCTCCGCGTCCACGTCGGGCAGGGCGACGCTGTCGCCGTGGCCGATCCCCTGACCGGCCAGGGCCGCGTGGATCGCGCCGGTGCGGCTGTTGAGCAGCACGGCCTTGCTCCGGCCGGTCTTCTTGGTGAGCAGCCGCTCCAGACCGGGCAGTTCCCGGTCGCTCTTCTCGATGCTCATCACGACGCCCGAGGTCAGGACGCGGGTGAGCACCGTCGCGGTATCGAACAGTTCCATGTGACGCAGTGCCTCTTTCTTCAGGTCGGGAGGGTGGGGGGGTGGGTGGGGCGCGGTGTCGGGTGCGGGTGGGTGGGCGCTGGTCGCGCACGCGGCGGAGCCGCATGTGTCACCGCCCCTCGCCCCTTCAGGGGCGCGGGGAACCGCGCGAGAGACCACGACCCCGCACCCGCCGACGAACCGCGCACCCCCGAGCTCGAAGGCGCCCGGCGACCACCTAGACCGCGGACACCTGCTCCGCGACATACGTCGCGTACAGCCCCGCCACATCCACCCCATGCCGCTCCGAGGACTTCGCGAACTCGGGATTGGCGTTCACTTCCAGGACAAGCAGCTCCCCGGTGCTCCGGTCCTCCACGAGGTCCACCCCGTAGAACCCGGGCCCCAGCGCGTCCACCACCTGTCCGCACAACTTGTCGATCTCGGCGGTCACCTCGACCCGCCGGACCTCCGCGCCCAGATGCGTGTTGGTCCGCCAGTCGTCCGACACCCGCTGG
This sequence comes from Streptomyces sp. NPDC030183, assembly GCF_055573455.1. Lineage (NCBI taxonomy): Bacteria > Bacillati > Actinomycetota > Actinomycetes > Kitasatosporales > Streptomycetaceae > Streptomyces > Streptomyces sp. NPDC030183. The sequence goes on from NZ_JBVIBK010000001.1 coordinate 349,440, forward strand.
ATCGCGACCACCGGAGTGCGCCCGACCACCACGACCCGCAGATCGTGTCCCGGCTTGTCGATGTACGACTGCACGACGACGGGAAACAGCTTCCCGGTCGCGTCGGCGGACTCCCGCCCTCCGGCCCACGCCTCCACACACTCGGCGTTGGCCATCTTGGTGACGCCCCGCCCCCAGGACCCGCTGACGGGCTTGACGACGGCCGGCATGCCCAATTCCGCTACAGCGGAGCGCACTTGGTCATAGCTGAAGGCATGCCGGGTCACCGGATGCGGAATGCCGTGGCGCGCGAACAGCAGCGACTGGAGCCCCTTGTCGTTGCACGCCTCGATGACGGACGACCGGTTGAGGGTGGTGACCCCGGTGTACTCCAGCCGCCGGGACACGTTGACGGCGTCCCGGTGGGACAGGTTCCGGATCACGGCGAGCGCGGGCGGGCCACCGTGGCCCGCCACGACGCCCGCCAGATCCTCCATCAGCAACGGCCGCGCGGCGAGCCCTTGGGCCCGCAGGGCGCCGAGGAGGAGCTTCTCCTCGGGCCGCAGCATCGTCACCGAGAGCAGGACCTCGTCGGGGGGCGTCACTCGCCCCAGTCCTCTTCCACCTCGGGCGCGAGGTCGAGCCGTACGCCGCTTTCGGCCTTCTCCACGACCTCGTGCTCCTGCCCGCAGGCGGTGCACTCGGTGATTTCACCCTTTTCCCAGTCCTCCTGGACCTCGAATTCGGTGTCGCACACGAGGCACTTCGGTGCGGCGATTGCGGTGGTCATTCCTTGAACTCCTTCGTTTGTTCAATGCGAAACCGACATGCCGGATTACCTGGACCTGGCATACGGAATTCACGGGACAGCAATCCGGCCGGACGGTCACCCGTCGGCGGTCGGTGACAGGGACCCACACCCGCCCGTGCCGTGGCAGGGCGTCACGGGCGCCCGCCGCCAGGCCGTGCCGGGACACCCGGACACGACCCCCGGATCACGGGGGCGCACACGTTTTGCGCGGGCTTTACATGGGAAGAGTCAGCCGATCCCCCGGATCGGCGATGGTCCGCCGGGGCCTACGGCCAGCCCGGGTCGGCCGGCGCGTTGGCCACCTGGGCGCCCGCGACCGTCGTGTGGTCGGCCGCCTGGGAGGCGGCGGAAAGGGTCAGCGCCGCGGCGGCGACAAGAGCGAGCGCGCCGGCGAGTCTGCGCATGTACTTCATTTCTTTGATCCCCCTGAAGAATTCCCGGACTTCCGGCTCCCCGCCGGTGTCCACATGAAGAGCATGCCTGGGAAGCCCGGTTGCCGAAAGTGATTGAAGGGGTCATGATCGTGCACTGCAGAAACCTGAAGGGGGACGATGCATGTGCGGTGATACGGACATACGCGGGGGCGCCGAGAGACCGGCGGAGGTGTGCGGCGCGGGACTTGAGTTCTACCGCACCGCACTGCTGGAGGGGAGGGCTCCGGTCGCCCAAGCGCCGTACTGCGTAAGGGAGTTCGGTCTCGTGGCGGCCGCGGTGGACGACCCGGAGGCGCTGGTTCCCGTACCGCCCTCGGTGGCGGCGGCGGCCCTGGCCCACCCTCTGGAGCGGCTGATCCTGGAGCAGCGGCAGGCCCTGGCGTCCGTGCAGGCGTCGATGTCCCAGGCGGAGAGCGTGTACCGCACCGCCCGCCGCGAGGAGCACGAGTCCTCCCAGCGACTCACCCCCGCACCGGTGATCACCGCCGCGCTGGACGAGGCGATCGCGGCCACCAAGCACGAGCTGCTCACCGCGCACCCGGGCGGCAGGAGGCCCGAGGAGGTCCTCGTGAAGGCGCTGCCCCGCACGCTGGCGGCGCACCGCCAGGGCGTGAAGCAGCGCACCCTGTACCAGCACACCATCCGGGCCCACGGTCCGACGCTCGACTACATCAAGCAGGTCACCGAGCTGGGCGTCGAGGTCCGCACGGTCGACGAGGTCTTCGACCGGATGATCATCTGCGACCGTACCGTCGCCTTCATCCCCGACATGGGCAAGGACCACGGCACCCACGCCCTGAAGGTCACCGACCCCGGTGTGGTGCACTTCCTGGTGTCTGCCTTCGAGTACGCCTGGGAGCGGGCGAAGCCGGTCGTGTACGAGCACGACCAGCAGCGCCCTCCCCTGCTCACCGACGAGACCCGGCTGCATGTGCTGCGGCTCATGGTGGACGGCTACACCGACGCGGCCATCGCGAGCCGGCTCGGCATCAGCACGCGGACCGTCGCCAGCCATCTGAAGAAGGTCGGCGACCTGCTGGGCAGCAACAGCCGTGCGCAGCTGGCCTATCTGACGGCGAAGAGCGGCCTCCTGGAGGACGCCGCGTCGAGCGCCTGCGCCTGCGACCGCCCCGCCTGAGGCGGACCGGGCCCGGGCACGGCCCCCCGGCTCCCGCACCTCCCCGAGGGCCCCGGCTCACGCACCGGCCGCCCGCGCCGGGTCAGCGGCCGGCGCGCCCCGGCACTCCGCCGTCCCGCCCCGGCACCCCGCCGCGCCCCGGCACCCCGGCGGGCCGGCGGCGTGGTTCCGGGCCGCACGCCGCCCACACGGCGAGCGTCGCGGCCAGGATCGCCGTCCAGAGCGTGTGGGCGTCCGCCCAGCGGGGGTCGCCGGGCGGAACGAACAGCGCGTGCTCGTCGGGGAGGAACACGGTGGCCGCGACCGGGAGCGCCGGCACCGCGGCGGCCACGGCCGGTCCGGGCAGCCGGACCGCGCTGAACCGCACCGCCGCCCCGGCGAGCGCCAGCGCCAGCCCGGACAGCGCCGCGGCCTCCACCGTGAGGGCGCCGACGGGCAGCGCCTCCCACCGCCCGGCGCCCGCGCCGACCCGTACGGCGCCGAGGACCGCCGCCCACCAGACGGCACCCGCGAGCCCCACCGCGGCGACGCGCAGCGTCTGCCGCAGCGGGCGCGGCACGGGGACGACCCCCGTGGTGTGCCGGGCCGGGTCGTCCAGGGTGAACGCCGCGCCGACCGCCCCGCACAGGGCCGCCGCCCGCACCACGTCGGCCAGCACGACCTCGGGCAGGTCCAGCGAGAACAGCGCCGGTACGGCGGCGACGACCACCCCCAGGGCCCAGCCGGCGGCGAGCAGTCCCCACGGCAGCGACCGCAGCGTGGGCCGTGTCAGGGCAGCCGCCACCGCCGCCCGCCGCCTCACGCGCACATCCATTCCCGGTCGGCGGCCGTCTCGGCCGGGGCCCGCACGCCCAGCAGGGCGGCCGCGCGGTCGGTGGTCGTCCCGGCGGCGGACAGCTCCGTCCAGTGCTCCCGCACCGCGCGTCCCACCTCCTCCTGCGGCTGGTCGAGCAGCCGTTCGAGCACGGTGAGTTCGCGGTCGCGCAGGCTGAGCGCGGAGACCGGTGCCCAGATCACGCCGGGACTGTTGTGGGCGTTCCCGGTGTCGCCGAACAGGGCCTCACCGTCGCGGGTCGCGCGGATCGCCAGCCACATCATCAGTACGCCCCGCGCGTCGCAGTACGCCCCGTCGTACCGCTCGTGCCCGACGACCAGCCCCCGGGCGACGCTCGCCGCGAACTCCAGTTCGCGTTCGCCGCCCCAGGCCGTGCTCGCCGTCACCTCGCCGGGCGCGGCGGGCAGCGGCTCCCGCACACCTGACGGTCCGTCGAGGGCGTTGACCTTCTGCCTTACGGTCAGGGCCTGTTCGGCGCCGGGGCCGCCCGCCAGGGACCGCACCCGGTCCGTGACCCGGGCCCACTCGTCGGTCCAGGGCGTGAACTCGGGGAAGGCGCAGTACGTCGTCGGCCCGCGCCGCTCGCAGTCCTGCACCTCGCCCGGGTCGCGGGTCGCCACCTCCCGCGCCTCGCGCACCGCGTCCGAGGGGGCCGTGCCCTGGAGCACGACGGCGGCCACGACCGCGCCGAGCGCCGTGCACGCGGTGGCCCGTACGGCCCTGGTCCGGCCGCCGCTCACCAGGACCGCGCCCGCCGCCACGAGCACCGCGAGCGCCAGCAGGTACAGGGCGTGCCAGCCCGCGGGCCGCCCCAGCAGGCCGGAAGGCAGCGGCCGGGCGCCCTCGTCGAAGAGGACGGGCGCCATGCCGCGCAGCCAGCCCGGGCTGCCGGAGTCGGCCACGAAGACGAAGGTGGCGGCGATGACGGCGACCGCGGCGAGCGGGGCCACGAACGACGACCTGACCACCCGGCCCAGCAGGACGCCCAGGACGGCGGGGAGCAGGACCAGCAGCGGACCGGTCACCAGTTCGAAGAACGAGCCGTGGCCCACCGCCCCCGGCTTGAGCGCCTCGGCGGTGAACTGCCCGGCCGGGATCAGCGCCCCGACGAGCACCGTTGGCAGCACCGACAGGACGTGCGCGCAGGTGCGCCGCCACGGCTGCACCACCAGCACCCCGAAGGAGCGGTCGGTGCCCCGCCGGTGGGAGCGCAGCACCCCCAGGTTCGCGGCGATCATCACCGCGAGGCCCAGCAGCAGCTGGCCGAACTGGGTCTCGCGGTCGACGTCCTGGAGGACCGGGTAGGCGTCCTCCGGCTCACCGCCCGGCCACAGCAGCAGCGCCAGGTAACCCACCAGCGCGACCAGCACCAGCGGGTGCAGCAGCAGGCGCCGCGCCTCCACGCGGGCCAGCGCGAGCACCGCCCGGGGGCCGTCCCCGGCCGGCGTCGGCGCGGGTGCGGTGACCGGCGTCCGGGTCAGGGCCGTCATGCCGCCACCTCCGCCACCGGGTCGCCCCCGAGGGCCAGCAGATAGCCGTCCTCCAGTGTCGGCTCGACCAGCCGGGCCCCCTCCGGCGGGTCCCCGACGTTGCGGAACTCGCCGGTGCCGGTGCGCCAGCCGGCCCGGGCGCCCGGCTGCCGCTCCGTGCTGCGCCACACCCGGCCGTCGGCCACCGCCGTCAGCTCCGCCGGGGTGCCGTCGAACCGCACCCGCCCCTTGTCCATGACCACGACCCGGTGGCAGAGCATCGCCACGTCCTCGGTCTGGTGGGTGGACAGCAGCACCGTACGGCCCTCGCCGGCCTCCGCGATCAGCTCGCGGAACCGCATCCGCTGCTCCGGGTCCAGACCGACCGTGGGCTCGTCCAGGACCAGGAAGCCGGGGTCGCCGACCAGGGCGGCGGCCAGCGCCACCCGCTGCTTCATACCGCCGGACAGCTTCCGGATCCGTTTGCCGCGCACCTCGGCGAGGCCGACCGCGTCGAGGACCCGGCGGGCCTCGGCGTGCCGGGCCCGCCGGTCCGTCAGCTCCTTGAGGATCGCCACGTAGTCGACGAACTCGAAGGCGGTGAAGTCCGGGTGGAAGCCGGGGTTCTGCGGCAGATAGCCGAGGACCCTGCGGGCGTCCTGGCGGCCGGTGACGGTGCTCGGGTCGTGGCCGAGCACCGTGAACGCCCCGTTGTCCGGCACGGTCGCCGTCGCGAGGATCCGCAGCAGCGTCGTCTTGCCCGCGCCGTTCGGGCCGAGCAGGCCCGTGACGCCCTCCGTCAGACGGAGCGTCACATCGTCCACGGCCCTGGTGCCGCGATAGCTCAGGGCCAGGCCGGCGGCGGAGACGGTGGGCGGTGTCGAGACCGTGGGCCGGGTCGGGCCCGTGGACGGTGTCGAGTCCGTCGGGCGTGTCATGACAGCCTCCTGGTTGCGGATCGAAGGGTTCGGAAGGACCGGAGGGAAGTGCCGGGCAGGGCTCCGCTGTCGAAGCGGTCGCGTGCCGCCACCACCAGCGCCGTCGCCACCACGGCGACGCCCGCCGCCGCGCCCTGGCCCTCGGCGGTGAAGGGCAGCGGCGTACCGGAGGCCAGCAGACGGCTCAGCGCCACCAGGGCGGTCCAGGCGCCCCCGACCAGCGCGGGCGCGAGAACGGGCCCGAGCCGGGCGGTCAGCGCGACCCCGGTCGAGGTCAGCGCGAGGGCCGGCAGCAGCCAGCCGAGCGCCGCGAGGCCGAGCGAGGGCAGCGCCAGGCTCGCCAGCGCGCTCAGTGCCGTCGTCGTCGCCAGCACGGCCACCGTCCGCACCATCAGCAGCCGGAAGGTGTGCATCGGCGCGACGACGACCGTGTCGTACGTCGGGTCGAGGCCGGGGCCGAACGACACGGCCACCCCGGCCAGCGGCAGCAGCGGCGCCGTGGCCAGCAGCATCAGCGGGGACGCGGCGAGCGCCACGCAGACCGCGAGGGCCAGGGTGAGCGCGACGGCGCCGAACCAGGAGCCGCGCAGCAGCGGGGTGGCCGCCAGCAGCCGCGCGGTGTGGTCGGCGACCCCGCAGCGGACCAGCAGCGACTCGACGGGACCTGGCCGCGGGGCGTCCAGTTCCGCGTCCAGCCGGGCCCAGCCCGCGTCGGTCTCGGCGGGCGGGACGTGGGACGCGAGAGCCGTCCGGCAGTCGGCGCAGGCCGCGAGGTGGGTCTCGACGGACCACAGCCGGGGTGGCGCCAGCACTCCGGCGGCGTACTCCCGCAGGTCCCCGTCGTCCGTGTGCCAGCTCATGCCAGGCCCTCCCGCAGTTGCTTCCGGGCGCGCATGGCCCGGGTCTTGACCGTGCCCGGCGGAATGCCCAGCAGGACGGCCGCCTCACGGGTCGTCAGTCCGTCGATGACCGTGGCCTGGAGCACCGCCCGCAGTTCCGGCGAGAGCGCGGCGAGCGAACCCGCCAGGTCGCCGTGGCGTACCCGGGCCAGCACCTGTTCCTCGGCGGACGCCTCGTCGCGGTGGCGCAGCCGGGCCAGCGCCTGCCGCAGCCGGCCGCGGGCGCCGTCGCCGCGCAGCGCGTCCACCAGACGGCGCGACCCGATCCGCCACAGCCAGCCCGCCACGTCACCCTCGCGGTGGTAGCGGGCCGCTCCCCGCCACACGTCGAGGAACGTCTCCTGGACCACGTCGTCGACCAGCACCGGATCGGCGCACCGCCCGCGCAGCCGCAGCCTCAGCCACGGCGCGTAGTGCCGGTACAGTTCCTCGAAGGCGCGACGGTCGCCGTCGGCGACGGCCCGCATCAGTGCGGCGTCGCCCGGACTCCCCCGCTTCATGTCGCTCACACCCCCTCATCGGACGAGGGTGCCGCAACGGTTCACTCGGTGGTTCCCCGCATGCGAAGGGGCCCGGCCGTACGCGTCGGCGGGGCCCCTCGGCCGGGAACGGACCGGTGGTTCAGGGCACGCGGACCCGCAGCGCGTAGAAGCGGGTCGTCTGGGCGGTGTTCTGGTTGTCGTCGCTGACGAGCAGCACGTCCAGGCGGCCGTGGTGCCGCCCGGTGACGGTCATGCCCTCGGTGTTGTCGAGCAGCGGGTTGGGCTGCGGCTGCCTGGCGGTGGCGCCGAGGCTGGGGCAGTTCACGAGGTCGGCGAGGAGGGTCTTGCCGACGAGCCGTACGCCGTCGTCCCCGCCGGTGAGGACGGCGACGCCGGTGGTGTCGGTGGCCCGGCGGGTGTCGGCGAGGTAGAGGCGGACGGTGTTGCCGACGCCCGCGGTGAAGCCGCGCTCCAGCACGAGCAGCCGGCCACCGGGCAGCCCGGCGGCCTCCACGACCCCGAGTCCGGTGTCGGCGCGGTAGCCGTACTGGGCGCCGAGCCGGAAGTCCGCGCCGCCGCCGTGCCGCCGCCAGGTCTGGAAGCGGACGACGTCGGCGGTGTCGCCGGCGAGCGCCTCCTCCATGGTGGCGAGCAGGGTGCGGCCGCCGGGCAGGAGGGTGAGCCCCTCGAAGGTCTGGTTGGCGGTGGCCCGCCCGGCCGGGGCGACCCGCAGCGCGTCGGGCACCGGCAGGCTGCCCAGCGGCCGGCCCGCGCGGTCGTGGCGGCGTACGGACGGCTCGGTCTCCGAGGCGACCAGCCGGGTGCCGTCCCGGTCGACGGCGAGGCCCTCGGAGTCGAGCGCGGCGCCCGTCCGTGTGGCCAGCGGGACGACGTTCTCCGGCCGCAGGGTGCGGGCGTCGAGGGTGAAGAGGGAGGAGCGGTCGGAGAGGGCGAGGAGGGAGCCGTCGGTGTCCACGGCGAGGGCGGAGAAGTTGCCGGTGAACACGTCCCCGTACGTCGTCTTGTCGAGGGCGTCGGAGAAGCCGGCGATGGACACGGCGGATGAACAAGCCCTGGTGGAGGAGGCGTTGGCCGGCGCGGCGGCGGTGAGGCAGGCGGCCGCGGCGAGACCGGCGGTGGCGGCGGCGAGCACGGTCCGCAGGCGGTTCGTCAGAGGGGTTCTCGGGCGCATGGCGGTCACCGTAGGGCGGCACGGTGCCGTCGAGGTGGACTCCCCGTGAATCGGCCGGATCCGTCCGTCATCCGTGCGTCTCGGGCCCGGGAAACAGCGAAGGCAAGGAGTCACGTACTCCTTGCCACTCTCAACGTATAGCGCACGGGGGGCCTTGCGGCAAGGCCCCCTCCGTCCCGCACAATCACCGGCCGAAGCCGTGTTCGGCGGAAAAACGGGGGGTCGTGTCATGCGTGTGCTGTTGATGTCGTACGGGTCTCGCGGGGACGTGGAGCCGCTGGCGGGACTGGCGGTGCGGCTGCGGGAGCTGGGTGCCGAGACGCTGGTGTGCGCACCTCCGGACGAGGACTTCGCGGAGCTGCTGGCCAGGGTCGGCGTCCCGCACGTGCCGTTCGGGCCGTCGGTGCGTTCGCTGGCGGTGGGCGCGAAACCGCCGACGACCGAGGACGCGTTCCGGGTGGCGGCCGAGCTGGTCGCCGCGCACTTCGAGACCGTCGGCGCGGCGGCCGAGGGCTGTGACGCGCTGGTGGCGACCGGGCTGATGCCGGCCGGCGCCCGGTCCGTCGCCGAGAGGCACGGCCTGCGCTATGTGTACGCCGGTTTCCACCCGCTGGGGCTGCCGTCGCCGCACTTCCCCCCGCCGGCGCGCCCCGGCCCGCCGGCCCCGGCGGATCCGACCGACAACCGGGCGCTGTGGGAGCTGGACGCGCAGCGGGTGAACGCCCTGTACGGCGAGGCCCTGAACACCCACCGGGCGGCGATCGGTCTCGGCCCGGTGGACAACGTCCGTGACCACGTCTTCACCGACCGGCCGTGGCTGGCGGCGGACCCGGTGCTCGGGCCGTGCGAGGGGCTGACGTACCTCGACGTCGTGCAGACCGGCGCGTGGTTCCTGCCGGACGGGCGTCCGCTGCCCGAGGACCTGTCGGCGTGGCTGGAGAGGGGCGAGCCCCCGGTGTACGTGGGCTTCGGGAGCATGGCGATGCGCTCGCCGGACGTCGCCCGGGTGGCTGTCGAGGCGGTCCGGGCGCAGGGCCGCCGGGTGCTCATCGGGCGCGGCTGGGCCGGACTGGGCCCGGTCGACGGCCGGGACGACTGCTTCGCCGTCGGCGAGGTCAGCCACCAGGCCCTGTTCCCCCGCGTGGCCGCCGTCGTGCACCACGGCGGCGCGGGCACCACCGCGACGGCCACCCGCTCCGGGGCGCCCCAGGTCGTCGTACCCCAGGTCGTGGACCAGCCGTACTGGGCGGGCCGGGTCGCGGACCTGGGCATCGGCGCGGCCCACGACGGACCCGTCCCCACCTACGCGTCGCTGTCGGCCGCGCTGGAGGTGGCTCTGGCCCCCGAGACGGCCGTACGGGCGAAGGCCGTCGCCGCACGCGTCCGCACCGACGGCACGACCGTGGCCGCGCGGCTGCTGCTGGACGGGGCCGGCACCGGGCCCCTCGGATCCGCGTGAGCCGTCCCCCCACACCAAGGCCCTCAGGGGCACCAGATCGGAGTCAGTCGCAGTGAATTCCCTGACCACCAGCGCGTTCGACCTTCCCGAGCGCCTCGCCGCCAAGGCCGACCCGGCGCTGATCGCCGGTGACGAGCGGCACTTCGCGGCCGTCGCGGAGTGTCTGGAGCAGACGATCGCCGAGGTGTCCGGCCGGCTCGCGGCCGAGCGCAGGGCGCCGGGCGGCACCGGCAGGCAGGCGATGGACCGCGACGCGGAGATCCACCGGCTGTCCGCCCGGCTGCGCACCCTGCGCCGCTTCGGGCTGGACCTGTGTCTCGGCCGCATGGTCGGCGCGGACGGCGCCGAACCGGTCTACGTCGGACGGCTCGGCCTCACGGACGGCTCCGGCCGCCGGCTCCTCGTCGACTGGCGTTCCCCGGCGGCGGAGCCGTTCTTCGGGGCGACCCACGCCCGCCCGATGGGGCTGGCGAGCCGCCGCAGGTACCGGTGGACGAACGGGCGGATCAGCGACTACTGGGACGAGGTGTTCACCCCCGACGGATTGGAGGGGCACGCCGCGCTCGACGACCAGTCCGCGTTCATCGCCAGTCTCGCCGGCAACCGCTCGGAGCGGATGCGGGACGTCCTCGGCACCATCCAGGCCGACCAGGACGCCGTCATCCGCGCGAGTTCCCGCGGCGCCCTCGTCGTCGACGGCGGTCCCGGCACCGGCAAGACGGTCGTCGCCCTGCACCGCTCCGCCTACCTCCTGCACGCCGACCCCCGCGTCGACCACCGCCGCGGCGGCATCCTGTTCGTCGGCCCGCACCGGCCCTATCTGTCGTACGTCGCCGACGTCCTGCCCAGTCTCGGCGAGGAGGGGGTGCAGATCTGCGTGCTGCGGGACCTGGTCGCCGAGGGCGCCGACGCCGGGACCGAGGCCGACCCGGAGGCGGCCCGGCTGAAGGCGTCCGCCGGCATGGTGAAGGCGATCGAGGAGGCCGTCCGGTTCTACGAGGAGCCGCCCGCCGAGGGGCTGCTGGTCGAGACCCCCTGGTCGGACGTGTGGGTGAGCGCCGACGACTGGGCCGAGGCGTTCGCGGCGGCGGAGGCCGGCACCCCGCACAACGAGGCCCGCGAGCAGGTGTGGGACGAACTGCTCATGATCCTGGTGGACAAGCACGAGGACGAGAGCTCGCCCGCCCAGGTCAGGAGGGCTCTGGCGCGGGACCCTGACCTGCTGGCCGCCTTCGACCGCGCGTGGCCGCTGATCGAGGCGGCCGACCTGGTGGCGGACCTGTGGACGGTGCCCGCCTATCTGCGCAGGTGCGCGCCCTGGCTCGCCCCCGACGAGGTGCGGACGTTGCGGCGCACCGGGGACCCGCGGGCCTGGACGGTGTCCGACCTGCCGCTGCTCGACGCGGCCCGGCAGCGGCTCGGCGACCCGGAGACGGCCCGGCGCAGGCGCCGGCGGGAGGCCGTCCTCGCCGCGCAGCGCGAGCGCATGGAGCAGGTCGTCGACAACCTGATCGAGGCCGCGAAGGTCTCCGGTGCCGACCTGGACGACGGCGAGGGCCTGGTGGTGATGCTGCGCGGGCAGGACGCCCGGGTCAGCCTGGTCGACGAGTCCGAGGTGCCCACCGCCGACCCGGATCTGCTCGCGGGCCCGTTCGCGCACATCGTCGTGGACGAGGCGCAGGAACTGACCGACGCGGAGTGGCAGATGCTGCTGCCGCGCTGCCCGTCGCGGAGCTTCACCATCGTCGGGGACCGGGCGCAGGCCCGGCACGGGTTCACGGAGTCCTGGCGGGAGCGGCTGGAGCGGATCGGGCTCGACCGCGTCGAACTGGCCTCGCTGAGCATCAACTACCGGACACCGGCGGAGATCATGGCGGAGGCCGAGCCGGTCATCCGGGCGGCGCTGCCGGACGCCAACGTCCCGACGTCCATCCGCGGCGGCGGTGTCCCCGTCCTCCACGCATCCGCCGCCCGGCGGGACTCGATCCTCGACGAGTGGCTCGCCGCACACGACGAAGGGATCGCCTGTGTCATCGGCGATCCCTCGTTCCGGGCGACCCCACGGGTCCGCTCCCTCACCCCCGAACTGGCGAAGGGCCTCGAGTTCGACCTGGTCGTCCTCGTCGACCCGGAGGACTTCGGCGCGGGCGTCGAGGGAGCGGTGGACCGCTACGTGGCGATGACCCGGGCCACACGGCAACTCGTCGTCCTCACCAGCGGCTGACGAGCGGTGAGCGGCTGAGCGGCTGACGAGCGGCTGAGCGGCTGACGAGCGGCCGGCGCCCGTCCGGGCCCGCCGTCGACGGTGGTCAGGCGTCGACGGCGGGTGGGCGGGCGCCGGCCTCCGGCCGCTCCGGCGGGTGCGCGCCGGCCGGGTGGGCGGGGGTCAGCCCGCGGGCGGCACCGCCGGAATGGCCTCCTTGGGCTCGCTGGTGGGCACGTAACGCTGCGCGGTCGCCGCGCTCGTCACGGGCACCAGGTCCTTGTGGATGACCTTGGCGACGGCCTGGATGCTGTTCACGCCGTACGTCATGTCCGGGTTGCCGTGGGTGAGGACGGTGATGCGGTAGTCACGGCCGCCGCCCTGGAACACGCCGACGCTGTGCACCCGCCAGCCGTGCGTGGCCCGCGACAGCCAGCCGTTCTTGACGTGCGTCTTCACCGTGGACGGCGCCCCGGCCGGAGTGCCCCAGCGCTGCGAGGAGACGACCTGGTTCATCAGCTTCAGCACGTACGCGCGGGCGTTGTCGCTGAGGACGGTGTTCTTCGCGGCGAGCAGGGCGAGCAGGCGCTGCTCGTCGCGGACCGTGATCTGGGTGAGGCCCCAGTAGTTGTCCGCGCCGGGCTTGGTCTGGGTCATCCTGGCGACGGCCAGGAAGCCCTTGATCTTGGTCATGCCGAGCTGCTTCCACAGGGTGCTGGTGGCCGCGTTGTCGGACTTGGTGATCATGGCGGTGGCGAGCTTGGTCTCGCGGTCGGTGAGGTACCGGTCGGTCTTCTTGGCGTCCCACAGGAGCGCCGCGAGCACGGTGACCTTCACCACGCTGGCGGAGTCGTAGGCGGAACTGCCGCGCAGGGTGCAGGTGGTGTTGGTGGTCCGGTCGTAGACCCCCACCGCCATCGTGCCCTTGCGCTTGGCGACCGCCGCCGCGATGTCCTTCTGGAGTTTCTCCGCCAGCCCCGCCTTGTCCGAGGTGCAGGTGACCGGCGGCGGTGCGGCGACGGCGTTCGGCGCGAGGCCGATGGTCAGCGGTATGAGAAGTCCGGCCCCTATGCCCGTGGCGAGCACACGGGTTCCGCGGGACGTCCGGCGCGTCCGGGACATCCGGTGAGTCATGAAGATTTCCCCCTTGAGTGGCGGTGAACGCACGCGTGGCACGTTCACCCCACTCGACTCGCAAGGATGGCCGAAAGTTGTACGTCAGTTCGGAATTTCCGGCGCCGGTCCGCACCCGGTGCTAGCGTCCGGGGGCGACACCCCCATGAACACCGACGAAACGGACATCGACCCGCCATGCCCCTGCCGTGGACCACTCGCGCCGAGACCGAGGCGGACATCCCCGCCGTCCATGCCGTGAACCTCGCGGCGTTCGGCCGGCCCGAGGAGGCCGACCTGGTCGAGGCGCTGCGCGCCGACGCCGCGTGGATCGACGGCCTGTCGGTCGTCGCCACCGGGGAGGACGGCACGGTCGTCGGGTACGCGCTGCTGACCCGCTGTCATGTCGACACCACCCCGGCCCTGTGTCTGGCTCCGGTGGCGGTGCTGCCGGACCATCAGAAGACCGGCGCCGGTGCGGCGGTCGTCCGCGCCGCGCTGCGGGCCGCCGCGTCGAGGGGCGAGCGCTTCGTCATCGTCCTCGGCCACCCCGAGTACTACCCCCGGTTCGGCTTCGGCCGCGCCTCCCTGCACGGCATCCACCTGACCGTCGACGTCCCGGACGAGGCCCTGATGGCCCTCGCCCTCGATCCCGCCCACCCCCTGCCGAGCGGCACCGTGCACTACGCGCCGCCGTTCGGCATCTGACCGGGCGGGCGCGGGGACGTCGCGGCCACCCCCGGCACGCTTCACGGGGGCCCGCGCGAGAAACCACGAACCACGCGCACTTGCCGGATCCGCCCGCGCCGCCACAACCCGCACTCCCCGGCAGACGGGGTGCCCTTCCCGCGCAGCGGGGAGGGCACCGTGCATCAGGGAAGCTCCAGGAGGCCCCCTTGCTGGTCCGTGAATCGTCGTTCACCGTCGACCTCGGCGAGAGCGGCTACCTCATCGGCTTCACCGACGACTACGCGTACCCGGCGGAGATGCCCTACGGCTGGCGCTGCGGCCCGGCCACGGCGGAGAGCGCGGTCGTCCTCACCACCACCGACACCGGCCCCCTCCGGATCACCGTCCAGATCCACGACGCCCCGCCGCCCGCGGAGACCGGCGGCGACTGGGAGCCGGCCGAGGAACTCAGCCTGCGCACCGACCTCCCCGACGTGTGCCTCGCCACCCTCGAACAGGGCGACGCGGTGGACGCCTGGCCCGACGACGAGCCACCGGTCCCGGCCCCGCCCGCCCTCGACGCCTCCGAAGGCTGGGTGCGTATGCGTCTGTACTGCCGCACCGACGACCCCGAGCCCGGCATCGGCGACCACGGCGAACGCCACCTGGTCCAGCTCTGGTCCGCCCCCGAGGCGCCCCCCGTCCACCCCGACCTCACCGAGGAGGACCGCCGCGCCCGGGACGAGTACGCCGCCGCTGCGGCCTTCCTGGCCGAGGACCACACGGCGATGTACACGCGGACCTACGACGGCCGTGTCGACGAGGACAGGGCGGAGGCGGGAGCGCGCGCCTGATCGCCGGGCACGGCCGGGGCCGGGGGCGATCGGCCGGCAGTCGGCGGTCCGGGGGTACGCCATGCGTGTCGTTCCGGTGGAGCCGGGCCCCGTGGGGCCGGATCCTCGTCCTCCGGGGCGGGGAGCATGTCGAGAGTTCCACGACCTGAACGAACCGACCGGGGAGCACCCATGAGGATCCACATCACCAGTGTCTTCGTCGACGACCAGGAGAAGGCCCTGCGCTTCTACACCGACGTGCTGGGCTTCGTGAAGAAGCACGACGTCCCCATGGGCGGCACGGACCGCTGGCTGACCGTGGTCTCACCGGAGGAGCCCGAGGGGACCGAGCTGCTGCTCGAGCCCTCCGGCCACCGGGCCGTGCGGCCGTACAAGGCGGCCCTGGTCGAGGACGGCATCCCGGCCACCTCCTTCGCCGTGGACGACGTCCGCGCCGAGTACGACCGCCTGACCGGGCTCGGCGTGCGCTTCACCCAGCCGCCCCTGGAGATGGGCCCGGTCACCACCGCCGTCCTGGACGACACCTGCGGCAACCTGATCCAGCTCGTCCACAGCGCGTAGGCCCTCCCGCGCGGGCCGCCGGAAACGTGTGGCCCGGCGGTCCGGTCGGCACGTAGCCTCGACACCCATGACGATCACCCTGCGGACCTTCCACGACGTGCCCGTTCTCCTGTGCGCCCCCGAGGGCGAGCCGATCGCCGGGGAGAGCGACGTCATGGATCTCATCGGCGACGCCGGGTACCAGGGCGCCGCATGGGTCGCCATCCCCGTCGAGCGGCTGGACGAGTCCTTCTTCCGGCTGCGGACCCGCGTGGCCGGCGACATCGTCCAGAAGTTCGTCCAGTACCGCGTGGGTCTCGCCGTCGTCGGTGACATCTCCCGCCACACGGCGGCCAGTCAGGCCCTGACGGACTTCGTCCGCGAGTGCGACCGCAACCGTCAGACGTGGTTCGTGGCCGACCTCGACGAACTGGGTGAGCGGCTGAAGGGCTGAGGGTCCGAGGGGCCCGCCCGCGCCGCTCAGACCAGTTCGAGCCGTGGTTCCGGCCGGGGCAGCGGCGCGGCCTTCGGCGCCCACCGCCCGACGGTCCTCGCATAGCCGTGGATCACGGACGCCATGGCCGTGAGCAGCAGCGGCCCGGCCACCCACGGGTACCTGGCCATCTCCTCCGGCAGCCAGCGGTACGACACCAGCAGCGCCACGAACACCGTCGTGCCGTGGGCGACGAGCCGCAGTCCCGAGGGGTCCCAGCCGCGGTCGTAGGTGCGCAGGGCCGTCTCGATGGTGAGGGCGAACACCACGCCGGCCACGAGGTCCACGCCGTAGTGGTAGCCGAAGCCCAGGGTCGCGCAGAGCGTGGCGACCAGCCAGAACGTGCCCGCGTACCGCAGGGCCCGGGGGCCGCCGCGGGAGTGGAGGAAGATCGCGGTGGCCCACGCCGTGTGCAGGCTGGGCATGCAGTTGCGCGGGGTGATCCCGTCGTACGGCATCGCCTCGGGGACGCCGACCGGCGGGGCGGTGTGCGGCCACAGGCTGGCCACGGCCCACTGCTCGCCGCCGGTCCCCATGGCGCCGGCGCCGTAGGCGAAGACGGGCCCCACCACCGGGAAGACCATGTAGATGGCCGGGCCGAGGAGGCCGATCACCAGGAAGGTGCGGACCAGGTGGTGGCGCGGGAAGCGGCGTTCGTCGGCCACGTGGCGCAGTTGGTACAGGGCGACGACGACGGCGGCCACGGCGAGCTGGATGTAGATCCAGTCGAGGAGGTGGGTGCCGACCGGGCCGGTGGCCCTGACCAGCCGGCCCATCACCCACGACGGGTTGCCCAGCGCGTGGTCGGCGGCGGCCAGGTACTGGTCGAGCACCAGCGGGCGGGTCCTGGACGTGATGAGCAGCCACGTGTCACCGGTCTTGCGGCCGGCCACGAGCAGCAGCCCCAGCCCGACGCCCTTGAGGAGCAGGGTGCGCTCCCGGCCGGTGCGGCGGGTGAGGGCGATCACCGCGCAGCCGATGATCACCCACAGCGCGCCGTTGCCGAACATCATGTCGGCGCCGACGGCCCACCGGACCAGGAAGAAGACGATGTCGACTCCGACCGCGAAGGCGGCCGCGATCAGCCGTTGCCGCCAGGTGAGCACCACCATCGTCAACGCCATGCTGGCGTACAGCAGCGGCCCCGACTTGGGGGCGAAGATCACCTCTCGTGCCTGGTTGGTGAGGGGCCCCGGCAGACCGTAGTGGCGTGCGGCGGTCTCCAGCGCGACGAAGAATCCCAGGGCCGTCAGGGTGATCGCGGCCCACAGCAGGACCCGGGGCCGGCGCCATTCGACGGAGGAGATTCCGCTGCGTATGCGCGAGGACATCCGCGCGGCTATGGATATCAACTTATTCGGCCATGGTGTCGTTCAGTCGGCAGGGTCTCTTCGCACTGGACGGCATGGGTTCTCCGGTGAACAGGTCGGGGCGGTCGGCTGGTCACGAGTGGTACACAGGGTTGCAGGACCGGAAAGGAAGACGAAAGGGCGCCCCTGAAGGTTGCCTTCCCGGCCGCGGCGCCGGACCACCGCCCGGCGCCGCCCGCCCCGCCCCGTGCCCTCAGCCCGCCGCGATGTGCAGGACCGCGTCGGCGCCGCCCAAAGTCTCCTGATCCAGGGGGAAATACCCCTGCCGGGGAGTGGTGTCGGTACGGGTGCGGGCGGCCGGGATCGCGGCGGCCGGGGTCAGGGCCCAGGTGGTGACCCGGCGTTGCAGACCGCCCTCGTAGGTGTCCGGGTCGGGCTCGCCCAGCGCGATGGCCTCGCTGCGGCCGAGGCTGCCGGCGACGAACGTGTAGCGCTCACCCGTCAGGGACGCCACGACGGCACCGGCGCCGTACCAGTTGACCTCCGACTCCCCCATGCGCATGGTGCCGGGGTTCCGCTGGAGGTGGAGGTTGTGGGAGAAGACCAGGGTCGGGCCGCGCCGGGCCTCGGCCTGCCGGATGTCGAGGAGGTTGCGGGCCATGAGCATGTCCCGGGTGACGCACAGCCGTGCGACCCGCGCGCCCTCCTCGACGCGCTGGGCCGCCTCCCGGTGGTAGCGCAGCAGCCCGATGAGGGCGGTGGCGTGGATCCTGGCCCGGGACCACGCCTCGCGGGAGGTCGCCGCGATCAGTTCCGGCGCGCGTTCGTGGAGCGCGGCGAGCATGTCGTCCGCGATCCCGCGCAGCCGTACGGCGTCGGCGGAGTCCCCGACCGACCGGGTGGGGTCCAGGACCGCCTCCGTACGGCTCCACCGTTCGTCGTCGCCCACGAGGCCGTCGAAGTCGAGATCCGGGCCGGGGGCCGGGCTGTGGCTCAGATAGGCGCTGACGTGTTCGAGGTAGGGCCGGGGGCTGGGGGCGCTCATGGTCTCCAGCGGGGCGTCGAAGCCGTGGAACGCCAGCCGCTGCTCGGGGGCCCGGCTCTCGTTGTACGCGCGCATCCAGGCGATCAGCCGGCGGTTGCCGTCCAGTTCGCCGAAGCCGTGGGAGAAGCCCTCGCGCATCACCTGGTCGAGGGTGCCGGTGCCCTCCCGGACGAAGTCGTCCACGGCGAGGGCGGCCACACGGTCCGTCTCCAGGGCGACGGAGCGGAAGCCGTGCTCGACCAGTTCGGCGAAGAGGTCGTTGCGGACGCGCGCGAAGGCCGGTTCCTGGTGGGTGGGTTCGCCGAGCGCCAGAAGGTCGCACGACGGGGGCACGAAGTCTCGGATGTCCTGACTCATGGGCCTCGATCGTATCTTTGAAGGCCCGGTTGAGACGTGGTGCCGCATTCCGCAGGCACAGCTGCTCGCCATGACCGTAAAGTCTCAAACGATGACGAGCCTGCGACCATCCGATCTCGCGCGTGAGCACGGCCTGTCGGCCCAGGCGGTCCGCAACTACGAGCGGGACGGGTTCCTCCCGCCCGCCGAGCGCACGGACAGCGGCTACCGCGTCTACACCGAGGTGCACGCGGCGGCCCTGCGCGCCTTCCTCGCCCTCGTCCCGGCGTACGGGCACGGGGCCGGCGGCCGCATCATGCGCGCACTGCACGGCGGCGCGCTCGACGACGCCCTGACCCTCATCGACCGCGGCCACAGCCGGCTGCTCCGCGACCGGGAGACCCTCGAAGCGGTACGGGACGCCCTCGGCCGGCTGACGGCGGAGCGGGCGGGGGCGAGCAGGGCGACGGAGGCGACCGGGCCGGGGCCGGGGCCGGGGCCGGGGCCGGGGCCGGGGCCGGGGCCGGGGCCGGGGCCGGGGATGAACGAGCCGACGGGGGCGATGGGGCCGGGGCGGACCGAGGCGCCGGAGGCGACGGGGCCGGGGGCCCATCGGGCCTGGACCGTCGGCGAGTTGGCCCGCCACCTCGACCTCACCCCCGCCACGCTGCGCAAGTGGGAGGAGGCCGGCATCCTCTCCCCGGCGCGCGACCCGGCCACCGGGTACCGCGTCTTCCGCGGCGACGACGTCCGCGACGCCGAGCTGGCCCATCTGCTGCGGCGCGGCGGCCAACCACTGGACCACATCGCCGCCGTGGTCCGACGGATCCGCACGGCCGGCGGCGCGGAGGCCCTCGCCGCCTCCCTCGGCGACTGGCAGCGCAAGCTGACCGCACGGGGCGTCGCCATGCTCCAGGCGGCCACCCATGTCAGCCACTACCTGACCATGCTGGACCTCCCCACCCCGCCGTCCACCGCCCCGCCCCCCTCCCCAGCCGACCCGCAGCACGCCTGACGTCGCACGTCAATCAGGGTCTCCCCTTGGATCGGGGCACCCAGAAAGCCCTGGGCGAACAGGAGTTGACTCGTTCTCAAAAACGTCACCGAACCGCCCCCTGCCCTTTACACATGGACTGACCCGTCCATGCCAATCTCTCGATTACCCACACAGTCAACCCGCGTAGACCGGGGCTCCCCGATCCACCCCCGTGCCACGCGGCCCTCTGGGAAGGGACAACCCCTCATGCCTGCTGCGCGGATACGCAGTTGGAAGACGGTCGCGCTCGCGACGTCGGCCGTGCTCGCCGGTCTCGTCCTGCCGACGGCCACCGCCGCCCCCGCCTCGGCGACGACGACGGCGTACGACGACACGTACTACGCGAACGCCATCGGCAAGACCGGCACGGCCCTGAAGTCCTCGCTGCACACGATCATCAGCGACCAGACGGCCATCTCGTACTCGGCGGTCTGGAACGCGCTGAAGGTCACCGACCAGGACCCCAACAACAGCAGCAACGTGAAGCTGCTGTACAGCGGCATCTCCCGCAGCAAGTCCCTCAACGGCGGCAACACCGGCAACTGGAACCGCGAGCACGTGTGGGCCCAGTCCCACGGCGACTTCGGCACGTCAGCCGGCCCCGGCACCGACCTGCACCACCTGCGGGCCGAGGACGTCCAGGTCAACGCCCGGCGCGGAAACCTCGACTTCGACAACGGCGGCAGCCCCTTCACCAACGGCGGCGGCAGCCTCATCGACTCGAACTCCTTCGAGCCGCGCGACGCGGTCAAGGGCGACGTGGCCCGCATGATCCTCTACATGGCCGTCCGCTACGAAGGGGACGACGGCTGGCCCAACCTGGAGCCCAACGACGCCGTCGACAACGGCGGCACCCGCTTCCACGGCCGCCTCTCCGTCCTGAAGGCATGGAACGACGAGGACCCGCCGGACGCGTGGGAGGAGCGCCGCAACGACCTCATCCACTCCAACTACCAGGGCAACCGGAACCCGTTCATCGACCACCCGGAGTGGGTCGAGGCGATCTGGTAGCGGCGGCGCCGTGCCGCGCGGGCTCCCGGCCGACGAACGGCCGGGAGCCCGTCGCGTCGCCGGGGGCTGTCGGGGCGCCGCGCGCGGCCGCTCACCGGACCAGTTCGACGGTGAGATGGGCCGACAGCGCACGCAGGAAGTCGGTCGCGTCGAAGGCCGCCCCGGCGGAGACGACACCCTTCGCGCGGGTCCGCCCCGTGAGGACGCGGTCCACCGCCTCCACCGCGAGGGGCGCGCTGACGGCGTAGATGTCCTGGCCGCGCGCCACGGCCCGCCGTTCCGCCCCGCCGGAGCGGACGACGGCGTCGACGAGGAAGGTCTGCGCGGACCGCCCCCGCTCGTCGGACGCGGTGGGGGCCGGGGTGTCCGGGTCCGCCAGTTCACCGGCGGCCTCGACGGTCATGTACGTGGTCACGTCGGGGACGGACAGATGGCTGGGCACGGTGACGATGTCGGCCATGCTGAACTCGCCGATGACGGCCCTGGTGCCCAACGGCTCGGGAAAGGGCCACTTCAGGCCGGGCGCGGCGTCGTCCCGGTACTCCAGCCCGCCGTTCGCGTAGCGCACCCGGCGGCCGTCCCGGCGCTCCCGGGAGACGGCACCCGCCGCGCGGGTCCCGGCCGTGGGGTGCCAGCCGCTCAGCCCGTACGCGATGTGCGCCTCGTCGGCCGCCGTCCAGTCCCCCATCGCCGCCGTGACGAGCAGGTCGCCGAGGCCGCCGTAGAAGGCCATCGCCGGGACGATCACGGCCCCGGCGGCAATGGCCCGTTCGGTGAAGTGGGCGAAGGTGTCGGCGTTGGCCTCGATCTCGGCGGCCACGTCCACGTACGGGATCCCGGCGCGCAGGGCCGCCTCGATCACCGGAGCGGCGGTCACCGCGAAGCGCCCGGCGCAGTTGATCACCGCGTCCGCGCCCGCCAGCGCGCGGTCGAGCGAGGGCGCGTCGTCGACGGAGGCCGTCCGGGCGTCGAGGGCCTGCCCGGGTTCCGGTCCGGGCTCGGCGGCCGCGAACGCCCGCAGCTTGCCTGCGTCCCGCCCCACCGCCACCGGGCGGAAGCCGCGCGCCCGCAGCTCCGCCACCACGAAGCGCCCGGTGTGCCCGTACGCCCCGAAGACCGCCACCGTGCGCCGCCCCGACCCCGTCGCCGTACCCATCGTCTCTCCCACCGTTCGTCGCCATCGCCATCGCCGTCGCCGTACGCGAAAAGCCCCGCGTGGCACCGGGGTTCGGTCATCACGTCGATCGGCCGATCCGTCGTGATGTGTGCCGTCGTTCCGTCGTTCCGTCGTTCCGTCGTTCCGTCGTTCCGTCGTTCCGTCGTTCCGTCGTTCCGTCGTGACCATCCTGGCGAGGGCGGCGGCCCGCTGGTGAGTGTCCGGAACGACATGCCCCGTACAATTCCGGACATGGTTTCCGTCGCGCTGGCCGTCACCGAGGGCATGCTGCACTTCGAACTGTCCGTGGCGTACGAGATCTTCGCGTCCGTCCCGGACGGCGTCCCCGGCCCCTGGTACGACGTCTCGGTCTGCGGGCCGGACGCGGTGCGGGTCGGCCGGTTCCGGATGGAACCCGACCACGGGCTGGACCGGCTCCCTCACGCGGACACGGTCATCGTCCCCGGCTGGGCCGACGTCGACGTGGCGCCGCCCGCCGCCCTGGTCGACGCGGTGCGCGCGGCCCACGAGGCGGGCGCGCGGGTGGCCTCGCTGTGCACGGGCGCGTTCGTGCTGGCCGCCGCCGGCCTGCTGGACGGCAGACGGGCGACCACGCACTGGGCCCACACGGACGTCCTGGCCGCCCGCCACCCGGCGGTGGAGGTCGACCCGGACGTGCTGTACGTGGACAACGGCAGCGTGCTCACGTCCGCGGGCAAGGCCGCCGCGCTGGACCTCTGTCTGCATCTGGTGCGCCTGGACCACGGTTCGGCGGTCGCCAACACCGCGGCCCGGCGGCTGGTCGTACCGCCCCACCGGGCGGGCGGCCAGGCCCAGTTCGTCACGGCCCCGGTGCCCGCGCGTGACGACCATCCGCTCGGCGCGCTGCTCCCCTGGGTGCTGCAACGCCTCGACCAGCCGCTGACCGTGGAGGACCTGGCCCGCAGGGCGAACATGAGCGCCCGCCATCTGGGCCGCCACTTCCGGGCGGCGACCGGCACCACTCCGTTGCAGTGGCTGCTGACCCAACGCATCCGGCGGGCCCAGGAGTTGCTGGAGGCCACCGACGACGGGGTGGACGCGATCGCGGAGGCCACCGGCATGGGTACGGCGACGACCCTCCGGCGGCACTTCAACCGCACGGTCGGAGTGCCGCCGGACACGTACCGCCGCACGTTCCGCGCCCGCTCGGCGGCGACGACCGGCTGATCCGGGGGGCTGGGCCGACCGTGCCCGGGCCTCCCCGCACCAGGGCCTCCCCGTACCCGGGCCACGCGGGGCCACGTCACTCGCGCCGACGCCGTTTGCGCCCGGGCCACTCGTGCCCGGCCCGCTCGTCGCCGGGCCGCTCGTGCCCGGGCCGCCGTAGCCAAGCGGCTCGCGTTCAGGCCGTGTGGCGCAGGATCTCGTCGGCGAGGCGGGCGTCCAGCGCCGGGGGCAGGGTGTGGCCCATGCCCTCGACCATCACCAGGCGGGCGCCCGGGATCGCGGCGGCGGTGGCCTCGGCGTGCGGGGGCGGGAACATCGGGTCCTCGGTGCCGTGCAGCACGAGCGTCGGCGCGGTGACGGAGGCGAGGTCAGCCGTGGAATCGCCGCCGGCGGCCCCGGCGAGCGTGTGGTTCAACCCGGCGAGCAGGTCGCGGGCCCGCTCGTACACCCGCCGCTCCATCGCCCGGTACTCCTCCTCGGGGAACGGCAGCACCGGGCCGTGCAGCACCCGCCACAGCGGCAGCCGGAGGGCGAGGTACTCCTCGGGACCGGTGTCCGGGCCGGGGAAGGCGGAGGCGAGCGCGGCCAGCAACTCCGGCGCGGGCGGCGGAAGGTCGTCGGGCGCCGGGGGCGTGCCCTCCATGGCGCGCAGGACCACGGCGGCCGTGTCCGTACCGAGGGGCTGGGACGACAGGCTCGTCAGGGTCAGCACCCGCCCGGGGTCCGTGACGGCGATCCGCTGCGCGATGATCCCGCCCAGTGAGGCGCCCACGAGGTGCGCGCGCTCCACCCCGAACGCGTCCAGGACGGCGAGCGCGTCGGACGCCATGTCGGCGACCGTGTACGGCCGGGCGGCGTAGTCGACGGTGGAGGAGCGCCCGGTGTCGCGGTGGTCGTACCGGATGACCCGGCGCCCTCCGTCGACCAGGCGCCGTACCAGGCCGTCGTTCCACTGCACGCCCTGCGCCTGGGCCCCCATGATCAGCAGCACGGCGGGGTCGCCGGGGCTGCCGAACTCCTCGGCCCACAGCTCGACGCCGTCGGTGGACACGGTCCGCTCCCGGCCGGTCAGGTACTCGTAGGTGTTCTCCGCCATGCCCTCGGTCTCCGCCATGCCCTCGGTCTCCGCCACGTTCTCGACCCCACCCTCAGTCCGGAAGTCATTTTCCTGCATGATCATTCAAGATAATGACTCGGCGCAGGCCACGCACCCGTTTTTCGAGTTGGACGCCCCCGCCCTCCGCCCGGCACCCTGATCCCCATGGCCGGAGTCAAGGGGCAGGTACAGAAGCGGGGCGTGGCACGGCGGCGCGCGATGGTCGACGCGGCGATCAAGCTGTTCGCGCAGCAGGGTGTGCGCGGCACGGGTGTGGCCGCCATCGCCGAGCGGGCCGGCGCCACCCCCTCCGCCCTGATCCACCACTTCGGCAGCAAGGACGGTCTCGTCCAGGCCGTCCTGGAGGAGGCGGACCGGCGCGCCCTGGAGCGACTTTCGGTCCCCCCGGACGCCGAGCCCACCCTCGACCAGGCCTTCGACTGGTTCGTCCGGGACGCCGAGCACACCGCCGCCGCCGAACGCGAACTCGCCGCCCTGCACACCACCCTGACCGCCGAGAACCTGGAGCCGGGCTCCGCCCTGCACACCTGGTTCCGCGACCGGGGCCGGGCCCTGCGGGCCCAGCTGAACGCCCTGTTCACGCGGGCGGCGGCGGACGGCTCGGCCCGCGCCGACCTGGATCCGACGGTCCTGGCGACGGAGGTGGCCGCGTTCATCGAGGGCGCCCACCTGCTGTGGCTGCTGGACCCGGACGAGGTCGATCTGACCGCCGTGCACCGCGGCTACTTCGCGGGACTGGCGGAGCGTCTGCGGATCTGACCGAAAAGCGGCCAACCCTCGCGCAACCCCACTCCCACGTACAACCCCCGCCCCCCTGTTCGAGTCGCACTCCCTGAGCAGCAGCTCTCATGACCGACTCGAAAGGCACCGCCCATGTCCCGAGCCCCCCGAGCCACCCGACGCAGGATCAGCAGCGCCCTCCTGGCCGTACCCCTGGCCGCCTCGGTGGTGTTGACCGGCTCCGGCTCCGCGTCGGCCGCCCCGGCCTCCGTCCCGGCCGCCGACGACTTCAACGGGGACGGCTACGCCGACCTGGTCGTCGGCGCGCCGAACGCCACGGTGTCCGGCAAGACGAAGGCCGGGTACGTGGCCGTGACGTACGGCTCGGCGCAGGGTCTGTCGACGGCGAACAAGAAGATCGTCAGCCGCTCGACCACCGGCATCCCCGGGGCCGCCACCCAGAACCAGCTGTTCGGCGCCTCGTTCGCCAAGGCCGACCTGGACCGCGACGGCTACGGCGACCTGGTGATCGCGGGCGGCAAGGAGGGCTCGGTGATCCTGTGGGGTTCCGCGTCCGGCCTGACCGGCGGCACGGGCATCGCGTACGGGGCCGCGCCGCAGGCGGGTGACTTCGACGGCGACGGCAAGACCGACCTGGCGCTGTTCTCCGCGCAGCGGGTCAGCGGCGACGACCCGTCGGGCGCCCCGGCCGCGCTGTGGAAGGGCCCGATCAAGCGCGACGGCAAGCCCACCGCCGTCCTGCCGCTCCTCGACAAGTCGCTGTGGTGGGGCTACTCCGAGGAGGACGCCTCCTGCGCCACCGGCGGCGGCTGCGAGGACGGCCCCTCCTCGATCACCGGCCCGGTGGTGTCCGGCGAGGTCGGCGACTTCAACGGCGACGGCCGCGACGACCTCGTCCAGTGGGTCTACACCGGCGACGGCACCTGGGGGAACCGTCTGCTCATGGGCGGCGGCGCCACCGGCTTCACCCGCGGTCAGGCGCCCGGCGACACCACGGGCGGCGACGCGGGCACGGGCGTCGGCGACGTGAACGGCGACGGCTACGACGACCTGGTGGTCGGCGCCGACGACTGGTCCCAGAAGGGCCGTATCGCCTACGGCTCCGCCGCGGGCCTCACCGACGCGAACACCCACGCCTTCGACCAGGACCTGCCGGGCTTCCCGGGGGCCCAGGAGGAGGACGACCGCCTCGGCTCCGCCGTGTCCGTCGCGGACGTGACGGGCGACGGTTTCGCGGACGTCGCGCTCGGCATCGAGGGCGAGGACGTCGGCACCATCGCCGACGCCGGCTCGGTCGCCCTGCTCCACGGCAGCGCCGCCGGCCTCACCGGCACCGGCGCCCAGGTCTTCCACCAGGACACGGCCGGCGTCCCCGGAGCGGCCGAGGCGAACGACCAGTTCGGTGCGACGACCGCGCTGCTCGACGTCGACGGCGACGGCCACCGCGACCTGGCCGCCGCGTCCAGCGCCGAGAACGCCTCCAACGGCGCCGTCTGGCTCCTGCGCGGCACCGCGTCGGGCCTCACCACGAAGTCCGCCCTCGCCTTCGGCCCGAAGGACCTCTCGGCCCCGTACACGAACGCCCTGTTCGGCAGCTTCCTGCGCTGACCGGCCGAGCCACACCGACGGGCCGCCCGGAACAAGGACTCCGGGCGGCCTGTCCGTGCGCGGGGCCGGGGCCCCGAGAGCCGAGGGGTAACCGTCGGACCACGAAGGTCACGGGGCACTGCGCGATCAGCCCCCGCTCACCCGCACCCTCCGGCCCCGCCGACCGAGCTGGAAGGCGGCCCGGCACCTACCCGGGTACGTGCGTCGGCGCGAACATCCGCAGCACCGCCGGGAGCACCACCACCGAAGGCCCCGGCGCGGCGAGGGCCTTCGCCAGGTCCTCCGCGAGGGTCTCGGGGCTCGTCCGTACGCCCGGTACGCCGAACGACTCCGCCAGCGCCACGAAGTCCGGCCGGGTCAGCTCCGTGCCCGTCGTCTCGCCGAACGCGTCCGTCATGTACTCGCGGAGGATGCCGTAGCCGCCGTCGTCGACGATCAGCCAGGTGACGTTCAGGTCGTACTGGCGGGCCGTCGCCAGCTCGGCGACGGAGTACAGCGCGCCGCCGTCGCCCGAGACGGCGAGGACGGGGGACGTGGGGTCGGCGACGGCCGCGCCGAGGGCCGCCGGGAAGGCGTACCCGAGGCCGCCGGAACCCTGCGCGGAGTGCATCGTGTTGGCGCCCCGCGGGTCGAACGCCGACCACGCCCAGTACGCGAGGATCGTCATGTCCCAGAAGGAGGGCGCCCGGGACGGCAGGGCCCGGCGGATGGATGCCAACAGGTCCTGTTCCAGGGTGAGTTCCTGGCCGTCGAGGCGTGCGCGGACCTTCGCCAGGACCTCCCGCACCCGCTCGGGCGCCGACGGGTCCTCGCGGGGCTCCTCGATCGTCTCCAGCAGGGCCTGCAACGCCAGCCGCGCGTCCGCGTGGATGCCCAGCGCGGGGTGGTTCGACTCCAGCTTGCCGAGGTCCGCCTCGATCTGGACGACCCGGCCGCGGGGCTTGAACGTGTGGTAGTTCGAGGAGAGTTCACCGAGGCCCGAGCCGACGACCAGCAGGACGTCCGCGTCCTCCAGGAAGTCGGTGGTGTGCCGGTCCTCCAGCCAGGACTGGAGCGACAGCGGATGCGTCCACGGGAAGGCGCCCTTGCCGCCGAACGTGGTCACGACCGGCGCCGACAGCCGCTCCGCCAGCTGCCGCAGCTTGCCCGCCGCGTCCGCCCGTACGACTCCCCCGCCCGCGATGATCGCCGGGCGTTCGGCGATCGACAGCAGATGCGCCGCCAGGGCCGTCAGTTCGGGGCGCGGGGGCAGTTCCTCGGGGAAGGCGTCGCCGCCCGTCACCACCGGGATCGCCGTCTTCGCGAGCAGTACGTCCTGCGGGATCTCCACCCACACCGGGCCGTGCGGGGCGGTCAGCGCCGACTCCCAGGCGGCGGCGATCGCGGACGGGATCTGCGACTGCGTACGGACGGTGTGGACGGACTTCACGACGCCCCGGAACGAGGCCGCCTGGTCGGGGAGTTCGTGCAGATAGCCGTGGCGGCCGCCGCCCAGGCCCGCCGTCGGGACCTGGCTGCTGATGGCGAGGACGGGAGCGGAGGCCGCGGCGGCCTCCTGGAGCGCGGCCAGCGAGGTCAGCGCGCCGGGGCCGGTCGACAGCAGCAGCGGGGCGGCCTCACCCGTGATCCGGCCGTACGCGTCCGCCGCGAAGCCCGCGTTGTTCTCCACCCGCAGGCCGACGTATCGCAGGTCGGAGCGGCGCAGCGCGTCGAACACGCCGAGGGCGTGCTGGCCGGGCAGTCCGAACACCGTCGTCGCGCCGAGCCCGGCCAGCGTCTCCACGACCAGGTCCCCGCCGGTGCGGCCGGCCGGAGGGTTCAGCGCGGCCTCCCGCTGGGCGGCCGTCGGGCGGAGTACCAGGTCGTGGTCGTGGGTCACTGCGCTGCCTTCTCCTCGTGGTCCCTGTCCCGGATCACCGGGCCGCGTCCCCCCGGCGGGCCTCGGCGATCTGGCGGGACATGATCGTGGTGAGTTCGTACGCCGTGTGCGAGGCGGCCACCGCGGTGATCTCGGCGTGATCGTACGCGGGCGCCACCTCGACGACGTCGGCGGAGACCAGGTTGCAGGAGGCCAGACCGCGCAGGATCTCCAGCAGTTCCCGCGAGGTCATGCCGCCCGCCTCCGGGGTGCCGGTGCCGGGGGCGTGCGCCGGGTCGAGGCAGTCGATGTCGATGGAGATGTACAGCGGGCGGTCGCCGATGCGCTGGCGCAGCTGGTCGGCGACCTCGTCGGCGCCGCGGCGGTAGATGTCGGCGGACGTGACGATGCCGAAGCCCATCTTCTCGTCGTCGGTGAGGTCCTGCTTGCCGTACAGCGGGCCGCGGGTGCCCACATGGGAGAGGGCCGAGGTGTCGAGGATGCCCTCCTCCACGGCCCGCCGGAACGGGGTGCCGTGGGTGTACTCGGCGCCGAAGTACGTGTCCCAGGTGTCGAGGTGCGCGTCGAAGTGGAGCAGCGCGACCGGGCCGTGCTTCTTGGCGACGGAGCGGAGCAGCGGCAGCGCGATGGTGTGGTCGCCGCCGAGGGTCATCAGCCGGGCCCCGCTGTCGAGCAGCTCGTCGGCGGCCGCCTCGACGGTCTCCACGGCCTCGTTGATGTTGAACGGGTTGGCGGCGATGTCACCGGCGTCCGCGACCTGGGCGAGGGCGAACGGCGAGGCGTCCTGGGCCGGGTTGTAGGGGCGCAGCAGCCGGGACGCCTCGCGGATGGCGTTGCCGCCGAAGCGGGCGCCCGGCCGGTACGAGACACCCGAGTCGAACGGCACGCCCACGACCGCGACGTCGGCGCGTCCGCCGACCTCGTCCAGACGCGGCAGCCGGGCGAAGGTCGCCGGGCCCGCGTACCGGGGGACGCGGGAGGAGTCGACGGGTCCGCGGGGCCGGCCGTCGGCTGCCGGGTTCTCGTTGCTGCTCATGGTGCGTGCTCTCCAGGAGGGGGATGCCGGTACGTGGGGGCGGGGCTGACCGCGCGGGTGCGCGCGGGTGCGTGCCTCGACAGTAGGTGGCCGGGAAGCGGCTGCGAAGTGTACGTTTCATCCACTGGAGCCGTTCCGGATGGAGGGAACGCACATCATGTCGGACGCGGCGGTCCCGGCCGTGCCGCCCACCCCTCCCGTGCCCCTCGCCGCCCTCCTCGCCCGCGAGGACCTGGGACTGCGGCAGATCGCGGGCCCGACCGGCAGCGGCACGGTGGTCCACGGGGCGCACACCTCGGAGCTGTCCGACCCCTACCCGTACCTGCTCGGCGGTGAGCTGCTGCTGACGGCGGGCGTGCACATCCCGCAGGCCGCGACGGGGGCGGACACCCCGGAGTCCGCCGGGTCCGGCACCTACTTCGACGACTACGTCTCCCGGATCGTCGCGGCGGGCGGCGCGGCCCTCGGCTTCGGCCTGGCGCCGGTCCACGACACGGTCCCGAGGGCCCTGGTGGCCGCCTGCGACACCTACGGGCTGCCGCTGATCGAGGTCCCGCCCCGCACGACCTTCTCCGGGGTCGCCCGAGCGGTCTGGCAACTGATGGCCCAGGCGAGGCACGCCGAGCTCCGCCGCGTCACGGAGGCCCAGCAGAGCCTCGCGGCGGCGGCGTCCCGCCCGGACCCGGTCCGAGCGGTCCTGCGCCAACTGGCCCGCCGCGTCGAAGGCCGCGCGGTCCTCTACGGCCCGGAGGGCACGGAACTGGCGGCCTTCGGCCGCGACCCGGGGCAGGCGATCACCCGAGCCCTGGCCGCACTGACAGCGGTGGTGCACCCCCACCCCCCAAGGGGCGCGGGGAACCGCGTGACCAGCCACGACGCACCCGCAGCCGCCCCGTCACGGCAACCCCCCGAGCCCTCCCCGCGCGCCCTCACCCCCACCTCCGCCACGGACACGGTCGCCGGCACCCACCTCACGGCCTACGCCCTCGGCTCACCCCCTCGCTTCGCCCTCGCCGTGGCCACCCCCCACCGCGACCCCGGCACCCACACGATCACCTCCGTCGCCGCCGTGCTCCTCTCCCTCCTCACCGGTGAGCAGCGGAGCGGGAGCGGCACCGGCGCGGCCCGCGTGTCCGCCCTCGTACGGCTGCTGCTCGGCGCGGCCCGGCAGGACATCGCACCCCTGCTGGGTGGAGCCGGCCCCTGGCTGGTCGTACACGCGCGCCCCACCGACGAGGCACGGTCACCCGACCCCCTCATGGCCGGCGCGCTCGGCGCGGCCCTCGGCTCCGCCCTGGTCGACGCCCACGGCGACGTCGTACGCGTCCTGGTCCCGGCCGGCCGCGAGGTCACCGCCCAGCCGGGCTGGACCTGCGGGGTGAGCGCCCCGGCGGCCCCGGACGCGTGGCCGGCGGCGGACGCGCAGGCCGCCCGCGCGCTGGCCCGGGCGCGGGCCACCCGCACGGCGCTGGTGCGGCACGGGGCCCGTACCGCGCTCGCCGATCTCGTCCGGGCCGAGGACGCCACCGCCCACGCCCGCGCGCTGCTGGCCCCGCTCGACGACTCCCCGGCACTCGTGGAGACGTTGCGCACCTGGCTGTCGCTGCACGGCAGTTGGGACCGTACGGCCGTCGCGCTGGCCGTACACCGCAACACGGTCCGCCAACGCGTGGGTCGCTGCGCCGCGTTGCTGGGGGCGGACCTGGACGACCCGGACGTACGGATGGAGTTGTGGTTCGCGCTGCGCCAGGAGTGAACCGGTGGGGTGGGAGACCCGGGGAGCGGCGCGGGCCGACGGGGAGTGACGCGGGTCGCAGCGGACGGTACGCCCGCGACTGACGCAGTTGTCTGCCTCACAATGGACGCATGCCGATACCCGGGACCCCCAGCCGCGCCGAGCTCGTCGAACACCTCGTACGGACACGTATCGCGGGCGACGTCGCCACGCCGCGCGAGAACAACCTCTCCCACTACCGCGAACTGGCCAACGGCAACCGCCACTACTGGCTCGGCCTGGAGCTCGGCGACCGCTGGAGCGACGAGCAGGACGTACTGGCCGTGATGGCCGAGCGCGTCGGCGTGAACGACGACCCCGGGTACCGCTACGGCCAGGACACCATCGACCCGGACCTGACGGTCGACGCGCTGGAGCGCATGGCGGCCCGGCTCCGCAAGGCGGCGGAGGGCGGACAGCGCGTCCTGTTCGCCACCGGTCACCCCGGCGGCCTGCTGCATGTGCACCACGAGACGGCGCGGGCGCTGCGCGCGGCGGGCTGCGAGATCGTCGTCATCCCGGACGGACTCCAGACGGACGAGGGGTACGTGATGCAGTTCGCGGACGTCGCCGTCCTGGAGCACGGCGCCACGCTCTGGCACACCCACTCGCCCGAGCCGATGCGGGCGATCCTGCGGGGGCTGGAGGGTGCCGGCCGGCCGCTGCCCGACCTGGTGGTCGCCGACCACGGCTGGGCGGGCTGCGCGGGCCAGCTCGGCATCGACTCCGTCGGCTACGCGGACTCCAACGACCCGGCCCTCTTCCTCGGCGAGTCCGAGGGCACGCTCCAGGTCGCGGTCCCCCTCGACGACCACGTGGTCAGCCCGCGCTACTACGACCCGATGACGGCGTACCTGCTGGACCAAGCGGGGCTGGCCCAGGGCTAGGCCCCGCCGGCGGCGGTCTCAGGGCGTCCTCGGTCGCGGGACGCGGACGACGCCCTCCTGGATCACGGAGATCGCGAGCCGGCCGTCGCGGGTGTAGATGCGGCCCTGGCCGAGGCCGCGCCCGGCCGACGCGGACGGCGACTCCTGGTCGTAGAGGAGCCACTCGTCGGCGCGGAACGGCCGGTGGAACCACATGGCGTGGTCGAGCGAGGCCCCGACGACGTCGCCCACGGCCCAGCCGCCGCGGCCGTGCGCGAGGAGGATGGAGTCGAGCAGCGTCATGTCGGAGACGTAGGTCGCGAGCACGACGTGCAGCAGGGGGTCGTCGTCCAGCTTGCCGCCCGCGCGGAACCACACCTGGGAGCGGGGTTCGCGGGGCTCGCCGTAGCGGCCGTAGGGCGGGTCGTCGACGTAGCGCAGGTCGACGGCGGCCCGTGCCTCCA
Organism: Streptomyces sp. NPDC030183; assembly: GCF_055573455.1. Classification (NCBI taxonomy): domain Bacteria; kingdom Bacillati; phylum Actinomycetota; class Actinomycetes; order Kitasatosporales; family Streptomycetaceae; genus Streptomyces; species Streptomyces sp. NPDC030183. The sequence goes on from NZ_JBVIBK010000001.1 coordinate 381,536, forward strand.
GCATCTTCTCGACGACGACCGGGTCGAGGCCGTACCCCGGGAGCCGTTCCTCGGCGGTGGGCAGGGTCTCCGGGTCGGGCGCGGACGGCATCGGCGCCTGGTGTTCGAGGCCCTCCTCCCACCGCTGGAACGACGCCGACAGGGCGAAGATCGGCTGCCCGTGCTGGACGGCGACGACACGGCGCGCGGTGAAGGAACGGCCGTCGTTCATCCGGTCGACCGTGTAGACGATGGGCGCGCCCGGGTCGCCGGTGCGCAGGAAGTAGGCGTGGAGGGAGTGGGGCAGCCGGTCCTCGGGGACCGTCCGCCCCGCGGCGACGAGCGCCTGTGCCGCGACCTGCCCGCCGAAGACGCGCGGGACGATGGCGGGCCGGGACGGGCCGCGGAAGATGTTCTCCTCGATCTGCTCCAGGTCGAGGAGATCGAGGAGATCCAGAAGTGGTGCCTGACTCATGAGGTCAGTTGTACTGGACGGTAATTTCCGGGACCTTACAGACCCATGTCCTTCGCGATGATCGACTTCATGATCTCGCTGGTGCCGCCGTAGATGCGGTTGACGCGGTTGTCCGCGTACAGGCGGGCGATCGGGTACTCGTTCATGAAGCCGTAGCCGCCGTGCAGCTGGAGGCAGCGGTCGATCACACGGTGCGCGACCTCGGTGGTGAACAGCTTGGCGCTGGCGGCCTCTGCCGGGGTCAGCTCACCGGCGTCGAGGGCCTCCGTGGCGCGGTCGACGACGGCCTCGGCGGCGTCCACCTCGGCCTGGCAGGCGGCCAGCTCGAACTTGGTGTTCTGGAAGGCGGCGACGGGCTGGCCGAAGACGACGCGCTCCTGCACGTACTGCTTGGCGAACCGGATCGCGGCCTTGGCCTGCGCGTAGGCGCCGTAGGCGATGCCCCAGCGCTCGGAGGCGAGGTTGTGGCCGAGGTAGTAGAAGCCCTTGTTCTCCTCGCCGAGGAGGTCCTCGACGGGGACCTTGACGTCGACGAACGCCAGCTCGGCGGTGTCGGAGGTCTTCAGGCCGAGCTTGTCGAGCTTGCGGCCGACCGAGTAGCCCTCGGCCTTGGTGTCCACGACGAACAGGGAGATGCCGTGGCGGCGGTCCTCCTTGGTCGGGGCGGCCGTACGGGCGCACACGATCATGCGGTCGGCGTGCACACCGCCGGTGATGAAGGTCTTGGCGCCGTTGAGGACGTAGTGCGTGCCGTCCTCGCTGAGCTTGGCGGTGGTGCGCATGCCCGCGAGGTCGGAGCCGGTGCCCGGCTCGGTCATCGCGATCGCCCACATCTCCTCGCCGGAGACGAACTTGGGCAGGTACCGCTTCTTCTGCTCGTCGTTGGCGAGCATCTTGATGTACGGCAGGCCGAGCAGCACGTGCACGCCGGAGCCGCCGAAGGTGATGCCGGCGCGGGCGGTCTCCTCGTAGAGGACGGCCTCGAACTTGTACGAGTCGATGCCGGCGCCGCCGTACTCCTCGTCCACGCGGATGCCGAAGACACCCAGCTCGGCGAGCTTGTAGTAGAAGTCGCGCGGCGCCTGGCCCGCGGCCAGCCACTCGTCGTACACGGGGACGACCTCGGCCTCGATGAAGGCACGCAGGGTCTCCCGGAACGCCTCGTGATCCTCGTTGAACACCGTACGGCGCACGGCCGACCCCTTTCTGCGCCCGAACCGGCGCCACTCTCACCCACATGGCTGCAAGCCGTCGTCGTCCGGGGCCGACGCCCGGACTCCGCTTGGCTAAGCGCTTGCTCAGACTCAACCGTACCGGCGAGTACGAAGAGCCGTCCAGAGAGGTGGGGGCGTAACGCTCGTCACGCCGGGCGCCCGGCCCGGCCCTCCTCCGTGAGGGCACACGTGAGCCGTCGCCGGTCGGTTCACCCGGCGGCGCCGGCCGCCGCGAAGGCCCCCCGCGCCATCCGGTGGAGGAGTTCCGCCGTGGCCGCACGGCCCGGCAGGGAACCCGGGCGGCCCAGGTGGGGGGTCGAGTTCAGCAGGCCGAACACCGAGTGGACGGCGGAGCGGGCGGCGGGCTCGGCGAGGGCAGGGTAGACCTCGCGCAGCACCTCGACCCACAGCTCGACGTACTGCCGCTGGAGCTGGCGCACCAGCTTGCGGTCGCTGTCGCGGAGGCGGTCCAGCTCGCGGTCGTGCAGGGTGATGAGGGGACGGTCGTCGAGGGCGAAGTCGATGTGCCCCTCGATGAGCGAGTCGAGCACCGCCTCGGCGTCCCACCGCCCCCTGCCCCCGTCCGCCCGAACCCCGGCCGCACCCGCGGCCCCCCGGCCGCCCGCCGTCGAGCCGTCCGCCTCGGCGATCCTGCGCTTGGCCCCCGTCAGCAGCCGGCCGCTGATACCGACCAGCAGCTCGGCGAGCATCGCGTCCTTGCCGGCGAAGTGGCGGTAGAGGCCGGGGCCGCTGATCCCGACGGCGGCGCCTATCTCGTCGACGCCGACACCGTGGAAGCCGCGCTCGGCGAAGAGCCGGGCGGCCTCCTTGAGGATCTGCTCGCGGCGGGTGGGGGCGTCGGTTCTGGTGGCCATGGAGCCAATTCTAGACAGGGAGGTTAGCGGTCGTTAACCTGGAGGAAATGCGTTAACGCTCATTAACAAAGGTGAGGGGACCGCACGATGGACCAGGCACCGGAGCTCACGACCGCGGTGGACCCCGCGGCGGAGTCGTTTCGGGCCAATGAGGCCGCGCACCGCGCCCTCGGCGAGGAGCTGCGCGCCAAACTGGCCGCCGCCCGTCTCGGCGGCGGCGAGAAGGCGCGCGCCCGGCACACCGCCCGGGGCAAGCTGCTGCCCAGGGACCGGGTCGACACCCTCCTGGACCCGGGCTCGCCCTTCCTGGAGCTGGCCCCCCTCGCCGCCGACGGCCTGTACGACGGGCAGGCGCCGGCGGCCGGGGTGATCGCCGGGATCGGCCGGGTCAGCGGCCGTGAGTGCGTGATCGTGGCCAACGACGCCACCGTCAAGGGCGGCACGTACTACCCGCTGACGGTGAAGAAGCACCTGAGGGCCCAGGAGGTGGCGCTGGAGAACCGCCTCCCCTGCCTCTACCTCGTCGACTCCGGCGGCGCCTTCCTGCCCATGCAGGACGAGGTCTTCCCCGACCGCGAGCACTTCGGCCGGATCTTCTACAACCAGGCCCGGATGTCGGGCGCGGGCATTCCGCAGATCGCGGCCGTGCTGGGGTCCTGCACGGCCGGGGGCGCGTACGTCCCGGCGATGAGCGACGAGGCCGTGATCGTCCGCAACCAGGGGACGATCTTCCTCGGCGGCCCCCCGCTGGTGAAGGCCGCCACCGGCGAGGTCGTCACCGCCGAGGAGCTGGGCGGCGGCGAGGTGCACTCCCGGGTCTCCGGGGTCACCGACCACCTCGCGGAGGACGACGCGCACGCCCTGCGGATCGTGCGGACGATCGTCTCCACGCTGCCCTCGCGGGGCCCGCTCCCCTGGTCGGTGGAGCCGGCCGTCGAACCCAAGGTGGACCCGTACACGCTGTACGGGGCGGTGCCGGTCGACTCCCGCACCCCGTACGACGTCCGGGAGGTCGTCGCGCGCGTGGTGGACGGCTCGCGCTTCGCCGAGTTCAAGGCGGAGTTCGGGCAGACCCTGGTCACCGGCTTCGCCCGGATCCACGGCCACCCGGTGGGGATCGTCGCCAACAACGGCATCCTGTTCTCGGAGTCGGCCCAGAAGGGCGCCCACTTCATCGAGCTGTGCGACCAGCGCGGCATCCCCCTGGTGTTCCTGCAGAACATCTCCGGCTTCATGGTCGGCCGGGACTACGAGGCCGGCGGCATCGCCAAGCACGGCGCCAAGATGGTGACGGCGGTGGCCTGCACCCGCGTCCCCAAGCTGACCGTCGTCGTCGGCGGTTCGTACGGCGCGGGCAACTACTCGATGTGCGGCCGGGCCTACTCACCGCGCTTCCTGTGGATGTGGCCCAACGCCAAGATCTCGGTGATGGGCGGCGAGCAGGCCGCGTCCGTGCTGGCGACGGTGAAGCGGGACCAGTTGGAGGCGCGGGGCGAGCAGTGGCCCCTAGAGGACGAGGAGTCCTTCAAGGACCCGATCCGCGCCCAGTACGAGCGCCAGGGGAACGCCTACTACGCCACCGCCCGCCTCTGGGACGACGGCGTGATCGACCCGCTGGACACCCGCCAGGTCCTGGGCCTCGCCCTGACCGCCTGCGCCAACGCGCCGCTGGGTGACCCCCAGTTCGGCGTCTTCCGGATGTGAGGGGGCTTGTGAACGTGAGCATGTTCGACACGGTGCTGGTGGCCAACCGCGGCGAGATCGCCGTCCGCGTCATCCGCACCCTGCGCGCCCTCGGCGTCCGCTCGGTCGCGGTGTACTCCGACGCGGACGCCGACGCCCGGCACGTACGCGAGGCCGACACCGCGGTACGGATCGGTCCGGCGCCGGCGGCGGAGAGCTATCTGTCGGTCGAGCGCCTGCTGGAGGCGGCGGCCCGCACGGGCGCGCAGGCGGTGCACCCGGGGTACGGCTTCCTCGCGGAGAACGCCGGGTTCGCGCGGGCGTGCGCTCAGGCGGGGCTCGTCTTCATCGGGCCGCCCGCCGACGCCATCTCCCTCATGGGCGACAAGATCCGCGCCAAGGAGACGGTCCGGGCGGCCGGGGTGCCGGTGGTGCCCGGCTCCAGCGGCAGCGGTCTGACCGACGCCCAGCTCGCGGACGCGGCGCGGGAGATCGGGATGCCGGTGCTGCTGAAGCCCAGCGCGGGGGGCGGCGGCAAGGGCATGCGGCTGGTGCGGGACGAGGAGCGGCTGGCCGACGAGATCGCCGCCGCCCGCCGCGAGGCCCGCGCCTCCTTCGGCGACGACACGCTGCTCGTGGAGCGGTGGATCGACCGCCCCCGGCACATCGAGATCCAGGTCCTGGCCGACAACCACGGGCAGGTGATCCACCTCGGCGAGCGCGAGTGCTCCCTCCAGCGCCGCCACCAGAAGATCATCGAGGAGGCGCCCAGCGTCCTGCTCGACGAGGCCACCCGTGCCGCGATGGGTGAGGCGGCGGTCCAGGCGGCCCGCTCATGCGGCTACTCCGGCGCGGGCACGGTCGAGTTCATCGTCCCCGGCGGCGACCCGTCGTCGTACTACTTCATGGAGATGAACACCCGCCTCCAGGTGGAGCACCCGGTGACCGAGCTGGTCACGGGCGTGGACCTGGTGGAGTGGCAGCTGCGGGTCGCGGCGGGCGAACGGCTGGGCCTCGCGCAGGACGACGTCCGGCTGACGGGCCACGCCGTCGAGGCCCGGATCTGCGCCGAGGACCCCTCGCGCGGCTTCCTGCCCTCCGGCGGCACGATCCTGAGGCTGCGCGAGCCGCAGGGCGACGGCGTGCGCACGGACTCCGGTCTCACCGAGGGCACGGAGATCGGCTCGCTGTACGACCCGATGCTCTCCAAGGTCATCGCGTACGGCCCCGACCGGCCCACCGCGCTGCGCCGCCTCCGGGCCGCCCTCGCCGGGACGGTCACCCTGGGCGTCCAGACGAACGCCGGGTTCCTGCGGCGGCTGCTGGCGCATCCGGCGGTGGTCGCGGGCGACCTGGACACGGGCCTGGTCGAGCGGGAGGTCGACGGGCTCGTACCGGACGGGGTGCCCGAGGCCGTGTACGAGGCGGCGGCCGCGTTGCGGCTCGACGCGCTGACGCCGCGCGGCGAGGGCTGGACGGACCCGTTCTCGGTGCCGAACGGCTGGCGCTTGGGCGGTGAGACCGTTCCGCCGGCCTTCGACCTGCGGGTGCCGGGCCTCGAACCCGTCACCCATCGCCCGCTGGGCACCCACACCGTCACCGGCGACCGGGTCACCGTGACCCTGGACGGCGTCCGCCACACCTTCCACCACGCCGGCGACTGGCTCGGCCGGGACGGTGACGCCTGGCACGTCCGGGACCACGACCCGGTGGCCGCCGCCCTGACCGGCGCGGCGCACGCGGGCGCGGACTCGCTGACGGCGCCGATGCCCGGCACGGTCACCGTGGTGAAGGTGGCCGTGGGGGACGAGGTGAGCGCCGGTCAGAGTCTGCTGGTGGTGGAGGCGATGAAGATGGAGCACGTCATCTCCGCGCCGCACGCCGGGACCGTCACCGAGCTGGACGTGTCTCCGGGCACGACCGTCGCCATGGACCAGGTGCTCGCGGTCGTCGCCCCGCACGAGCAGGACGAGGAGGTGGCGTGATGACCTCACCGGACAGCACGGAATCGACCGCGGAGGGTGCCGCCCTCGGTCTCCCGATGACCGTGCCCCCGCCCGCCGCCGACGGGCTCCCGCCACGGGTCCGCATCCACGAGGTGGGTGCCCGTGACGGGCTGCAGAACGAGAAGGCGACCGTCCCGACGGAGGTGAAGGCCGAGTTCGTCCGCCGCCTGGCCGACGCGGGCCTGACGACGATCGAGGCGACGAGCTTCGTGCACCCCAAGTGGGTGCCGCAGCTCGCCGACGCCGAGGACCTGTTCCCGCGGGTCGCCCATCTGCCCGTGGACCTGCCGGTCCTGGTGCCCAACGAGCGCGGTCTCGACCGGGCCCTGGTGCTGGGCGCCCGCCGGGTGGCCGTCTTCGCCAGCGCCACCGAGTCCTTCGCCAAGGCCAACCTCAACCGCACGGTCGACGAGGCGCTGGCCATGTTCGACCCGGTGGTGACCCGGGCGAAGGCCGACGGGGTCCATGTCCGGGGCTATCTCTCCATGTGCTTCGGCGACCCCTGGGAGGGCCCGGTGCCCATCCCGCAGGTCGTCCGGGTCTGCCGGGCCCTGGTCGACATGGGCTGCGACGAGCTGAGCCTCGGCGACACCATCGGCGTCGCCACCCCGGGCCATGTGCAGGCGCTGCTCACCGCGCTGAACGAGGCGGGCGTGCCGACCCCGGCCCTCGGTGTCCACTTCCACGACACCTACGGCCAGGCCCTCGCCAACACCCTCGCGGCGCTGCGGCACGGCGTCACCACGGTCGACGCGTCGGCGGGCGGCCTCGGCGGCTGCCCCTACGCGAAGAGCGCCACCGGCAACCTCGCCACGGAAGACCTCGTGTGGATGCTGCGGGGCCTCGGCATCGACACCGGCGTCGACCTCGGCCGTCTCGTCGCCACCAGCGCGTGGATGGCCGACCACCTGGGCCGACCCAGCCCGTCCCGCACCGTACGAGCCCTCTCCCACAAGGAGCAGTGACTTCTCATGGACCACCACCTCTCTCCCGAACTGGAAGAACTCCGCCGTACCGTCGAGGAGTTCGCGCACGAGGTCGTCGCACCGAAGATCGGCGACTTCTACGAGCGCCATGAGTTCCCGTACGAGATCGTGCGCGAGATGGGCCGTATGGGCCTGTTCGGGCTGCCGTTCCCGGAGGAGTACGGCGGGATGGGCGGCGACTACCTGGCGCTCGGCATCGCGCTGGAGGAGCTGGCGCGGGTCGACTCGTCCGTGGCCATCACCCTGGAGGCGGGAGTCTCCCTGGGCGCCATGCCGATCCATCTGTTCGGCACACCGGCCCAGAAGGAGGAGTGGCTGCCGCGGCTGTGCTCCGGGGAGATCCTCGGCGCGTTCGGCCTCACCGAGCCGGACGGCGGCTCGGACGCGGGCGCGACCCGTACGACGGCCCGGCTGGACGAGGAGACCAACGAGTGGGTGATCAACGGCAGCAAGTGCTTCATCACCAACTCCGGCACCGACATCACGGGCCTCGTCACGGTCACGGCGGTGACCGGCCGCACCCCGGAGGGCAAGCCGCTGATCTCCTCCATCATCGTCCCGTCCGGCACCCCGGGCTTCACGGTGGCGGCCCCGTACTCGAAGGTCGGCTGGAACGCCTCCGACACCCGTGAGCTGTCCTTCTCCGACGTCCGGGTCCCGGCCGAGAACCTCCTCGGCGAACTGGGCCGCGGCTACGCGCAGTTCCTGCGCATCCTCGACGAGGGCCGGATCGCCATCTCGGCGCTCGCCACGGGGCTCGCCCAGGGCTGTGTCGACGAGTCGGTGAAGTACGCCAAGGAGCGCCACGCCTTCGGCCGGCCGATCGGCTCCAACCAGGCGATCCAGTTCAAGATCGCCGACATGGAGATGAAGGCCCACACGGCCCGCCTCGCCTGGCGGGACGCGGCCTCGCGGCTCGTGGCCGGGGAGCCGTTCAAGAAGGAGGCGGCGCTGGCGAAGCTGTACTCGTCCACGGTCGCCGTCGACAACGCCCGTGACGCCACGCAGATCCACGGCGGCTACGGCTTCATGAACGAGTACCCGGTGGCCCGCATGTGGCGCGACTCCAAGATCCTGGAGATCGGCGAGGGCACGAGCGAGGTCCAGCGCATGCTGATCGCCCGCGAGTTGGGGCTCGTGGGCTGACACCGCCGTACCGAGGAGGCCGGATTCGTTCTCACGGATCCGGCCTTCCGGTGTGTTGACGCGCCCCGGACGCGGTACTCCCCCCAAGCACACCCCACCCGCTGGACAAGTGGTGAGGTTAGGCTAACCTACCTTCGAACTCACCCTCGGGCGGCACTCCGCCCCGTTCGAAAGTAGCCATACTCATGCCCAACGCCAGAGCCGCTCACCTCACCCGCCGTGGCATCCTCGCCGCCGGTGGCGCACTCGGCCTCGGTGCCGCGCTCGCCGCCTGCGGAGACGACAAGGCGAGCAGCGGCGCCGGCTCCGGCAAGGAGACGGCGGCCGCCAAGTCGGGCCCGTGGACCTTCAAGGACGACCGCGGCGAGACCGTCAAGCTCGACAAGACCCCGGCGAACATCGTCGCCTTCGTGGGCGTCGCCGCCGCCCTGCACGACTACGGCATCGGCGTGAAGGGCGTCTTCGGCCCGACCAAGCTGCAGAACGGCAAGGCCGACGTGCAGGCCGGCGACCTCGACGTCAGCAAGGTCACCGTCATCGGCAACATCTGGGACGAGTTCAGCGTCGAGAAGTACGCCGCCCTCTCCCCCGACGTCCTCATCACCACGATGTTCGACGACGCGGGCACCCTCTGGTACGTGCCCGAGGCGTCCAAGGACAAGATCGCCAAGCTCGCCCCGAGCGTCGGCATCTCCGTGTACGACCGTCAGATGACCGAGCCGCTCCAGCGGGTCTACGAGCTGGCCGAGTCGCTGGGCGCGGACGTCACGTCGGAGAAGGTCACCGCGGCGAAGAAGCGGTTCGAGGACGCCGCCGCCCGGCTGCGCGCGGCCGCCAAGGCCAAGCCGGACATCAAGGTCCTGGCCGGTTCCGCCAGCCAGGACATCTTCTACGTGTCCGGCTCGAACCTCTCCATCGACCTGGAGTACTTCAAGGCCCTCGGCGTGAACTTCGTCGAGCCGAGCGCCGAGGCGCTGAAGGCCAGCGGCGGCTGGTTCGAGAACCTCAGCTGGGAGAACGTCGACAAGTACGACGCGGACGTCATCATCATGGACAACCGCACGTCGGCGATCCAGCCGGACGCGATCGAGGAGGCGACCTGGAAGAAGCTGCCCGCGGTCAAGGCCGGGCAGGTCATCGGGCGCAACCCCGAGCCGATCCTGTCCTACGACAAGTGCGCGCCGCTTCTGGAGGAGCTGGCCGAGGCGATCGAGAAGGCCAAGAAGGTCAGCTGACCGCCGGTCCCGCCCGCGGGTCGTGTGTGGCAGGTCGCGCACACGCGGCGGCGCCGCACCTGTCGACGCCCCGCGCCCCCGGGTTTCCCGGGCCGCCCCCTCCCCCTACGCCCCGCCCCTGATGCCGGAGCCCCGACATGACGACGGCCGTAGCCGCGCCCTTCCGTTTCTTCTCTCTTCAGGTCGTGCGGACGGAGCGGCTGGGGCCGTCTCTCGTGCGTGTCTCCTTCGCGGGGGACGACCTGCGGTTCTTCCTGTCGGACGGGAGGGACCAGTCGCTGTCGCTGTTCCTGCCGCACCCGGGGCAGGACGTCCCGGCCGTGCCGTACGAGCTGGGCGACGGCTGGTGGCAGGCGTGGCGGGAGCTGCCGGACGACGTGCGGGCGGTGATGCGCTCGTACACGCTGCGGGGGCTGCGCGCCGACGCGCACGGGGAGACCGTCGAGATCGACATCGACTTCGTGCTGCACGGGGTGGAGCCGGGGGCCGCCGTGCCCGCCGGGCCCGCGTCACGGTGGGCGTCGGGCGCGTCGGCCGGGGACCGGGTCGTGCTGCTCGGGCCGGCGGTCGCCGACAACCGGGCGATCCGGTTCCGGCCGCCGGCCGACACCGACCTGGTGGTGATCTGGGGGGACGAGACGGCACTGCCCGCCGCCTCCGCGATCCTGGAGTCGCTGCCGGCCGGGATGCCGGCGCGGGTCTGGCTGGAGGTCCACCACGCGGGGGACATCCAGGACCTGGTCACCGAGGCGGACGCCGAGATCACCTGGCTGGTGCGCGGCGAGGGCGCCCCGCCCGGGCTCGACGCCGTCCGTGCCGCCCCGCTGCCGCCCGGCGCGTCGCCCTACGCCTGGATCGCCGGTGAGTCCGGCCGGGTCAAGGAACTGCGCCGGCATCTCGTGCGGGAGCGCGGGATCGACAAGCGGCGCGTGACCTTCGTCGGGTACTGGCGTGAGGGCCTGACCGAGGAACAGCTGCGCGAGCGCGGCGAATAGCGCGCCCGTCGGACCAACTGCCCGTGTTGCCCGAGTGACTGACGTGATGACAGTCACGGGACAGGCATGACCTCGCCCAAGTGGCTTAGGTTAGGCTAACCTAAGTCGAAACCCCTCTCGGAGGACCTCCCCATGCGCTCGCACCTGCTCAATGACACGACCGCGGAGCGGTACCGCCGCACCGTGACCGAAGGCGTGGAGCGGGTGGCGGCCAAACTCGCCACCACCGACCGGCCGTTCACCGGAGTCGGCGTCGACGCCCTCGCGCCCGCGATCGAGCGGATCGACCTCGACGAGCCGCTGCACGACACGGCCGCCGTCCTCGACGAACTGGAGGAGGTCTACCTCCGGGACGCGGTCTACTTCCACCACCCCCGCTACCTCGCCCACCTCAACTGCCCGGTCGTCATCCCGGCCGTGCTCGGCGAGGCGGTCCTCTCCGCCGTCAACTCCTCGCTCGACACCTGGGACCAGTCGGCGGGCGGCACACTGATCGAGCGCAAACTGATCGACTGGACCAACGAGCGCGTCGGCTTCGGCCCCGCCGCCGACGGCGTCTTCACCTCCGGCGGCTCGCAGTCCAACCTCCAGGCCCTGCTCCTCGCCCGCGAGGAGGCCAAGACCGAGGACACCGGCACACTGCGGATCTTCGCCTCCGAGGTCAGCCACTTCAGCGTGAAGAAGTCGGCGAAACTGCTGGGCCTCGGACAGGACGCGGTCGTCTCGATCCCGGTCGACGGCGACCAGCGGATGCAGACCATGGCGCTCGCCCGTGAACTGGAGCGCTGCAAGGCCGAGGGCCTGGTCCCCATGGCCGTCGTCGCCACCGCCGGCACCACCGACTTCGGGTCCATCGACCCGCTGCCCGAGATAGCCGAGCTGTGCGCCCAGTACGGGACGTGGATGCACGTCGACGCCGCCTACGGCTGCGGGCTGCTCGTCTCCCTCAAGCGCCGGGCGCTGCTCGACGGGATCGAGCGGGCCGACTCGGTCACCGTCGACTACCACAAGTCCTTCTTCCAGCCGGTGAGTTCCTCCGCCGTCCTGGTCCGGGACGGGGCGACCCTGCGCCACGCCACCTACCACGCGGAGTACCTCAACCCGCGCCGCATGGTCACCGAGCGCATCCCCAACCAGGTCGACAAGTCCCTCCAGACCACCCGCCGCTTCGACGCACTGAAGCTGTGGATGACGCTGCGCACGATGGGCGCCGACGGTGTCGGGGAGCTGTTCGACGAGGTGTGCGACCTGGCGGAGGAGGGCTGGAAGCTGCTCGCCGCCGACCCGCGCTACGACGTGGTCGTGGAGCCCCGGCTGTCCACGCTGGTCTACCGCTACATCCCCGAGGCCGTCACCGACCCGGCCGAGATCGACCGCGCCAACCTGTACGCCCGCAAGGCCCTGTTCGCCTCCGGCGACGCCGTCGTCGCGGGCACCAAGGTGGGCGGTCGCCACTACCTGAAGTTCACCCTGCTCAACCCCGAGACCACGGTCGCCGACATCGCCGCCGTGCTCGACCTGATCGCCGGCCACGCCGAGCAGTACCTGGGAGAATCCCTTGACCGCGTCGCTTCCTGAACCCGCCGCGCACGTCCACGACTTCATCGGCATCGGACTGGGGCCCTTCAACCTGGGCCTCGCCTGCCTGACCGAGCCCATCGCCGAGCTCGACGGGATCTTCCTGGACGCGAAGCCGCACTTCGAGTGGCACTCGGGGATGTTCCTCGACGGCGCCCACCTCCAGACCCCGTTCATGTCGGACCTGGTCACCCTCGCCGACCCGACGTCGCCGTACTCCTTCCTCAACTACCTGAAGGACTCCGGCCGGCTGTACTCGTTCTACATCCGCGAGAACTTCTACCCGTTGCGCGTCGAGTACGACGACTACTGCCGCTGGGCCGCGAACCGGCTCGGCAACGTCCGCTTCGGCACGACGGTCACCGAGGTGACGTACGAGGACGACGTGTACGCCGTACGGACGGCCGGCGGGGACGTCCTTCGCGCCCGCCGGCTGGTCCTCGGCACCGGCACCGTCCCGTACGTGCCCGAGGCGTGCGAGGGCCTGGGCGGGGACTTCTTCCACAACGCGCAGTACATGCACCGCAAGGCGGAGCTGCTGAAGAAGAAGTCGATCACGATCGTCGGCAGCGGCCAGAGCGCCGCGGAGATCTTCTACGAACTGCTCTCCGAGATCGACGTCCACGGCTACCGGCTCAACTGGGTCACCCGCTCCCCGCGCTTCTTCCCCCTCGAATACACCAAGCTGACGCTGGAGATGACGTCCCCGGACTACATCGACTACTTCCGCGCGCTGCCCGAGGAGACCCGCTACCGGCTGGAGAAGCAGCAGAAGGGCCTGTTCAAGGGCATCAACGGGGATCTGATCGACTCGATCTTCGATCTGCTCTACCAGAAGAACGTGACCGCCGGCGGACGCCCGGTCCCCACCCGCCTGCTCACCAACTCGTCCCTGAACAGCGCCTCCTACGCGGACGGCCGCTACACGCTCGGCTTCCGCCAGGACGAGCAGGGCAAGGACTTCGAGATCGAGACCGAGGGCCTGGTCCTGGCCACCGGCTACCACTACCGGCCGCCGGCGTTCCTCGCCCCGATCCGCGACCGGCTCGTCTTCGACGGCCACGGCCGCTTCGACGTGGCCCGCAACTACGCCGTCGACACCACCGGCCGCGGGATCTTCCTGCAGAACGCGGGCGTCCACACGCACAGCGTCACCTCGCCCGACCTGGGCATGGGCGCGTACCGCAACGCGTCCATCATCCGCGAGCTGCTGGGCACCGAGTACTACCCGGTCGAGAAGACCATCGCCTTCCAGGAGTTCGCCGTATGAGCGGCACGCACTTCACCTTCCGCCCCCTGGACCCGCAGAAGGACGCCGAGCTGCTGCACGGCTGGGTCACCCACCCCAAGGCCGCGTACTGGATGATGCAGGACGCCCGGCCGGCGGACGTCGAGCGCGCCTACATGGAGATCGCGGCGGACCCGCACCACCACGCCCTGCTGGGCCTGCTCGACGGCGAGCCCGCGTTCCTCATGGAGAAGTACGACCCCGCGCACCGCGAGCTGGTCGGCCTGTACGAGCCGGAGCCCGGCGACGTCGGCATGCACTTCCTGGTGCCGCCGACGGACACCCCCGTGCACGGCTTCACCCGGTCCGTGATCACCGCCGTGATGGCGCACCTCTTCGAGGACCCGGCCACCCGCCGGGTCGTCGTCGAGCCGGACGTGGCCAACACGGCGGTGCACGCGCTCAACGCGTTCGTCGGTTTCGTCCCCGACCGCGAGATCGACAAGCCGGAGAAGCGCGCGCTGCTGAGTTTCTGTACGCGAGAGCAGTTCTTCGACAAGCGCGGCCTCGCCGCCCGAGGAGTCCCCGTATGACCCTGTCCGATGCCGTGGCGCACCTGTCCCCCCGCCGCTGGGCACGGGCCAACCGCCTGCTGATCCGCAAAGCGCTCGCCGAGTTCGCCCATGAGCGGCTCATCACGCCGCAGGCCACCGCCGACGGCCGCTTCGAGGTCCGCAGCGACGACGGCCAGACCCGCTACGGGTTCGCCGCGAGGCGCTACGCCCTGGACCACTGGCAGGTCGACGCCGACTCGATCACCCGTCACCGGGACGGCGCCGACCTCCCCCTCGCCGCGCTGGACTTCTTCATCGAACTGAAGGGGTCCCTGGGGCTGAGCGACGAGATCCTCCCCGTGTACCTGGAGGAGATCTCCTCCACCCTCTCCGGCACCTGCTACAAGCTGACCAAGCCGCGGGTCCCGGTAGCCGAGCTGGTGGACGCGGGCTTCCAGGCCATCGAGACCGGGATGACGGAGGGGCACCCCTGCTTCGTCGCCAACAACGGCCGCCTCGGCTTCGGCGTCCACGAGTACCTGGCGTACGCCCCCGAGACGGCGAGCCCGGTCCGTCTGGTCTGGCTGGCCGCGCACCGCTCCCGGGCGGTGTTCACGGCGGGCGTCGGCATCGAGTACGAGGCGTTCCTGCGGGACGAGCTGGGCGCGGAGACCGTCGACCGCTTCACCTCCGTCCTCACCGGGCTGGAACTCGACCCGGCCGACTACCTGTTCATCCCGGTCCACCCCTGGCAGTGGTGGAACAAGCTCTCCGTCACCTTCGCCGCCGAGGTCGCCCAGCGGCACCTGGTGCTGCTCGGCGAGGGCGACGACGAGTACGTGGCCCAGCAGTCCATCCGGACCTTCTTCAACAGCTCCAGCCCGAAGAAGCACTACGTGAAGACGGCCCTGTCCGTCCTCAACATGGGCTTCATGCGCGGCCTGTCGGCGGCGTACATGGAGGCCACCCCGGCGATCAACGACTGGCTGGCCGGACTGATCGAGAACGACCCGGTGCTGAAGTCGACGGGCCTGTCGATCATCCGCGAGCGGGCCGCCGTCGGCTACCGGCACCTGGAGTACGAGGCCGCCACCGACCGGTACTCCCCGTACCGCAAGATGCTGGCCGCGCTGTGGCGCGAGAGCCCCGTGTCCGGGCTCCAGGAGGGCGAGTCGCTGGCGACGATGGCCTCCCTCGTCCATGTCGACCACGAGGGCCACGGCTTCGCGGCGGCCCTGATCGAACGCTCGGGCCTGACCCCGACGGAGTGGCTGCGCCGCTATCTGCGGGCGTACCTCACCCCGCTCCTGCACAGCTTCTACGCCTACGACCTGGTCTTCATGCCGCACGGCGAGAACGTGATCCTCGTCCTGAAGGACGGGGTGGTGGAGCGGGCGGTCTACAAGGACATCGCGGAGGAGATCGCGGTCATGGACCCGCAGGCGGTGCTCCCGCCGGCGGTCGAGCGCGTGCGCGTGGACGTCCCCGACGACAAGAAGCTCCTGTCGGTCTTCACGGACGTCTTCGACTGCTTCTTCCGCTTCCTCGCCGCCCAGCTGGCCGAGGAGGGGGTGCTGGAGGAGGACGACTTCTGGCGGACGGTCGCGGAGACGGTCCGCGACTACCAGGAGGCGACGCCCGAGCTCGCCGAGAAGTTCGCCCAGTACGACATGTTCGCCCCCGAGTTCGCGCTGTCCTGCCTCAACCGGCTCCAGCTGCGCGACAACCGCCAGATGGTCGACCTGTCGGACCCGACGGGCGCGCTCCAACTCGTCGGCACCCTGAAGAACCCCATAGCGGACCTCTAGGCCCTGTCGTCACATTCCCGCCGTCGCCCGAAGGGCGGCCCCGCGGCGTCAGGTGCGTGCTCTCGGCGTGCCGGGCCCTGACCCGTGTACTGGACGTACTCGGGTCGGGGCCCGGTGCGTCGAGAGCGCGTGCATGGCGTCGCGGGGTAGGTGGGAATTTGACGACAGGGCCTAGCCTCCGGCGCCCCAGGAAAGCCTTTGGTGTGTGTGCGGGTGCGGCTGAGTGGGGGCTGGTCGCGCAGTTCCCCGCGCCCCTTTTACGGCATGGGTCGCGCCCCGGGCTTTCAGGGGCGCGGGGAACTGCGCGAGCAACCCCACACCACCCGCACCCGCCAACGAGACCCAAGCCCCCGAGCTCTACCGCGTACCCCACGGCACCTGGGGCGACCGGTAGTACCCGATCCCGAGCGCCTCCCACCGAGCCCCCTGCGCAGCCAGCCGCAGGCGATACCCCTCCCAGCCCAGCGCGTCCGCCGGTGACCAGCCCAGTTCGGCGACGCCCGGCAGCCTCGGGAACACCATGTGGTCCATGTCGGCCGGCGTCACGATCGTCTCCGTCCACAGCGGCGCCTCGACCCCCCGCACCGCGGCCTCCGGCACTCCCGCCCCCGCCAGATAGGCGCCCGGATCCCAGTCGTAGGACCGCCGCACCTCCACGTATCCCGCCCAGTCGAGCCCCAGCCGTGTGTCCTTGTCGTACTTCATGTCGAGGTAGATCCGGTCGGCCGGCGAGAGAACGATCCCCGTGCCGTTGCGCGCGGCGGCCGCGACCCGCTCCTTCTCCTCCGGCTCGGTGCTGTCGAGGCCCCAGTACTGGGCGAGGGCGCCCCGCGCCGGGACCGCGCCGGTGAGCTGGTGCCAGCCGACGACGGTCTTGCCGTACCGGGCGACGACCGGCTGCACCCGCTCCATGAACGTCACGTAGTCCGCGTGGCTGGTGGAGTGCGCCTCGTCACCGCCGATGTGGAGGTACCGGCCGGGGGTGAGCGCGGCCAGTTCCCGCACGACGTCGTCCACGAAGTCGTACGTGACCTCCTTGTCGACGCACAGCGAGCTGAAGCCGACGTCCGTGCCGGTGTAGAGCGGCGGCGCGACGCCGTCGCAGTTCAGCTCGGCGTAGGAGGCGAGGGCGGCGTTGGTGTGGCCGGGCATGTCGATCTCGGGGACGACCTCCAGGTGGCGGGAGGCCGCGTACCGGACGATCTCCCGGTAGTCGGCCTTGGTGTAGAAGCCGCCGGGGCCGCCGCCGACCTGGGTGGAGCCGCCGTACGTGGCGAGGCGCGGCCAGGAGTCGACGGCGATGCGCCAGCCCTGGTCGTCGGAGAGGTGCAGATGCAGCTTGTTGAACTTGTAGAGCGCCAACTGGTCGATGTACCGCTTGACCTGGTCGACGGTGAAGAAGTGCCGGGACACATCGAGCATGGCCCCGCGCCAGCCGTAGCGCGGCACGTCCTCGACGGTGCCGCCAGCGACCGTCCAGGGCCCCGGCTGCACGGAGTCCTTCTCCACCGCCGGGGGCAGCAGTTGGCGCAGCGTCTGCACGCCGTGGAAGAGGCCGGCGGCCGTGCGGGCGGTGATCGTGACGCCGGAGCGGGCGCTGCGCAGCCGGTATCCCTCCGGCCCGAGCGCCGTCTCCCCGGCGGCCAGCCGGAGCCGGATGCCGCCGCCCTCGCGGTCGGTCACCGGCAGCCGGTAACCGGTCGACGGCCGCAGGACGCCCGCCAGGTACTCCCCCACCCGGCGCGCCTCGGGCCCGCCGTCCACGACGACGCGCGCACCGCTGTCCAGCCGGTACGGCGATCCGTGGGCCTCGACCCGGGCGGGGGCCGGGATCACCTGCCCGAGCGGGACCGTGGTGACGTCGGCGTTCTCGGACAAGGGTGCGGCTCCCACGGCGAAGATCCCGGACACCACGAGCAGCAGCGCACCGAGAAGGCGAGTCGATCTGTGGCGCGGTCTCACGACGTGCTCCCTCCCACGACCGAACGGACGACACCACCATCCCCGCAATGACCGGCTAGGTCTAGACCACATAACGCTCGGGCCGGTGAAAGAATCCCCGCATGGCGGAAATCCTCCAGCGGGACGGGACGTGGACCTTCGACGGCGACACCCTGCGGCTCACACCGGGCCGCGACAAGAGCGTGAGTCTCCTCCGTAAGACACTCGGCGAACTCGCGGTCCCGCTGAGCGCGTTGGCGGGGATCTCGTTCGAGCAGGGGAGGAAGTCGGGGCGGCTGCGCCTCCGGCTGCGCGACGGCTGCGACCCGCTGCTCCAGGTGACGGGCGGCCGGCTCACCGACGGCAACGACCCCTACCAGCTGGGCGTCGACGCCGACCGGTACGGGGTCGCCGAGTACCTCGTGGACGAGATACGCAACGCGCTGCTGCTGGACCAGGTGCCGGCCGACGCGGTGAGCACGTATCTGCTGCCGGGCCCGGTCGTCCCGCTCTCGGTCTCCGCCGGGGACGGCACCGCGAGCTTCGACGGCGAGCACGTACGTCTGGAGTGGAACTGGAAGACGGAGGAGGCGAAGGCGGCGGCCGGGCCCCGGAAGCTGGCGCTGGCCGACATCGTGGCCGTGGAGTGGCAGCCCTCGGTGGGCCTGGAGAACGGCTGTCTGCGCTTCACCGTGCGGAACGCGCCGACGAAGGCGCCGCCCAAGTACGACCCCAACGCCGTGGAGCTCTGGGGCTTCAAGAAGGACCCGTTGATGGCCCTGGTCGCGGCGGCCGTCCAGGCCAGGCTGCCGCACCCGGCGAGCGCCGGCGACACCGGGCCGAAGCAGCTCACTCCCGCCGCCGACGGGGACGACCACGACGTCCTGCTGCGCCGCCTGCGGGAACTGGGCGAGCTGCACAGGTCGGGCGTCCTCACGGAGGAGGAGTTCACGCTGGCCAAGCAGGCGGTCCTCAAACGCATGTGACCCGTCCGAGAACGCGTGTGGCGCACCCGAGGACCGCCCGGCACGTCCCGGGCGGGCGCTACTTCGCCCTGCGCGCCACCGTGAAGTGGTCGACCTGCTCGCCCGTCTCGGCGATGCCGCGCACGGTCAGCGTGGTGTGCCGTCCCTTGGGCGCGGGCTTCACGTCCACCCGGAGGAAGGAGTAGTCGAGGTAGCGCACCCGCGACCAGGCGACGGTCTCGTTCTGCTTGCCGTCCTTGACGTTGACGAAGGACGCCACCGACTCGACCTCGTTCTCGTGCCCCTGTCGTGCGCCGGGAGTAACGGGCGCGCAGGTACTCGTGCTGCTCGGCCATGCTCATGCGCTCGGCCAGCGGCTCGGGAACGCCCATGCGAGGAATGTCCATGGCGTCCGAAAGTCGTCGCCTCGGGCGACGGGATGCGGGCCGCCGGATGGACGGGCGCCGAACAGGCGCCCATAACACGTTCAACGTTCCCCCAAGACTCCCCCGCAGGGGCCTGCCCGAAATCGGGCAGGATTCTTGCGAAACGCTCTTCCTTACCCCAGGATCTACCGGGTGCACGACGAACTTGTCGATCATCTGACGCGGTCCACGCCCCTGAGCCGGGGCGAGGCGCTGCGGGTGATCCAGGACGTGCTCGCCTACTTCGACGAGACGACGGAGGACTACGTCCGTCGCCGCCACCGCGAGCTCCAGGCCCAGGGCCTGGTCAACGCGGAGATCTTCGAACGGATCGAGGCGGACCTGAAATACCGGGCGGTCGCGCCGCCGGAGCTCACGCTCAGGCAGCTGCGCCGCATCGTCTACGGCTGACGGACCGGCCGCGGACCCGGTGCCCACCGACCGAGAAACGGGATACCTGTATATGTGCGGAATTGTCGGTTACATCGGCAAGCGCGATGTCGCGCCGCTGCTCCTGGAGGGCCTGCAGCGCCTGGAGTACCGGGGCTACGACTCGGCGGGCATCGTGGTCACCTCGCCCAAGACGGCCGGCCTGAAGATGGTCAAGGCCAAGGGCCGGGTCCGCGACCTGGAGGCCAAGGTCCCCGCGCGCTTCAAGGGCACCACCGGTATCGCCCACACCCGCTGGGCCACGCACGGCGCCCCGTCCGATGTGAACGCCCATCCGCACATGTCGGCCGACAACAAGGTCGCCGTCGTCCACAACGGCATCATCGACAACGCCTCCGAACTGCGCCGCAAGCTGGAGGCGGACGGCGTCGAGTTCCTCTCCGAGACGGACACCGAGGTCCTCACCCACCTCATCGCCCGCTCCCAGGCCACCACCCTGGAGGAGAAGGTCCGCCAGGCGCTGCGCATCGTCGAGGGCACGTACGGCATCGCCGTGATGCACGCCGACTTCAACGACCGTATCGTCGTCGCCCGCAACGGCTCCCCGGTCGTCCTCGGCATCGGCGAGAAGGAGATGTTCGTCGCCTCGGACATCGCCGCGCTGGTCGCCCACACCCGGCAGATAGTGACCCTCGACGACGGCGAGATGGCCACCCTCAAGGCCGACGACTTCCGCACCTACACCACGGAGGGCACCCGCACCACCGCGGAGCCCACCACCGTGGAGTGGGAGGCGGCCTCGTACGACATGGGCGGCCACGACACGTACATGCACAAGGAGATCCACGAGCAGGCCGACGCCGTGGACCGCGTGCTGCGCGGCCGCATCGACGACCGCTTCTCCACCGTGCACCTCGGCGGCCTCAACCTGGACGCCCGCGAGGCGCGCCAGATCCGCCGGGTGAAGATCCTCGGCTGCGGCACCTCGTACCACGCGGGCATGATCGGCGCCCAGATGATCGAGGAGTTGGCCCGTATCCCCGCCGACGCCGAGCCGGCCTCCGAGTTCCGCTACCGCAACGCGGTCGTGGACCCCGACACCCTCTACGTCGCCGTCTCCCAGTCCGGTGAGACCTACGACGTGCTGGCGGCCGTCCAGGAGCTGAAGCGCAAGGGCGCCCGCGTCCTCGGTGTGGTGAACGTCGTCGGCTCGGCGATCGCCCGCGAGGCCGACGGCGGCATCTACGTCCACGCCGGCCCCGAGGTCTGTGTGGTCTCCACGAAGTGCTTCACCAACACGACGGTGGCCTTCGCGCTCCTCGCCCTTCACCTGGGCCGCACCCGTGACCTCTCCGTCCGCGACGGCAAGCGGATCATCGAGGGCCTGCGCAAGCTGCCCGGCCAGATCGCCGAGATGCTGGACCAGGAGGAGGAGATCAAGAAGCTGGCCCTGGAGTACGCCGAGGCCCGCTCGATGCTCTTCATCGGCCGGGTCCGCGGCTACCCGGTCGCCCGCGAGGCGTCCCTGAAGCTCAAGGAGGTCTCCTACATCCACGCGGAGGCGTACCCCGCCTCCGAGCTGAAGCACGGCCCGCTGGCCCTGATCGAGCCCGCCCTCCCCACGGTCGCGATCGTCCCCGACGACGACCTGCTGGAGAAGAACCGCGCCGCCCTGGAGGAGATCAAGGCCCGCAGCGGCAAGATCCTCGCCGTCGCCCACCAGGAGCAGGAGAAGGCCGACCGGACCATCGTCGTCCCGAAGAACGAGGACGAGCTGGACCCGATCCTCATGGGCATCCCCCTCCAGCTCCTCGCCTACCACACGGCGCTGGCCCTCGGCCGGGACATCGACAAGCCCCGGAACCTGGCCAAGTCGGTGACGGTGGAGTAGTCAGACCGCTCCAGGGCGCCAGTCCCTGCCGGAACGACCGAACGGACCCCCGCGTGGTGCGACCGCACCCGCGGGGGTCCGCTCCATGTCGCCGGGGCCGCCCAACTCCCCGACACCGGCTGCCGGTCAGCCCGTGGCCGTCACACCCCGGCCGGCAGTCCGCCTGGGAAGCGCCGTGGGCCAGTGCGCCAGCGCCGCGGTGGCCGCGTACCAGGCCACCAGACCGCCCGCCGCGGCCACCCATCCGCCGGCCTTCGCGAGAACCCCGCTGTCGCCGAAGGAGGCGACGGCCAGCAGCAGCATCGCCGCACACAGCAGCCCGTACGTCGCCCGCGTGAGCGTCGCCGCGCCGCCGGGCGCCCCGAGGGCCAGGCTCAGCGCGACGAGGGCGAACAGGAGCAGGAACAGCCCCCTCGCGTCGGCGGAGCCGAGGTCGCCCGTGGACCAGGTGAACCAGAGGGCGCCGAGCCCGGCGTAGGCCGTGCCCGTGAATCCGTCGCGGTCGCGGAAGGCGAGGAGACCGGCGACGAAGAGCGCGACGCCGCCGACGTAGGCGGCGATCGAGCCGGCGTCGGCCTCGGTGAGGCCGTCGATCACCCGGGTGTGACCGAGACCGAACGCCAAGAGGGTCAGTCCGAGAGCGAGTTGGCCGAGAGTCGTGGTGATGCTTCCCGCGGAGACGTCGTTGTCCACGGCGGGGCTCCCTTCGTGCGTGTGCGGTGGTGCGGCGATCGGGTTATGCCCTTCACAAGGGCACAAACACCTCTACGCGCCAGTAGGTTCACGCGACGGCACGCGGGGAGCCGGACGGTCCTCCGCCCATCGCCCTTGGCCGGAAGGGGAGTTGCGGAACGAAGGGTGGGGGAAGGCAGGGAAGGCTCGGGAGGCTGGGAAGAGAGGGGAGGCTGGGAAGAGAGGGAGCGCCGGGGGGCCGGGAAAGGGGCAACGGAGCGACGGACCCGCGCCACGGGCTACGAGGGCTACGAGGGCTACGAGGGCTACGGGATGACGATGACGGGGCGCTGCGCCCGCTTGGCGAGGCGTCCGGCGACGGAGCCGAAGATCCGCCCGACGATCCCGTGCGTGGACCCGACGACGATCGCGTCGGCCTCGTACTCCCGCCCCACCTCTTCGAGTTCGTGGCAGATGTCCCCGCCGCGCTCGACGAGGATCCACGGCACTTCGGCGAGGTAGTCGGCGCAGGCGAGCTCCAGCCCGAGCACCTCGGTGCGGTGGTCCGGTACGTCGACGAAGACCGGCGGCTCGCAGCCCGCCCACACGGTCGTGGGCAGCCGGTTGGCGACGTGGACGATGATCAGGCCCGAGCCCGAACGGCGGGCCATGCCGATGGCGTAGGCGAGGGCCCGCTCACTGGACGTCGAACCGTCGAAGCCGACGACGACGCCGTGCTTGAAGGCGGGATCGCAACTGGGGCGTGCCTCTTCCGCCGCGAGGGGGTCGGCCGCCGTGTGATCGGCGACGGGACGCCGCTTGCGGTCCGCGGAGTCGAAGAATTCGTGACCGGCCATGGGTGTCTCGGCGTGTGGATCCTCGTGGGTGGGACGTCAGTGTGAGGCGGAGCTGTGTCCGGGAATCATCTTCCCAACCCCATACCCCCAAGGGTACGGCCGCACGCCTCCTCCGCGCACCGGCTCCGCGGGGTTCCAGGGAGCATGCACGACCCCCCGCCCGTAACGCAATGGTTGCTGCCACGTACAGCCGGTTCCCGCCTCCCGGCCGGGCACCGTACGGCCGGGGCGCGCACCCGGCGGCACCCGAAGGTCCACCCGACAGGGGTGGTGGCAGTGACCGACGGGTCGAACACGCGTTGAACCCCGGTAAGTCAGACCCGAGGGAGCCAGAAGCGAGCAAGCACGTGTCCGCACCCCGCCCCGCCCGACAGTCCCCCCACCCCGCCCCCGACGCCCCGCGCACCGCCGACGACACCCCCCGCCCCGCCCCGGCGGACGGGGCCCCTCCGGCCGACGGCCCTCCCCCCGCCGCCGTCCCCGGCCCCTCCCCCGCCCACCCCGACACCGCGACGGACGTGGTCCGCTGGGCGGCGTTCAGCTGCGTGCTCGTGCCGGTCGTCCTCGTCTGGTACGGCACCTCGCTGGCCGGTGCGACGGGCGCGGCCCTGGGCCTGGCGGCGGTGACCGGGGTATGCCGCGTCCTGCTGCGCCAGTCGGAACGCGGAGCGGCCCACGCGGCGCAGGCGGCACATGTGTCCCATGCGGCGCAGGGGGCACACGCACCCCAGGCGCACGCGGCGCGTACCACCGACTCGGTCCCCACGAGCCGTTCCGCGCGCATGGCGCGAACCGAACACGCCGTGGCCGAAGAACACTCCCCCCAGCGCGGCCGTCACGGCCGCACCGGCCCAGGGGCGCACAGGGGCGGGCGGAACCAGGGCCCGAGTACGCCGGTCGACTGACCGGTTTCCGCACACACCCCCGTATCTTTTCAGCCAACTTCGGCTCCCTGGGCATCCCGGGGTCGAACACCCCTCCACCCCCGGTTCGACCTGCACTGAAAGGGGTCCAGGGGTCGCGCGCACCCTACGTGGACCAGCCACGGGGACGAGGCGCACTTCCCTGCACGGCTCACGAGTGCAACGCTTCGTGATCGAATGCTTTACGCCAAGTTGCCATGTCGACAATGTGCCGGATGGCGAACTGGTCACGCCGGCACCACGGGACACAGTAGATTCGATCATGACTGTCTTACGGCGGGGGACTCGTGCAGGACCGAGGGGAAACGTGCAGGAGCGACACAACCGAGGAGCCGCGACCACCGAGGGGGGCTTAGCAGGATGAGCCACGACTCCACCGCCGCGCCGGATGCCGCGGCCCGGAAGCTTTCCGGGCGACGCCGCAAGGAGATCGTCGCGGTGCTGCTGTTCAGCGGCGGCCCCATCTTCGAGAGTTCCATACCACTGTCGGTGTTCGGGATCGACCGCCAGGACGCCGGCGTACCGCGCTACCGCCTACTGGTGTGCGCGGGCGAGGAAGGACCCCTGCGGACCACAGGGGGCCTGGAACTCACCGCACCGAACGGCCTTGAGGCGATCTCGCGGGCGGGCACGGTGGTCGTGCCCGCATGGCGTTCGATCACCTCACCGCCGCCGGAGGAAGCGCTCGACGCCCTGCGTCGCGCGCACGAAGAGGGCGCCCGCATCGTGGGGCTGTGCACCGGTGCGTTCGTGCTGGCCGCCGCCGGACTGCTGGACGGCAGACCGGCCACCACGCACTGGATGTACGCGCCGACGCTGGCCAAGCGCTATCCGTCCGTCCACGTCGACCCACGAGAGCTCTTCGTGGACGACGGGGACGTACTGACATCGGCCGGTACCGCGGCCGGAATCGATCTCTGTCTGCACATCGTGCGGACGGACCACGGCAACGAGGCGGCCGGCGCGCTCGCCCGCCGACTGGTGGTCCCGCCGCGCCGGTCGGGCGGCCAGGAGCGCTATCTCGACCGGTCTTTACCGGAGGAGATCGGCGCCGACCCGCTCGCCGAGGTCGTCGCCTGGGCACTGGAGCACCTCCACGAGCAGTTCGACGTGGAGACGCTCGCGGCGCGCGCGTACATGAGCCGGCGCACGTTCGACCGCCGGTTCCGGTCGCTGACGGGCAGCGCTCCGCTGCAGTGGCTGATCACCCAGCGGGTGCTGCAGGCGCAGCGGCTGCTGGAGACGTCCGACTACTCGGTGGACGAGGTCGCGGGCCGGTGCGGCTTCCGTTCGCCGGTGGCGCTGCGCGGGCACTTCCGCCGCCAGCTCGGCTCGTCCCCGGCGGCGTACCGCGCGGCCTACCGCGCCCGTCGGCCACAGGGCGACAAGCCCGCCGACCACGACGCCCAGGCCGGGCACCCGGGTCCGTCCCCGATGTCGCCGGAGCACGCCCACGGGGTGCCGCTCCAGGCCCGTCGTACGGCCGCGGCGAGCGCGCTGGCGCCGTCGGCGTCCCTCTCGGCGGACGGCGCCAAGCCGGAGCTGTACGCCACCGGCCGGCTGCCGGGGCAGCGCAGCGCGCACTAGCCGGCGCATGACGGCCAGGCCGTGACGGCCCGGTCCCGCACTGGATCACCCCGGTGCAGGACCGGGCCGTACGGCTGTCACGGGCCGTAAGGTGAGACACATGAACGATCGCATGGTGTGGATCGACTGCGAGATGACCGGCCTCTCGCTGTCCGACGACGCGCTCATCGAGGTGGCCGCCCTCGTCACCGACTCCGAGCTGAACGTGCTCGGTGACGGTGTCGACATCGTCATCCGCCCGCCGGACTCGGCGCTGGAGACCATGCCGGAGGTGGTGCGGCAGATGCACACCGCGTCCGGTCTGCTCGACGCACTGCCCGGCGGCACGACCCTGGCGGACGCCGAGGAGCAGGTCCTCGCGTATGTACGCGAACACGTGAAGGAGCCGGGCAAGGCGCCGCTGTGCGGCAACTCGGTGGGGACGGACCGCGGCTTCCTGCTGCGGGACATGCCGACGCTGGAGGACTACCTCCACTACCGGATCGTGGACGTCTCCTCGGTCAAGGAGCTGGCCCGGCGCTGGTACCCGAGGGTGTACTTCAACAGCCCGGAGAAGAACGGCAACCACCGCGCCCTGGCGGACATCCGCGAATCCATCGCCGAACTCCGCTACTACCGCGAGGCGATCTTCGTCCCGCAGCCCGGCCCCGACTCCGACACCGCCCGCACGATCGCCGCGAAGCACGTCCTGCCCGCGGGATAGCCCTGTTCCGGGGGCCTTGGCGGGCCCCGGGAGCGCCGCGGGGAAACGTGTGCGCGGGCACCCCTGAAGACCCTGTACACTTTTTCTCGGCCGGTCGGGGAAACCTTCGGATGAACCGCCGGTCATGGTGGGTGTAGCTCAGCTGGTAGAGCACCTGGTTGTGGTCCAGGATGTCGCGGGTTCGAGTCCCGTCACTCACCCTTGGTGATCGAGCCCCGACCTGGGACAACAGGTCGGGGCTCGACTTTGTGTTGCTTCCGGGAACAGCATGGGAACGCGATCATGTGATCTGCGTCCTACGGTCCTGGCGTCAGAGCGGGTTCACGCTCTGCGCGTCTGCCCCGTAGACCGCGGATTCCCGGTGGGTGTACCCCCGGAGATCGGCGTACCGCAGGAACACGTGCCGCGCGTAGTCGGCCGTCTCGAGCAAGCCGGGTACGACGGACTCCTCCCACGCGCGTGGATGACACCGGAGCGGTCCACTTCGAGGTTCCAGCTGTCCTGAACCGGCAGGTGGCCGGCGGCGAGCCGGCGACGCCAGGCCCTGATGGACGACTCGAAGCCCTGGAGCCGGGCAGCGTGTTCGTCGAAGGTGTCCGGTTGCCCGACGGCGTCCGCCCAGGCCCCGCAGGTCGTCGTTGGTCGCGGTCTGCCCGCCGCTTTCCAGCTCGTACACCTTGGAGTGCGGCCGGCCGAGTCGCTCGGCGAGCACGGTGCCGGTGAGACGGCCGCCGGGCGCGGACACAAGAGGCGGAAGCGGCGGTGAGCGGCGTCCAGCGGCAGGTGAGGATGGCCGCCCGTTCGGACAGGCCCGGGCGGCCGTTCACCTCACAGCGGCGTTGAACTCCGTGACCGTGGTGGAGTGTCCGGCGCACAGGTAGGACTCCGGGCGGCGGGACGGGGCCGTCGGCTGGTGGATCAGCAGCCAGTGGGCGCGTCTGCCGGCCGCCTGGCCCCGTAGGCGCACGGTCTGCCAGGGCAGGGTGTCGACCCCGGCCGGACGAGGGCACGGGCCTGGAGGCGTACACACGACTGCGCTCCGACTCGGTGCTGGAGCGGGGCCGTGCCGACGGGAGCATCGACCTACCCGCTCACCGGCTCCCGTTCCCCGCGCGAGGCCCGGGAGCTGTGCGTGCGGCCCCTGGTCAAGGTCGCAGCCCGCAAGGACGGCTGACCCCTCGTCCCGGAGACGGGGACCACGCCGGGGCGCTGCGGAGCACGGCACGATCACGCCTCAACCTCCACTGTATGCAAGCGAGTTGATCCGGCCCATCGCCACGTCCCGGACGGCGGGACGAGTGGGGGCCTCGTTGACCCTCGTTAGATTAAGACCTTAATCTAACGCTGTGCCACGTTACGCAGACCCTGTGGAACGACGTCGGCAGGTGGCTCAGGCGCTGTTGCGCGTGGTCGAGTCGGAGGGCCTGGAGGCCGCCAGCATCCCGCGCATCGCGCGGGAACTCGGCGCCACCACGGGCCTGGTGCAGACGTACTTCCGGACCAAGGACGAATTGCTGGTCTTCGCCGCGCAGTATGTCGGCGAGGCGATGAACGCCCGTGTCGCGACCCTGCTTCAGGCGTGCGATCCGCACGACGTCAGGCAGCGGCTGCTGATCTCCCTCGGCGTGCTCACGGGCGCCGAGGAGGGCTCCGGGACCGAGGCCAGGATCTGGCTGGCCTTCCTCGCGCGGGCCGCCTACCACCCGGCGCTGCGGGAGGTGCACTCCGCCGCGTCGCGGGAGATCCGTGACCGGTGCGCGGAGGCGCTGGCCCTCGCGCAGCGGCTCGGGCAGCTGCCCGCCGGGCTCGACCCGCGGGCCGAGTCCTTCGCGCTGCTCGCCTTCGCCGACGGTCTGACCGTCCAGCGAGCCGTCGAGCCCGAACTGCTGAGACCCGACCGCGTACGGCAGTTGCTGAGCGGCTACCTGGACCGGCTGATGGACGATCGGAAAGACCGAGGAGAACCCCTTTGAGCACCGCGTTATTGCTGTCGCTGGCCGGTCTGGCCCTGCTCGACAGCACCAGCATGGGCACCCTGTTCATCCCCGTGTGGCTGCTGCTGGCCCCAGGACGCTTCAACGTCGGCAAGGTGCTGGTCTACCTCGTGACCATCACCGTCTTCTACTTCGGTGTGGGTATCGCCATCGTCTACGGGGCCGGCAACCTGTTCTCCGTCGCGGGCGAGGCCCTGGACGCCAGGACCGGGCTGTGGATCCAACTCGGCGTCGGCATCGGCCTGTTCCTGCTGAGCTTCCGCTTCGACCCCAAGCGCCAGGAGAAGAAGGGCAAGAACAGCACCGGCAAGTGGCGCGACCGCGTCAGCTCGAACTCCTCCGCCGGCTGGATGGCAGGGCTCGCCCTGCTGGCCGGGCTCGCCGAGGCGGCGACGATGCTGCCGTACCTCGGCGCCATCAGCATGCTGACGACCTCCGGTCTGAACACCGTCGAGATCACCACCCTGCTGGCCGGATACTGCCTGATCATGGTGGTGCCCGCCGTGCTGCTGCTGGCCGGGCGGGTGCTGCTGCGCTCGGCCGTCGAACCCACGCTGGAGCGCATGAACAACTGGATCTCCAAGCGGGCGACCGGCGCCACCGGATGGATCCTCGCCATCGCCGGCTTCCTCGTCGCCCGTGACGCGGCGGCCCGGCTGTGGGTGCCCGAGGCGTTCAACTGACCCACGGACACGACCACACGGCCGTAGGGCCCGCCCCCGCAGGGTGGGCCCTACGGCCGCAGTCCTGGGTGGGCCCTACGGCCGCAGTCCTGTGGCGGCGCCGAGGAAGGTCAGCACGTCGGCCGCGTAACCGGCCGCCTCGCTGCGCGAGCGCGCCCCATGGCCCAGGTCCTCGCGGCGCAGGACGATCCCGGCGCCGTCGACCGCCGCGTCCTGGAGGGCCGCGCACATCTCGCGCGGGTGCAGCGGGTCGACCTGGGTGTCGTTGTCGAACGCCGACAGCGGCACCGCCGGATACCGCACTCCGGGGTGGACGTGATGGTAGGGCGAGTACGACAGCAACCACTCCGGTTCCCGCTCCACCGCCGCGCTGCCGTAC
This sequence comes from Streptomyces sp. NPDC030183, assembly GCF_055573455.1. Lineage (NCBI taxonomy): Bacteria > Bacillati > Actinomycetota > Actinomycetes > Kitasatosporales > Streptomycetaceae > Streptomyces > Streptomyces sp. NPDC030183. The sequence goes on from NZ_JBVIBK010000001.1 coordinate 410,708, forward strand.
TCGTGGACCCAGGCGCGCCCGAGGCCGAAGCGCTCGTAGCGCACCATGCGAGCAGCGGGGCGGCACAGACGAGGCGGAGCTCCCGACCAGCTCGGCCGGCACCGGCTCCATCAGTATCCGCCCCGGCGGCACGGGGCTGTAGCCCCGTGCACGCCCCCGTGCGCGAAAGCCGGGCGCCGCGTCCCCGACGGCACTCCGGCCCGTGTCAGGACGACGCCCGTGCCACCAGTTCGGTGGGGAGGACCACCTGACGGCGTTCCAGACCCCGGGAGATCGCCGGACGGCGGTCGGCGATCTCGTCGAGGAGCAGATCGATCATGGCGCGGCCCATCTCCTCGATCGGCTGGCGCACGCTGGTCAGGGGCGGGTCCATGTGGCGGGCGATGGCGGAGTCGTCGTAGCCCACCATGGCGATGTCGTCCGGTATGCGGCGCCCGGCCTCGCGCAGGACCTGGCGGGCGCCGGCCGCCATGACGTCGGACTCGGCGAAGACCGCGTCCAGGTCGGGGCAGCGCTCCAGCAGCTCCCACATCGCCCGGCGGCCGCCCTCCTCCGTGAAGTCACCGGGGACGATCAGCCGCTCGTCCACCTCGCGCCCCGCGTCCTCCAGGGCCTCCCGGTAGCCGTCGATACGGCGCTGGGCGCCGTAGACGTCGAGGCGGCCGGTGATCGTGGCTATCCGGGAACGGCCGCGTTCGATCAGGTGCTCCACCGCCGAGCGGCCGCCGCCGTAGTTGTCGGAGTCGACCGAGGGCAGCGTCTCGTGCTCGGAGCGGGGACCGCTGATCACCGCCGGGATCTCCAGCTGCGACAGCAGATCGGGCAACGGGTCGTCGGCGTGCACGGAGACCAGCAGCACCCCGTCGACCCGGTGGGCCGCCAGGTACTGGGCGAGCCTCTGGCGCTCCCGGTCGCTGCCCGCGAAGATCAGCAGGAGCTGCATCTCCGTGTCGGAGAGCTGGGCGCCCACGCCCTTGAGGATGTCGGAGAAGTACGGCTCGGAGAAGAAGCGGGTCTCCGGCTCGGGCACGACCATCGCGATCGCGTCGGTGCGGTTCGCGGCGAGGGCGCGGGCCGCCGTGTTCGGGACGTAGCCCAGCTCCGCGACGGCCGCCTCGACCGCCGCCCGGGTCGCCTCGCTGACCCGTGGCGAGCCGTTGATCACCCGGGACACCGTGCCGCGGCCGACACCGGCCCGGGCGGCGACCTCTTCCAGGGTCGGCCGCCGGCCGCTTCGGCCCCGTGCTCCGTGGCCTGCCACCATGGTCGCCTCCCGTTCACACCGCGCTGGCGTGGAATCTAACAGTCCCGCTCCTTCTACGACGCGCGGCGACCCCTCATCCTGAACCCGGGGTCCCGTTCCGGACGGACACGGGCCCGCCGCCGACCCGCTCGCCTCCCCGTCCCGCCGACCTGTGCGCCTCCCCCGTCCCGCCGACCTCTGAAAGCCCTTCGGTCCCGCCGGCCGCCGGTTCCGGTCAGGCCGGGCCCTCGGTCCCCGGCTTAGTTAACAGCCCGATAACCGAAGACATCTCTCCGCGCCCACCGTCTTGACACCCCCGCACGAACCGACGACTCTTCAACACATCACTTGTGGGAGCGCTCCCACAGTACCTGGCACTTACACATCCCGCACGTTCCCCGCCCGAGCCGCAGCAGTGAAAAGACGGGCCCAACAACGCAGTTGGCCGGGGGGTCGGCACGTCAGGGCATCAGGAGGACGCAATGCGAGCACGTACCCTCCCCCACTCCCGGCTGCGGTCGGGCGGGGGCACCCGAATCGCCCGCACTACGCGCAAGACGGTGGTCGTCGCGGCCGTCGCCGCGCTGGGCGCCGGGCTGCTCGCCGGCTGTGCCGACGACGGCAAGGACGAGGACGACACGTCGTCGGGTAGTGGTGGCGGCAAGACCAAGATCACCCTGGGGCTGTTCGGCACCGCGGGCTTCGAGGAGTCCGGCCTGTACAAGGAGTACGAGAAGCTCCACCCGGACATCGACATCCAGCAGACCGTGGTGGAGCGGAACGAGAACTACTACCCCGCTCTCCTGAACCACCTGACCACCGGCAGCGGTCTGCAGGACATCCAGATGGTCGAGGTCGGCAACATCGCCGAGATCGTCGGCACCCAGTCGGACAAGCTGCTCGACCTGTCGAAGTACGGCAAGAAGGACGACTACCTGCCCTGGAAGTGGCAGCAGGGCACCACCTCCGACGGCCAGACCGTCGCCCTGGGCACCGACGTCGGCCCGATGGCCATCTGCTACCGCAAGGACCTCTTCGAGAAGGCCGGCCTGCCCACCGACCGCGCGGAGGTCGGCAAGCTGTGGGCGGGCAGCTGGGACAAGCTCGTCGAGGCCGGCAACAAGTACAAGGCGAAGGCGCCCAAGGGCACCACGTTCCTGGACTCCCCCGGCGGTCTGCTGCAGGCCATCCTCAGCAGTGAGAAGGACCGGTTCTACGACTCCTCCGGCGAGGTCATCTACAAGACGAACCCGGCCGTCAAGGACGCCTTCGACCTCACGGCCAAGGCCGCCAAGGACGGGCTGGTCGGCAACCAGACGCAGTTCCAGCCCGCCTGGGACACCACGATCGCCAACAGCAAGTTCGCCGCGATGTCCTGCCCGCCGTGGATGCTCGGCTACATCAAGGGCAAGTCGAAGCCCGACGCGGCCGGCAAGTGGGACATCGCCCAGGCGCCGAAGTCCGGCAACTGGGGCGGATCGTTCCTGTCCGTGCCGAAGAACGGCAAGAACGCCGAGGAGGCCGCGAAGCTGGCCGCCTGGTTGACCGCTCCCGAGCAGCAGGCGAAGCTCTTCGCCGTACAGGGCAGCTTCCCCAGCACCCCGGCCGCCTACGACTCGGCCGCGGTCAAGGACGCGAAGAACGACATGACCGGTGACGCGCCGATCGGCACGATCTTCGCCGAGGCCGCCAAGAACATCCCCGTCCAGACCATCGGCCCGAAGGACCAGATCATCCAGCAGGGCCTGACCGACAACGGCGTGATCCTCGTGACCCAGGGCAAGTCGGCCGCGGACGCGTGGAAGAACGCCGTCAAGACCATCGACAACGCACTGGACAAGTGACCGGTATGCCCACACGGCACGACGCCGCCGCGCCCCCCGTCAAGGGGGGCGCGGCCCCGGCCCGCCCGCCCGCGGAGTCCGCGACCGAGGAACGACGCCGGGCCCGGCTGTCCCGCCGCTGGCAGCGGGACGTGCGCTGGAGCCCGTACGCCTTCGTCTCGCCCTTCTTCCTGCTGTTCGTCGCGTTCGGCCTGTTCCCGCTGCTCTACACCGGCTGGGCCTCGCTGCACGCGGTGGAACTGACCGCCCCCACCGACATGAGCTGGGTGGGGCTGCGCAACTTCACCCGCATCTTCGACGACGAGTTCTTCTGGAACGCCGCGAAGAACACGCTGATCATCGGGATCATCTCGACCGTCCCGCAGCTGATGATGGCGCTGGGCATCGCGCACATCCTCAACTACAAGCTCCGTGCCTCGACCTTCTACCGGGTCATCATGCTCGCCCCGTACGCCACGTCGATCGCCGCCGCCACCCTGGTCTTCGTGCTGCTCTTCGGCCGTGACTACGGCATGATCAACTGGTTCCTGGGGCTGTTCGGCATCGACCAGATCGACTGGCAGAACGGCACCTGGTACTCCAAGATCGCCGTGTCGACCATCGTCATCTGGCGCTGGACCGGCTACAACGCGCTGATCTACCTGGCCGCGATGCAGGCGATCCCCCAGGACCTGTACGAGTCGGCGGCCCTCGACGGCGCGAACCGCTGGAGGCAGTTCCTCCATGTGACGCTGCCCTCGCTGCGCCCGACGATCCTCTTCACCTGCGTCGTCTCGACCATCGGCGCCTCGCAGCTGTTCGCCGAACCCCTGCTGTTCGACGCCAACAAGGGCGCGTCCGGCGGGTCCCAGCACCAGTTCCAGACGCTCGGCCTGTACCTGTACGAGCAGGGCTGGGTGAACCAGCACCTGGGCCGTGCCTCGGCGATCGCCTGGACGATGTTCCTGATCCTCATCGTGGTCGGAATCATCAACTACGTCATCTCGCGCCGGCTGCGCGCCAGTAGTTAAGGAGACCGGCCGTGACGACGACAATCACCAAGCCCCCCGCCGACGCGGTGCCCGAGCCGCCGGACAACGGCAGGCGCAGGCGCGGCCCGAAGGCGGCCCGCGCGGGCGGTCAGCACCACGCCGGCCCCCTCGCGTACGTCATCCTCATCGCGTTCACCGTCGTGTCGCTCTTCCCGTTGTTCTGGACGGCGGTCGCCGCCTCCCGGGACAACGCGCGGCTGGCGGAGACCCCGCCGCCGTTCTGGTTCGGCGCGAACCTCTTCGACAAGATCGAAGTGGCCTGGGAGGACGCCAATCTGGGCGAGGCGTTCCTCAACACCACGATCGTGGCGGGCGTCTCCTCGCTGACCATCGTCTTCCTGTCGACGATCGCCGGGTTCGCCTTCGCCAAGCTGAAGTTCCGGGGCCGTGGCGCGCTGATGCTGATCGTGATCGGCACGATGATGGTGCCGCCGCAGCTCCAGGTGATCCCGCTGTACATGATGGTCGCCAAGCTCGACTGGACCGACCAGCTCCAGGCGGTGATCCTGCCGTCGCTGGTCAGCGCGTTCGGTGTGTTCTTCATGCGGCAGTACCTGCTCCAGGCGCTGCCCGACGAGATCATCGAGGCGGCCCGCGTCGACGGCGCGAGCAGCTGGCGGGTCGTCTGGCACGTGGTGTTCCCCGCCGCGCGGCCCGCGATGGCCGTGCTCGGCATGCTGATGTTCGTGCAGACCTGGAACGACTTCCTCTGGCCGTTCCTCGTGCTCACCCAGCTGGGCAACCCGACCGTGCAGGTCGCGGTGGCCGGTCTCGGCCGGGGCTACACCCCCGACCAGGCCCTGATCATGGCGGGCGCGCTGCTCAGCACACTGCCGCTGCTCCTGGTCTTCGCGATCTTCGGCAAGCAGATCGTCGGGGGCATCATGCAGGGCGCGGTGAAGGGCTGACCCCCGCGTCGCCCGCCTGATCCCTTCGTACCGTGGGGCCGGGTCACCGCCGCCCCGGCCCCCTCCTCCCCCCTGTTCCTCCTTCCCCCCACCCGAATCGTCGGTCTGATCGACCACCAATGGGAGCGCTTCCATGCCTGAGCCCACGACGCCAGTGACCTTTCCTCCCGCCTTCCTCTGGGGCGCGGCGACGTCCGCGTACCAGATCGAGGGGGCGGTGCGGGAGGACGGCCGCACGCCCTCCATCTGGGACACCTTCAGCCACACCCCGGGCAAGACGGCCGGTGGCGAGACCGGTGACATCGCTGTCGACCACTACCACCGCTACCGCGACGACGTGGCGCTGATGGCGGACCTGGGCCTCAGCTCGTACCGCTTCTCGATCTCCTGGTCGCGGGTGCAGCCGACGGGCCGGGGCCCGGCGATCCAGCGGGGCCTGGACTTCTACCGCCGGCTGGTCGACGAGCTGCTGGCCAAGAACATCAAGCCCGCCGTCACGCTCTACCACTGGGACCTGCCCCAGGAGCTGGAGGACGCGGGCGGCTGGCCGGAGCGCGAGACCGCGTACCGCTTCGCCGAGTACGCGCGGATCGTGGGCGAGGCGCTGGGTGACCGCGTCGAGCAGTGGATCACACTGAACGAGCCGTGGTGCAGCGCGTTCCTGGGCTACGCCTCCGGGGTGCACGCGCCGGGCCGTACGGACCCGGTGGCGTCGCTGCGCGCGGCCCACCATCTGAACCTGGCGCACGGTCTCGGCGCGGTGGCGCTGCGTTCGGTGATGCCGGCGCGCAACTCGGTGGCGGTGAGCCTGAACTCGTCGGTCGTCCGGCCGCTCTCCCGCACCCCGGAGGACCTGGCGGCGGTCCGGAAGATCGACGACCTGGCGAACGGGGTCTTCCACGGGCCGATGCTGCACGGGGCGTACCCGGAGTCGCTGTTCGCCGCGACGTCGGAGCTGACGGACTGGTCGTTCGTGCGGGACGGGGACGTGGCGACGGCCCACCAGCCGCTGGACGCGCTGGGGTTGAACTACTACACGCCCACGCTGGTGGGCGCGGCGTCGGCGGACATGGCGGCGCCGCGGGCGGACGGGCACGGCGAGAGCGAGCACTCGCCGTGGCCGGGCGCGGACGACGTGCTGTTCCACCAGACGCCGGGCGAGCGGACGGAGATGGGCTGGACCATCGACCCGACCGGGCTGCACGAGCTGATCATGCGGTACACCCGGGAGGCGCCCGGGCTGCCGCTGTACATCACGGAGAACGGCGCGGCCTACGACGACAAGATGGACTCCGACGGCCGCGTCCACGACCCCGAGCGCATCGCCTACCTCCACGGCCATCTGCGCGCCGTGCGCCGCGCCATCGCCGAGGGCGCGGACGTGCGCGGCTACTACCTGTGGTCTCTGATGGACAACTTCGAGTGGGCCTACGGCTACGGCAAGCGCTTCGGCGCGGTCTACGTCGACTACGCGACGCTCACCCGCACCCCCAAGTCCAGCGCGCTGTGGTACGCCAAGGCCGCGAAGACGGGCGCCCTCCCGCCCCTGGCCGCGCCCACGCCGTAACACCGACCTCCGGGGGCCACGAGCCACCGGACCACGCGGAGGGCCGGGGAAGCCCTCCGGGGGGAGCGGGGGCCAGGGGCGCGGTGCGATTAGGGGAGCACCGCGCCCCTCGGGGTTGTCACGTTTCACCAGGGCTTTCAGAGACCGCCCGGCGCCGCGAGCCACTGCGTCGGCTGACCGGTGACCGAGGCAATCGTCTCGAAGTCGTGGTCGTAGTGGAGCATCGTCAGGCCCTGCAGCTCGGCGGTCGCGGCGACGAGCACGCCGGGCGCCCGTACGGGCACCGACTCCGCCAGTCAGTGCTCGTACGGGCGCCCCGGGCGGGTCGCTACCGTCAGCGCGGTTCCCGCACCACCGCCACATCCCCCGCCGCCAGCTTCAGTGAGCCGGTGGGGACGGGGTTGCCCGTCAGGAGGTCGACGGCGTTCGGGGCCACCCCGATCTCCGCCTCCGCCTCCCCGTGGTTGATCAGGAAGACGTAGTCCGCCTCCGGGCCGCGGCGCAGGGCCGTCTCGACGGACGCCGGGGTCGTGCGGACCGGGCGTACGCCCGCCTCCTCGCGGATGCGGTCCAGCAGGGACGCCAGGGTCGTCCCGTCGGGGCGGGTCGCCACGTACCAGGTCGTGCCCGTGCCGTGCGTGTGGCGGGTCACCGCCGGGACCCCGGCCAGCGGCCCGGAGGCGTACGTGGCGACCGGCTCGGCGCCCCGCAGGGCGACCCGCTCGGACCACAGGACACCCCGCGCGCCCTCCCCGAGGCCGGCCAGCTCGACCGACTCGTCCGGCAGCAGCGGGAACACCTCGTCCGTGTGGACGCCCAGCGCCTCGCGGAACGCCCCCGGGTAGCCGCCGAGGCGGATGTGGCAGTTCTCGTCGACCGTCCCGCTGTGGAAGCCAACGGCCAGCGTGCCGCCCCGCTCGGCGAAACCGGTGAGGTTCGCCGCGCCCTCGTCGTCCACGAGGTACAGGCTCGGCGCGAGGACCAGCTTGTACGCCGAGAGGTCCGCGTCGGGGCGGACGAAGTCCACCGCCACGCCGGAGCGCCACAGCGGCTCGTACCAGGCCCGCACCAGGTCCTGGAAGCGCAGCTCACCGCTCGGCTGGGAGGGCAGCTCGACGGCCCACCAGGCGTCCCAGTCCCAGACGACGGCCACCTCGGCCGTGCCCGTGCTGCCGCGCACCTCCGCCAGCGCCTTCAGGTCCGCGCCCAGCGCGACGACGTCCCGCCAGATCCGGCTTTCGGTGCCCGCGTGCGGGAGCATCGCCGAGTGCCACTGCTCGGCGCCCGCCTTCGCGGCCCGCCACTGGAAGTAGGCGATGCCGTCGGCGCCGCGCGCCACGTGGGAGAGCGCGTTGCGGCGCAGTTCGCCCGCCGTCTTCGCGCGGTTGACCGGCTGCCAGTTGACCGCGCCGGTGGAGTGCTCCATCAGCAGCCACGGGCGGCCGCCCGCGAGCGAGCGGACCAGGTCGCCGCTGAGCGCGATGTCGATCTCCGACTCGGGGTCGGTGGACTGGAGGTAGTGGTCGTTGGAGACGATGTCCAGCTCGGGGGCCCAGCGCCAGTAGTCCAGTTTGTCGAAGTTGTACATCACCATGAAGTTGGTGGTGGCGGGCACCTCGGGGGCCGCGGCCCGCAGCACCTCCCGCTCCGCCTTCAGCAGGGACAGCAGCGCGTCGCTGCAGAAGCGGCGCCAGTCCAGCTGGTGCGTCGGGTTGGGGACGGCACCGGTGGCGCGGGGCGGGATGATCTCGTCCCAGTCGTAGTACCACTGGCTCCAGAACGTCGTGCCCCAGGCGTCGTTGAGCGCCGCCAGGTCGTCGTCGTACTTCTCCCGCAGCCAGACGCGGAACGCCGCCGCGCTGGTGTCGCAGTAGCACTCGCCGTTGTGGCAGCCGTACTCGTTGTGGACGTGCCACATGACCACCGCCGGGTGGTCGGCGTAGCGGCGGCCGAGTTCGCCGGCCATCCGCAGGGCCGCCTCGCGGTAGGCGGGGCTCGACGGGCAGAACGTCTGGCGGCTGCCGTACGACAGGGTGCGGCCGTCCTTGTCCACCGGGAGCGCCTCGGGGTGGGCGCGGAAGAACCACGCCGGGGGCGCCGCCGTCGGGGTGGCGAGGTCGGCCGCGATGCCGTTCTCGTGGAGCAGGGCGAGGATGCGGTCCAGGCGGGAGAAGTCGTACTCGCCCTCGCGGGGCTCCAGGAACGCCCACGAGAAGATGTTGACGCTCACCATGGTGACGCCGGCCTCGCGCATGAGGCGTACGTCCTCGTGCCAGACCTCCTCGGGCCACTGCTCGGGGTTGTAGTCGCCGCCGTACGCGATGCCGGGGACGTTCAGGGTGCTCATGGGTACGGTTGGTTCTCTTTCGAACGGGGCCGGTGTCAGCCCTTGTTGGCGCCGAGCGTCAGACCGCTGACGAACTGGCGCTGGAGCGCGAAGTACACGACCAGCGTCGGGATGGCGGTGAGCAGGGCACCGGCGGCGACCAGGTTGGGGTCGGTGAAGTACTGGCCGGAGAGGTTGTTCAGCGCCGAGGTGATCGGCATGTTCTCACCGGTGGAGATCAGCACCAGCGCCCAGAAGAAGTCGTTGTAGATCCAGATGGACAGCAGTGTCGCCAGGGCGGCCATCGCGGGCTTGCACAGGGGCAGCACGATCTGCCAGTACAGGCGCCACACGGAGGCGCCGTCGACGAGCGCGGCCTCGGTCAGCTCGTGCGGCAGGGACCGCATGTAGTTGCTCAGCACGAAGGCGCAGAAGCCGGACTGGAACGCCACGTGGATCAGGACCAGGCCGAGCGCCGAGTCGTAGAGCTTGCCGCTGACCGTGATGCCGGGCAGGTCGATCAGCAGGTACAGGCGGTACAGCGGGGTGATGATGACCTGCTGCGGGAGCAGGTTGCCGGCCGTGAACACCAGCAGCAGGAACAGGTTGACGCGGAAGTCGAAGCGGCTGACGTAGAACGCGACCATCGACGACAGGAACAGCGTCAGCAGCACCGCGGGCACGGCGATGATCAGCGTGTTCACGAAGTAGTGCGTCATGTCCGACTGGGTGAACGCGTTCGTGAAGTTGTCGAGGCTCAGCTTGTCGGGCCACGAGACGTAGCCCTTCTCGCTGGTCTCGCCGTACGGGCGCATCGCCGCGTAGAGCGCCCACAGCAGGGGCGCGAGCCAGGCGAGCGCCGCACCGGCGAGGAAGACGTGCAGCAGGACCCGGGCGGGGCGGACGGGAGTGCGCTGCTTCACAGCGTCGGTCGCGACGGTGGTGCTCATGCGCGCCGCTCCTTCCGGAAGGTCGCGATCAGGTAGGGGATGATCACGGCGAGGGAGATCACCAGCAGGACGACGGCGATGGCCGAGCCGTATCCGATACGGCTGGACTCACCGATGATGTTGTTGGTGACCAGGATCGACAGCAGTTCGGTGCCCTCGGCGCCCTTGTTGAAGACGAAGACGAGGTCGAAGGCGCGCAGGGCCTCGATGATGGTGACGACCAGCACGACGGTGTTGGTGGGGCGCAGGGTCGGGAAGATGACGTTCTTGAACGTCTGCCACTCGTTGGCGCCGTCGAGGGCGGACGCCTCCCGCAGGGACGGGTCGACGCTCTTCAGACCGGCCAGGTAGAGGATCATCATGTAGCCGGTGTGGCGCCAGGACGCGGCGATGAGGATCGCCCAGAGGTTGAGGTCCGGGTCGCCGATCCAGTCGATGTAGTGGCCGGGCTTGTTGGCGCCGATGATGCTGTTGATCAGACCCGTGTCGGGGTTGTAGATCAGCTGCCACACGAAGCCGATGACCGCGAGCGACATCACGACGGGCAGGAAGAACGCGGTCTGGTAGACGCGGCTGAAGCGGATCTGCTTGTCCAGCTGCACCGCGAGGAACAGCCCCAGCGGTGTCGGGATCAGGATCAGCACCACGAACCACACGATGTTGTGCTCGACCGCGGGCCAGAACTGCGGGTTGTTGGTGAACAACTCCTCGAAGTTGTGCAGCCCGACCCACTTGATGGCGTCGAAGCCGATGCCGTCCCAGGTGGTGAAGGCCAGCAGGATCGAGGCGAGAGCGGTCACCCAGACCAGGGCGACGTGGAGGATCGTCGGCAGGCCCGCCATCAGACCCAGCGTGACGCGGTCACGGCGGGTCAGGAGACGCTTGTGCCCCTGGGGCACCTTGGTGGCCGCCGTCTTCTCGGCAGGGGTGGAGCCCGGAGGCGACGCGGGCGCTTCCGGGCTCTTGGTGGGTGAGGTCGTCATGTCTGTCGGTCATCCAGTCGTGAGGACGGTCTTGGGGGCGGACAGTCCTGGGGACAGCCGCCCCGACGGCCGCCTACGTGACCGCGGAGGCGGTCGTGGGGCGGCCGTCGGGACGGTCGGCCGTCAGGACGCGAAGATCGTCTTCTTCTGGCGCTCGATCGACGAGAGCAGGCTGTCGATGCCCTTGGGGTCACGGATGAACTTCTGCAGCGACGGCTGCATCACCGTGGAGGTGAAGTCCGGGCGGCTGTCGCGGTCCATGAACTGCGTCAGGCTCTTGGCCCCGGAGATCATCTCGTACGCCTTCTTCTGCAGCGGCGTGTACGAGGAGGTGTCGGCCTTGGTGGAGGCGGCCACCACGTTCGGGTCGGCCTTGAGGTAGATCTGCTCCGCCTCGGGGGTGCCGAGGAACTCCAGGAGCTTGACCGCGCCGGCCTTGTTCTTCGGGCTCTTGCTCATCATGAAGCCGTCGGTGGGGGCCTCGACGGTGTCCTGGCCGTACGCCGGGTCGATCTCCGGGAAGGCGAAGAAGTCCAGGTCGTCCAGGTCGGCCTTGTTGGTGAACTGCTGGCCCACGAAGGAGCCCAGCAGGTACATGCCCGCCTTCTTCGACACCAGCGTCTGCGCCGCGTCCTGCCAGGTACGGCCGACAGCGCCCTCCTGGTGGTACGGCAGCAGCTCGGACCACAGGTCGAACGTCTTGCGGACCTTGGCGTCCGTCCAGGAGGCCTTGCCCGCCATCAGCTCGACGTGGAAGTCGTAGCCGTTGGCACGGAAGTTGATCTGGTCGAACGTGCCCATCGCCGGCCAGGCGTCCTTGTCACCGAAGGCGATCGGGACCAGGCCGTCCTTCTTCATCTTCTTGCACAGCGCGACGAGCTGGTCCCACGTGGTGGGGACCTCGTAGCCCTTCTCCTGGAAGACGCTCTTGCGGTAGAAGACCGCCCAGGGGTACGTGTACAGCGGCACGAAGTAGAACTTGCCGTCCTCGCCCTGGCTCAGCTTCTTCATCGCCTCGGGGAAGTTCCCGGCGATCTTCTTCCAGACGTCGTCGATCGGGCTGGCCAGCCCCTTCGCCGCGAAGAACTGCATCCGGTAGCCCGCGAACCAGTGGAACACGTCGTCCGGCGTGCCCTGCAGGTAGGAGTTGATCTGCTCCTGGAACGTGTTGTGGTCCTTGGTGTTCACGTCGACCTTGATGCCGGACTTCTTGGCGAAGTCGGCGTAGATCTCCGCGAACGCCTTCTTCGGCACCGCGTCCGAGGCGTTGGAGCCGAGCGAGACGGTCTTCGAGTCAGTGGCCGAGCCGCCGCTGCCGCCGCAGGCGCTGAGCAGCGGGACGCCCGCGCCGAGCGCCGCGGCTCCGCCTATGCCGCGCAGCAGGGTGCGGCGGCTCGTGCCGGGCACGGAGAGACCGGAAGGTGTGAGGTGCATGAACGGCTCCCTGGGGACAATGGTTCGGTCATCACAGAGGCCCTCGTCGGCTAGTGATCGAAATCGACCAGAAACCAACTTGACCGAACACGGTGGTCGCCATAACAGCCCTATGCCAGGTCGCGCGTCAAGCCTTCCTGTCTCCCTTTGTTGAAACGTAATCCCTGATCGTCGAAACGTGACCGTCACACAGGTGGGCCATCCCGCAAGATGGCGTATACATGCATCGGGGGTACGGGGACCGCACAAGACCCGTCACACAGGTGGTCCGTTCAGCGCTCCGTGTGCAGCGTCGCCTCGCCCGTGACCCGGACGCCGGTCACCTCTCCCGGCCGTACCGGCAGCGGGCCCGCGACGCGGACGCCCACCGGGGTGTCGTGGCCGTCCACGGCGACGGTGACCATGGCGTCGTGGCCGTAGAAGCACACGTCGGTGACCGTGCCCCGTACGGCCCCCTCGGCGGCCGGAGCGGTGAGCCGGAGCTGTTCGGGGCGGAGCAGCACGGTGCCCGTGGCCGGCCCCTCGGGCGGAGCGGCGAGGGGGACGGCGCCGAGCGGCGTCCGGGCCGTGCCGTCACCGCCGACCGTGGCGGGGAGCAGCACCGCGTCGCCGACGAAGCCCGCGACCCAGGCATCGGCCGGGCGGCGGTAGAGGTCCTGCGGGGTGGCGCACTGCGCGACCCGGCCGTCCCGCACCACGGCGACGAGGTCGGCCGTGGAGAGGGCCTCCTGCTGATCGTGGGTGACGAGAAGGGCCGTGGCCCCGGTCGCCCGCAGCGCGGCCCGGACATCGGCCCGTACGCCCGCCCTGAGCGCGCTGTCGAGGGCGTTGAACGGCTCGTCCAGCAGCACGAGCTGGGGCCGGGGCGCGAGGGCCCGGGCGAGGGCCACGCGCTGCTGCTGGCCGCCGGAGAGCTCGTGCGGCATCCGGTCGCCGTATCCGGCGAGGCCGACGAGTTCCAGGAGTTCGCCGGTGCGGTGCCGCCGTTCGCCCCGGGTCAGCCCGGTCAGCCCGAAGGCCACGTTCCGGGCCACGCTCAAGTGCGGGAAGAGGGCGCCCTCCTGGGGCACGATCCCGATGCGGCGCCGCTCCGGCGGCACATGGACGCCGGGTCCGGCCAAGGTCCGTCCGCCGAGCCGGACGGTGCCCGCGTCGGCCCGCAGGAACCCGGCGACGATCCTGAGCAGGGTCGTCTTGCCGCCTCCGGAGGGGCCGAGGACGGCCGCCAGGGCACCCGCCGGGACGGTGAGCCGCAGATCGCGCAGGACCGGGTCGTGACCGGCCGCGTAGGACTTCGTGAGGCCCTCGACGTGGAGCGCGTTGCCGTGCGGGTCGTCCGACTGCGGCGTGTTTGCGTGCGGCTCGTTTGCGTGAGACCCGTCCCCCCGAGGTCGTGACGGTTCTTGTTCGATCGTGTGCGGTTCGGCGGTGGTGGACGGGTGCGGGTCCGGAACGTCCGTGCCCGGCTCGCTCGCGTGGGACTCGTTCATGATCGGTGCCTCCCCAGCAGGTACGAAGGCACGGCGGCCAACAGGATGAGCGCGGCGGCGTACGGGGCGGCCGCCGCGAAGGAGCCCGCGCCGGTCTCGGTCCACAGGCGGGTGGCGAGTGTGTCCATGCCGGTGGGGCGCAGGAGCAGGGTCGCCGGGAGTTCCTTCATGCAAACGACGAAGGTCAGCGCGGCTCCGGCGGCGACGCCCGGCGCGGCCAGCGGGACGGTGATCTCGCGGAGCACCTGCCAGGGCCGGCGGCCGAGGGAGCGGGCCACGTCCTCCAGGACGGGCGGGGCCTGGAGCACGGCGGCGCGGGTGGCGGCCACCGCGACCGGCAGGAAGAGGACGGCGTAGGCGCACACCAGCAGCGGGAGTCGCTGGTAGAGCGGGTAGGCGTAGCGGACGGCGAAGAAGACCAGCGACAGGGCGACCGTGATGCCGGGGAGGGCGTGCCCGGCGTAGGCGGACTGCTCCAGCAGCCGTGCCCCGCGCCCCCGGTGCCGGGCGGCGATCACGCCGACGGGCAGGGCGAGGAGCGTGGTGAGGGCGGCGCCCGCCGCGGCGACGCCGAGCGTGGCCCAGGCCGTCTCGGTGAGGCCGCCGAGGTCCCAGGTGGCGGAGGAGCCGACGGCGAGCCAGTAGCAGAGGGTGCCGAGCGGGAAGGTGACGGCCACGGCGGCCACCGCGCCGCACCACAGCAGGGCGAGCGGCTTCCACCGGCCGAGCGCCACGGGCTCCGCCGGGCGGGCGGTGCCGCCGCCGGTCCTGGCGTGCCCGGCACGGCCGCGCGTCCGCGCCTCGGCGGCGACCAGGGCCACCGTCATGAGCACCAGCACGACGCTGAGCGCGGCGGCGGGGGTGCGGTCGAAGGAGGCCCGGTACGAGGTGTGGATGGCCCGGGTGAAGGTGTCGTACCGCATGAGCGAGACGGCGCCGAAGTCGGAGAGCACGTACAGCGCCACCAGCAGCGCCCCGCCCGCCGCCGCCGGACGCAGCTGCGGCAGCGTGACCCGGAGGAACGTACGCAGCGGACCGTGCCCGAGGGAGCGCGCGGCCTCCTCCTGCGCCGGGTCGATGCCCCTGAGCGCCGCCGCGACCGGCAGCAGTACATAGGGGAAGCTCACCAGGGTCAGCGAGAGCGCTGCTCCGCCGAACCCGGCGAGGCCCGGTTCGGCGGACAGCCACGCGAAGGCCGCCACATAGCTGGGCACGGCCAGTGGCAACGTCGCGGCGACCGACCAGAAGCGGGCGCCGGGCAGCGCCGTACGCACCGTCAGCCAGGCCAGCGAGACCCCGAGGACCACGCAGGCCGCGACGACCACGGCGGTCAGGCCCAGGCTGCGCCCGAGGAGGTCCAGCGTCCGCTCGTCGGCGACGACCTCCCAGGCGAAGGCGGGGCCGCGTTCGAGCGCGCGGACCGCGAGGTAGCCGAGCGGGAGCAGGGCGAAGAGGCCGGCCACACAGGCGGGGACGAGCAGGACCAGGGGCGGCCTGCGCTCCGCCCCGCGTCCGGCGAAACCGGCCGGCGTCTGCCCCAGCCGGGGGGTGGCCCGCGCGTGCGGGGCGGACGGCGCGTGCGGGGCGGACGGCGCGTGCCGGGCGGTCGGCGACGGTTTCACGGCCGGTCAGACCAGCCCGACGTCCTGGAGCATCGCCAGCGTCTCCTGGAGGGACTCCAGCTTGCCGAGGTCGATGTCGGGCGACTGGAGCGACTCGAACGGCGGCAGCCCTTCGACGGAGCTGGTGACGCCCGCGGCCAGCGGGTACTCCTTCGTCGTGTCCGCGAAGTACGTCTGCGCCTCCTTGGACAGCAGGTAGTCCACGGCCTTGCGCGCCGTGGCGGCCTGGTCCTCGTTCGCGGCGAGGACGCCGGCGCCGGCCACGTTGATGAGCGAGCCGGGGTCCTTGCCGGGCAGGAAGTGCAGCTTGGCGTCGACGCCGTCCTCGCCCTTCTCGGCGACCCGCTCGTACCAGTAGTAGTGGTTGACGAGACCCAGCGAGACCTCGCCGGCCTCCACGGCGTCGAGCGTGGCGAGGTTGTTGCTGAACGTCTTGGCCCCGTTGGCCTTGAGGTCCTCCAGCCACTTCCGGGCCGCGTCGTCGCCCTCCAGGACGCGCATCCCGGTGACGAACGCCTGGAAGGAGGCGTTGGTGGGCGCGAAGCCGACCTTGCCCTTCCACTCGGGCTTCACCACGTCGTGGACGCTGTCCGGCACCTCGTCCGCGCTCACCTCGTCGGGGTTGTACGCGATGACGCGGACACGCCCCGACAGGCCCACCCAGTCGCCCTCGCCGCCGCGGTACGCCTTGTCGACCTTGTCGAGGGTGGCCTGCGGCAGCTTCGCGAGCATGCCCTCCCGGGAGAGCGCGCCGAGCGCCCCGGCGTCCTGGGAGAAGAACAGCCCGGCCTTGGTGCGGTCGCCCTCCTCCAGGATCTGCGCCGCGAGTTCGGCGCTGTCGCCGTAGCGCACCTCGACATCGGCGCCCACGGCCTTCTCCAGCTTGTCCAGGATCGGCTTGACCAGCTTCTCGTTGCGACCGGTGTAGATGACGAGGGTCGCGTCGCCCGCCTCACCCGCCCCGCCGCCGTCCTTGTCGCCGCCGGAACCGCAGGCGGCGAGGGCGGGAAGCAGCAGACCGGCCGCGACGAACGCGAAGATCCGGCCACCCAGAGGGCGTCGCATATGTGTGCCTTTCCTGCGCGGCTCACCGATGTACCAGGGCCGTGACCTTGGTCGGTGGTGGCGAACTGACGCTTTTTAGCCAACTGTGAACATGCTATGAATAAGGTAAAGCTTGCCTAAGCGTCAAGGGGCGTGTGCTACCCGCGGACGCTGCTCCGAAAGGCCGCGCCCCGTGATCCACTCCTCCGGCCCCCTCCGGGCCCCCTCCGTCGTCCTGCCCGTCCGCACCGCCCCGGCCGCCCCGGTCCTGCTCCCGAGGTCCCAGGGCCGACCGCACTCGGTGCCCTTCGCCCGCGACCTCGCCGCGTACGGCGACCGTGTCGCGCTCCACACCCCCACCGGCACGGTCACCTACCGCGCCCTCGCCGAGCGCGTGGCCGCCGCCGCCGAGCGACTCGGGCCCGTACGGCGGCTCGTGCTGGTGGCCGGGGCCAACCGCGCCGACGCGCTGGTCACGTATCTGGCCGCCCTCTCCGTCGGTCATCCCGTGCTGCTCGTCCCCGGCGACAGCGACGACGGCATCGCGTCCCTCACCGCCGCGTACGCGCCCGACGTGGTGGCCCGCACGGGCACCGACGGCACCTGGACGATCGACGAGCACCGCCCCGGCACCGCCCACACCCTCCACCCGGATCTCGCCCTCCTGCTGAGCACCTCCGGCTCGACGGGTTCCCCCAAGCTCGTACGGCTCTCGCACGAGAACGTGCAGGCCAACGCCGAGTCCATCGCCACCTACCTCGGCATCACCGACACCGACCGGGCGGCCACCACCCTCCCGATGCACTACTGCTACGGCCTGTCCGTCATCCACAGCCATCTGCTGCGCGGTGCCGGGCTGCTCCTCACCGAGCGGTCGGTCACGGAGGACGCCTTCTGGGCCGAGTTCCGCGCCACCGGCGCCACGTCGCTCGCCGGGGTGCCGTACACCTTCGATCTGCTCGACCGGATCGGCTTCGACCGGATGGAGCTGCCGCGACTGCGGCGGATCACCCAGGCCGGCGGCCGGCTCGCGCCCGAGCGGGTCGCCCGCTACGCCGAGTTGGGGCGCCGCCGCGGCTGGGACCTCTTCGTCATGTACGGCCAGACCGAGGCCACGGCCCGTATGGCCTACCTGCCGCCCCATCTCGCGGCCACCCGGCCGGAGGCCGTCGGCATCCCGATCCCCGGCGGCTCCTTCCACCTGCGCCCGCTCGACGACCACGAACACGACGAACGTGAACGCGAACGCGACGACCACGCACGCGACGAGCACGAACGCGAACGCGAACGCGAATGCGAATGCGAATGCGACGACCACGCACGCGACAGGCATGGACTCGCCCCCGGCCACGGAGTCGCCGCCGCTGACCGACTCGCTGCCGGCGCCGCCTTCGACCACGGCCCGGCCACCGGCGAGGGCGGGCGCCCCCTCGTGGGCGAGTTGGTGTACTCGGGCCCCAATGTGATGCTCGGCTACGCCGAGAGCCCGGCCGACCTCTCCCTCGGCCGCGTCCTCACCGAACTCCACACCGGCGACCTGGCCCGGCGGGCTCCCGACGGCCTGTACGAGATCGTCGGCCGCCGCAGCCGCTTCGCGAAGATCCTCGGCCTGCGCATCGACCCGCAGCGCGTCGAGGCCGCGCTGGAACGGCACGGCGTGAAGGCGTACTGCGCGGGTGACGGCGACGAGTTGGCCGTCGCCGCCGCCGGAACCGCCGCCGACGAGCCCCGCCTCCGGCGCCTGGCGGCGGCCGCGTGCGGCCTCCCGCCCCGAGCGGTACGCCTCCGCGCGCTTCCCGAGGCGGACCTCCCCCGGCTGCCGACCGGCAAGCCGGACTACACGGCGGTCCGCCACCTGACCCGCCCGACCGCACCGGCCTCCGCTCCGGCGATGCCTCCGCGCGCACCGGCCGACGGGCACACCAGCGGCGCGGTGAGCGCCGCGGCCCCTGAGCACACCCCCGCCGCCGAACCCCCCTCAGCCGACCGCCGCCTGGCCCACGACCCGTCCCCCACCGCTCGGCTCCGCGCCCTCTACGCCGAGATACTCGACCGCGCCGACGTCACCGACGACAGCACCTTCGTCGGCCTGGGCGGCGATTCCCTCTGCTACGTCGAGATGTCCCTGCGTCTGGAGGAGGTACTCGGCGCCCTGCCGTCCGACTGGCACACCCGCCCTCTCCGCGACCTGGCACCGACGGCAACACCCCCGGACCCCGCCGGGACCGGGACGCGGCCGGCCGTCACCCGCGCCGGCCTGCGCCGCACCGTGGAGACCGGCATCGCCCTGCGCGCCGTCGGCATCGTCCTGATCGTCGGCTCGCACATCCAGCTCTTCACCCTCCAGGGCGCCGCCCACATCCTCATCGGGGTCGCCGGGCACAACTTCGCCCGCTTCCACCTCACCGACGCCGAACACCGGGCGCGGCTGCGGCACCTGTGGCGCAGCATCGCCCGGATCGCCCTGCCGAGCGCGGTGTGGATCACCGGGGCGGTCCTCCTGACCGGCCTCTACGACCCCGCGAACGCCTTCCTCCTCAACAGCCTTCTCGACCAGGGAACGGAACGCCACGAGTGGCACTACTGGTTCGTCGAGGCACTGCTCTACTTCCTCGTCGCCCTGGCCCTGTTGCTGGCCCTCCCCCTGGTCGACCGTCTGGAGCGCCGCCACGCCTTCGGCGTCCCGATCGCCCTGCTGGCCGTCGGGCTCCTCGGCCGTTACGACATCGCCGACCTGGCACCGGCCCGCTTCCACCTCGGCCCCACGGTCGTCTTCTGGCTCTTCGCCCTGGGCTGGGCGGCGGCCCGCGCCGGCACGGCCCGGCGGCGCCTGCTCCTGACCGTGGTCCTGCTGCTCGCCACGCCCGGCCTCTTCGAGCCGGACCAACAGCTGCGCACGGCCGTGGTGATCGCCGGCCTGGCCCTGCTGATCTGGGTCCCGACCCTGCCCAGCCTCGCCCCTCTGAACCGCTTGGCCGGCCTCCTGGCGGGCAGTTCGCTCTACATCTATCTGACCCACTTCCAGGTCTACCCCCACCTCCAGGACGACTTCCCCGCCCTCGCCCTTCTCGCCTCCCTCGCCGTGGGCATCATGTACGCGGCCGTGGCGACCCGGCTGACCCGAGCCGTGCGGTGGCCGTGCCCCGCTCCCCGGCGACCGGCACCGCGCACGAGCGCGTCGGCTACTTGAAGACGGACGCCAACCCGCTCTGACGGCGTCGCCGCATCGCCCCCCGGTGCCCCTTCCGCGCCGTCCCCCTGCCGTCCCGGCCGCCCAGCTGGATCCAGATCCTGACCTCGGCGCCGCCCAGCACGGAGGAGCCGACGCGTACGTCGCCGCCCGTCTCCTCGGCGAGGCGGCGCACGATGTCGAGGCCGAGTCCGGTCGAGCCGTCGTGCCCCGAGCCGCGGCCGCGCGCCATGGCCGCCTCGGGGTCGGCTATGCCGGGGCCCGCGTCGGAGACGAGCACGATCACGGCGTCCTCGCCGTTGTGCACGTCGACGGCGAAGGCGGTGCCCTCCGCCGTGTGCCGGAAGACATTGCCGAGGAGGGCGTCGAGCGCGGCGGCGAGGTCGGCCCGGGCGACGGGTATGCGCACGGGCCGCTCGACCCCGGCCACCCGCCACTTGCGGCCCTCGTCCTCCGCGAGCGCCGACCAGAACGCCATCCGCTCCCGGACCACCTCCGCCGCGTCGCACCCGGCGCCCGGCCCCGCCGCCGCGGTCTGCGGCTTGGCCTCCCGCGCCGTACGGATGATCGTGTCGACCTCGCGCTCCAGTTGCTCCACCGCCGCCCTGGTCTGCTCGGCGGCGGGCCCGTCGCCGAGCGAGGCCACGTTGAGCCGCAGCACGGTCAGCGGCGTCCGCAGCCGGTGCGACAGATCGGCCGCCAGCTCCCGTTCGTTCGCCAGGAGCTGGACCACCTGGTCGGCCATCGCGTTGAACGCCACCGCCGCCAGCCGCAGCTCCTTCGGCCCCTCCTCGGGCACCCGCGCGCCCAGCTGCCCCTCGCCCAGGTCGTGGGCGCTGTCCACCAGCCGCCGGGCGGGGCGGACCATCCGCACCCCGAGCCGGTCGGCCACCGCCACGGAGCCGACCACGAGGGCGATGCCCACCCCGGCGAGCACCGCCCACGCGGTGGCCACGCCGTTGCTCACCTCGGCCTCGGGGACGAACACCTCGACGACCGCTATCTCGCCCGAGCTGAGCGCGGTGGGCTGGAGCAGGGTGGACCCGCCCGCCACCTCGGTGGTGGACGCCCGGCCCAGCTCGCGCACGGTGGCGATGTCCTGGTCGGAGGCGCGCTGCCGGCCGAGGTCGAGCGCGGCGGTCCCGTCACCGCCCGCCGGGATGTGGACCGCGAGCCCGTCGTCCGCGCCCGCCGAGGCGACGACCCGCTCCAACTGCTCGCGGTCGCCGGTGATGGACAGGGCCGGGGCGATCGCCGCCGCCTCCCGCTCGGCGCCCGAGAAGGCACGGTCGCGGGCCATCTCCTTGACGACGAGTCCGAGCGGCACCGCGAAGGCGACCACGACCATCGTCGTCACCGCGACGCACACCTTGACCAGCGCCCACCTCATGGCAGCACCGCCGGCCCCGGCGGCTCCAGCTTCACCCCGACGCCCCGCAGGGTGTGCAGATAGCGGGGCCGCGCCGCCGTCTCCCCCAACTTCCTCCGCAGCCAGGACAGATGGACGTCGATGGTCTGGTCGTCCCCGTACGACTGCTGCCACACCTCGGCGAGGAGCTCCCTGCGGGGGACGACGACACCGGGCCGGCCGGCGAGGAAGGCGAGGAGGTCGAACTCACGCCGAGTCAGGTCGAGTCGTACGCCGTCCAGTTCGGCCTGGCGGCGCAGCGGGTCGATGGCGAGACCGCCGACGCGGATGACCGCGGAGGGGGGCGGCTCCCCCAGGGGGCCGCGCGCACGGCGCAGGACCGCGGCCATCCGGGCGGACAGGTGCTCGACGGAGAACGGCTTGGTCAGATAGTCGTCCGCGCCCGCGTTGAGCAGGCGGACGATCTCCGTCTCGTCGTCCCGCGCGGTGGCGACGATCACCGGCACGTCGGTGATCCCGCGCAGCATCTTCAGTGCCTCGGAGCCGTCCAGGTCGGGCAGCCCCAGGTCGAGGATGACCAGGTCGAAACGGTGGTGGGCGACCTCGCGCAGCGCCTCCAGGGCCGTACCGACGCTGCGCACGGTGTGTGCGGCGTCCGTCAGATGCCTGATCAGCGCCGAGCGTACGAACTGGTCGTCCTCGACCACGAGCACACTTGCCATGCGCCGCACCGTACGCCATCGGAGCGAGCCCGGTCGGGGCCTGTGGACAACTTGTCCACACCCCCGCGCACAGGGCCGCCACAGGCCCTCCACGGGCTGTGCGGACCCCGGACCCCACGACACGGGTGGGACTCCTGGTGCAGGATGGCCGCGATGCGCAGAGGACTCCTACACGTACTGGCCTGGCTGCTCGCCACGGGCGCGGCGGTCACGCTGTCGTGGTGGGGTGTGCACACGGTGATGGCCGGCACCGGCTACGACCCGCCCCGCGCCCTGCCCATCACGGCCGCCGAGGGGAAGGACGGGGAGGACGACAAGAGCCGGAACGAGTCCTCCCGGGTCTCCGACACGGCCCGCCCGGATCCCTCCCCGAGCGCCGCCCGAACGGATCGGACAGACCGGACGGAGCGGAAGGGCGGTTCGGCGGGCAGCGGCACCGGCGGGACCTCACCGGCCCCGGCGAAGTCCCCGCGGGTCGACCCGAGTCGGGGTGACGGGTCGTCCGCCGACTCCGGTCAGGTCGAGGCGTACGACACCGAGGGCGGCCGGGTGGTCCTCTCGCTGACGAAGACGTACGCGACCCTCGTCTCGGCGACGCCCGGCGCGGGCTGGTCGATGCAGGTGTGGAAGACGGAGACCTGGATCCGGGTCGACTTCGCCGCGGGTGCGGACCGGGTGTCGGTGTTCTGCACCTGGCACGACAGCGCGCCCCGCGTGGACGTGCAGAACTTCTGACCCCCGAGTGCCGTGCCGTGCCGGTCGGTTCAGCGGAACACCGACGGCGGCGGCGCGGGCGAGGCGACGGCCGCCGCGTCGCTCACGGGCACCGCCCCGCCGGTGAAGTCGGTGAGCGTCCTGCCGTGTTCGACACGGCCTGGGTGCGGGTCGGAGGCGGCACGGCGGGTGAGTTCGGCGAGCGGCAGCGGCCCGCCGGCGGCCACGAGGACCGCGTTGCCGAATCGTTTGCCCCGGAGCACGGCCGGGTCGGCGATCAGGGCGAGTTCGGGGAAGACCGCGGCGGCGGTGGCGATCTGGCCGCGCAGATGGGCGAGCGGAGGACCGTCGGCGACGTTGGCGGCGTAGCACCCGCCGGGCTTGACGACCCGCCGTACGTCCGCGAGGAACTCCGTCGACGTCAGATGGGCCGGGGTGCGCGCCCCGCTGAACACGTCCGCGATCACCAGATCCGCCCAGCCGTCCGGCACCTTGGCCAGGCCCTCGCGCGCGTCCGCCGACCGCACCCGCACGCGCGCGTTCGGGTCCAGCGGCAGCTCTCGCCGTACGAGCCGGACGAGCGCCGCGTCCCGCTCGACGATCTGCTGGGTGGACCGGGGCCGGGTGGCGGCGACGTACCGCGCGAGCGTGAAGGCGCCCCCGCCGAGGTGGACGGCGTGCACGGGCCGTCCGGGCGGGGCGACGAGGTCGATGACATGGCCGAGTCGCCGCTGGTACTCGAACGACAGGTACGCGGGATCGTCGAGGTCGACGTGCGACTGCGGCGCACCGTCCACGAGCAGGGTCCAGGCCCTCGCCCGGTCCGGATCCGGCACCAACTCGGCGAGTCCGCCGTCCACCGCCTCCACGACGACGTCGGCTGCCCGCCCCCGCCCCTTCTTCGACCTGCCCATACGGCCCATTATCGACGGCGGCGCCGGGCAGGGTGCTCCCCGCCCGTCCGGGACGCCCGTGACGGCCCGGACGAACCGTGCCGCTCAGCGGCAGTTGTCCGCGGCCTCGATCAACCGCGCCGCCTCCCCCAGCGCCGCCCGCAGCACCGCCGGATCCGTCGCCAGGTCCGCCTCCCCGGGCGGCAGCAGCCAGTCCGCGCCGTCGGCGGGGGCGAGCACCGCCCCCCGACCGTCGCTCTGCGTGCAGGTGCTGCCCGGCACGTCCCACGCGTCGGCCGTGCCCGGCGGGACGAGGAACCCGAGGGTGTCGCAGGTGTCGTCGTGCAGGACCGGGCCCACGGTCATGACGGGCCCGACCACGTCGAGCGCACCGCGCCGGAGGATGTCGACGGCCTCCAGCCCCTGCCGCGCGGGCACGGTCACGAGGTCGCACGGGGAGCCCGACCGCGACATCGGTGTACGGGGTTCGACGTTCTCCATCCGGGCCTCCAACACGTACAACCCCCTCCTCCGGCAGACGGCATCGGGAGTTCGGGCGCTCCCGGTCCAGGCTGCCCAACGCGCGGGCCCCGTCAACGGCTACGGCGCAACCGTGCCGCAAAGGATGGCAGTTCATGGCAGATCAAGGATGAGATATCCGGTTTGTAGCCAAACCCCGCGTCGCGGCATCCGCGGGGCGGGTACGTTCTTGCCCCGCCGGACACAGAGGAACCAACCGTCCAGGACGGGGGCAACTCGCCGCGGACAACTCCCCTGATTCCGGCACGGTTCGACGGTTCGCGAGAGAGGGCCCGACCATGGCGTCGTCTTCGGTGACCTCATCCCAGTCTCCCCGGCCACAGCGGCCGAACCTCGCCTTTCGGCAGCTGCGCGGGCAGCGTTCGCCGGGTGAGTTCGCCGCGGCGGTACGGCGGGCCGCGCGTGAGATCGGTGAGCGGGTCAGCTGTGACGCGCGCTATGTCGGACGGGTCGAGTCAGGGGAGATCCGTTGCCCCAACTACGCGTACGAACGGGTGTTCCTGCATATGTTCCCGGGCCGGACCCTGACCGACCTGGGATTCGCGCCCCGCGCGGAGGTACGCGGTCGGGGGGCGCGCTCCACCGAGGTGGCGCCCTCCCCTCGCACCAAGAGCTGCTCGCGCTCCTCGCTCGACGCGAGGGGTGAGACGGAAGGGGCATACGAGCCGTATGACACGCAAGAGACGTACGACATGCAGGACCCGCGGGGCGACACGGGCTGTGCGCGCGGCCGGCGGGACACGCACCACACGTACCAGGACCACGAGGAGAGCGACGTGCAGCGTCGCGCGTTCATGACCGGGGGTACCGCCGCGATGGCGGCCGCCTCCTTGGGCCCCTTCGCCCTCGGCGGCACGGCCTCGGCCACGGGCCGGGCCACGCTCCGCGCGGGTGCGTCGGAGGCGGGGGCCCTCGAAGCGGCCGTACGCAAGATCCGGCTGCTCGACGACCGGCACGGCGCCGACGGGCTCTACCGCAGGGCCTCGGCGCCGCTGCGGGCCGCGTACGCGCTGCTCGACGCGGGGACCACACGGCAGGCCAGCGCCGACCGGCTGTACTCGGGGGCCGGTGAACTGGCGATCTCGGTGGGCTGGCTGGCCCATGACTCGGGGCGCTTCGACGACGCCCGCTCCCACTACGCGGAGGCGCTCGCCACGGCCAGGATGTCGGGCGACCCGGCCCTGGAGGCGCACGCGTTCTGCAACACGGCGTTCCTCGCGCGGGACGCGGGCCGCCCGCGCGAGGCGGTACGGGCCGCGCAGGCCGCGCAGCGCGTGGCGCGGCCCCTCGGTTCCCCGCGGCTGATGTCCCTGCTGGCGCTGCGGGAGGCGGGCGGCTGGGCGGGGCTCGCCGACCGCACCGGCTGCGAACAGGCGCTGGCCCGCGCGCACGCCCTGTTCGGGCGGGGGACGTCCGACGCCGACCCGGAGTGGATGACCTTCTACGGGGAGGCCGAGCTGGAGGCACTGGAGGCGCAGTGCTGGTCCACGCTCGGCGACTGGCCCCGGGCGGCCCGGCACGCGCGGCGTGCCGCACAGCTGCAGAACCCGCACTTCACCCGCAACATCGCGCTCTACACCGCCGAGCTGGCCGACGACCTCGCGCGCGGGGGGCGGCCCGACGAGGCCGCGGCGGCCGGGATGCGGGTCCTCGACCTGCTGGACGAGGTCCAGTCCTCCCGGGTCCAGCAGATGCTGGCGGGCACGGCCCGCGTACTGCTGCCGCACCGCCGGGCCGCAGGCGTGTCGGCGTTCCTCGAACGGCACGCGGGGGTCGCGCGTACCGCCTAGCCGGCCAGGTGCCCCGTGTCGTTCCACGACTCGATCGCCGGGTCGCCGTAGGCCCAGCCGAGGACCGACAGGGACGTCGGGTTGAGGCGGACGCGGGCGGCGAAGTCGATGCCCTGGCCGAGCCAGCGGGCGGCTATGGACCGCAGGATGTGACCGTGGGCGAAGACCAGCACGTCCCGTTCCCCGGCGCGCGCCCACTCCACCACCTCGTCCGCGCGCGCGGTGAGCTGCTGGAGCGTCTCCCCGTCCGGGACGCCGTCGCGCCACATGAGCCAGCCGGGCCGTACGGCCTGGATGTCGGCGGGGGTGAGCCCCTCGTACGCCCCGTAGTCGACCTCCATGAGCGTGTCCCACGCGGTGGCCCGCTCGCCGAACCCGGCCAGTTCGCAGGTCTCACGCGCGCGTGAGAGGGGACTCGTACGGACCTCGGCACCGGGCAGCCCGTCCAGGGGTGCCCGGTGGAGACGCTCCCCGAGCAGCTTGGCGCCGCGTCGGCCCTCCTCCAGGAGGGGCACGTCCGTCCTGCCGGTGTGCTTCCCGAGCCGGGACCATTCCGTCTGTCCGTGTCGGGCCAGCAGGATGCGCGGTGCCATGAGAAACCGAAACCTTTCCGGGTGTCCTCTGGGGGAAGGGAGAATGAAGAGGCGGATGCGTCCATCATCGCTCACACTGCCGGGGGGCAACCCGTGGGGCGATCTCAGCGTCTTGGACAGCGTCCTGCGCACGGGACGACGTCCCGCGCACGGCGCACGGATGAACACAGTGGACGCAGATGGGGGAGGGCGATCGGATGCCGCAGACCGAGGCGGCCGAAGCACCGGTCACCGAGAGGGCCGATGCACCGGTTACCGAGGCAGTGCCAGGCACACGCACGCGGCTCCGCTGGTGGACCGAGCTGCCGCTGATCCTGCTGGTGTACGGGGCGTACTCGGCGGGCCGGCTGCTCGCCCGGGGTGACACGTCGAGCGCGGTCGAGCACGGCCTGGCGATCCTGCGGTTCGAGAAGGCGCTGAGCCTGAACGCCGAGCATCCGCTGAACCGCCTGTTCACCCGGGAGCCCTGGATAGGGATACCCGCCGACTTCTGGTACGCGTCCCTGCACTACCTGGTCACTCCGGTGCTCCTCGTGTGGCTCTTCCGGTCCCACGCCGTGCGTTACCGCGCGGCCCGCACCTGGCTGATGACCTCCACGTTCATCGGCCTGATCGGCTTCACCCTGCTCCCGACCTGCCCGCCGCGGCTGCTCGACCCGGGGTACGGCTTCGTCGACACGATGGCGCACTACAGCTCCTGGGGCTGGTGGGGCGGCGAGGCCAGCGCGCCCCGGGGCCTGGGCGGCATGACGAACCAGTACGCGGCGATGCCGAGCCTGCACGTCGGCTGGGCGCTGTGGTGCGGGGTGATCCTGTGGCGCTTCGGCGGAGGCTCGCGCCTGGTGCGGGTCGCGGCCGTCGGGTACCCCCTGATCACCACGCTCGTGGTGATGGGCACCGCGAACCACTACTTCCTCGACGCGGCGGCGGGCGCCGCCGTGATGGGCGTGGGGCTGCTGCTGACGCCGCTGGTGCTGCGGACCGCGGACCGGTGCCGGGCCGCGCTCGGCCCCACGGCGACCGGCGGCGACCGCGCCGACGCCGGCCCCGTGGACGGCGGCCCCGTGGTCCGGGGCGAGGGCGACGGCGGACCGCGCCGGGAGGGGCCGGCGGACGACGCCGTCACCCCCGTCACGGTGGCCTCTCACGGCGCCCTGTCCCCGATTGTCAGTGCCGGATGCCAGACTTCGCCGGGTGAGCGAATTCCACGGCAGCGGATCACCGAACCCGAGCCGGGTGCCGCCCCCTCGGAAGCAGGGGACGGCGCTGCGGCAGCAGCTCGCTGAGCTGCGCGGCCCCGAGGTCCCACCGAAGGCGCTGGACGCGCGCGCCCTCGCCGCGCTCGCGGCCAACCCGGGCTGCGAGCGCCGTGCCCTGCTGGACGGCGCCGGGGTGAACAAGGCGGTGCTGGCGGACGCGCTCGGCTCGCCCTCCGCCTTCGGCCAGTCCCAGTTCGCCTTCATGCGGGGCAACGCCTTCGAGGCCCGGGTGAAGGCGGACGGCGGCGCGGAGCTGCTGAGACTCGTGCACGAGAAGCTGGACCCGGGCGCCGAGCCACCGGCCGGCGCGTCCGTCCCGGACCTCGCCGCCGTCGGCCCCGAGGGTCGCGCCGCCCGTACGGCACTGGCCCTGAAGGAGGCCACCGACGCGGGCGGCTGGGCACTGCTCGACCACCCCATGGTCGCGCTGGACGTCGCCGGCTCCCCCGCCTTCCTGGAACCGGACGCGGTGGTGGTCCACCCGGACGGCAGTTGGACGGTCGTCGAGATCAAGTCCTTCCCGATGCTGGACGGTTCGGCGGACCCGGCGAAGGTGGGCGCGGCCGCCCGCCAGTCCGCGGTCTACGTCCTGGCTCTGGAGGAGGTGGCCGCCCGGCTCGACCCCGCGCCCGCGGTCCGCCACCGGGTGCTGCTGGTGTGCCCCAAGGACTTCACCAACCTGCCCACGGCCGCCGCGGTGGACGTCCGCAAGCAACGGGCGGTCACCCGCCGCCAGTTGACCCGGCTCACCCGGATCGAGGACATCGCCGGTTCCCTCCCCGAGGGCACCTGCTTCGCCCCCGACCTCCCGCGTGACGAGCTGACGGCCGCCGTCGAGTCCCTCTCCGCCACCTACGCCCCCGAGTGCCTCGCCGCCTGTGAGCTGGCCTTCCACTGCCGGGCCCGTTCCCGCGCGGACGGCGCGGTGACCTCCCTGGGACGCGCGGCGCGGGCCGAGTTGGGCGGGCTCACCACCGTGGAGGACGTCCTGGCGGCGGCCCACGGCCTCGCGGGCGACCCCGACGACCCGACGGTGGCGGCGCTGCGCCGGGCGGCGGAGCTGCGCGCGGAGGCCCTGGCGGCGGCCGGTGTGCCCGGCCCGGTCGCCGAGGAGGCCGTGTGTCGCTGATCGCCACCCTCGCCCGGCTCGAAGCCATCAGCTCGGGCCGCGCCCAGCCCGCCGCCACGGTGCTGCACCGGCATCTGTCCGCACGGCCCCTCGTGTTCGTGCCGCTCACCACCGCCGGTGAGGCCGGGGCCCCGCTCGGCGCCCTCGTCGGCACCGACCGGGACGCGCCCCGGCTGCTGGTCGTCCCCCAGCCCCGCGACCGCGACCTGCGGTTCGCGTTCCTGGCCGAGCTGGCGGACGTCGTGCTGCCCTACGTGGACGCGTTCGCGGACGTCGTGGAGGCGGCCGAGCGCAGCGAGACCGACCCGGAGACCGGCAAGCGGGTCAAGGTCGAGGTCGAGCTGTGCGCGGACGCCCCGCAGCTGATCGTGCCGAGCCGCACCGGTATCGACTTCGTCCGGCTCCTCGGGCGTTCCACGCGGTTCCGGCGCACCGCCGAGCAGGACCCGGAGGCGCCCTACCCGGCGCCACCGCGGGTGCCGCTGCTCGGGCGGTGGCTCACGCACTTCGGGGAGCGGGCCCGGGTGCCCGGCTCCTCGCTGCTGCTCGCCCTGACCGATCTGCTGTCGCGGCACTGGGCGACCGGGCAGTCCGGCGTCGAGGACCAGCACCTCGCGTCGCTGCTCGCCTGGATCGACCCGCCGGAGGGCGAGTCGGGCGAGGCGGCGGCGCGGCGGGCCGAGCTGGCGCGGGACGCCGAGGGCCAGTTGCTGTGCCCGCCCGCCGGTCCCGCGACCGACCCGGCGTTCGACAACAAGCTGCTGGCCCCGGCCATCGAGCGGTACGACCGGGCGCGGCTGGCGCTGGCCGCCGCGGAGGACGGGCTGGAGGCCGACGCGCGCCTCGGCGCGCTGACCGCCGCCGAGCGGGAGATCCGCGCCCTCGTCGAGAGCCGCACCCGGCCCACCTGGGACCTCGTGTGGCACGGCCTCGATCTGCTGCGCGCCCTGCCGGAGGGCGCCCACGCGGCCGACCGGTGGACCCGGGACCGCTGGTCGTTCACCGGTCACCGGGACCGGATCGTCGCCGGGGAGCCCCCGCAGCCCCGTATCGACGACGCGGTCACCGCCGCGAACAAACTGGCCGCGCGGGAGCGGGAGCAGGCCCGGCTCGACGCCCAGGAGGCCCTCGACGACCCGCTGGTCATGGCGGGGCGGCGGCTGTCCGGGGAGGCGTTCGCCGGTGAGGTCACGGATGTCGTGATGGCGTACAGCGAGGGCAGGCGGCCGAGCCCCCGGCCGCTGGTCACCGTGCGGACGCAGGACCGGCCGCATCTCGGGGAGCGCGTGAAGGTGTACCGCTCGCTGGGCGGGAAGCCGCAGACCGCCGAGTTCGTGGCGGCCGAGGAGGATCCCCAGGACGGCGGCGACGGCGGCGGGGTGCTGCTCGTGCTGCGGATCATGGACAAGATGGGGCGGGGCAAGGAGCCCGAGGTGGGGTCGGTCCCGGAGAAGGGCGACCGGCTCTGCTTCACGCTGTTCGAGCACGACCAGCGGGGCGGGGCGAAGCTGCCCGAGCCCGAGGACACCCCGTGGACGCACGGCGGGCCGCGGGGTGAGTCCGCCGCCGTACCGCTGCCGGACCCGGTGACCGAGGAGGACGTCCTGTGACCAGCGCCGAGGCGGTGCTCGACCCGGGGGCCGCGGCCGGCCGGGCCACCGAGGCGATCCTGCGCGACACCCTGCACGGCACGCACCGCGGGGTCGTGGTCGATTCGCCGCCCGGTGCCGGCAAGTCCACGCTCGTCGTCCGCGCCGCGCTGGAGCTGGCCTCCGCCGGACGCCCGCTGATGATCATCGCGCAGACGAACGCGCAGGTGGACGATCTGGTGATCCGGCTCGCGGAGAAGGACCCCGAGCTGCCGGTGGGCCGGCTGCACAGCAGTGACTCCGACCCGTACGACAAGGCGCTCGACGCCCTGCCGAACGTGAAGAAGTCCACGAAGGCGGCCGAGCTGGCGGGCCTCGACGTGGTGATCTCCACGGCCGCGAAGTGGGCCCACGTCAAGGGCGTCGAGCCGTGGCGGCACGCGATCGTCGACGAGGCGTACCAGATGCGGTCGGACGCGCTGCTGGCCGTGGCGGGGCTGTTCGAGCGGGCGCTGTTCGTGGGCGACCCCGGGCAGCTGGACCCGTTCTCGATCGTGGGCAGCGAGCAGTGGGCGGGGCTGTCGTACGACCCGTCGGCCTCGGCGGTGACGACCCTGCTGGCGCACAACCCCGAGCTGCCCCAGCACCGGCTGCCGGTGTCGTGGCGGCTCCCGGCGTCGGCCGCGCCGCTCGTCTCCGACGCGTTCTACCCGTTCACGCCGTTCCGCAGCGGGACGGGGCACGGGGACCGGAGGCTCGCCTTCGCGGTGCCGTCCGACGGCTCCGGCCCGGACCGGGTCATCGACGAGGCCGCCGAGTCGGGGTGGGGGCTGCTGGAGCTGCCGGCCCGCCACACGCCCCGGACCGACCCCGAGGCGGTACGGGCGGTCGCGCTGGTCGTACGGCGGCTGCTGGACCGGGGCGGGGCGGCGACGTCCGAGCGGGCCGAGGAGCCGGTGCCGCTGACCGCCGAGCGGATCGCCGTCGGCACGGCCCACCGCGACCAGGCCGCCGCGGTGCGCTCCGCGCTGGCCGAGCTGGGGGTGTCCGACGTGGTGGTCGACACCGCGAACCGGCTCCAGGGCCGGGAGTACGACGTCACCGTGGTCCTGCACCCGCTCTCCGGCCGCCCCGACGCGACGGCCTTCCACCTGGAGACCGGACGCCTGTGCGTCCTCGCCTCCCGCCACCGGCACGCCTGCATCGTCGTCTGCCGCGCGGGAGTGACCGACCTCTTGGACGACCACCCGTCCACCGAGCCGGTCCAACTCGGCGTGACGGTCAAGTTCCCCGACGGCTGGGAGGCGAACCACGCGGTGCTGGCCGAGCTGGGGGAACACCGCGTGGCGTACCACCCCTGACCGGGTGCCGGCCGAGCTGGAGGAACACCACGTGGGCGGAAGCCATAGGCACGGGGGCGCGCGGGCGGGGTCGGCTCGTTTCTATGCCTACTTGCGCGGCCACGTGACAATGGACGGTGGCCCTTCCGGGGGACACCCCCGGGGACAGGCCCCGTGCACCGTCGTACGAGGAGGAGAAGACATGGCGGAGCCCACGCCGCGTCGGCACGAACCGCGGCTACGCCCCGCGCCCCTGCTCTTCGAGCCGGCGGAGGCGGCCGGAGACCCCGAGCACTTCTTCGATCTCGAGTCGATCGACGATCCGCGGGCGTTGCTGTCGCGGGCGACGGAGCTGGCGCAGGCGTTCCGGGCGGCGGCCGACCGGGCCGTGGAGTTCCAGGCGATCGCGGCGGCCCAGTTGGCCGATCCGCGGCGGTTCGACCGTCTGACCGCGGCGGACATCGCGGAGCGGGCGGAGTGGACCGAGGACTACGCGAAGAAGATGGTCGACTTCGGGCGGGATCTGCAGCGGGGGCGGGACGTGAGCGGGCCGGACACGCTCTGACCGGAAGCCCGCCACCCGGACCACGCTCTGACCGGAAACCCGGCACCCGGACACCTCCAGCCGGACACCCGGACACCAGGCCACCCGCCGGACGTCCGGCCGGCCAGACGTCGGACCACCGGACGCTCGGACGACCGGGCCCCTCGGCGCCGCGCCGCTGGCCTCACCCTTCCGCCGAGCCCCGAAACACCTCCTGGCATATGCCGGGCGGGCAAGATACCCCACTTGCCTCCCTCGCGTACGAAATTCCCGCAACCCTGGGGAATCGGGCGGTGACGGGCGGTAGACCAGGGGGTATGAGCGCTGGAGCTGATGCGGGCAGGTATCCACAGGACCGGGTCGACGTCACGGGCGTGACGGCGGAGGGAGCCGCATGGCTGGCCTCGGCAGGAACGTATCGGCGGCGCCCCTCGGCGGCCCCGCGGGAGGAGCAGCCGGCCACGCCGCTGGTGCTGCCCTGCGGGACGGTGTTCGACGTGGTCAGCGCCCCCGCGCTCTTCGGGCGGCGGATGCTCGACCGGCTGTGGACCGAGGGACCGGGCTCCGGCCCGGTCGCCGTGTACCGCGGGCGGATGCTCCTCTTCGCCTGCCCAGGCACCGCCCACCGGCTGCCCACCCTGCTGGAGTGGGAGGAGTGGAGCTCCCCCGGCCGCACGGGCGCCGTCCCGCCGCTCCTCTGCCACGGCACCGGCGACACGGTCACCGTCCCGGCCCTCCCCCGCCACGCCGCCGGCGACACGGCCACCGTCCCGGCCCTCCCCGTCGCCCGGCCTGGTTCCCGCTGGGTCGTCGCCCCCGACACACGGCAGCCATGGCTTCCGGGGCCCGAGGTTCTGCTCTGGGCGGCCGTGCGCGCGGCCCGGGCGAGCACCTCCGCGACCCTGCGGATATCGATTTTTCCTCCCGCCGATCAGGGTGCTAAGGTCTACGACGTCAGCAGGCGCCGCTAGCTCAGTTGGTTAGAGCAGCTGACTCTTAATCAGCGGGTCCGGGGTTCGAGTCCCTGGCGGCGCACGACACGAAGAAGCCCCTCGCGACAGCGAGGGGCTTCTTCGTTACCGCCTTCCCTCCCCCGGCCCCCACCCCGCCTCTCCTCACCCCGCCTGCGTGCCCATCGTCGTGATCTTCACCGTCCACTCCCCGGACGGCGTACGGCCCTCCACCTCGACGCGGACGCCCTCCCCCGGCACCGTGAAGGTCTCACCCACCCGCACCGGCGCGTCGGCGAGGGGCGGATAGACCGACTCGTTCCAGCAGGCGCCGGTGAGCGGGTGGGCGTCGAGGACCTCGATGGGGCCGTTGCCGGACTCCGCGCCGCTGCGGACGCGGTAGACGAGGACGCCCTCCGCGCAGACGGTGGAGTCGTTGCCGACCGCTCCGCGCACCTCGATGCCGAGGGCGGTGTCGGAGCCCGTACGGACGACCGCCAGCTTCGCACCCCGGCCGGCACCGAACGCCTGCGCGCCGGCCGACGCGAGCACCTCGGAGGAACCGCGGGCCCCGGACGCCGCGCCACCCGCCCCCGAGGCCGCACCACCGACGTCCGAGGCGGGCCCCGAACCGTCGCCGACCGCACCCCTACCACCCGCACCCCCTCCCGCCGCACTCCCTCCCGCCGCACCCCCTCCCGCCGCGCCCCCTCCCGCCGCGCCCCCTCCCGCCGCGGCGGACCCAGCCGCGGCGGTCCCGGCCTGCGCCGTGCCCTCGGCAGTACGCGCCGGACCCGCCCCCACCGCCTCCAACGTCACACGGGTGACACCGGCCCCCCGCACACACGCCACCTGGTGCGGTTCGAGCCACCCCAGCTTCCACTTGTGCCAGGCGAAGAAGTCGGGGGCGAGGGCGAACTGGCTGCCCATGAGGTCCCAGTCACCGACATGGGTGTCCCAGTCGCCCTTGCCGTCGACCGGGCGGCGGTAGAGGTCGGGCAGGTCGAAGACATGACCGGTCTCATGGGCGAGGACGAGGCGGTCCGGCGGATGCTTCTCGAACACCGTGACGACGCGGCGCAGACCCGTCCCGTCGACCTCCAGCGGAGCGTCCAGGTTCACCACCTTCGTCGCGTCCGAGTCGACGCCGGGCGCGTGCGGGTCGGCGATGAAGTACACGATGTCGTAGCGGGAGAAATCGATGTGCGGGTCGGCGGTCGCGAGCGCGTCCCTCAGATAGGCGGCCCGGTGCGGCGCGTTCCAGTCCCGCTGTATGGCGTACGACGTGGAGGGCCGCGGCATCCGCAGCCATTCACGGTGCGGATGCGGACGGAGGGCGAACTTTCCGTACGACGCGCGGGCGAAGAACTGGCTGGTCTCCGGGAAGTGATCGGCGGTCAGCTGGGCCGGGCTGGTGACGGGAGCGGAGTCCGGGAAGGACAGGAACACCAGTACGGCGTCGAGGTCGCGCGTGGGGCGCGGGTAGGCGGAGTTCCAGGTGTCGAGGCCCTCCGAGTGATGCGCCTGCGTCCTGCGCAGGACGCACGCCTCGGACAGGGGGACGGCGACCGAGGGAGCCGCGATCAGGGAGGTCGCGGCGAGGGCGGTCAGCGAGGTCAGCATGGCCGCCGTGCCGCGCAGTGTGGGCACACGGCCGTCGAGGAGGCCCGGCCCGAGAGGTCCCTTCCAAAGGTGCGGACGCTGCACGAGGACCTCCGAACGCGAGTCTGGGGACGCCGCGTCCAGATTTTCCGAATTAGTAGTACTTTGCCCTGTTTGTCTGCACCAGACGGGTGAGCGACGGTCGTGCAGTCCCCTCGGGCCGACACCCCGTGCACTCA
Organism: Streptomyces sp. NPDC030183; assembly: GCF_055573455.1. Taxonomy (NCBI): domain Bacteria; kingdom Bacillati; phylum Actinomycetota; class Actinomycetes; order Kitasatosporales; family Streptomycetaceae; genus Streptomyces; species Streptomyces sp. NPDC030183. The sequence continues at coordinate 445,613 of NZ_JBVIBK010000001.1, forward strand.
CGGAACGTCACAAGCGGTCGACGGTTCCGGGAAGCCGTTCAGCTCGGGGCAGAAACGATCTGTCAGATCAGGTCGTTGTTCAGGGAGACTGGAGAGTGGCTAGAAGGCCCCGAGGGCAACCTCTATGATCGGCACACTTTCCTGCACGGACACGGCCAGAGCGCCCTTCGCACTTAGTTCGGCCGCTCCGACTACACAATCGAGATCCGTACGAAAAACGAGTGGACTGCGGGAGCGAACGGTGAGCGGAACGTCCCAAGGGCCGGCGCCCGCGGCAGATCTCGTCCGGTCAGCGACTACGGAGCGTCACACGGAAGCGCCGGACGCGTCGACCGCGTCGGGTCCGGCGGGCGCGGCGGACACGTCGGACGCGACGGCGCAGGCGGTGGTCGAGAGCACCCCTTCCGCCTTCTCCGCGGCGCCGCTGGCCATGGCCGTCGTCGACCGGGAGGGACGGGTCGTCACCGCGAACACGGCGATGGAGACGCTCCTCGGCAACGGGGCCGGACCGCTGGCGGGGCGCGTCGCGGCCGAGTTGGTCGACCTGGCCGCGGACACCCGCACCTGGCACGCGTACCGCGAGGTGCTGCGCGGACGGCAGGCGCGGCTGCGCTGCACACGCCGGCTCAAACGGCCCGACGGGACCTCCCTGTGGGTCCAGGTGTCGGTGGCGCCGCTGCCCGAGGAGGAGGGCGCGGTCCTGCTCTCGGTGACCGACATCAGCGCCAACCGTCAACTTCAGGCCAGACTCCAGCACTTGCAGCTGCACGATCCCGTGACCCGGCTGCCCAATCGCACCCTCTTCTTCGAACGGCTGGCCGCCGCCCTGGAGCGGGACGCCTACGAGGAGTCCGGCACCGGCCGGATCGGCCTGGTCTATCTGGACCTCGACGGATTCAAGGCGGTCAACGACACCCTCGGCCACCGTGTCGGCGACCGGCTGCTCTCGGCCGTCGCCGAACGGCTCACCCGGTGCGCCGAGTCGGCGGCCTACGCCCGGTCGGCGGGCACCGCGGCCGCGACCCCGCTGGTGGCGCGGCTCGGCGGTGACGAGTTCGCCCTGCTGGTCGAGGACTCCACCGGCACCGAGCAACTCGCCGATCTGGCCGAGTCCGTGCTCAGGACCCTCCAGGCACCGTTCGACCTCGCCGGGCAGCGGCTGTCGGTGTCGGCGTCGATCGGGGTGGTGGAGCGGCAGTCGGCGAGCACCACGGCGACCGGGCTGATGCAGGCCGCGGACACGACGCTGTACTGGGCGAAGGCCGACGGCAAGTCCCGCTGGACACTGTTCGATCCGGAGCGCAACGCCCACCGGATGACCCGTCAGGCACTGTCGTCCACACTGCGCGCGGCCGTCGGACGGGGCGAGTTCGTCCTGGAGTACCAGCCGCTGGTGGGGATGGCGCAGGGCGAGGTGCGCGGGGTGGAGGCGCTGGTGCGCTGGCATCACCCGCAGTTCGGCCTGTTGACGCCGAATCGGTTCATCTCACTGGCGGAGGAGGACGGTTCGATCGTCCAGCTCGGCCGCTGGATCCTCGCGACGGCCTGCCGGCAGGCCCGCCGCTGGCAGCTCGACCACCCCGGCCGGGCGCCCATCTTCGTCAGCGTCAATGTCGCCGTGCGCCAGGTCTGGGACTCCGACCTCGTCGCCGACGTCGCCGAGATCCTCTCCGAGACGGGCCTCGCCCCGCACCTGCTCCAGCTCGAACTCACCGAGTCCGCGCTGATGGGCTCCGCGGGCCGCCCGTTGCAGGCCCTGAAGGCCCTCAGCGACATGGGGGTCCGTATCGCCATCGACGACTTCGGCACGGGCTACTCCAACCTCGCCTACCTGAGCCGGCTGCCGGTGTCGGTGCTGAAGCTGGACGGGGCGTTCGTGCGGGGCTTCCAGTACGAGACGCCGCAGGAGGGCGGGGCCGGGGACGACGGGGTGCCCAACCCCGCCGACGAGATCATCGTCGAGGCCCTCGTCCAGCTCGCCCACCGGCTCGGGCTGACCGTCACCGCGGAGGGCGTGGAGACCGACGCGCAGGCGTCCCGGCTGCGCAGGCTCGGCTGCGACACCGGGCAGGGCTGGCTGTACTCCCGCGCGGTGTCGCCCGAACGGATCGGCGAACTGCTGGGCACCGCGGCCTGCCCCCAGGGCTGAGGCCGCCTACCGAGCACCTGCGGTACGGCCCCCGAGGCCGTGGCCGCCTACCGAGCACCTTCGGCGGAGGGGACGCGCGGCAGGTCGTAGGCGTCCGCGATCAGTTCGTAGGAGCGCAGGCGCAGGTCGGGGCTGTGGGCGTGGGTGGTGAGCATCAGCTCGTCCGCGCCGGTGCGCTTCTGGAGGTCGTCGAGGCGGGTGCGGACCTCGTCGACGGTGCCGTGGATCACGTCGGCGTTCCAGGAGTCGATGAAGTCCTGTTCGACCGCGCTGAACCGGTACGCCTCCGCCTCCTCCGGGGTCGGGACGAGGCCGGGCCGGCCGGTGCGCAGCCGGACCATGTTCAGGGCGGCGGCCCTGACCTGGCGGCGGGCCTCCTTCTCCTCGTCGGCGGCGAGGGCCGAGACCCCGATCAGCGCGTACGGGGCGTCGAGCACGGCGGAGGGGCGGAACGACTCGCGGTACAGGTCGAGGGCCGGGATGGTGTTCCGCGCGGAGAAGTGGTGCGCGAAGGCGAAGGGCAGGCCGAGTTCGGCGGCCAGGCGGGCACTGAATCCGGAGGAGCCCAGCAGCCAGATCGGGGGGCGGTGCGGGGACTGCACACCGCCGGGCGAGGTGCCCTGCACCGGGCCCGGGACCGCGTGGATACGGCGGTAGGGGTGGCCGTCGGGGAAGTCGTCGTCCAGGAACCGGGTCAGCTCCGCGAGCTGCTCGGGGAAGTCGTCGGCGCCCTCGTGGAGCCGGGCGGAGCGGCGCAGGGCGGCGGCGGTGGCGCCGTCCGTGCCGGGGGCGCGGCCGAGGCCGAGGTCGACGCGGCCGGGGGCCATGGCCTCCAGGGTGCCGAACTGCTCCGCGATGACCAGGGGGGCGTGGTTGGGGAGCATCACGCCGCCGGAGCCGAGGCGGATGCGGGTGGTGTGGGCCGCGAGGTGGGCGAGGATCACGGCCGGGGAGGAGGAGGCCACGCCGGGCATGGAGTGGTGTTCCGCGACCCAGTAGCGGTGGTAGCCGCGGTCCTCCGCCTGGCGGGCGAGGGTGACGCTCGTGCGCAGGGCGTCGGTGGCGGTGCGGCCGACGCCGACCGTGACCAGATCGAGGACGGAGAGCGGGACCGGGGCGGTGCCGTGTGTCGTGCCTCGGATCTCGTCTGCGGTCACGGCGGGGCCTCCTGCGGTTGCGCGGCGGTTCTCGGTGGCTACGCCGGGGGTTAACAGGAGGGGGTCTCCGGTTATTCCGGGGGTGCGTAGTAGCTCGGGGGTGCGTGTGGTTCCGGCGGGTGCGGGTGCGTGGTGGCCGTTCGCGCAGTTCCCCGCGCCCCTGAAAAGCGCCCGGGGCTGCGTCCGTGCTTTTCAGGGTGAAGGGGCGGGCCGCAGGCCCGGTCCCTTCAGGGGCGCGGGGAACCGCGCGAGAAACCACACACCACCCGCGGTCGCCCTACAACAGTGACCCCGGAGCTATCAGGCGCCCCCGTTCAAGCCCCCCGCACATACCCCCTCCCCTTGTCGACCACATTCGGCAGTGGTCTCCCCGCCTCCCACAGCTCGTACGACGCCACGAACTGCGCCGCCAGTTCGTCGCGCCAGCCCACCGTGTCGCCGCTCATGTGGGGCGAGACGATCAGGCCGGGCACGTCCCACAGCGGGTCGTCCGCGGCCAGCGGTTCCCGCTCGAAGACATCCAGCGCGGCGCCCGCGATCCACCGTTTGCGCAGGGCGTCGACGAGCGCGTCCTCGACCACCAGCTGTCCGCGGCCGACGTTGACGAAGCGGGCGGAGGGCTGCATGACGCCGAAGCGGCGGGCGTCGAACATGCCGCGGGTCTCCTCGGTCAGCGGCGCCGCCGCGATCACCCAGTCGGCGCGGGCCAGCAGCCGGTCGAGGTCCTGGGGGCCGTGGACGCCGGCGCGCGCCACCCGGCCGACGAGGGCGCTGTGCACGCCGATCGCCTTCAGGGACCGTACGATCGCCCGCCCGATGGGCCCCGACCCGACCACACAGGCACGGCTTCCCGCGACCCGCACGGTCTCGCGGTGCCGCCACTCCCGGCGGCCCTGGAGCTCCCAGCTGCGCGGCAAATCCTTCGCCATGCTCAGGACGAGCGCGGCGACGTACTCGGCGATGGGCTCGTCGAAGACACCGCGGGCGTTGGTCACCACCGTGTCGTCGGCGGCGAGTTCGGGGCACAGCAGGTGGTCGACGCCGGCGCTGGCCGTGTGCACCCAGCGGGGGCGGGGGCCGTCTCCCGGCCAGGCGTCCTGGACCGCACGGGAGGTGAAGTCCCACACGAGCAGGACATCGGCGTGCGGCAGCCGCTCGGGGAGCGTCGCGGCGTCGGTGTACTCGATCGTCGCCCGTCCGGTGAGGCGCCCGAGGCGGGGGCGCGGCTCGGCGTCGAGGACGAGGAGCGTCGGTCTGCGCGTCGCGGTCATAGCGGGGGACACCGTCCGTCGTGGGGCCGGAGCCTGGCCCGGAGAGCGCGGGGACGCGGCCCGACCGGCCTGGTGGGATGCGTGTGACGTGCACTGACGGCCCACGCTCGCACCCGAACCCGCCGACGTCAACACGCACTTGATCACGTTCCGTCGCCTCCCCCTCGCGCTCCGTTCCGGAGGAAGGGCTGCGGCCGTTCGCCGCCTGGCGCCGGCCCCGCACCCCGTGCCGTGGGATCTGGCGATCGCCGGGCCTACGATCAAGTCCGACGGCCCGTTCGAGGCCCAAGTGGGGGCGCGGTGTCAGGGATCGCTCAGTGGCTCATGGACTGGCATGCCGCACACGAACACGAGCTTCGCTCACGTGGGATCAGCTCTGCGGTGAAGCGACCCGTCCCCGGAACCCCGTCCCGAGGGCGGCCGAAGGCCGCGGCAGTGAGCCTCACGCTGGAATCAGACGAGCGCAGGGGGATGGTGTTCCTATGGGAGTCGGGTGCGACTTCACTGCTCTTCATCGACTCCCGAACCGAGCGCACCTGGCAGGACCAATCGGTGCTCACTTCCGAGAGCGACCTGCCACAGATCCTGGCGCCCCTCGTGAAGCTGGTCGAAGCAGCTGCCGACGGCAGGTGAGCACTTGCCGGGGAGAATCAGTTGAAAGCGTCGGTCATGCAGTCGACCCGGCAGTCGGCAGCCTCATAGCGCTGGCGGAGGGCGGCAGCTGCTTCCTCGCGCTTCACGAAGAGGTACCCGTAGTGCTGGCGCGCCACCCTGGTCACGTCTCCGACCGTGACGATGGCCGGTTCGCCGTGTGCGGCGGCCCGTCGACGCGCTCCGGCGATTGCCATGTCCGCGCAGCGCAGCAGGTTTCTGGAACGATCCCGGATCACGGCTGCCTGGGCCCGTTTCGCCGAGAGGGGACGCAGGACACGTCCCCTCCAGACGTAGCCGGCGGCGACGAGGATGAGACCGAGCGCTACGAACAGGAGTCCGCCAGGGGCGTGAGGTCGCATCTGTCCAGTCTCCACCACTGTTCGAAGTCTCAACCCACAGGCACAGCGGCCGCGGTGGCTCCGTATGCTGCCGCACTCGACCTGCCTCACGCCCTGGTCGAGTGGGTCCCCATGCTCATGGCCCCGGATCACGGCCAACGCATGCAGGGCGAGGGCGGCGTTCGGTTCGGTCTCGCGGGGAAGCCGTTCACACGCCGGTCTGAGCCGGGGGGCCCAGGCTGATCCCCGGTGTCTCGGCCAACCAGGTGACGATGAGGGGCGGCACTGCGTCACCTGGGTACCCGGGCGGTGGGTCCGTACCAGGCTCTGCTCGACGAGTCGGCCAGGCAGACGTCCGGTGCGGGGCCCGTACCGCCACCGCCGGTGCCGCCGGAAGAACAGGAAGGTTGGGCATGACCGCTCTCGGACTCCTCCACCCGGGCCACTCCGCCGAGGACGACTATCCGCGCATAGAGCAGCTCCTGGGCAGTGACATCCGGGTCGACCTCGCGCGCATCGACATCGGGGAGGCCCCGTACGGGACGGACGCCCTGCGGGAGTCGGGCGCGCCCGAGCGGCTGGCGGCGGGCTGCGAGGCCCTGCGGCTGTCCGGCGCGGAGGCCGTCGTCTGGGCGTCCACCAGCGGCAGCTTCGTCCACGGTTACGAGGGCGCCCACGAGCAGATCCGCGCCCTCGCCCGTACGGCGGGACTGCCCGCCTCCTCCACGTCCTTCGCGTTCGTCCACGCGGCGCGGGAGGTGCGCGCGGCCCGGGTGGCCGTCGCCGCGACCTACCCGGACGACCTGACCCGGCTCTTCGTCGACTTCCTGACGGCGGGCGGCCTGGAGGTCGTCTCCGCGCGCGGCATCGCCACGGCGGCGGAGGTGGGGGCCTGGACCGTCGACGACCTCCTCGCCCTCGCCCGGGACGCCGACCACCCCGATGCCCAGGCGCTCCTCCTGCCCGACACGGCCCTCCGCACCGCCTCCCACCTTCCCGACCTGGAGAAGGAGCTGGGCAAGCCGGTCCTCACCGCCACCCAGGTCAGCGTCTGGGAGGCCCTGCGCCTGGCCGACCGGCGGGTGAACGCCCCGGAACTGGGCGCCCTGTTCACCAGGGAACCGATCGTGCAGGTGTAGGCCACCGGGCACCCGCGGCGGCCGGGTGACGCCCGCCCCGAGCCGTCGCGCGTGCCGGTGTCCGAGGCCCCAACACGGTGTGTCCGAGGCCCCAACACGGTGTGTCCGAGGCCCCCGCACGGTGTGTGCGGGGGTCGTGAAGGCGCCACGAGTGGCCCGAATACATCGCATGGGGTCGGGTAGCCGCGCGCCCATGGCTCCAGCAACGAAGACTTCCGGAAGAACCCGCACCCCACGTGATCCCAGCCGCCGGGCGCTGCTCACCGGCGCGTCCGCGCTCGCGACCGCGGGCGCGCTGGGCGCCGCCGGGTGCGGCCGGGTCGCCTCCGCCTCCGGTGTGAAGGGGGGTGACCTGCTGGACCGGCTGCGGGCGCAGGGCGTGGCGCGGCTCGGTATCGCCGGGGAGATCCCGTTCGGCTACATCGACACGAACGGCGAACTGACCGGCGAGGGGCCGGAAGTGGCCAGGATCATCTTCCGGCGGCTGGGCGTGGAACGCGTCCAGCCCGTGCCCACCGAGTTCGGCTCGCTCATACCCGGCCTGAACTCCCAGCAGTTCGACGTGGTGTCCGCCGGGATGTACATCAACCCCGAGCGCTGCGGGCAGGTCATCTTCTCCGAGCCGGACCACCAGATGCTCGACGCGTTCGTGGTCCGCAAGGGCAACCCGAAGGGCCTGAACGACTACGCGGACGTGATCCGCGCCAAGGCCAGGTTCGCCACCGGCTCCGGGTACGCGCAGATCGAGCACGCGGTCGAGGCGGGCTACCCGGAGAGCGAGATCGTGATCGTCCCCGACCAGGTCGCGGGCATGAACGCCGTCGAGGCGGGCCGGGTCGACGTGTTCGCGGGGACGTCCCTGACCACCCGTGAGGTCGTCAAGAAGTCCCGCAGGACGGAGGCCACCAAGCCCTTCGCCGCGCGCGTGGACGGCAAACCGCGGGTGGACGGCGCGGGCTTCGCGTTCCGGCGCACCGAGACGAGGCTGCGGGACGCCTTCAACGCCGAGCTGCGGAAGATGAAGGAGAGCGGTGAGCTGCTCAGGGTCCTGCGGCCGTTCGGGTTCACGAAGGTCGAGATGACCGACCTCACGATGCGGGAGCTCTGTCGCGCATGACGTCGGGCCTGTGGGAACTCGTCCTGCGCGGTGTCTGGGTCACCGTCCAACTGCTGGTGTTCGGCGGGCTGCTGGCCACGGTCGTCTCCTTCGCCGTGGGGATCGCGCGTGTCGACCGCCGGTGGATCGTCCGCTTCCTCGCGGGCGTCTACACCGAGGTGTTCCGCGGTACCTCCGCGCTGATCATGATCTTCTGGGTGTACTTCGTGCTGCCGCTGGCCTTCGGCTGGCAGCTCGTGCCGATGTGGGCGGCCGTCCTCGCCCTCGGGCTGACCTACGGGGCGTACGGTGCCGAGATCGTGCGCGGCGCCCTGAACTCCGTGGACCCGGCACAGCGTGAGGGCGGGATCGCGCTCAGCTTCTCCCCGTGGCAGCGGATGCGGCTGATCCTGCTGCCCCAGGCGGTGCCGGAGATGATCCCGCCCTTCGCCAACCTGCTGGTCGAGCTGCTCAAGGGCACGGCACTGGTGTCGATCATGGGCATGGGCGACCTCGCCTTCAGCGGCAGCCTGGTGCGGCTGGCGCTCCAGGAGAGCGTGGAGATCTACACGTACATCCTGCTCATCTACTTCGTGATCGCCTTCCTGCTCACCCGCGCCATGCGGGCGCTGGAGCGGCGGCTGAAGGCCGGCGTCGGCAGGGCCCCGGCGAAGAAGGCGGACGCGGCACCCGCGCGCGTACCCGAGACGGCGGGCGCCGGAGGTGGTGCGTGATGAACTGGGACTGGAACGCGGTCGTCGACTTCCTCCCGCACTTCCGGGACGGCCTGATCGTCACCCTCCAGGCGCTGGCGCTGGGCTCGGTGGTGTCGTTCGCGCTCGGGCTGGTGTGGGCGCTGCTGGCGCGCACGCCGACCCGGTGGGTCAGCTGGCCGGTGGGTGTCTTCACGGAGTTCGTCCGGAACACCCCGCTGCTGGTGCAGCTGTTCTTCCTCTTCTACGTGCTGCCCGAGTGGGGCCTGACGTTCTCGGCGCTGACCACCGGCGTCGTCGCGATCGGGCTGCACTACTCGACGTACACGATGCAGGTCTACCGCGCCGGCATCGAGGCGGTGCCCGCCGGCCAGTGGGAGGCGGCCACGGCGCTGAACCTGCCGCCGCGGCGCACCTGGACGGTGGTGATCCTGCCGCAGGCGGTCCGCAGGGTGGTGCCCGCGCTGGGCAACTACGTGATCTCGATGCTCAAGGACACCCCGATCCTCATGGTGATCACCGTCCCGGAGATGCTCGGCGAGGCGCGGCTCTACGCCCAGGAGACCTTCCGCTTCACCGAGCCCCTGACCGTCATCGGAGTGGCGTTCATCGTCGTCTCCTATCTCGCCTCCGCCCTCCTGCGAACCCTGGAGCGTCGCCTTGTCCGCTGACACCCCACTGCTGAAGGAAGCCGGCTCCCGCGCCGACCGTGCCGCGGACCACGCCGAGCTGATCCGCTTCGAGAACGTGACCAAACGATTCGGCAGCAATACGGTCCTGGACCGGCTCGACTTCTCCGTCGACGCCGGCAAGCACGTGACCCTGATCGGCCCGTCCGGCTCCGGCAAGACGACGATCCTGCGGCTGCTGATGACCCTGACCAAGCCCGACGAGGGCACGATCACCGTCGGCGGGCAGCGGCTGTTCCCGGCGAGCGACAAGCAGTGCCGCGAGGTCCGCAAGAACATCGGGATGGTGTTCCAGCAGTTCAACCTGTTCCCCAACATGAAGGTGCTGCGCAACATCACCGAGGCGCCGGTCACCGTCCTCGGCCTGTCGAAGGACGAGGCCGAGGCGCGCGCCCGGGAGCTGCTGGAGATGGTCGGGCTCGCCGACAAGTGCGACTCCTACCCGACCCAGCTCTCCGGCGGCCAGCAGCAGCGGGTGGCCATCGCCCGCGCCCTGGCGATGCGCCCGCAGGTACTGCTCCTGGACGAGGTGACGTCCGCGCTCGACCCCGAACTGGTCGCGGGTGTGCTCGATCTGCTCCGGGACATCGCCCGCACCACGGACATCACGATGCTCTGCGTGACCCACGAGATGAACTTCGCCCGGGACATTTCGGATCAGGTTCTGATGTTCGATTCCGGCCAGGTCATCGAGTCGGGCAGCCCCGAGAAGATCTTCGGCGAACCCGAGCACGAACGCACACGGGAGTTCCTCGGCGCAGTCCTCTGATTACGTGCCGTGAGCGGTCGAACACGGCGGAACATCCGAGGTGGGGCCGCCGGGCCATGACTCAGGCATATGCCAGAGTGCTGATCCACCAGTTGAGAGGCCCGGGGCCCCCAGGATTTGTTGCCGAACAACCCCTGCGCGTAAGCCCCTTGGGCCGTATCGTGGGACACGGCAAGCTGTCCGAAAAACGGCCCGAGAAGCGCAGGGGGAAACCGTGGCGCTCAAGCACGAGCCGACCGCGCCGAACCACTCGGCCCAGGACGCGCTGCGCGTCCTGGAGACAGTGGCGCGGCACGCAGGTGGCGTCACCGACGCCGAGATCGCCCGCCGGACCGGCGTCGGCAGTGAGCGGTTGACCGCGCTCCTGCTGATGCTGCGCCGCGAGGGCTACGTGGAGCAGACCGCCGACGGCGCCTATGTCACCGGAGTCGCACTCGCCAGGCTGGGCTCCGCCCAGGGCCATGACCAGGCCCTGAGCGAGCAGCTCCAGCGCACCCTGGACCGACTGCGCGACTCGGTGGGCGCCGCCGTCTACATCAGCCGCTACGAGGACGGGGAGATCAAGGTCACCGGCTGCGCCGAGGGGCCGGGCACACCCGCCGTGCACCAGTGGGTGGACTTCCGTTCCGCGGCCCACGCCACCGCCATAGGCAAGAGCCTGCTGGGCCAGCTCGACCTCAACGCCCGGCGGGACCACCTGTCCCGGCACCGGCCGGCCCGGCTCACGTCCCGCACGATCACCAACGAGAGGGTGCTGCTGAGCAAACTCGACGCACAGTCGCCGACGGTCCCGGTCCTCGACCTCCAGGAGTACGCGCCGGGCACGGTCTGCGCGGCCGTCCCCATCACGGCGGGCTCCTCGGTCGGCTGCCTGGCCCTGTCACTGCCCCTGGAGCACGCGCACCGGCTCCGCCGTGCGGCGCACACCCTGAACCGGGGGGCGGCACCGGTCCTGCTGTCGCTGGCGATCTAGCGGTCGCCCGCGCGAGCCGGAGATCCACGTCACGTTTACGTGGTCGAGGGCACCCCTCAGGACCAGGTAGTATTTTCTCTGTCGCCAGCCGCGAAAGCGAAAAGCGACAGAGTCTGCGCCGCTAGCTCAGTTGGTTAGAGCAGCTGACTCTTAATCAGCGGGTCCGGGGTTCGAGTCCCTGGCGGCGCACCATGACGATGGCGAGGCACGTTCGCAGAAAGCGCGAACATGCCTCGCCATCGTCGTTCCTGCGCGGCTTCGCCGCGCGCGGTGGGGGCTTCGCCACCCACACCCCCTTCCGCCGTGCGGGACTCAGCCCCGGAGGTACGCCAGCACGGCCAGCACCCGGCGGTGGGTGTCCTCGGCCGGGGGCAGGGCGAGCTTGGCGAGGATGTTGCCGATGTGTTTGCCGACGGCGGCCTCGGTGACGACCAGGTCGCGGGCGACGGCGGCGTTGGACTTGCCCTCGGCGACCAGGGCCAGCACCTCGCGCTCGCGCGGGGTCAGCGCGGCCAGGGGATCACGCCGTCTGCGCAGCAGCTGTCGTACGACCTCGGGGTCGACGACCGTGCCGCCGGCCGCGACCCGTTCGACCGCCTCCGCGAACTGCTCGACCTGCCCGATGCGGTCCTTGAGGAGATAGCCCACGCCGGTGCCGTCCCCGGTGTCGAGCAGTTCGGCGGCGTAGGCGCGCTGCACGTACTGGCTGAGGACGAGGACGGGCAGCGACGGGTTCGCGGCACGCAGTTCGAGGGCGGCGCGCAGGCCCTCGTCGCTCTGCCCGGGCGGCATCCGGACGTCGGTGACGACGAGGCCGGGCCCGAACGACACCACCGCCCGCTTGAGGGCCTCCGCGTCGCCGACCGCCGCGACGACCTCGTGGCCGAAGCGGGCCAGCACCCCGACGAGCCCCTCACGGAGCAGCACGCTGTCCTCCGCGAGCACGATCTTCAGCGCGTGGGGCACGGGATCTCCAGGGACAGGACGGTCGGACCGCCGGCCGGGCTGTGGACGGTCAGTGTCCCATCGAGGACGGCCAGCCGGTCGGCGAGCCCCGTGAGACCAGTGCCGGCCGCGGGGTCGGCGCCGCCGTGCCCGTCGTCGCGCACCTCCACCCGCAGCCGTCCGCCCGCGTAGCGGCCGGTGATCCACGCCTGCCGGGCGCCGCTGTGCCTGCCCACGTTGGCGAGCGCCTCGCGGACCGCGAAGTACGCGGCGGACTCCACCGGCTCGGCGAACCGCGGCAGGTCGGCGTCGACCGTGACGGGCACGGCGGAGCGGTCGGCCGCGTCGGCGAGGGCGTCCGGCAGCCCGTAGTCGGCGAGGACCTGCGGGTGGATGCCGTGGATCAACTCCCGCAGCTCCCCCAGGACCTGGTCGGCCTCCCGGTGGGCGGCGGCGAGCCGGCCGGCCAGCTCCGGCGGGGCGTCCAGCCGGGCCAGGCCCAGCGTCATGCTCAGGGACACCAGTCGCTGCTGGGCGCCGTCGTGCAGATCGCGTTCGATGCGGCGCCGCTCCGCCTCGAACGCGGCGACCAGCCGGGCCCGCGACCGGGTCACCTCCGCCAGCCGCCGCTCCCCCTCCGCCTCGCCGGGCGCGAGCAGCAGCCGGGCCACGGCGGCCCGGGCCCGGGCGTACAGGGTGAGCGGCCACAGCAGCGCGACGAGCAGGACGAGTCCGGCGGCCGCGCACAGCAGGGCCTGGCCCTGCGTGTCGATCAGCCAGAGCTTGACGATACGGGTGTCACCGCCCGAGAACGCCAGCTGCACGGGCGCCCCGATCATCGCGCCGGGGACGGCCACCGCCGCGCACAGCGCCAACGCGTCCAGCGGCCACAGCGCGAACCCGAGGAGCAGGGTGTACGCCAGCTCCCGCCAGGTCGCCCGCTCGGTGCACCGCAGCCGGGCCCACGCGGCGAGCCCCGGTTCGGCCGGCGTGGCGTGCGGGGCGGGCGGCGGGGGTGTGCGGGCGAGGAGCAGGCGGCGGCGCTCCAGGGCGCCGACGGGGACGCCGGACAGGGCGAGCAGGGCCAGCAGCGGAAGGCCCACGAGGAGAGGGGCCAGGGCGAGGCCGAGGGTGCCGAGGACGAGGAGCACCAGCAGCAGGGGCGCACCCACCAGCACACCGCTCAGCAGGTACGCCACCGCGCCCGGCGCGTCCCGTACGACCGTTCGGATCATGGGGTCACGGTAGGCGGCTGCGCCCGCCGACGGACATACGGGCAGGGGGCGTTCGGGGGGTGGGTCCAGCCCTACCCCCCGCAGGGGCCCGCCCGGACGCCGGTCCGCGGGTCCGGTCACCCCTCTACCTGGTCAGCAGTTCCTCCCGGCCCCGGGCGCGGTACTCGACGACCAGCGCCGCGAGGTCCACCGCCGTGAACCTGCGGTACGCCCACATGCCAGGGGGCCGCCACCAGACGGGGTCGTGGCAGCGGAAGCCCTCACGGCGCAGGGCGGCCCGCTGGATCTTGTTGGTGGCGGTGACGGGCATCCGGGGGACGACACGGACGAAGCGGGGGGTCATCTTGGTGCCGAGGTCGGGCTGGGCGAAGAGGAACTCGGTGAAGCCGTACGGGTCGAAGGTGCCCGCGACGGTCGCCATGACCTGGTCCCCGGCGACCGGGTCGGGAACGGCGTACACGGCGACGGCGTCGGCGCCCTCGTAGCGGGCGAGGATGTTCTCGATGACGGCGGCGGCGAGGTTCTCGCTGTCGACGCGGAGGCGGTCGTCGGTGCGGCCCGCGAAGTAGAGGAAGCCGCCGGTGTCGCGGTAGAACAGGTCGCCGGTCCAGTACCAGCCGTCGTGACGGCGGGCCGCGTCCGCCTCGGGGTTGCGCCAGTAGCCCTCGAACGGGTTGGGGCCGCGGTTCACCAACTCCCCTATCGCGTCGCTTCCGTTGAGCAGGCGCCCGTCCTCGGCGAAGACGGCCGGCGGGCACTCCTTTCGCGTCTCGGGGTCGATCACGGCGAGGTCGTCGCCGGGTGCCGCCCGGCCGATCGCGCCCGGCGGCGTCCCCGGCGTCCGCTGGATCGCGGCCCCGCCCTCGGAGGAGCCGTACCCCTCGACGAGCCGCACCCCGAACCGCCGCTCGAAGGCCGCCGCGTCCACGGCCCCCGCCTCCGTGCCGAAGCCCGTGCGCAGGGGGTTGTCGCGGTCGTCGGGGCGGGGCTCGGTGGCGAGGACGTAGCTCACGGCCCGGCCGACGTAGGTGAAGTACGTGGCGCCGTACGCCCGTACGTCGTCCAGGAAGCGCGAGGCGGAGAACCTGCGGCGCAGCGCGACACCCGCACCGGCGACCAGGGCGGGTGCCCAGTCGGCGATCACGGCGTTGCCGTGGAACATCGGCATGCAGACGTAGTGCACGTCGTCCCGCGCCACGTCGAAGCGGTCGACGAGGGCCCGGCCGGCCGCCGCGAGCCGGCCCTGCGAGCAGAGCGCGGCCTTGGGCGCGCCGGTGGAGCCGGAGGTGAAGTAGAGGAGGAGACGGTGGGAGGGGGTGGCCCGGGAGGGGTCGGCTTCGGCGCCTCCGTAGGGGGCCAGCAGGGCGGCGTACTCCTCGGTGTCCGTCACGAGGATCCGTACGCCGGGCAGGTGCAGGCCGTCGAGGAGCGGCAGGTGGGCGCGTTCCGTGACGAGGACCCGGCACTCGGTGTGGAGGATGTCGCGGGCCAGTTCGGGGCCCCGCCGGGTGGGGTTGATCCCGGCGACGGCGGCACCCGCGAGGGCGGCGGCGCTCAGCCACAGGGGGTACTCGGGGGTGTTGTCGAGGAGGACCCCGAGGTGCGGCTCGGCGCCGGGCGGCAGCAGGTCCGCCAGGAGTGCCGCGCGGGCGGCGGCACCGGCGGCGACCTCGTGATGGGTGAGCACCTCGTCCTCGAACCACAGCCCCGGCCGGTGGTCGCCCCACCGGTCGGCGACGAGCTGTGCGACCGTGCGCCTGATGGACTCCATGCGCACGCAACGTAGTTGACTGTCCGTCAGTTGGGGAGGCGCTTGTCGGTCACGGGCTCGGGAAGGTGGTGTCGGCGGACATCTGGTGGAAGGTGACCATGAAGCCGACGCAGAAGACGAAGATCACGCCGAGGAAGGCGAGGATGCCGAGGCTGGCCGCCGCCTGCTTCACCCGGCCCGGCTCGTGGGCCGTGGCCACCACGGTCGGGCCCTCGGTGTAGTACACGGTGACGAAGTCGCCCTCGACGGTGGTCATCGGGCCGTCCTCCTCCTCGAAGCGGATGGGGCGGCCGTCCCGGGTGGTGAACTCGTACACGTGGTGGATCGTGGTGTGCACGGTGCTGCTCTGCCCCATGGCCTTGCTGACCGTGGTGAACGCCTTCAGACAGCGGCCCTCCGCCGTCAGCCCGCTGTTCCAGGCCCGCCGGATCTGCGACCAGCGGCGCAGTACGCGGTAGGCCACGAAGGCGACGGCGGCCATGATGATGCCGGGAACGATGTACAGAAACAGATCCATGGTGATCCCCCCGCGTTCGGTGACCGCCCTGGTCGGCGGCGTGGGGAAACTACCCGTGCGGGGGCCCCGCGCAGCTCAAGCGATGCTCAGAACTCGCGGGGCCGGTGCGCTGCCGGTCAGAAGGTGACGTCCGAGCAGGCGTAGAACGCGTTGCCGGTGTCGGCGATCGTCCACACCGCGAGGATCACGTGGTGGCCGCTCAGCCCGGACGGCAGGCGTCCGGTGTGGGAGAGCGTGGACGGGGGTCGCTGACCGTTGTAGGGGACGGTGAAGAACGGGGTGAGGTTGAGGTCGGAGCGGGCCAGGGCGTGGTTCTGGTTCCAGCCCGGCTTGGTGACGTAGTACTTGAAGTCGGTGGTGGCGTGCATGGCGGTGAACTGCCAGCGGAACGTGTAGTTCTGGCCGCCCGTCACCCTGGTCGTGGGCCAGGCGCCGCCGCCCGGCCTGGTGGGCGAGTTGAGCTGCCCGAACCGGCTGTGCCCGGCGGAACAGATCTGACCGTCAGCCGGCCCTGAGCCCGGGAAGCCCTTCGGGCCCTCCACGCTCTGCGGCTCCCACTGGATGTCGCCGCAGTTCGTGACGGTGCCGTTCTGACAGAGCTTCTGCCGGCTGACGGGGAGATCGGTGTAGCCGTGGCCGGAGGCGCCGCCGCCGGAGAGGACGAGGGCCCCGGTGGTGGCGAGACCGACGCCGACGGCGTACCACTTGGCGCGTTTTCGAGTGAAGGTCCTTGGACGCATGCTGCCGCTCCCTGGAGTTGTGGGGATGTTCCAGGTCTAGACCAAGCATCAGAGTAGGAGCGGGGGTTGGCTGTGTCCATATCAACGACATGGCCCTGCCCGGCGCGGTGTCCACGGGGTCACGGGGTCGCCTCGCGCCGCCCTGTGTAGAACGCCACCGTCAGGTCCTTCACCAGCGCCTTGCGCTCGTAGTCGTCGAGTTCGACCAGTCCGCGCATCGTCAGCCGGGTCACCGTGTCCTCGACGGAGTCGACGACCGAGGTGAGCACGGTGTCGCGGTGCTGGGCGTCGAGCGCCGCGATCCGCCGGCGCTGCATCACCGCGGCGACCTCGGGCGCGTACTCGATCCGGATCGGCTGCACGGAGAACACCTCCAGGCCGACCGGTGCCGTGTCCGCGACCAGCAGCCGGGTCAGCGCCTCGCCGACCGCCTCCGTGTTGCGCAGGGTCGAGTCCCTGACCAGGGCGTTCGGCGGTACGTCGGCGGGGAGTTGGGAGAGCACACGGGAGAGCGCCGCCTCCACGCACTCACGCAGGTACCGCTCGTGGTCCTCGATGCCCAGCACCGCCCGCGCGGTGTCCTTCAGCCGCCAGGCGACCAGGACGACGGCCCGCAGCGCGACGCCGTTCGCGTCGACGGCCGGCACCGGCTCGCTCCGCCAGTGCCGCAGCCGTACGTCGACCCGGCGGCGCAGCACGAGCGGGTTCACCCAGAGCAGCCCCGTGCGGCGGACGGTCCCCCGGTACCGCCCGAACAGGTTCAGCACCCAGGCCCGCCCGGTCCTCCCGCGCGCCAGCCCGCCGAACCCGAACAGCGTCAGGGCACCGGCACCGGCGTACGCGGCCCACTGCGCGGGACCGAGACCGCCCGCGTCCGCGGCGGGCAGCCCCAACGCCCGTACGACCAGGTCCGGCAGCACACCGGCCCACCACGACGTCAGCACACATCCGGCCGCCCCGCAGGCCCCGCCCAGCACACCCACCACGCCGGGCAGCACCCGCGCGGGCCGCTCGACCAGGTCGGGGTCGACGGCGACGGCGGGCCGCGGCTTCACCGAGGCGGGGCCCCGCCGCACCCTCGGCTGCTCGCCGGTGCCCCGCCGCCGGCCCACGACCGCGGGGGTGACCGGCACGGACACCGGGGCCGGGTCGTCCCGGAACAGAAGGTGGACGGGGATCTCGGTGGTCGTCTCGTTCTGGATGAGCCGCGCGGGCCGCGCGACCCCTTCCGGCTCCGGTGTGGGTGAGGTGGTCGTACTCATACGTGCCTCCATGCCTCCGCGCAGGAAGAACCGTGGTGAGAGCTGATGAGGGTCGGGGGGTGGTGCGGGCGTGCGGGCGTGCGGTCGAGCGCCGGGCGAGCGGCGGTGAGCGGGGCGGGCGAGCGGCCGGTGTCGGGACCGGCGAGCGGTCGATGTCGAGGCCGGGATGGCGGGGGTCAGGGCCGGGCCGGGCCGGGCGCCGGGCGGGGGCCGTGGCCGGGGCCTGGTACGGGTGTGGAGCGGGCCCGGTGGCCGGTGGACGCGGTCCCGGCTGCCGAGAACGCGGGGCCGGGCGGGGAGCTGCGGGACTTGGGGGGCCGGGCGTGGAGCGGGACTGCGGGGCCGGACGGGGAGCGGGCGCGCGCAGCCGGGGTGTGGTTGCGGGACCGCGGGCGCGCGGCCGGGGGTCAGGAGAACAGGCGGCGCCAGGTCTCCGGGCCCGGGTAGCCGTCCGCGGCGCCGCCGCGCCAGCCCTGGGACCGCTGGAACGCCTCCACGTTCCGCCGGTCCGCCTCACCCCAGCGCGGCCCCGGACCCGAGGTGTAGTACTTGCCGAACCCGATCTCGACCAGCCGCTCACCGAGCAGCGTGACGTGCGCGTTGTACGCGCCGGGCCGGAACGCGCCCCGCCCCGGGTAGCCGGGCACGCCGTGCGAGGCGGGCGTCCCGGAGCCGGCGGGCGGCCGGGGGGTGAGTGGCGGCTTGGCCGTGACCGGCGGCCGGGGCGCGGCGGGTCTGCCCCGTGGCCCCGGGCTCCCCGCCGGGGGGATGTCCCGGCCCTTCCCGGTCACCAGGTATGACCAGGTCAACGGCCCCGGCAGCCCGTCCGCGTCCGGCCCGGACCAGCCCTGCGCCCGCTGGAACGCCGCGGTGGCCCTGCGGTCCGCCTCCGACCAGCGCGGCCCCGGCCCGTCGGTGTAGAAGCGGGCCCCGCCGCGCTCCACCAGCATCTGCCCCAGCCGGGTGACGTACCGGTTGTCGGCGCCGGGCCCGAAGTAGGCGGCCCCCGGGTACCGGTTGCCGCTCGACGGCCCCGCCGACCCCTTCGTACCACCGCTCCCCGAGGAGTCCGGGGTGTCGGCGGGGCCGTCCGTCCCCTCGTCCGGGGCGTCCGTGCCGTCGTCGACCAGGCCCTTGTAACGGTACGGCACATAGCGGGTCGGGTCGGTCCAGTAGCCGTACGGGGTGACCTGGCGGCGGGCGTGGGGGCGGGTCGACTCGTAGGCGATGTAGGAGGTGTGCGTGTAGTCCGTCCAGCCGCCGAAGACGACCACGTGCGAGCCCTTCTGCGGATCGCTCGGATTGTGGAAGAGAAGCATGTCGCCGGGCTGGAGCTGATCCTTGGAAATACGGTCGGCGAACTTGTCCAGGCTGCCCGTCCATTCGTTTCCGGGCAGATGCCAGGCCATGGAGACGAATCCGGAACAGTCCTGCCGGTAACCGTCCGACCAGTACTCGGTCATGCTGTACGGCACCTCGGCGGCGACCCAGGTCCTGGCCCGCCGGATGATCTCCGCCCGGGTGATCGGCGGCGTCCGCACCTCACCGGACGGCTTCTCCCCGTCGGCCGGCCGCCCCGCCGGGCCGTGCAGCGGCGCCTTCTTCCCCTGGGGGGTCTCAGGGTCCTCACCTGCGGGAACACCTCCCGGGAAGGTGGGGGCGTGGGCTGCGGCGACCGCCGGTACGGCATGCCCGGCGCCGAGCGCGGCACCAGCCGCCGTGGCCACGACCAGAGCGCGCCGTGCCGTCCTGGCGGCGGGGTGGCCCGGATGGTCGTACATGGTCGAGTACGGCATCACCCGCCGCCAGTGAACACAGCCGGGGCATTCACAGGCGGCCCCCGGATCGATTTCCTCGAATGCCGGAGCGTTCATGCCGTTCCCCTCGCGGGCGGGGCGGAGAATTCCACGATTCTGCACGACGTCAAGTTTTCCAAGTGTCACGTGCTGTCGCATGCTGACGGTCCAAATGATGTACACCGCGTACCGCGCGATTCCGCCCGGCGGTTCCCCCGCGCCTCCGGAAAACAGGGGGCGCTCGGTGCGCCGTGGGGGCGCGCGGAACAGCGCGCGCAACTACACGTCTCCCGCGCATGACGACCGGCGGTGACCCGGCACACGCCCCGCACGGCGACCCGGCGCACGCGCCCCGCGCGGTGGTCGGAAGCACCCCCGCCCCTCCGGTAAACTTTCACCGCACGCGCCGCTAGCTCAGTTGGTTAGAGCAGCTGACTCTTAATCAGCGGGTCCGGGGTTCGAGTCCCTGGCGGCGCACCACCGAAGAGGCCCCTCGCTACGGCGAGGGGCCTCTTCGCATACCCCGCGCCCCCGTGGAGCGCCCCTGTTTCACCGATCCTCCACCAATGCCCCAAACACCGCGTATGACCGGTAAACACCGCGTTTCGCGTCTTGCGATCAAGATGAACGCCATAGAACCCTGGGCCGTAAGAGGCTGCGGATACACGGCAGTTGGGAGGCCGTGGGCGATTTGCGCCCGGGGATGGGGATCATAGCCTCCCGGCGTCGCCAGGATGCGCGCTCTCTCGAACGGATGCCCAGGAGGGCGGCAAAGGAACCGGAAGGTCGCCGTCCTGAGTCTCCATGGTGTAGATCACATGGTGGCGGCGATCCGCCACTGATGCGTCCGTAACGGTCGAGGGGGACCGAAGCGGGCGGAAGACCGACGAACACACACGAACGTGTGTGCGGGGGGAATGACTCATGACGCCGACGGGCGCCCGGCATAACTCCGACCCGTCCGACACGACACAACCGAAGGTTCCGTCGCACCGCACCGGCACCTTCCGAAAGCTGAGGAAGACACTTCCCAGATACGACTACGAGCACTACAGCCGCCTCGCGGGGCCCCTCACTCAGCCCGATCCGAGCAAGCCCTACACGGTGCAGTACCGCTCCCTGATCTCCCAGGAGCCGCACCGCCTGAGGGTCGCCCTGATGCTGGCCGCCGCCCCGCTGCTCTCCCTGGTCCTGCTCACCTGGCTGCTCCAGCCCGAGCACTGGACCAAGCGCGACTACGTCGCGCACGAGTTCCTGCCCGCCCTGGACATGGTCATGCTGGTCTCGATCGGGTTGATCGAGTTCTTCCGCTGCATGAACGTGCTGTCCAACGCGCACGCCACCCTGGTCGCCCGCGACCCGGTCCCGGTGGTGCCCGAGGTCGGCACCAGGGTCGCCTTCCTCACCTCCTTCGTGCCCGGCAAGGAGCCGCTGGAGATGGTGACGAAGACCCTGGAGGCCGCGGTCCGGCTCCGCCACCGCGGCCTGCTGCACGTGTGGCTCCTGGACGAGGGCGACGACCCGGAGGTGAAGGCCGTCTGCGCGCGCCTCGGCGTGCACCACTTCTCCCGCAAGGGCATCGCGAAGTGGAACCAGCCCAAAGGCCCGCACCGCGCCAAGACCAAGCACGGCAACTACAACGCCTGGCTCGACGCCCACGGCGACGACTACGACTACTTCGCCTCCGTCGACACCGACCACGTACCGCTGCCCAACTACCTGGAGCGGATGCTCGGCTTCTTCCGCGACCCGGACGTCGGCTTCGTCATCGGCCCCCAGGTGTACGGCAACTACGACAACTTCGTCACCAAGGCCGCCGAGTCGCAGCAGTTCCTCTTCCACGCGCTGATCCAGCGCGCCGGCAACCGCTACGGCGCCCCGATGTTCGTCGGCACCTCGAACGCCGTCCGCATCAAGGCCCTCAAGCAGATCGGCGGGCTCTACGACTCGATCACCGAGGACATGGCGACCGGCTTCGAGATCCACCGCCACAAGAACCCGGTGACGGGCCGCAAGTGGCGCTCGGTGTACACGCCGGACGTCCTCGCGGTGGGCGAGGGGCCCAGTGCCTGGACGGACTTCTTCACCCAGCAGATGCGCTGGTCGCGCGGGACGTACGAGACGATCCTCAAGCAGTACTGGAAGGGCTGGTACTCGCTGCCGCCGACCAAGCTCTTCAACTACACCATGATGATCATCTTCTACCCGATGTCCGCCCTCAACTGGATCCTCGCCGCGCTGAGTTGCGCCCTCTTCCTGGGCCTCGGCGCGTCGGGCGTGAACATCGACCCGACGGTGTGGCTGATGCTCTACGGGAACGCCTCGGCGCTCCAGATAGGTCTCTACGTCTGGAACCGCAGGCACAACGTCTCCCCGCACGAGCCCGAGGGCTCCGGCGGTGTGGCCGGCATGGTGATGTCCGCGCTGTCCGCGCCGCTGTACGCCAAGGCGCTGATCGACTCGGCGCTGCGCCGCAAGAGCAAGTTCGTCGTCACGCCCAAGGGCGACTCGGCCAGCCCCGACCGGTGGTTCGGCACCTTCCGGTACCACTGGTACTTCATCGCGATCTTCGGTGGCTCGATCGTCGCCGGCCTCGTCTACGGGCACGCGCACCCGGCGATGATCATCTGGGCCACGTTCGCCCTGCTGATCACCGCCCTGCCCATCGTCGTCTGGCGTCACATGCTGCGCCAGGACAGGAAGAAGGCCGCCGCCGCGGCCGATCTGCAGGGGTCGATGGTGGCTCCGCCCGAGGCGGCTCCCACGCCGCACGCGCCGCCCCACGCACCGCACGCCCCGCACGCGCCGCACGCTCCCCAGCACAAGCCGAGCTGGGCCGCGTCCGGATCGGGCGGCGGGGGTAGCGACCAGACCATGCAGATCGCCCTGGGCGGACTTGGGGGACGTAAGGAATGAAGGACCGTGCAGGCCACCGCCGCGCCCGTCGCCTCGCGATCGGCGGGGCGGTGGTCCTCGCGCTGGCCGGGATGAACGGGCCGTGGGTGTACCGCTTCGGCACCGAGCAGTACCACCAGTACAAGATCAACAGACCTGAGTACAAGGCCGCCAACGGGCACTGGCAGATCGTGGAGTTCCCGAAGGAGTACCGGCAGAACACGATCCACGCCGCGCTCCTGCACACCGGCAAGGTGCTGTTGATCGCGGGTTCGGGCAACGACCAGGACAACTTCGACGACAAGAAGTTCGACACCCGCGTCTGGGACCCGGTCAAGCAGACCATCAAGCGTGTGCCGACGCCGGCCGACCTGTTCTGCACCGGGCACACCCAGTTGTCCAGCGGCCGGCTGCTGATCGCGGGCGGCACCAAGCGCTACGAGAAGCTCAAGGGCGATGTCACCAAGGCCGGCGGCCTGATGATCATCCACAACGAGAACCCCGACAAGAAGGTGGAGCTGAGGCCGGGGACGAAGTTCGTCGGCAAGGAGAACGGCAGGACGTTCGTCCTGAAGGACGAGGTCGAGATCAAGAAGGCCACCAAGACCTTCGACCCGGACACCGGGAAGTTCACCGGCAACAAGCCGGGCATCGCCCGCGCCTACGTCGAGGCCGAGCGCAGCGGCAAGCGGTACGAGACCGGCACCGAGGACAACTACCGGATCGCGGGCCTCAAGGGCGCGGACGCCCGCAACACCTACGGCATCGCGCAGAAGCTCGCCCTCGACAAGAAGGACTTCCAGGGCATCAGGGACGCCTACGAGTTCGACCCGGTCGCCGAGCGGTACATCAAGGTCGACCCGATGAACGAGGCCCGCTGGTACCCGACGCTGACGACGCTCACCGACGGCACGGTCCTCAGCCTCTCCGGGCTGGACGAGATCGGCCAGCTGGTCCCCGGCAAGAACGAGATCTACGACCCGGAGACCAGGAAGTGGACGTACACCAAGGAGGTCCGGCAGTTCCCGACGTATCCGGCGATCTCCCTGATGCAGAACGGCAAGCTGTTCTACTCGGGCGCGAACGCCGGGTACGGCCCGGACGACGTGGGCCGGCAGCCGGGTGTGTGGGACCTGAGGACGAACACGTTCACCAAGATCCCCGGCATGAGCGACGGCACACTGCTGGAGACCGCCGGGACCGTCCTTCTGCCGCCGGCGCAGAAGGAGAAGTACATGGTGATCGGCGGCGGCGGGGTCGGTGAGTCGGAGCTGTCCAGCCGGCGGACCCGGATCGTCGACCTGCTGGACGACAGCCCGCGCTTCGTGGACGGACCGCGGCTCGCCAAGGGCACCCGGTATCCGCAGTCCTCGATCCTGCCGGACGACACGGTCCTCATCTCCGGCGGTTCGGAGGACTACCGGGGCCGCGGCGACTCCAACATCCTCCAGTCCCGGATCTACGACGCGCGCACCGGCGAGATGCGGCGGGTCGCCGATCCGCTGGTCGGCCGCAACTACCACTCCGGGTCGATCCTGCTGCCCGACGGGCGGGTGGTCTTCTTCGGGTCGGACTCCCTGTACGCCGACAAGGCCAACACCAAGCCGGGGGAGTTCGAGCAGCGCATCGAGATCTACACGCCGCCGTACCTGTACCGGGACGGGCGGCCGACGCTGTCGGGCGGGCCGAAGACGGTGGCGCGCGGCGGGAAGGCGACGTTCGGGACGCGGCACGCGTCGTCCATCAAGTCGGCGCGGCTGATCCGGCCGAGTGCGTCGACGCATGTCACCGATGTCGACCAGAAGTCCATCGCGGCGGACTTCACGACGTCCGGCGACAGCGTCACGGTGACCGTGCCGAAGAACCGGAATCTCGTGCAGTCCGGGTGGTACATGCTGTTCGTGACGGACGCGGCGGGGACACCGAGCAAGGCGCGGTGGGTGAAGGTGCGGTAGGGCTCCGCCGGGTTCTGTGGTTCGGGCGCGGGTGCGTGGGGGCTGGTCGCGCAGTTCCCCGCGCCCCTGAAGGGAACGGGCCTACGGCCCGCCCCTTCATGAAAAGCACGGGGCGCAGCCCCGGCCGCTTTTCAGGGGCGCGGGGAACTGCGCGAGAAACCACACACCACCCGCACCCGCCCACGAACCGCGCACCCCCGAGCTATGAGGCGCCCGGCGTTCAGTCAGACGCCCTGGCCAGCGCCAGTGCGTACTCCGGCCACCACTCCCCCGCCTTCGGCCCGCCCTTGCACTCCCCGTCCGACTCCCCCGGCCGCTTGACCCACAGGTACGCGTCCACCAGCGGATCCGCCGTCTTCGTCGTCGGCGTCTCCCCCAGCGCCCGCCCCGGCGGGTTGCACCACTGTTCGTCCTTGTCGCCCCCGGTGTAGGGGCCGTTGCCGTTGCGGCTGGTGTCGATGACGAACGGCTTGCCGCCGACCTTCGCGGACAGCTGCCTGCCGTACTCGATGGAGTCCTCGGTGGTGTAGAAGTTCGAGACGTTGACGGCGAAGCCGTCGGCCTTGTCGACGCCGGCCCACTTCAGCGGTTCGGCGATCTTGTCGGCCTCGCTCCACCCCGCGTTCCCGGCGTCCAGGTACACCTTCGTGTTCTTCAGCGCGCCGAGCTTCTCGATCGCGCCCTTCAGCAGGTCGTACCGCTCCTCGTGGAACTCGCCCGGGGTGCAGCCGTCCACCACGTGGAGGACCGCGTCGGGTTCGAGGACGACCGTGGCGGGGCGGTCCCCGATGCCGCGGGCCACGCCGTCGATCCACGCCCGGTACGCGTCACCGTCGGCAGCGCCGCCGCCCGAGTACTGACCGCAGTCGCGGTGCGGGATGTTGTAGAGGACGAGGAGGGCGTCCCGGTCGGCCTTCCTCGCCGCCTCCGTGAAGCCCCTGGCCTCCCGTTCCGGGCTCTCGGGGCCGATCCACTCACCCGTGGGCTGCTCGGCGATCCTGCGGATCAGCTCGGCGTTCTCGTCCTTGCCCGCCTTCTCGTAGGCGGCCACCTGAGCCGCCGCGTTCCCCTCCGGGTTGACCCAGAACGGGTCCGTTCCGCTTGGCTGCTGGGTGATCCCGGAGCCCTTGGTCTTGTCGTCCTCGCTGTCGCCGTCTCCCCCGAAACAGCCTGCGAGCAGCAGCGTGGCCCCCGCCACCGCCGCGGACGCCCGGACTCCGGCCCCCCTACTGGCGTACATCCAACTCCCCCTTGGGTGCACCGTGTCGTAAAGCCCCAATCCTGGCATATTTCCCGCCGCGCCCACGAGGTTGCCGCCGCCTTGACCGAGTGCTGCCGTCTCCTGACCACGTCGGACGGAAACCGCGTGCGAACGGGGGCGCGAGCTGCCCGGATGACCGTGCGCCGGTATCTGACCTCACGTCACCTCACCTCTGGCCCATCCCGTCCATCCGTTCTACAGTCGCTTCTCCCTCCCACGCGGCGCCGGGTTACTCCCGCGGCCCGGGCGCGCGGTCGAGGACCGGCCCGGTCGGCGGCTCCCGGGGGAGCGGGTCGCCGACCGCGGCCGGGCAGGACGCGCCGGGCCCCGTCGCACGGGCCCCCGTCGCACGGGTTCAGGGGCGGGTGCCGCTGAGGTACGCGGAGACGACGACGTTCGCCGTGTAGGTGCGGCTCTTCTGGTCGAAGGTCCCGCCGCAGGTGACCAGGCGGAGTTCGGCGCGGCCCGACTGCCGTACGCCGTACGCCTGTCCGGCGTCGAAGTCGTCGCGGCCGATGACCTGTACGTCGTCCACGGTGAACTCGGCGACCGTGCCGTCGTCCCGGGCCACCCGGATCAGCTCGCCGAGCTTGAGGGCGCTGAGCTTGTAGAAGACGGCGGGGCGGGTCTCGGTGTCGACGTGTCCCACGAACAGCGCGGTCCCGGTGGCGCCGGGCCGGGTGCCGGCGGCGTACCAGCCGACGACGCCCGGCTGGTCGTAGGAGGGCGGGTCGATCGCCCCGTCGACGTCGAGGCCGCGCGCCACGACCGGGGCCTGCACCCCCATGGCGGGGATGTCGAGGCGCTGCGGGCGCGCGCCCCGCAACGGCTCCACGGCGGGCGGCAGTTCGGCCTGCGCGGGCCGGCCGACGGCGGCCACGTCACCCGTGGTCGGCGCCGATATGCCGTGCCGTACGTCGGTGACCTCGCGGCCCCAGAGCCACAGGCCCAGCAGCAGCACGGCCCAGGCGACGCCGGTGGTGAACCGGCCGGCGCTCGTACCGCCGCCCCGCTCGCCGGTGTCGGAGTGGTCCTGACCGGACACGGCGACCCCTTACTCCGTGCCCCGGCCCCGGCGGGCGCCGCGCACCACCACCACCGCGGCCGCGACACCGGCGAGGACCAGGCCGACCACCGCCTGCCGGGCGCCTGGCCCGGCGTTGCGGGCGTCCATGGAGCCGACGCCGTCCGCCGAGGCGGCCGCGTCGGCGGAGGCCACCGGCTCCGCCGCCAGCAGTGCGGCCGCTCCGCCGCCGCCCGCGCGGACGGGGGCGACCGGGGAGGCGGGCGCCGACGGGCGACCGGTGGGCCGGGCCGAGGGGCCGGCGGGGGCCTGCTTGCCGTCGCCGACCTCGATCGTGCCCTTGACCTTGTCCTCCTGGCCGTCACAGGAGACCCGCACACCGTACGTCCCGGCTTTCAGTGAGGACCTGACGCGGGTCTCGCCGGAGAGGGTGCCGGGCCTCCTGCCGCCCAGTACGGTCAGCTGCACGTCCGCGACGAACGCCTCCGAGGCGGCGGTGCCCGACTTGCCCCCGCAGCCCTCGGCCCGCACCTGGATGTCGGTGCCGGGCGCCGGCTCGGCCGGCACCACCGAGACGTCCCCGGAGCCGGCCGCGTGGACCGGGGGTGCCGACGCGGTCAGCGCGGCAGCGACCACCGCCCCCGCACAGAGAGTGAGTCGCAGTGAGCCCATGGTGAACCTCCAGACTCCTGAGCCTCCCCCGCCGGGGGCCGCGCCGCATCCGGGGAGGGCCCGTGACTGCTCCGTACGGGTGCCCGTGGGTTTACCGCCGGTCAGATGCGGTCGACCAGGTCCGCGATGGAGTTCACGATCTTCGACGGCCGGTAGGGGAACTTCTCCACCTGGTCGGGGGTGGTCAGACCGGTGAGCACCAGGAAGGTCTGCATCCCGGCCTCCATGCCGGCGAGGACGTCCGTGTCCATACGGTCGCCGATCATGGCGCTGGTCTCGGAGTGGGCGCCGATCGCGTTGAGGCCGGTGCGCATCATCAGCGGGTTCGGCTTGCCCGCGAAGTACGGCTGCTGGCCGGTCGCCTTGGTGATCAGCGCGGCCACGGCGCCGGTCGCGGGCAGCGGGCCCTCGGTGGAGGGGCCGGTCTCGTCCGGGTTGGTGGCGATGAAGCGGGCACCGGCGTTGATCAGCCGTACCGCCTTGGTCATGGCCTCGAAGGAGTAGGTGCGGGTCTCGCCGAGGACCACGTAGTCGGGGTCGTGGTCGGTGAGGACGTACCCGATGTCGTGCAGGGCGGTGGTCAGACCGGCCTCGCCGATGACGTACGCGGTGCCGCCGGGCCGCTGGTCGTCCAGGAACTGGGCGGTGGCGAGGGCCGAGGTCCAGATGTGGTCGACGGGGACGTCGAGGCCCATGCGGGAGAGCCGGGCGTGCAGATCGCGCGGGGTGTAGATCGAGTTGTTGGTGAGCACCAGGAACGGGCGGCCGGATTCGCGCAGCTTCTTGATGAAGGCGTCGGCGCCGGGGATCGGCACGCCCTCGTGGATGAGCACCCCGTCCATGTCGGTGAGCCACGACTCGATGGGCTTGCGCTCTGCCATGTGCGATCTCCTGCCGTACGTGCGGATCGGCTCCCAACCCTAGGGCGGCGTGGCAGAAAAGAGGAGGGCGATCTTGGCCGCTGAGACCGCCCCGCCCGCTCACCGCCGACGTCTGCGCACCCCTGCCGCCAGTACCCCTCCGACGGCGAGCGCCAACACCCCGGCCGCGTACGGCAGCAGGACGTGGCCGGCGCCGCTGTCGGCCAGTTCCCCGGGGTACGGCCCCGCGTCCGGCGCCGGGTCGGGCTCCGCGCTGACGC
The DNA here is from genome assembly GCF_055573455.1 of Streptomyces sp. NPDC030183. NCBI lineage: Bacteria > Bacillati > Actinomycetota > Actinomycetes > Kitasatosporales > Streptomycetaceae > Streptomyces > Streptomyces sp. NPDC030183. Next base: position 473,775 of record NZ_JBVIBK010000001.1, read on the forward strand.
GGTCGCCGTCGGGCCGCTCCCTCTCGCGCGCCCCCGGGGACTCGCCCCCGTCCTGCCGCCGGTCCCGGCCCTCGCCCCGGCCCTCGCTCTCGTCCTCCTTCTCCTTCTCGTGCGCGTCCTCCTTCTCCTTCTCGTGCTCGTGCTCGTCCTCGTGCTCGTGCTCGTCGGTGATGCGGAACCGGTAGTCGTTCGACTGCCCGACCCACTCGCCGTCGGCGCCGCGCCGCTGGACGACGGCCGCGTTGGCCACGACGTCGTTCGGCACGGCCGCGTCGGAGGTGATGGAGAGGCGGACCTTGACGGTGAGGGTGCGGCCGGCGGGCACGGTGAAGCCGTCGCCGTCCTCGTCGAGCACTCCGACCAGTTCGTCCGCGTCGGTCTCCTCGAAGGTGACCGGCCGGGACGTGGTCCCGTCGGCGTCCTCGAAGTACTCCAGTTGCGGCTGCGACCGCTTCAACGCCCGCCCGTCGTCGACCAGTACGACCACCGGGTGGATGGCGGCGCAGGACCGGTCGGTGGTGTTGGTGAGCTCCACCGCCCAGGTCCCGAAGCCGCCGCCGGCGACATAGGAGGCCGGCCCCCCGTCGATACGGGTTCGGATCGGGAACTCCTCGCTGTCGGCCCCCGTGCAGCCGACGGCCTCCCTCACGGCAGCGACCGCCGCTCCCGGCCCACCGCCGAGGCCGGCTCCGACGGCGAACACCAGGGTCAGACAAGTACACAGTCGCATGAACACATGACCATGCCAGCGCCTCCGGGGCAGGCGGGGAGCCACGCCCTGGGCCACCGGGGAGAGGGAGGCAAGTCCGCTCGATCAGCGGAGGCGGCGGCACGGGCGGGCTCCGTCCGGCCGGCTCTTCAGCACCGCACCCTCGCAAGGCGCCTGCCCGCCGGCCCGGCGCAGCCACCCGCCAGCCCTGCCCACCCACCCGTCCGCCCGGCCGACCTACCCGTCCCCCCGGCGGACCTACCCGTCCGCCCGTCCGAACAGCGGCGCCAGCAGCAGCTGGGCCGCGCCCTCCGCCACCCCCAGCGACCCGCCGGAGGCGACCCGCACAGGTACGTACGGCTCCTCCCCCTGGAGCCGGGCCCACTCGTCCAGCACGGCCCCCACCCCCCGTACGAACACGTCGGGCCGCTCCTCGACCGTGCGCCCGCCGAGCAGCACCAGCTCGATGTCGAGGAGCCCTACGAGGTTCGCGGCCCCCGTCCCCAGCACGCGCGCGGCCTCGTCCACGTCCCCCCGCGCGACGGCCGCGAGGCACAGCGCCTCGATGCACCCGCGGTTCCCGCAGCCGCACAGCGGCCCGTCCAGCTGGACGACCTGGTGCCCGAACTCCCCGGCCCGGGTCCGCGCCCCCCGGTGGACGGCACCGCCGATGACGAGCCCGGCACCGAGGCCCGTGCCGAGGTGGATGTACGCGAAGGACCCGTGGGTGCCGAGGGCCACGGCCAGCCGCAGCGCCGCCGCGTTGGTGTCCTTGTCGACGACCACGGGGGTGCGCAGCCGCCGGGCCAGGGCCGCCCGCAGCGGGAAGCCCTCCCACTCCGGGAACCCGGTGACCCGGTGGAGCACGCCGTGCAGATGGTCGAGGGGACCAGGCAGGGCCACACCGACACCGAGGAGGGGGGCGTCCCGCTCGGCGAGCAGTTCCTCCACCTCCAGCGCCGCGTTCTCGACGACGGCGTCCGCGCCGGCCCCCAGGTGCAGCGGGGCGCGCCGCTCGCCGACCACCGTGCCGGTGAGGTCGCAGACCACGGCAGTCAGCGCGTCGCGGTCCAGATGGAGCCCCACCGCGTGGCCGGCGTCGGGGACGAGCCGCAGGACGGTGCGCGGCTTGCCGCCGGTGGAGGCCCGGTAGCCCGCCTCCGTGACGAGTCCGTCGGCGCGGAGGCGGGCGACGATCTTGCTGACGGCCTGCGGGGTGAGCCCGGTCCGGTCGGCCAGTTCGAGCCGGCTTATCCCGGCCGCCCCCGCGATCCGCAGCAGGTCCAGCACGAGCGCCCCGTTGTGGCTGCGCAGCGCCAGGAGATTCACCCCCGACGCCCCCGCGGCGCGCCCGTTCCGGTTGCCGGTGCCGTTCCCATTGCCGTTCACACCCCCCATTGTCCCCCGTGCTTGCACTTTGGCAACAGCGTTGCTTAAGTGGACGCATGACAGGCACCACGAACGGCACGGACTCCGCCGGTACGGCCCCCTCGGCCCCGGACGCGCCCGGTGCGGCCCCCGCCGCCCCCCTGCGCGTGGCCCTGGTCGGCTACGGCCTCGCCGGCTCCGTCTTCCACGCCCCGCTGATCGCCGCGACCGAGGGCCTCGTCCTCGACACGGTCGTCACCTCGAACCCGGAGCGGCAGGCGCAGGCCCGCGCCGAGTTCCCCGGCGTACGGCTCGCGGCCTCCGCGGACGAGCTGTGGAACCGGGCGGACGAGCTGGACCTGGTCGTCGTCGCGTCCCCCAACAGGACGCACGTCCCCCTCGCGACCGCCGCCCTGGAAGCGGGCCTCGCGGTCGTCGTCGACAAGCCGATCGCCGGCACGGCGGCCGAGGCGCGTGAACTGGCCGCCCTGGCCGACGCCCGCGGCCTGCTCCTGTCCGTCTTCCAGAACCGCCGCTGGGACAACGACTTCCTGACCCTCCGCAAGCTGCTCGCAGACGGCGAACTGGGCGAGGTCCGCCGCTTCGAGTCCCGCTTCGAGCGCTGGCGCCCCCAGCTCAAGGGCGGCTGGCGCGAGTCCGGCGACCCCGCAGAGATCGGAGGTCTCCTCTACGACCTGGGCAGCCATGTCGTCGACCAGGCCCTCACCCTCTTCGGCCCGGCCACCCTCGTCTACGCCGAGTCCGATCTGCGCCGCCCCGGCGCCGAGGCGGACGACGACACGTTCATCGCGGTCACCCACGCGAGCGGCGTCCGCTCCCACTTCTACGCCTCCGCCGTCACTCCCCAGCTCGGCCCCCGCTTCCGGGTGCTGGGCTCCGAGGCCGGCTATGTGAAGTACGGCCTGGACCCGCAGGAGGCCGACCTCCGCGACGGCGCACGCCCCACGCCGGGCGCCCCCTGGGGCGTGGAGCCCGAGGAGCTGTGGGGCCGTGTCGGCGCCGGCGAGTCCCCCGCCACCGGCGGCGGCACCCCGGTCCCCACGGTCCCCGGCGACTACCCCGCGTACTACGCGGCCGTGGCCGCCGCCCTGCGCGGCACCGGCGAGAACCCGGTCACCGCCCATGAGGCGGCCGCCGCGCTGGACGTCCTGGAGGCGGCGCGCAGGTCGGCGGCCGAGGGAGTGGCGGTGAGGCTCGCATGACGCACACCCCGAGCACCGGGAGGCCGAGCCCGGCCGGCCCGGGCACCCGGACCCCGGGCGGCGAGACGCCGGGCATCGAGGAACTGGAGGCGCAGGAACGCCGCCTGGTCCTGCCCCGCTTCACCTTCGAGGACGCGTGGGCGCTGGGCTCCCTGCTGGTGGAGACGGCCCGTGAGTGCGAGGCCCCGGTCGCCATCGACATCCGCCGCGGCCACCAGCAGCTCTTCCACGCCGCGCTTCCCGGCTCGACCCCGGACAACGACGCCTGGATCGACCGCAAACGCCGGGTCGTGGAACGCTACGGCGCCTCCTCCTACCTCGTCGGCGCCCGCTTCCGCGCCAAGGGCACGACGTTCGAGGACGCGTCCCGCCTGGACCCCGACCGGTACGCGGCCCACGGCGGCTCCTTCCCCCTGACGGTCGAGGGCGCGGGCGTCATCGGCACGGTGACGGTGTCGGGCCTGCCCCAACTGGAGGACCATCGCATGGTGGTGGAGGCACTGGAACGGCACTTGGAGCGCGAGTCCGGCGACAGCTGACCCGAAGGGGCGCGGGGAACCACGCGACCGGCCGCGACGACATCCCGCGGCCGCCGACCAACCGCGGCACCCCCGCCCCTCAGGCGTCCGGCATCCTGCTCGCCGTGCCTACGCCTGCCCGAACTCCTGCCGCTGCCGCCCCAGCCCCTCGATCTCCAGCTCCACCACGTCCCCGGCCTTCAGGAACGGCTTGGGATCGGGCTCCCCGAGGGCCACGCCCGCCGGTGTCCCGGTGTTGATGACGTCACCGGGGTAGAGCGTCATGAACTGGCTGACGTACCGCACGACCTCGCTCACCGAGAAGATCTGCTCGGCGGTCGTCCCGTCCTGCTTCAGCTCACCGTTGACCCACAGCCGGAGCCCCAGCTTCTGCGGATCCGGCACCTCGTCCGCCGTGACCAGCCACGGTCCCAGCGGATTGAACGTCTCACAGTTCTTGCCCTTGTCCCAGGTCCCGCCGCGCTCCAGCTGGAACTCCCGCTCGGAGACGTCGTGGGAGACGGCGTACCCGGCGACATGCGTGAGCGCGTCCTCCCGGGACTCGACATAGCGCGCCGTACGGCCGATGACGACCGCGAGCTCCACCTCCCAGTCCGTCTTGGCCGACCCCCGGGGCACCAGCACCGTGTCGTACGGCCCGACGACGGTGTCCGCGGCCTTGAAGAAGACGACCGGCTCGGCGGGCGGCTCGGACCCCGTCTCGCGGGCGTGGTCGTGGTAGTTGAGCCCGATGCAGACGATCTTGCCGATCCGGGCGAGCGGCGGCCCCACCCGCAGCCCCGCCGCGTCCAGTTCCGGAAGGTCTCCGGCCTCGGCGGCCTCGCGGATCCGGCCGAGCGCCGCCTCGTCCGCGAGCAGCTCGCCGTCGATGTCCGGCACGAGCGCCGAGAGGTCCCGCAGGACCCCCTCGGCGTCGAGCAGCGCGGGCCGTTCCGCGCCCGCCGTACCGACTCGCAGCAGCTTCATGGTCACTCTCTCCCTCGATCGCCGACCGCCCGACCGATGGGTGCAGCCATCGGAGGACTGGTCGATCGTCCAAGGTCACCATCCACTCCGCAATACCCGGTTCACGGAGTGGACCGCTACTCGGGCGTACGGTTTCGCTACCTGCCCGTGGGGGCCGGGGCGGCGGGGGTCACGGGATACAGGGCCGCCCGCTCGATGGCGCTCCAGGTCGTGCTGGTCACCACGTACAGCGCGGCCGCCAGCGGTACCACCGCCACGGTGAGGAGCGTGAAGAAGGACATGAACGGCATGACCTTGCTGACGGCACCCATGCTCGTCGCGAGTCCAGGCACCTGGTCGTCGGCCGCGGCCGGCATCCCGGCCGTCCCCGCCGCCATCATCCGCTTCGTACGGCGGAAGTTGAACAGCGCGACCCCGGTGACGATCAGGAACAGCCCCACGTAGACGAGGCCCTGCGCGCCGAGGAGGCCGCCCGCTCCCAGCGCGTCGGCGAAGCGGTCGCCGAGCGGTGCCGCGAAGAGCCGGTGGGTCAGGAGTTCGTTGGCCTCGCCGCCGATCCGCGTGTTGGAGAACAGGTGGTAGAGCAGGAAGAACGCGGGGAGCTGAAAGAGGCTGGGCAGGCACCCGGACAGCGGTGACACCTTCTCCGCGGCGTGCAGTTCCAGCACCGCCTTCTGCAGCTTCTCCGGGTTCTTCGCGTGCTTCTTCCGCAGCTCCGCGATCTTCGGCTGCAACGCGACCCGGGCCCGCTGCCCGCGCGCGGCCGCCCTCGACAGGGGGTGCACCAGCAGTCGTACGAGCGCGGTGAACAGGACGATCGCGACGGCCGTGGCGGAGGCGTGGAACAGCGGGTCGAGCAGATCGGCGAGACGCGCGACAAGGTCGGCGAACACGGACATGGGTGGGAGCCCTCCAGGGGTCTCGTCGTGCCAGGAGTGGTCCGGAACAGCCCGGTGACCGGGGTGTCCGATGACGGGGAACTCGGCGCGACGGCCCGCGTGAGGGGCACGGCGGTGGTTCGTGGAAGCGCGAACGACAGAAGCTGGAGAGGAAGCGCGTCCGGAAGAAGGAGGTGGCGTGCCCTACGCGGTGACCGTCAGGAGGGCACGTCCGGGCGCCCGGGGGCGCGTACGGCCGCGGGCGTCGGGATCGCGTTGGGCGAGGAACGCCGTACGGCGCTCCCGGTCCCTGATCGCCGTCCGGACGCGCGTACGCGGGACGACGGGGGCGCAGCGCGAGGCGATGACCGCGCAGGCGGCGAAGGCCGATCCGGCCGCGGCGGTGGCCGCGAAGGCGACGGCGGCGGAGAGGGTGCCGGCGTCGAGCACGGACAGCTCGAAGAGGACGAGGAGCACGACGGCGAGGGGACGCAGCGCCGCCAGGGCCCGGACCACGGCTCACTCCCCCTTCGACACGACGACGACTCCCTCCCGTTTATACAGGACGCCCCGGACACCGCTGCCGGTTCCGGGGCGTGGGGTCCGCCTCACTGGGCCGGGGCGTCCGGTGGGGGCAGCCGGACGGTGCGTTCCCGGTCGAGGGCCTCGACACCGTCGACGGCCTCCAGGGCGGGGATCCGGTCCTCCGGGGTGGTGCCGGAGAGCGTGCCGACGACGGGCTGTTCGCCCGTGACGGTCAGCCCGGCCCGCCGCAGGGCCTCGACGACCTCCCCGAACCGGTCGGGGTCGACCGCGAGGACGACCCCGACCGGCGCGGAAGCGGCGGACTCGCTCACGGGGCCTGGAGCAGACCGTGGCCGACGTCCCGGACGGGCTGCGCCAGCGGGAACGCGCCGGCCTTGAGCCGGGCCACGAGGTCGGCCGCGGACACCTGGGGGTTCGCCTCGCTGAGCAGGGCGAGGACGCCCGCCACGTGCGGCGTGGCCATGCTCGTGCCGCTCAGGTTCTGGTAGCCGCCCCCGGGCGCCGCCGAGCGCACGTCCCTGCCGGGCGCGGCGATGTTGATCTCGCCGCCCTGGCCGTTGATGCCGCCGTTGGAGAAGAAGGAGGGGGTGAGCGCCCGGTCGAGGGAGGCCACCGCGAGGATCGAGGGGCAGTTGGCGGGGCGGCCGACGGGCTCGATGACCGGGGGCCGGTTGCTCTCGTTGCCGGCCGCGGCGACGATCACCGTCCCGCGCTCCAGGGCGCGCCGGGCCAGGATCTCGTACGTCTGCGGGAACAGCTCGCCCGGCCGGACCGGCGCACCGAGCGACATGGAGATCACCCGCGCGCCGCGGGCGATGGCCCAGGCGATGCCCGCCAGGATCTGGCCGTCCGCGCCGCTGCCCCGGTTGCTGAGGACCTTGCCGGCGAGGATCCGGGCGTCGCAGGCGACGCCGTAGCGCGGGCCGTGCTGGGGCTTGGCCGGGCCGGCGACGGTGCCGATGCAGTGGGTGCCGTGGCCGTTGCCGTCGGCGACCGCCTCGCCGGCCACGAAGGACATGGTGTCCTCGATGCACCCGGCCAGGTCCGGGTGGGTGATGTCGACGCCGGTGTCGAGGACGGCGACCTTCACCCCGCGACCGGTGAGGTGGGACAGGTTCGCCCGGATGGCCTGGAGGCCCCAGGTGAAGGTCTGCTCGTCCACGGCCGGGCCCTGGGCGGCGGCGATCTCGGCCCGCGTGTGGCGGTCGACGACCTCCTCGTCGCTGCGGTAGGCCGGGAAGAACTCCGTCGGCGCCTGGGTCGGAGCCGTGATCGGCATGGCGTACACCATGCGCTCCGGCTCGGCGGCGATGATCGCCGGGTCGGCCTCGGCCGCGGTGACCAGCGCGTGGCGCTGCTCGGGCCGCACCTCGACCACGGCGGCCGCGAGCTCCTCGAAGTGCACGGAGACGTCGGGGCGCTCCAGCAGTTCGGAGACGTTGCCCGCCTCGCTTCCGCGGACGCGTTCGACGGAGGCGATGTCGGCGGAGGCACGCAGTGCGTTCAGTCCGCTCTCCTGGTTGCCCGGTTCGAGCAGGACGACGTACCTGCCGGTGTACTCCGCGCCCTGGGGGGCGGCGGAGCCGTTGGTGCGATGGGGCTGCCCGTTGTGGCCACGCCTGTCCATGGGGCCGTTCGCCATTGGTTTTCCCGCTTTCTGTGCACTGCCCCCGAGGGATCGTGGACGCGCGTCTGCTCACGGAAGCGCTGGTGTGGTGCCGCGAAGGCGCAGATCGTGGGGGTGCGGCCGGGCCGCACCTCGACGCGCGGCGCCCTCGCCCGCGACTGCACGGTCCCGTGACGGTCCGTTGCCTCGGCGTGGCGCCTCGAACACCGTCGCACCGGGTGCGGAGGTCGGCAACACAGCGCAGCCGCGCGGGGCAGCGCCGTGACCGGCGCCCGCCGCCACCTGGGTGAGGAGCACGTCGGGCGAGGAGCACGCCGGGTAAGGCGCCCGCCGGGTGAGGAGCACGTCGGGTAAGGCGCCCGCCGGGCGAGGCGCACGTCGGGTAAGGCGCACGTGGGGCGAGGCGCACGTCGGGTAAGGCGCACGTGGGGCGAGGCGCACGTCGGGTAAGGCGCACGTCGGGTAAGGCGCCCGCCGTCATCTGAACCGTACGGACCGGAGCTTGCCCCACACCACGAGGCGGTAGGTGGACGTGTAGACGGGGGTGCACGTGGTGAGCGTCAGGTAGTGGCCGGGTGTGTCGTACCCGTACGACGGCAGCACACCGCTGCGCGGCACGGCCCGCAGGACGCCCACGTCGCCGGGCGTGGTCCGCGGGAGCGTCCGGTCGACGACGTAGGTGTAGCGGGCGTCCCGGGTCTCGACCCTGACCTCGTCGCCCCGGTCCAGCCGGTCGAGGTGCCGGAAGGGCTCGCCGTGGGTGGTGCGGTGCCCGGCGAGCGCGAGGTTGCCGGGCCGCCCGGGCTGCGCGGTCCGCGGGTAGTGGCCGACGTAGCCCTTGTCGAGCACACCGGCCCGCCCGACCCCTTCTGCGACGGGTACGCGCAGGCCGAGGCGGGGGATGGCGAGGACGGCGTAGACCTGGGCGGGGCGCGGCGGGGCGGAGGGGGCAGGCCCGGGGGCGGACGGTCGTACGGGGGCCGAGGCGGGCGGCGGGGGTTCAGCCGTGGCGGGCGGCGGGGGCGCGGCGGTGTGGGGCGCCGGCTCGTCGTCCGGCCCGGCGGCCCACTCCCGCTCCAGGGCCTCGACCTGGCGCCGGGCGCCCTCCTGGGCCTGCCGGTTCGTCCACCACAGCTGGTACGCGACGAAGAGGAGGAGGACGAGGCCGAGGGTGACCGCGAGCTCGGCGGCGGCCCGGAGCGCACGGACGTACGCGGCGCGGCGGCGCCGGCTGCCGTGGTGGACGACCCGGGGTGTCCTCACGGCCGGAACGATAGGGCGGCCCCCGGGAAGTGACCAGCCCCGCTTTTATCTCCCCTTCTCACAACCATTGAAAGAAATCGCAGAAAGCGCTGTCAGAACTCTCGACAACCGCATGGTTCACCCCTGACTCTTCCGATGGCCCTCCTGTCCCTCCTGGCCGTCCAGGCCCTGCTGACTCTTCCGACCGGACTCTTCCGACCGTCCTGGCCGCCCTGGCCCTTCCGAGTCTCTCCACCTCCCCCGGGGTCTCCCCGCCCCGGCACCCGCAACCCGGAGCTGACATGACCGCTTCCTCACCCGTCCCGCAGAACCCCAGAAACGCCCCGCACCCCGAACGGTCCGCCCCGTCCTCGTCCTCGTCCTCGTCCTCCCTGGTGGTCGGCCGCAGGGCCCTGCTGGCCGCGGCCGGGGGCGCGATCGCGGGCACCGCCCTCGGTACGGGCACCGCGCACGCGGACGCGACCGTCGCGATCAACCCGGCGACCAAGTTCGGCACATGGGAGGGCTGGGGCACCTCGCTCGCCTGGTGGGCGAACGTGTTCGGCGCCCGGGACGACTTCGCCGACCTGTGGTTCACGACGAAGACGACGACGTACAACGGCACGGCACTGCCCGGCCTGGGCATGAACATCGCCCGCTACAACCTGGGCGCCTGCAGCTGGAACACGGTCAACGGCGAGTCGATGGTGACGTCGCCGAACATCCCCCGCTTCAAGCAGATCGAGGGCTACTGGCAGGACTGGAACAACGAGGACCCGGCGTCCTCGGCCTGGAACTGGACGGCGGACGCGAACCAGCGGGCGGCGCTGACCAAGGCGGTGGCCCGCGGCGCGACCACCGAACTGTTCGCGAACTCCCCGATGTGGTGGATGTGCGCCAACCACAACCCGTCGGGCGCCTCGGGCGGCGGCAACAACCTCCAGACCTGGAACTACCGCCAGCACGCCTCCCACCTCGCGGCGGTGGCGCTGCGCGCGAAGAACAACTGGGGGGTGAACTTCGCGACGGTCGACCCCTTCAACGAGCCGGCGTCCACGTGGTGGACGGCCACCGGCACCCAGGAGGGCTGCCACATGGACCCGGCGGTGCAGGCCGCCGTACTGCCGTACATGCGCAGCGAGTTGGACAAGCGGGGCCTGCAGTCGGTGCGTGTCTCCGCGTCCGACGAGACGAACTACGACACGGCCCGCTCCACCTGGAACTCCTTCAACGCGACCACCAAGGGCCTGGTCAGCCAGGTGAACGTACACGGCTACCAGGGAGCGAACGGCCGCCGCGACCTCCTCTACACGGACGTCGTGACGACGTCGGGCAAGAAGCTGTGGAACTCGGAGACGGGCGACAGCGACGGCACGGGTTGGACCCTCGCCCGCAACCTCTGCTACGACTTCCGCTGGCTGCACCCCACGGCCTGGGTCTACTGGCAGGTGATGGACCCGACGGCGGGCTGGGGCATGATCAAGTACGACGCGACCACGCTCCAGCCGGGCGCGATCGAGACGAAGTACTACGTGATGGCGCAGTTCAGCCGTCACATCCGCCCGGGGATGACGATCCTGGACGCGGGCTCCAGCTACACGGCGGCGGCGTACGACGCGGCGGCCCGCCGCCTGGTGATCGTCGCGATCAACACCGCCTCGTCCGCCCAGACCCTGACGTTCGACCTCTCCCGCTTCACGACGGTGACGGGCGGCACGAACGGCCTGGTCCCCCGCTGGAACACCCACACCTCGGGTGGCACCGACCGCTACCGCGCCTACTCCGACACCCGCCTGAACGGCAAGTCGGTGGCGGTCCCGTTCGCTGCGGGCGCGGTACAGACGCTGCAGATCGACGGGGTGACGATCTAGAGGAGCGGGGTGGTGCGAGCCGGAGCGAGAACCGGAGGCGGTGCGAGCCGGAGCGGGAACCGGAGGCGGTGCGGAGCGGCGAGAGTCGCACCCGCTCGGCACGGCGAGAGCCACGCCCCGGCACGCACCCCACCCGCAACCGGCCGGAAGTCCCGCGCACCACCACCCCGTGGGCCTTCCCCGGGCAGTACGGTGTCGTCCATGCGCCCCGACACGCCTGCCGAGAACGTCGACCACCCCGCCGAAGCGGCCCGCCTGGAGCGAACCGCGGACCTCTACCCGGAGGACGCGGAACACCTCCTTGTCCAGGCCGCCGCCCACCGCGAACTCGCCGGCGACCGCCCCGCGGCGACCGCCCTCTACGACCGCCTGCTCGCCTCGACCACACCCCTGGAGAACCCCCACCTCGTACGGGCCCTGAAGGCGTCGAACCTGTGGGAGTACGGCCACGAGGCCGAGGCGAGGGCGATCATCGACGGCATCCGCTCAGCCGCTCCGCGGGACCCGGCGCCGTGGGTGATCGTGGCGGAGGCGCTGGAGGCGCACGACGAGCTGGAGGCGGCCCAGGACACGTTCACGGCCGCCGCGCGGCTCCTGCTGACGGACGTGACGGAGCCCCCGTACGCGACCCGCCCCCTCCTCTTCGGCCGCCACCGGGTCCGCCGCATGCTGGGGGCGCCCCACGACGACTGGGACGCCCTGGCGGACACCCAGAACTCGTCGTCGGTCTCCCTGGACGAGCTGCACGACCCGAAACGGGTCTGGTCCCTCGGCTCGGACAACCCGGCGGAACTCCAGGCGGAGATCTCCCGCCTGCGCGCGGAGTTGGGCACGTACAGGGAGGCCCTGTCCCGCCCGTTCCCGGTGGCGGTCCTGCACTGGCCGGCCCCGGAACTCTCGGAACTGGTGACGGCGTACCCGGGCCTCCTGGCGGAGTACCCGTCGCACGAGGCCCACCTGGCGACCATAGAGTCCTCCCTGCGAGAACTGGCGACATCGGGCACCCCGAACCTGGGCATCGTGACGGGCACGGTCCCGTCGTACGAGGCCTTCGCCGCGTCGGAGGGCGCCTCCCCCGACGACGCGACCCTCCTCCCCCAGTACGCGACGACCCTGGCGGCCCGGGGGCTGGCGGTGGAGTGGCCACCGCAGAAGGGGTCAGTTTGTTGGTGCGGGTCGGGCCAGACCTACGGGGCGTGCCACGGATGCCGTGCCTGATGGCAGAAGCCCGAGGTGGATCGGCCTTGGCTCGCCATCGCGTTCCTTGCCGCCGCAGCCATGCCAGTCCTCGGCACCATCAGAGTGCTTGTCGCCACGTAGACACATGGTGGGGCGCCTGGGCGTCCAGGCCCAGGACTGCCGGGCCTCACCCTCAAGTCACTGAGAGTTGTGCAGCGAGAAAGTTGTGAGCCTGGGTTTACAGAGGTCTGCTACGTCGTAGACGAACGATTGTGAATGCAGCAGCGCGCATGACCACCAATGCTGGTGCGCAGGCGTGGTTCTACTCCTGCGCACCAGTTGGAATGCCAGCGCTGCAAGGTCAACCGGTGCGCCGGACCAACAAGGATTCCGGGATACTCGACAGGATGGCGGGCTCTTCGGTGCCGCGGTGAGCGAAGTAGAGATCCTGGCGGGCGCGAGTACACAGCACGAAGAAGCGAAGGCGCGCCTCCGCACTGGTCGGGTCCTCTGTGTACGCGTCCAAGTCCGGCACGAAGACGCTGTCGAATTCCAAGCCCTTCATGCTGGCCGTGGTCACCAGCCGTACGGGTCGCGTCGAGAAGCTGACGGCGTTCCGGTAACGATCGTCGTGAACATAGGCCTGGGTGTACTTGGCAAGCCCGAGAATCGTGAGTTCGCTTTGGATGCTCCGCAGTAAATGGGTCGACCTGCAGATGATGCCGATACTTCGCTCCGGATGCGCCTTGAAATACTGGGAAACTACCCCAAGAAAGTGCCTCGAGGAGAGCACTTTCAAGACAGCGGGAGTACTACCGCCCCGTGTCGGCAGAGGCATCTCGTCCCGGGCTTCCTTGCGGAACTCGGACGCCAGCATCGCGATCTGTCGACTGTTTCGATGGTTCTCTCGCAGCACGATCGGATCAGCGTGAACGGCGAGGAATCGACATATCTCACCAACGGTGCTCTCGTCGTCGTCGATCCGTTGGTTCTCGTCTGCGAAAACGGTGACACCCACACGAAGAATGCGGCACAACTGATAGAAGCCGACTGGCAGATTCTGCCCCTCGTCGATCACCAGATGCGCGGGCGACGCGGCCCTTTGCCGGATGCAATCCCGCTGCATCTCGATCCAGTCGTAGCTCCAACCATCCTCGTCGGTCTGTGGCGGATCGGCCTGAAAACGCTGGCGCCAGAAATTCCTGATCCACAGATGGTAGGTGGTGACGTTCAGTGCTTCCGTGAGATGCGGAGCTCTTTGAGCGAGGTACTGATGCAGCAGATTGGAGCGCGTGAAGAGGACGACATCGCGACCGGCGGTCGCCAGTGCCCAGGCACGGTAGACGGCCATAACTGTCTTTCCGGAGCCAGGTGCCCCAGTGATGACGTGGTTTCCGTAGAACGGAAGGTCGATCACTGCCTGTTGCTCGATCCCGAGGTCCAGGAGGGAAGGGATCTTCATGGTAGGTCGATGGCTCCGGCCGATTCCTGAAGCGCGGCCTGCACAACTCCCCGAAAGAATCCCGGGACCTCGCCGTCACCAATCAACAGTGTTCTGTCCAAGAGGGAGTTGTCGATCTCGCAGCACGTTTCAGGAAGGAGCGTACAGGCATGGCAGGCAGCACGGTTGAGGTTGGCCAGAGACCTACCGGTCGAATCGGCGCACAGAGGATCCTGCGAGCACCACTGCGCCGATTCAAGCAGCCGGATCAGAGTCTCAGCGAGGTTCGGTGGTTGTCCCTGTCGGACGAGTCCACCCAGCGTCCCCTCTGCGTCCCCAGCGGCTGTGTAGATGAACACCCCTGCTTGGGGCGGATGTTCGCTGCCCAACGCATGACTTCGGGCGTAAACGCGTTCCCGTAGCGAGGCTGCGTTGTACCCGCTGTCGTACGACAGTTGGCGGATGAACTGATGGGCCAACGTGTGCAGCATCACGAATCGCGGGAGAAGTACCGGACCCGATTTTCCTCTCAATCGGTCAGCCTTGAACGAGGCGCCCAGGTTACCCTCGATGCGCCGTGTCCAGTCACGTACTGATGGAATCCTCTCCCAGGCACTCACGCGTTCCTCGTCCACGGCGATGAAGATTCCTTCACCATAGGTTTCTATGGCAGGCAGCCATTGGGCCCGGGCCTGTGTGTTGACCGATACGACGCGCCCGCCATCACCATCTTCACCGTCGCCGGCGTTCGGTTGGTACCGCGTGAATCCCTCGAGCGCACGCACTTCGCGTACACGGTCCGCGACGACGACCGCTGAGATACTCGCCGCCAGCTCCTGCATGGATCCAGGGTCGTTGTGGTCGATCCCGAGGTGGGTCCGGCGTACGGAGAACGTCTTTGAATCGGTGACAGATTCCGGGGCGGAAAAGGCCGCCCATTCGGCGATACTGAGGTCGTCGTCCGAAGCGGACACAGATGGCATTGGCGCAGTCTCGGCGACATGGCGGCGTCGCAAATTTTCCACGAATTCCTTCGAAACCTGGCACTGGTCGGCAATCACATCTCTGTAAGCATCGGACATCGGTGTGCCAACCGCGCTTACGAAGTCCGGCCATAGAGAGCTATTGACCACCCTCTGACCCAGCTCATCATCCTCGGGCAGACCAGTAGGTGCGGGGATGTCGAGCGCCGAGTGCGTAATCGGGAAGTACACGTTGGAGGCACCGCGCTGCACCGCCTGCGGTGTTTCCTCGCAGAAATCCGCCTCATCAGTCTCAGATTGCCAAGGGTGAGTACCCGGACACTGCAAACGCATCTGCTTGAGAATGTTCTTCTGGCTGATCCCTGCCAGATTGCGTCCAGCCCGGCAAACCACACAGACAACGCGCAGGGCTTCCAGCCCGGAGGACTCGGGACTGGCGACGAACCGAAGTCGTTGAACCTGACATTGGCGTTGAGCATGCTCTTCGCTCTTGGAGTGAGCCCATCGACGCCAGTCGAGGTCGGCCATATGGCCTGCCCTACATACCTGGATGAAGCGCATCGGGGCAAGCTGAGGCTTTCCTGTGCAACGGCCGCAGGTCGGTTGCTTGTCCCGTAGCTCACGCTCTCGAGCCAGGCGCCAGAACTGCATTTCCCTGCATTGAGGGCAGAACAGCCACTTAGGAAAGCGGACGTATGAGGGGCCGACACGGGTCGCGTAGGCGGCCTTCCCGGAGGGGATGACGGGGGCTGAGCGGAAGCCCTCAACCCCCAGTTTCTTCGCGAGCCGTGGTGAATCCACCGGCTCGGCGTTGCGCGCCCAGCTTCGGACATCGGCTGCTACGAACGATTCGCCCCGGAGGTCGAGGATCCCGCCGACGCCGAATGGGACGATGGTTTGGGCCCGGCGGATTTTGCGACGAATATCCTTCACTGCTCTCACGTTCCTTTCACTGCGACGAGGCATTCACGGTCGACGTTGCGCATCGACTGAGGTGTCTCCCACAAGCCGCTTTGTTTGCCGAAGTCGGTGAGGAGTGATGTGTGCAACCGTCCCTGAGGCTGGTAGTAGAGGCGACTGCCCTCGTTACGCGCGATCTCAGCCTCCTGCTGCCAGGCTTCGATCAGCGAGTCCAACTGCTCGGCCGCGGCATCCGCCTCCGTCGGATCGGCCCGCCGCACGTGGTCCAATACGAGGTCACGGATTCGGGCGACTTCGGCTGTGCGATCGAGGATGTCCCCGGCCTTGTTCTCGGCGTTCAGGCCGATTCCGTGTCGCACCAGGATGGTGAGCACGGCGTGCAGGGCGCGCTTACGCGAGGGCATGGACCATGGTGTGACGCTGGTGGGTTCGACATGGCGATAGAGCGAGCGGTGGTAAACACCGAACGACTCGTAATGGGACCGGTCGCGTGGTTTGGTCGAGCGAAAGAGCGTGACGATCAGGCCCGGTACATGACGGCGACCGACGCGGCTGGTCGCCTGGATGTACTCCGATGTCGTCTTGGGTTGCCCGTTCATGAGCATGAGACCGAGCCGCGGAACATCGACGCCCACGGAGAGCATGTTGGTCGTGGCGAGAAAGGAGACACTGCCGCGGTCCTTGAAGCTCTTGCCCAGGCGCTCGAGCAGTCGTGGCTGAGCGGCACGCGGAATGTTGCTGGTCAGCTCGACCACCGCGTCATCGTTCAGCTTGCGCCGTCGAGTATCGTCCTTCGTCAGATGCTCGAGACGCGCGGGGATGTCGTCTCTCGCGATCGTGACGGTTCGTCCGAGTTCCCGCAGGCTGTTGTGATAGGCGACCGCAGTCCAATACGCGTCGCGGAGGGTGTCGTCGTCACAGATCTCCTTGGGTGCCTGCAACACGGCGGCACCCACGTGAACGGTCGAGGTAGAGGCGGTATGCCCCTGTGCCATGACGCCCACGTACAGCCGTCCGGGCCTGTCCTTGTCGGGTGACGCGAAGTAGGAGCGACCGGCTTCGATCCCCGCTGGAGGGAAGAGCTGCGCTGGGCGACCGTAGAGGCTGCGGATCTGGTCCTGTGAGCGCCGGATCGTCGCGGTCGACGCGATGACCTTCGGCACGGTGCCGTCCCACGCGCACAGCTCAAGGACGGCCGATTCGTACAGACCGACCGTTGTTCCCAGCGGGCCGGCCAGCAGGTGCAACTCGTCCTGAATCACCAGCGACGGCGCACGCCTGCCATCTTTACCGAAGAGGTTCCCGGCCTCCGGCTCCCACGCCAGACGTGCGAACTTGTCCACGGTCCCGAGCACGAAGGTCGGAGGCTCCTTGTAGATCTGTTCGTCCACGACGGACACCGGGAGTTGGTCGTGGAAGACGCAGGTGTCGCGCGGACAGAAGAATGAGGTGGTGACGCCATCTGCCCGGATACCGAAGTCCCTTTCCTGCCCCTGCCGTTCCGGGACGATCTCGGTGCCGCACCACGGACAACGTTCCAGCAGGAAGCGATCATCGGGTTCGTTCATCTGCTTCAGGACACCGAGCTCGTCCTGCGCGGCAGAGATCTTGTTCGGCGTCGTCTCCTTGCCCACCCAGAGTCCGATGGAGATGGACTCCTGCCCCAGGTCGTGAGACAGCGGCCCGTCGAGTCCCTTCCGGATGTACTCAAGGGCACAGATAGCCGTCGCGGTGCGCTGGAACTGCTGCGTGGTGAGCAGACTCAACGTGTATCGGCTCAGAACCGCGGTGCCGCCCCCCGCCGCACCGAACCGCAGCCGGCGCCAGAGGATCTCGAAGCAGGCGGTGAGCAGGTAAGCCTCCGTCTTGCCTCCTCCTGTGGGGAACCAGATGAGGTCGACCGTCTTGCGGTCCTCGTGCTCAGGATTCATCAGGCCCTCGACCACGAGCAGGAAGTAGGCGAGCTGAAACGGGTGCCACGCATAGTCGTCATCGGGCTCGGACAGTTCGAGTACTTCGCTGTTCCTGCGACGACGGCTGCCCGCCAGCTCTGAGCGGCTGTGCAGCATTTGCAGCGCCATGGCCCGGTTGGCCAGGCGGAAGGCTTCGCGTGCCTTGTCTCCCGCGGGGGTTGGCGCGGTGAGGGCCTCCACCCCCGACGTCATGCGGTCGAGTGTGGTCTTGATCCGGTGGAGGATTCGTGCGGCAGGCGCGGCGGCCCACTGCGGCAAGTCCTTCGCCTGCGACCGCTGGGTGTCGAACCAATTGCGATAGCCCAGGACGAATGCCTGCAATTCGGTTCGAAGGTCCTCCACCACAAGTCCTGGCTTTGACAGGTGCGCCAGATTGAGCACCGGAAGGTCCTTGGGCCCGTCGGGCTTGATGTGCTCGACCACCTGCTGAGGCATGACCTGCGCCCGCACAGTGGTGACCGGGTCGGAATCGGTGTCCCACTCGACCGCACATCCGTGCCCCACGGCCCTGGTAACGATGTGCCTGTACTGAACTCGAAGCTCCTGCTCCTCCTCGTCGCGGCTGGTGAGACGGGTGCTCGGGTACTCGAGCACCTTACCGCCCAGCGTCGCTACCTGAAGCTCGGCCTGAAAGAGCATCAGATCCCGGTTCTTGTATGTGCTCTCCTCTTCGTCGTGCGCGTTGGCCAGAACACACGTGACGAGATGCCCGACGCCGAACGGGCGCCACCGCACGTGGAGACGCCCGTGTCCATCCAGAACAGGGATTGGGTCCCGCTGATCGGCAGTGACGGTCTTTGTCGTGGAGAGTCGCGGTTGCCTTCGCCAACTACGACGTCCGCCCTCGCGGTACGTCACGTAGCGGGAGGCCCCACACGTCACCTCCAGACGGGGGGCGTTGGTGAAGAAGGAGAAGCCCAGCGACGAAGGAAGCCATGCATTCGCTTCGGCCACGGGATCGTCGGCGAAGCTGTCCTCCTCTCCATTTCCGGCCTCTGTTTCGTGGAAATCCTGCTCACCGTCGTCCTGCGAGTGCTCCAGCAAGGAGGCGCCACGCGGATACAAGGTGCCCATCAGGTAGCGCCGGTCAGGCGGATCGACGAGAGTTTCGTCCTCGGCAAGGGCCGGACCGACCAACTGCTGGCGAAGGTATGCCACGAAGTCGGCACGGTACTCGGAGAGCTGTGACTCGGAGTCGTTCACTTGAGGCGCCCCTCCCGCTGCAGTACGGCAATGCCCAAGTCCTTCAGTATTCGGCGGGTGCCGGGGCGGCAAGCGACCCAGAGCTGGGCCCGGGCCCTGGTCCAGGCGACATAGAGCGCATCGAGGCGGCCCTCGAGGTGTTCGGGTTCGAGGTCGATCAGACAGACGACATGATTCTCGTGGCCCTTGAAGTCGGAGACGGACGACCAGGTGAGCCGGTGCTTGGCGCGGTCAGTCCCGACCACATCGGCGAAACGCTCGATCTTGGAGGCTCGCTGTGACAGACGCGCCGAGCTCGTTCCCCAGTCCCCGTTGGCGGACAGCAGCGTGATGTCCCGCGGCGAGACGCCCTCCCGCACGAGTTCGTTCACATAGGCGTCGAGAACGGTGGCCTCCTCCTGAGCGTCGTGCACCTCAGCGAAGCGGACCGGCTCCCCCTCACCTGCGGAGGCGACGCCCAGGTCAGCGCCCGTGTAGAGGCGGACCTGGTCGACGATCTGTACGGTGTTGCGGCAGTTGCGCTTCATCGGTCCGTACACGGAGCCCAGAGGGCGCAGGTACTCCCAGGCGTCGGGATCGTAGGCGTCCGGGGCCAGTACCTGGTTGTTCTGGTCCAGCATGAAGATCCATCGGCCCTCGGCGAGGCCACCCGGGACCAGAGCCTCCAGGGCATCGAGACTTTCGAAGGTCATCAGGTCCTGCGCCTCGTCCACGATCAGTTGGTCGAAGACACGGCCCTGAACCTCGTCGAGACGGTCGAACGGCAACACGGTGATCGCGTCGTCGGTGAGGATGCGGCCCACATGAGTGGCCAGTGTGGTGCTCGCGCAGGTGAACAGAACGCTGCCGTGGGCGGACTTACGCCGGGCCGCCTCGGCGGCGAGGAACGTCTTGCCCGTGCCTGCGCCACCGGTCCAGATGAGGCGAGGGTTGGACTCCAGCTCATCCAGCCTGTCGAACTGTTCGTTGGTGAGACGTTCGAAGGCTACGTCGAGATGCGTCAGTCGGGACTGCAGATTGGGTACGAGGTCAAAGTCCGGTCGGATGGCCTCGAGCATCTTCTTGCGCAGGGAGGCAGGTACCGGGGTGCGGGCCCACCTGTTTCGCGTCAGCCAGAAGCGAGTGGCTCGTTCGATGCCCTGCGCCAGACCACGCCCGCCGTCGTACGCGGTGGAGCCGAGATACTGTTGCGGCTCGAACTCGGTCGTGCGTCGGACGTCGACGTCTGTGGTGATCACCAGGTATCCACTGGGGACACCGTGGTCCCTCAAGTCACCGACCAGAGCTCCGATCTCCCGCTCGAACTCGTGCATACCCCCGCTGGCCTGCGAAAAAGGGCTCTCCTTCGGACCATCCTCGCGACCAGGAGGACCGTAGTACCACTTCCCGTCACGGTGAAGGACCCGACCGCCCTTGACCTCGATGAAGAGCAGGATGTCGGGCATGATGACGACGAAGTCGATCTCGCCGACACGCTTCTTGTGGTGCTTGGGCAGATGAACCGTGTGCAGCGCGACGCTCTGGTCATCGGGGATCGCCTTGAGCGCCGCGAACACACTGCGCTCGGCCTGGCTCGTGGTGCTGCTCGAGATCTCGCTCGGAATGATCCGCATCAACTCTCCCCATCGTCACGCCAACACGTCTTTAAACTACCGAGTGATGGATCGTCAGGGCAGCACAGGTCGTGCGAGGAAGTGCTGGCAGCGGCGGCCCGCTGAGTGATGGACTACGCGGGGACAGAGGCAGAGTGCGGGCGCGGGGGCGTGATGACCACGGAGCAGGACAGCGCATCCAGCCGGCGGGCGGATAAGGCTGGTTGGGATCTGCTCGTCGGCCTCATACGTCGCTTCGCAGCCGAAGGGGTCGACCGCCGCACGGCTCTGGATCAGGTGATGAGGGCTGCGCGACTCGACCCGCAGGAGACCCAGGCCTTCTGCGACGCCATGACAGCGGCGGAAGTGGAAGACGAACCCGTCGAAGAGGAACAGCACTTCACACAGAGTGTGCCCCCGGAAGACGCGGCTGACCCCGCCGAAGTGCTCGACGACCTGGCCCCTGAGGAGGAAGAGGAAGTCCCGGACCTCGAGTCCCTTCGAGGGACGGTGCGTGTCGGCGACATGGAAGCGGCCCGTCGTACCGCTCGGAAACTTCTCAAGGCCGACAGGAGGCGAGTAAACCCGCATTGGCGTCTGCTGAGCGCCGAAGAGGAAGTGGGGCTCTGCCTCCTGTTCCGAGGAGACAGAAGATCGTCGGAGCCGTTGCCCGATGGCTACCCGGCGACGCTTCCGCGAGACAGCGAAGCGCACAGGGCCCTATCCGCAATGATCATCCACAACCAGCGTCTCGTTCATAAGATCCTCAACGGACTGGGGCACAGGCAAGGAAGCCCCATGTACGATGATCTTGCACAGCACGGCATGATTGGACTCATCCGTGCCGTGGAAAAATTTGATGTTTCCATGGGGTGCAAGTTTTCTACCTATGCCACCTGGTGGATTCGGCAACGCATCACTCGCGCCGTGGCCGACGAAGGAGCAGCTATTCGACTCCCAGTCCACATCTGGACCGATGTGGAGAAGGTGCGAAAAAGGGAGCGAGAATTTCTCGCCCAGGGCAGAATCCCCAACGTTGAAGATCTCGCTCTGGCATGTGACCTCAGCCCCGAAAAGGTGACGGAGTGCCTGCGGTTGGGGCGCCGGGTGCTTCTGTCGCTTGAGCAACCTGTCGGTGAAGATTCGTCTCTCGGGGAATTGGTCGTCGATGGGTTTTGGCGGGTACCAGGACCTGAACAGGCACTGTGGTCAGAATTCGAGCGCGAGGAACTCTTCCAGCTGTTCGATGCGAGTGCATTCACCGAGAGAACTCGAACGATTCTTCTATTGCGGTACGGATTCATCGATGGCGAACCCTGGACACTGGAAGAAATCGGTAAGCACTTCAGAGTCTCCCGGGAACGTATTCGACAGCTTGAGAAACGTGCACTGCATGAGTTGAGGATCCAAATGGGACTGGACCCCGACGATCCTGACTCGGAGCGCCGTCGGCTGAAGGCTGCTCGAAAGATCGCTCAAGAGGCCGCTGAGAGGACAGCGCTTCGCAAGTGCGCGGAGAGACGAGAGGACGCTGGGGCCGGTGAGTTGCTTCCGAACCGAAGCGTCGGCGTACCTGAGACAGAGAGCAGTTCCGACGAGAGAGAGGTAACGGTGGCCTCGAAGGGGGCGGAGTTCGGTCGGTGGTTGGCCGAGCGCATGCAAGAAAAGGGCATGGAAGAAGGCGAACTGACACACCGGCTAGGGGTAACGCGAGCAGTAGTCGAGGCCTGGCTCGACGACCGTTCAATCCCTCACCCTGACCTTTTGGTCAGGGTGAGGGAGGTCCTTGGAGCTGGGACCGAAACCGCGCCGCACTCCACAGTTGGTCCGGAACGGCATGAGGGACCTGCGGAGACGTCAGTCGTGTGGTACCACCGCCCTGGTCATGACGATGGTGGCCGAGAGTTCGGCAACGCGGCGGCCTTCGCCTTCGAGGCCGATCTGGAGGTCCTTGCCCGTGAGGCGACCCAGAACAGTCTGGACGAGCGCGACAGGAGAAACGACCACCCGGTCAGGGTCTGTTACACCCTGCACGAACTGACCGGTGACACTCTGGCCCGGTTCCGCACGGCGATCCGCTGGCACGATCTCCACCCGCACTACGAGGCAGCCGCCGCGCAGGACCAGAAGGTCGGACGCGTCATCAGCGCCGGTCTGCGGGAGATGTTCGAGCGGGATCGGCTGGTCCTTCTTCGCGTCGACGACTACAACGCCAACGGGCTGACCGGTGACGACTACGAGGACGGCCGATTCGCCGCCGTGGTGCGGCGCCAACTCGAAAGCCGCAAGTCGGATGTGGCGGCCGGCGGCTCATACGGCCTCGGGAAGGCCACGCTCTGGGCGACGAGCCGTCTGGGACTCGTCCTCATGAACTCCACGCTGTCCGAACCGCATGAGGGACGCACCCAGCGGCGGCTCATCGGTCGACTCGATCTGCCCTGGCGGGAGGTGGACGGCAAGAGGTTTGCCGGTCCCGCTTGGCTGGGTCGACCGGATGCCGAGGCAGACAATGCAGAGGTCGTCCGTTCCTGGTGGGCTGACGCAGAGACGGTCGAGAACCTGCACCTCACCCGCGAGGGCGATGATCCTGGTACGTCTTTCTTGATCGTCGGAGCACATGACGTGGCCAGCCTCGCTCCGGCGGGGCAGGATCAGGAAGGCGACGTAGGTGACGACGAGGACAGCCTGGAGCGCATGCACCAGCGGTTGGTTCGCGCGCTCGGACGTAACTTCTGGGCCGCGATGACGGCGGGCGGCGACCGCCGGCCGTTGCTGGAGGCATCGGTGCGGACGCTGCGCAACGGGGTGAAATACCTGGAGGAGGAGCGGGTCGAGCCACACGTGCATCAACCCGCCCGCTCGCGTGCTCTTCAGGCCTTCCTGAGCGGCACCACGGTGGACCGCCTCACCGAGGCAGGCCAAGTGGCCCTCACAACAGTGCCGTTGAAGGTCCCCGAGAGGGACGGTCTCGCGGGTACGGCTGGCGAGCATCGGGCAGTGCTCCTCGTCACCGAGGCCACGGACGCCGATGGCAAGATCAACCAGGTAACCGCGATGCGCGGCAATCGCATGACGGTCAAAACCAGCTGGGTTCCCGGCCTCCCTGTGGGGACCAACCCGTTCCAGGCAGTCCTGCTGGCGGGCCGGGCAGCGGGAGATGACGCGCCGTTCGCAGCTGAGGCTGAGGAATTTCTACGCTCCTCCGAGCCACCGGAGCACAACAAGTGGGGGCAGACCGAGGAGTTGAGGATGCGCTACTCGCCCTCGGCCCATCGGCGGATTGCGGCGTTGACGACTGAGACCAACAAGGCCGTGCACGAACTCGTAGCGCTCCCCAAGGAGAAGAAACCAAGCGGCACGAGCAAGGTGAGCAAACGGCTCAAGATTTCGGGCAAGCCCAGCAGCAAAGCCAGAGGGGCAGTGACTCCTCCGAAGTTGGACGATTTGGATGCCGTGGTCGCCCCCTCCGGCGCATGGCACATCACCGCCGAGGTCAAGGTGTCGCCTGGGGAGATAGCCTGGCGCATGAGCCCCGTCGCCAAGCTGGAGGTGCGATCCGGCCCTCGTCCAGTGGTCAAGTGGGCCGAGCTCGTGGCTGTCAGTAACTGCGAACTGACCGACGGCGTCCTGCATTTCGCTCCGGGAACCCGTCGTGCCGTCTTTCGCGGTGTCACCGATGTGTCCACGCATCCGGTGCGGGCCGCGCTGACCGGTCTCGTTGTCGAACTCCACGAGAACAAGGGAGGCGCCGCGTGAAGGCCTACCCGTACCCCCGACTGACCGGCCCGGTTACGGCACGGATCACGGCCGTGCGGCTGCGCGGTCCCGGCGACACCCGCGAGCAGTTGGACACCAAGGGGTACTCGGTTGTCGAGCAGGTCGTCGCACTCGGCAGGGCCGAGCGCGACGACTGGCAGACTGCACGGCTCGCCCTGACGGCAACCATCCCGGCCCGTGAGATCGAGACGAAGAGCCACTGGTCCGACATCGTGGTTGTAGCCGTTCTGACGGAGGGGGCCACCAACGCACGCACCGTTGCCCGGTTGGAACCCGATGCGGAGGGCGGCAGGAATTGGACCGGGGAAATCGAGTTCGACCGGGACGACCACCTGGACCGCGCGACCCTCGCTGTGCACGTGGTGGCCACAGTCGAGGGGATAGCTGGTCGGGTCATCGCCTCCACCGACCGGGACTGGATGATCGATGCAACGGCCGACGCCCCGCTTCGTGATCGCCAACTCGACGTCAGCACAGTGAGTTTCGCCCGGGGCGCGGAGTGGTTGCGGAGTTTCCGAGACGCCCCCTGGATCGTGGACACCTCGGGGCGAATGCCCACCGTCCGCTTGAATTCGGACTTTGAGGGCCTCATAGCTCTCGTGGAAGGCCAGGGATCAAAGGTGGAGAGCGTGGTCGGCGAGATCCTGCTGGCCCAGATGTGCGCCGACGTATGGACCGCGGTCTTCCACACCGCCATCGGCGAGCTGGAGATCGAGGACGACGGTACTCCGCTCTTCCCGCCCGACTGGCGAGGTGCGGTGCTTCGAGAGATGCTCCCGGACATCGTCCCCGGACGGTCGGAGGAGGACGCTCTCCGAGAGGTCCACATACGACGTACAGGAGAGGGGAGTTGGGCCGATCTACAGCCGCGTATCCAGTACGCGGCCGCACGTCGCGCCGAGGTCCCCAAGGCGTTGGCCGCCACTGTCCGCGACATCGAACGACTCGACCAGGAGATCCACGCGTGACTTCCCGCCCCGAGCACTTGCCGGAACGGCTTGCCCTGATCTCCGATGTCCAGGCCGCCGAGTACATCTCCACAGGGCTGCTCGAGGGACGCGAGGACGTCCCCTCCATCGCGCTGAACAAGGTTGCCGAGCCTCTCCCGGGTGACGACGTGCGCCTCCGGCTGCACCGGGTTCGGGATCTGATCGACCACGCGTTGGACAGGTTCCGGGACGAGCGCCCCACGGCCGCGGACGCTTGGCTGGCACCGCGCCTGCACGAGACCCTGCGACTCACCCGTCGTGAAGCGGCTGAGAAGCGGCTTTGGACGTATCTGGCCCTCGGTGTGGCGCCGGACTACGTCGTGTGGCGCCACCTGCCCGAACCGAAGGCGGATGGTTCGCGCGGGCGCGTGGCCCGCGACAAGTTTCTCGGTCCGCATTACAAGCAGGCGTTCGCCCGGCTCTGGTGGGCGGCAGAACTCTTCCGCGACGGCCCGGACTACCGCCCCGTCGTCATGGCCTGCAGCAACCAGGACATGCTCAACTCTGCTCTTCGACTCGATGTCATCGACCATCGCCCTACCGCGCTGGCTCTCGTCAGGCTGATGGAGCGGGGGATCGTGCGTACCGGGCGAGAAGTGAACGCCCTGACGCCCGCGGTCAACGCTGCTGCGGCGACCTTGATGTACGACGTCATCGCTCCGGACGCGGAACGTGATGGGGAGCCGCTGCGCGACTGGATCGAGGGTGCTGAATCATCCCTTCCATCGCCTCGGAACAATTTGCCCGAAGGCCCAGAGGAAGTGCGGGCTCCGGAGGAGGCGGTCGAGAGACTGGTCGGTCACTTCGAGGAACTGTTCGCGGATGCGCAGGTCAGAGGTCGGACTTCCGGCGATAGCGAGTGACCTTGTGTGACTCCGGAGGACAGTGACTCTGATCACCGCACCCGAGGTGACGCAGTTCGTCCGTGGTGGTCTTGGATACGCTCGGCCAAGTGCTCGCGGCTGCCAACTCCTCATCCGAAGGGGCTTTCCCGCGCAATGCCACGCTGAGTACGTGCATGCCCAACCGTGGGGGTACGGCATTGCCGACTTGCTGGGCCTGGGCCTTCCCGGACCACGGGAAGTTGTGCGGGAAAGTCTGGAGAACTCCGGACTCCGGAACGGTGAAACGGTCGGATCGGCCGGCCTCGTATTCCGCGAGACCCTTGTAGATCTTGTTTCGCGAGACCTTCCCAGTCACCGTGAAGGCGGGCTCGGAGGACAGGCGCCTACCTCGGTTCTTCGGGTCGCCTCCGGAGCCGTAGTTCGACACGACGAAGAACTTCACTTCGCCTCTCGTCCGGAGCCTGGACACATCCACGGGGGAATCCTTCAGCCTACTCGCCGCGTCGAGGGCCTCTGCCATGGAGATCCAGCGCTGCTTGGTTCCGAGTACTGGGGAATCGGTCGGTAGCATCTCCGCCTCACCGGCGTCGCGCTTCCCCCGATGCAGGTCGAAGGGGAGGTGAGTCGCCTCGAGCGGTTCGATGGCCCCATGACCCGGGAGCCGAGCGACGAGCACGGCACGGGTGCGCGTTTGCGGGACTCCGAACTGCTCGGTCTTCAACTCCCAGCATTCCGCCTCGTATTTGATGCCCTGCAGCCGCCCTTCGCCGCCACGCAGAAGCTTCGCGTAGACCTCCCAGAGGGGCAGGACCGCAGGTACCTGCTCCAGAACGATCACCTTGTACGGGTCACGGTC
Organism: Streptomyces sp. NPDC030183; assembly: GCF_055573455.1. Lineage (NCBI taxonomy): Bacteria > Bacillati > Actinomycetota > Actinomycetes > Kitasatosporales > Streptomycetaceae > Streptomyces > Streptomyces sp. NPDC030183. Next base: position 500,503 of record NZ_JBVIBK010000001.1, read on the forward strand.
CTCTGTCTCAATCGCCTTGATAAGCCAGCGGAGAGGCTCCAGGACTAAGGCGGTGCGTGAGTCGCCAAGGGCGTGCAGGTCCTCGTCGATCTTGGCTTCGTCCTCCCCGTCCACAAGGCGGTGGATGAAGTCCTTCACCCTCTCCAGCGCTCGCCGTCCCGCGCCCTTGCCCGCGACGGAGAAAGACTGACAGGGTGGGCCCCCAGCAAGCACGTCGACCGATTTCGGTATCTCCTCGAAGCGGGTTTCGCGCATGACGCTCACATCGGCGTGAATCGTCGGCAGCCCCGCCGCGTAGCGCGTCTCGCACGCGTCCCTGTCCCACTCGATCCCGATGCTCTTGAAGCCCAGGAAGTGTGCTGCCACATCGAGTCCACCAGGGCCTGCGAAGAGGTCCAAGATGCGGACACCATCGAGATGGTGCGCTTGTGTTGCCGGGCTGCTCATGGGGCTGAAGTGTAGCCGGCGACAGGGAGGCAAGGGCGCCCTCAGTGCGGCTCGGCTCGCGAGACCGAGCGCCCTGCCCACAGGCGGCGGTGAGGCGTGCCCTATCTGACGATAACGAGCCGTCTTCTTCCCGACGAATCCCCAAAAAGGCTGGAAATCCCGCAGGAGCGGCGCCTGGTCCGTTGTGATCCTCACCATGCCGTGGCGTCCCGTCTCAGAGGCCCAGACGAAGTCCGGGCCGGGTACGGTGCCGCCATGGACACCCATCCGGGCCCATGCCTTCCTCGTCCCCGTCGGCCTTAGATCCGCGTTTCCCCTCCTGTCCGACCCACCCACCAGAGTAGGTGCCACGCTGAGAGCCTGGTCCGCCCACAGGTCGGCATCGCGCCAACCGCCCATGGCCATTGACCGGCGTAGTACGCGACCGACGGACCAGTGCTCGCGCGCTGTCGGCTCCGGTGGACGGAACGCGTCGAAGTAATACTTCTTGAGTGCGACGAGCGCCCCTTGCTTCCGCTCTTGTGGCTCCCCGAAGTCGGCTGCGTTCAGGACGAACCACTGAAACCGATAGCTGAGATGATCGAGTTTCGCGCCGATGAAGTCGCGTATCGGCTCGAAGTCGGGCGCGCCCACCAGCCCCGGGACGTTCTCGATGAGCAGGGCCTGGGGCTGGACTGCGTGCGCCAGATAGACGGTTGCCTCCAGCAAACGCAGCTCCGCCTCGGTCTCAGTGCACGCGACGGCCGCAATGGACTTCACGCGGGGAAGCCGGCCGACAGCAGATCGACGCCGTAGATCACCTGGTGCCGAGAAGGGGGGATTCCAACAGATCCGTTTCCAGTACGTGCCATGCCGGTCGGTTCATGCGCAGTGTTTCGCAGGCCACTGGCTTCTTGTCCAGGAGCAGTACAGGTTGAAGCCAGCCTGTTCCAGGCCCAAGGCCAATCCACCTGCTCCCGCACATACATCGACGAATCGCAGCTCACTCATCGGCCCCCTATTGCCGTGGTTTACGCCCGCCGGTCTTCTCCCGCTCGACAGCTGCGGCCACCAGACGCATGACAACGTCCGGCGGCTCGTGTTCCCAAAAGCGCAGGACCGTCCACCCTTCGGCCAGCAGCTGCGCATTCGTCTCCTTGTCCCGCTCGATGTTGCGATCAAGCTTTCGGCGCCACCATTCCGCGTTCGACTTGGGACTGGTGGCGTGTTCCGGGCAGCCGTGCCAGAAGCAGCCGTCGATGAGGACAGCCACCCTGGCACCCGTGAACGCGATGTCGATCTTCCGCCTGCGCATGCCCGGCACCGGATAGTGGATCCGGTAGCGGTATCCGGAGGCATGGAGGAGCTGCCGAACCGCCACTTCGACACGGGTGTCCCGGTTTGTCTGCCGGCTCATCCGAGCCGAGACGTCGGGACTGGATGGGTGTACTGCGCGCATGGCTCCAGTGTCCTATTCCCGACGTCCTTTCGGTCCGCGATAGCGGACTCACACCGAGTGAAGTCCCCGAAGAGGGACGGCCCGGGCCGCTACCGGACTGCTCCGCCTCGAAGTACAACTGTGCACGGTCGAGAACTTCGTCCCCGTCGCAGCCGTGGGCCCGGAGCCAGTGAAGGAAGTCCGTGATGACGTCGATCACCGCCTGGCCAAGACCGCGGAGCTGCTCACGGCGCTCGGTCCGTGACAGGTCCGCTTTCAACAGAACTCCGCGAAGAGTGGAGGCTGGACGGTGTCACCTACGACTTCGACACCTGGCCTGAGCTGGCCACTTTTCTGAAGATCGAAACTCTTCCGAGACGGCGGTACGGGACGCGGTGACCGCCCTCGGTCCGAACTATGCCCACGCCCGCTTCGGCGGCATCACTCTGACCTGCATGAGCGAGCTGAGGCGTGACATCCTCACCGAGCCGACCCTCCTCTTCTCGTGACGACGGCGGGTCCGGCGAAGCTACGCCACCAACGCCGCTGCCTCCCCCAACCTCCCCGCCGCCGTGCGCCAAGCCGCCGTTACCGCGCCGTGCGCCTGCTCCGTGCTCGCGGGGTGTTCGCCGGTCAGCCTCAGCGGAGTGCCCACGTGGACGTGGAGGTCGGGGCGGCGGACGGGGGCCGTGGCCAGGCCCGCCAGTTGTTTGGCCGGGGTGCCTGACGTGATGCGGCGGGCTCCTGCCTGGCCTACCGGGATGACCGGGGCGCCGGTGCGTCGGGCCAGGCGGGAGAGGCCCGTGCGGAAGGGGGCCGGGGCCGCTTCGGACGCGTCCTTGCGGGTCGGGATGCCGCCCTCGGCGTAGATGAGGATCAGGCGGCCTTCCCGTAGCGCGGCGGCTGCCAGGTCCAGGGCCTGGGCCGCTCGTGGGTCGTTGCGGTGGACCGGTATGTGGCCTTCGCGGGCCAGAGCACGGCCCAGCAGCGGGATGCGCCACAGGCCCGCCGCCGCCATCACCACCGGGTGGACGTCCAGGCGGTGCAGTGCGGCCAGGACGACGGCCGGGTCGGCGAGCGAGGTGTGGTTCGCGGCGATGATGCTGCCCGGCGCCAGCACGGCGTCCGCGTCGGCGGTCACCGTGAGGCGTCCTACGGCCGGTACCAGGACGTCGGCTAGGCGGCTGAGCATGCGGGTCTCCCGGACGTGTACTTCGATGACGTGATCCTCATCGTCGTACGGCCCCGGCACCCGGGCGTGAGTGCTCCTACTCAGTCCGCGGGGGCGCGGTACCCATCCCTGCGACTGCGTCAGGCCCCGCCCTGAATTCGGTGGCGGCTCGCGGCCCCGCTCCGCCAGGCTCACCCGCATGACCTCGGTACTGGAGAACGTGGCGATCGACTGCGCGGACGCCTACGAATTGGCTCGGTTCTGGAGCGCGGTGACCGGTTGCCCGGTACATCCCGATGTACGGCCGGGCGACCACGAGACCCAAGTGATGCTGGCCGACGGCCCGATCCTCTACTTCAACCAGGTGCCGGAGCCCAAGACCGTCAAGAACCGGCTCCATCTGTGCCTGCGGCCCACGACCTCGCGGGAAGCGGAGATCCAGCGGCTCCTCGGCCTCGGCGCCACGTTCGTCGCCGATCACCGGAAGGCGGACGGGGCCGGCTGGGCCGTCCTCGCCGATCCCGAGGGCAATGAGTTCTGCGTCCTTCGCAGCGCGTCCGAGCGCGCCGCGACGAGCGAGGCTGACACGACCACCATGGCTGACACGACCCCCGAAGCTGACACGACGACCGAGGCTGACACGACCACCGAGGCTGACACGACCAGCGAGGGTGGTGCCGTGACGGGAGTGGATGCCGGGGCGCACTTGGACCTCGACTCCATGCCCACCGCCGAGTTCGCCTTTCCCGGTCCGCTGCGGGATCGGCTCGTCGCCGCCATCCTCGACGGGGCCAAGACCTCCACCACCGGTCTCGTGGTCGCCTACGAGCACGAGGGGGAGCTCTTGCCGGCTGTCGGGGACCGTTCCGTGGTCGTGGACTCGGACGAGCGGCCCGTCGCCGTCATCGAGGTCACCGGTGTGCGTGTCGTCCCGCTGGCGGACGTGGACCTCGCCCACGCGGTGGACGAAGGGGAAGGGCACATCACCGTGGCCCAGTGGCGTGAGGCCCACGAGCGGTTCTGGCACGGCGAGGAGATGCGTGCCGCCATGGGGGACCCCGGGTTCACCGTGGACGACACCACGCCGGCCGTCCTCGAACGGTTCCGGGTCATCGCCGACCTCCGCCCCGCTGCCCGCCACACCGAGCGACCGCCTGTCTGACCCGTCCGGGCCTCTGTCAGCGGGCCACTCCCCTACCAGTCCCTCAAGTCCACTCGACGCCAGCAGTGCGGGTCCTGCTTGTCCTTCCGTCGGCGCTCCTTCTCGCTGAGCACGGACGGGAGCACCGCCTCGATCGCCGTCAGGGGGCCGGAGAGGCGTACGTCCGCTGCCACGATGCCCGGCGCCGAGGGCGGGGCCAGGTAGAGGCGGACGGTGCCGGGGGCGGTGGGGAGGAAGCCGACCAGGGGCAGGAAGGGCAGGTCGTCCGTCGCGGGGCAGGTCAGGGCCGTGAGGAGGGACAGTTGGCGGTGGGGGGCGGGTTCCTTCGCCGTCTGGTCTTCCGACGGGTCCAGGTGGATCACCGTCATGCCCATCGCCTCCTCGATGCGGCTCGACGAGTAGAGGCGGGTGCCTCGGTGGGCCGCTCGGAGAAGCGCGAGCATGTGGTGTGGGGTTACGGGATCCGGGGTTACGGGATCCGGGGTTACGGGATGCGGGGCGTTCCTGGTTACGGGATGCGGGGCGTTCCGGGTTACGGGATGCGCGGTGTCGGGATGCGGGGTTGCGGGCCCTCCGGCCTGGGTCAGCGGGATCTCGTAGAGGCGGAAGTCGGGGGGCGTGGCCTTGCGGCGGCCCGTCGCGAAGCGGAGCGCGGGGCGGCCTTCGGGGGCGGGGAGGATGCCTCGTACGTAGTGCTTGGAGCCGAGGGGCAGGTGGAGGTAGTGGAGGAGGGTGCGGACCGTGGACGCCTGCTCCTCCACCGTCTCGGGGGTGGGGCGGGTCAACGTTTCGTCCGGGTGGCGTGCTGACGCATGGCCTCACAGTAGTGAACGCCTCGGGAGCCGGTGAGGGACTGGCCCGATCCCCACTCGCTCCGGCCGCCAGCTCGAAGTCGGCGACGCACGGGGGCTCTGGGTGGGGACCGCCCGGATGCCCCACCATCCGGGCGGTTCACACCACGGCCGAGAGCGCCCTTCACATCTCAGGAGCGGTAAGACGGGTTACGCCGTCGCCGCCTCGCCCTTCGTCAGCAGCCACTCCTTCTGCAGGGCGCCCAGCGGGATCTTCTTCTCGACTCAACCCCCGGGGCGTCCGGCGCCTCTCGGTACGGCAGGCGCCGGACGCCCCGCGTGGACGGGGGGCGATCTGGCGGCGGGTCAGCGGTCGATCTGGCGCCGCTCGCTGCCGCCGCTGATCTGGATCTTGCGCGGCTTGGCCTTCTCCGCGATCGGGATGCGCAGCGTGAGAACGCCGGCCTCGTAGGAGGCGTCGACGCGGTCGGCGTCGAGGGTGTCACCGAGGAAGAGCTGGCGGGTGAAGGTGCCCGTCTGGCGCTCGGCGGCGACCAGTTCGGCTCCCTCGGGAGCCGGGGAGCGGCGCTCGGCGCGGACGTTCAGGACGTTGCGCTCGACGTCCAGGTCGATGGTCTCCGGGTCCACGCCCGGGAGGTCGAAGTGGACGATGAAGTCGTCGCCGGCCCGGTAGGCGTCCATCGGCATGACGGCGGGTCGGTCGTTGGAGCCGAACACCTGCTGCGCGAGCCGGTCGAACTCACGGAACGGGTCGGTACGCATGAGCATCACGGGTCACTCCTCTCATCAGGCGCTGGATGCGATGCCCGGTGATTCCTACGCCTTCTTATATAACTCCGGAGAGGAAAGTTGACAAGCCTCGACTCACATTCGGCGAGCGGGGTGCTAGAAGGGTTAGCCTCGTCGGGACGACAACGGACAACGGAGCCGCTGTTCACCGACAGTGGCCAGGAGGCGGGCGATGGCGAAGGTTCCTGCGGCGGCGGTGGCCGCGAGCGGGCTCATCGGCGGGTACGGGGTGGCCCGCTGGACCAAGAAGCGGCAGCTGGGCGGGGCCGTACTGGCCGTCGCCGGGGCGGCCGCGGCCCAGCAGTGGCAGCGGGCGGCCGGGGGCAGGGCGGCGGGCGCCCTGACCGCCGGGTACGTCGCCGCGTTCGCCGGGTCGCATCCGCTGGCGAAGAAGGTGGGCGCCTGGCCGGCGGTGTTCGGGGTGGCCGGGGCGATGGCCCTGGCGTCCTGGGTGGTGGCCGACCGCCGGGGCTGACCCGCGGTCGGCGGGGACGCCGGTGGCCGCACCGCCCTCCGTCCGCCCCTAGCGCCCCCTCCCCCGGCCTCAGGCCCCCCGTAGCGGTCACTCTCCAGCCTCAGGCCCCGTAGCGGTCACTCTCCAGCCTCAGGCCCCCGAAGCAGTCACTCCCCCCGAAACGCTCGCCGGTACGCGTACGGACTCGTGCCGACCACCCTCTTGAAGCGGTCCCGGAAGGCGGTCGGGGAGCCGAAGCCCGCCTGGGCGGCGATGCGGTCGACCGTGTGGTCGGTGGACTCCAGGAGGTACTGGGCCCGGCGGACCCGCGCCCGGTGCAGCCACTGCAGGGGTGTCGTGCCCGTCTGCTCCCGGAAGCGGCGGTTCAGCGTACGGGCGCTGGTGCCCGCGTGGGCAGCGATGTCGTCCAGGGTGAGATCCCGCTGCACGTTCGCCTCCAGCCAGCGCAGCAGCGGCTCCAGGGTCGCGCCGCCGGGGGCCGGCGGGAGGTCCTGGACGATGAACTGGGCCTGGCCCCCCTCGCGTTCCAGGGGCATGACGCACATCCGCGCGGCGAACGCGGCGACCGCCGAGCCGTAGTCCTTCCTGATCATGTGCAGACACATGTCCAGCGCGGCGGCGGCGCCCGCCGACGTCAGGAACTGGCCGTTGTCGACGTAGAGGACGTTCGGGTCGACGGTCACCTCCGGGTGCCGGGCGGCCAGATCGGGGGCCGCGATCCAGTGGGTGGTGGCGCGCAGCCCGTCCAGTAGGCCCGTGGCCGCGAAGATGAACGCGCCGACGCAGACCGAGGCGATGCGCGTCCCGCCGGCCGCCGCCGCGTGCAGCGCCTCCGTCACGCCCGGCGGGAGCGGGGCGGTGGGGTCCGCCGTCCCCGGCAGGATGATCGTGTCGGCCTCCGCCAGCACCTCCAGCCCGTACGGCGCCCGCAGGGTGAACGGCCCCGCCGGCACCTCCGCCTCCCCTGTCGGCGAGCACACCCGCACCCGGTACGCCTCCCTGCCGTCCGGCAGCCGGGCCCAGCCGAAGGTGTCGATCGGGGCGGAGAGGTCGAACGGGATGACCTGGTCGAGCGCCAGTACGGCCACGGTGTGCATGGCGGGAGCGTAGGGGGGCTCCGAGTTCTCGCCAAGCGAGGACAGCGAACCTCTCGCAGTCGAGGCACTCGTCGGCGGCGGCCGCCGACCTCCCTGGCAGGAATCCGTTGGGCTATGGCAATCTCGCCACTACTCCCTGATCCTCGCGCGCCCTACCGTCCCCTGCGTGACCAAGTTCCTGCTCTCCCTCCATGTCCTCGCCGCGATCGTCGCCGTCGGGCCCGTCACCGTCGCGGCCAGCATGTTCCCGCCGGCCGCCCGCACGGCGCTGGCCGAGCCCGGCAGCGCGCGGGCGGTGTCGTCGCTGCGACTGCTGCACCGGATCTGCCGGGTGTACGGCGGTGTCGGCATCGCGGTGCCCGTGCTCGGCTTCGTCACGGCGATGAGCATGGGGGTGCTCGGCGACGCCTGGCTGATCGTGTCGATGCTGCTGACGGCGCTCGCGGCGATGGTGCTGCTCGCGCTGGTGCTGCCGCGCCAGGAGGAGATCCTCGACGGGGTGGGGGCGAGCGGGCCGCAGGCCGGAACCGGAGTCGGGGCCGGGGCCGGGGCCGGGGCCGGGGCCGGGGCCGGGGCCGGCGGTGAGGCCACCGTGACGTCGGGGGTGACCGTGCAGTCCACGGCCCGACTCGCCATGTTCACCGGCCTGTTCAATCTGCTCTGGGCCACCGTGACAGTGCTGATGATCGTGCGCCCCGGTTCCACGACCGGCGCTTAGAGCCTGTCGTCGCCCGACCTTGGCCTCACCCCGCCTTTCGCGATCCGGCCAGGGCGGGGCATGATCCGGCCATGCATCCACAGCAGTCCGCCTCGCAGTCCTACCTCGCCTCCGTGGGGGCCCGTCTCGCCGCCGACGAATGCCGTACCTGGTGGGAGGACTGGGCCGGTGTGCCCGTACTCGTCGGGCGGCGGGCGGACTTCAGGTGGAAGTGGATGGGGACGAAGCTCCACCTGTTCACCGTGGCGGCGGCCGTCCCGGAGATCACCATCCCGACGATCGCGACGTTCACCGATCAGGTGCTGGCGTACGCGAAGAAGACGAAGGGCGGGCTGCCGGCCGGGCTGCAGAACGGGGTTGCCGCGTTTCCCGTCCTGGTCAGCGAGCGGGTGGATCCGGCGGCCGTACGGTGGGCGGAGGCCGAGCAGCGCAACAAGTGGGCGTGCATGGCCCGGCCGGTCGTGGTGGACAGCGCGCAGCAGTACGTCGGCACGTACCGGGGGACGCCGGCGATCGGGCTGGTGTACTCGTCGTACTTCGAGCGCAAGTCGGCGCAGTACTTCTACGGGTGAGCCGGGGGCGCCTCATGGCTCGGGGGTGCGCGGTTCGTCGGCGAGTGCGGGTCGTGGGTGGTTTCTCGCGCAGTTCCCCGCGCCCCTGAAGGGAACGGGCCTGCGGCCCGCCCTTCATCGGAGAGGCATGGGGCCGCAGGCCCCAGCTTTTCCAGGGGCGCGGGGAACTGCGCGAACAACCCCCACTCACCCGCACTCGCCGACGAACCGCGCACCCCGAGCTACTGGGCGCCCCGGCCGCCTCACCCGGCCGCGGACAGCGGCCGCGCCACCTCCTCCAAAGATTTCCGCTCCGCCCGCACCGCGAGGAACACCGCCACCAGCCCGGCCACGCACATCAGCCCCGCCCCGATCTGGAACGCGAGCACCGTGTCGGAGACGACGCCGGACTCCGTCAGGTCCGCGAAGACGAGCGGTCCGCTGATGCCGCCCGCCGCCGTGCCGATCGCGTAGAAGAACGCGATGGCCATGGCCCGTGTCTCCATGGGGAAGACCTCGGAGACCGTGAGGTACGCGCTGCTCGCCCCGGCCGACGCGAAGAACAGCACCACGCACCAGCACACCGTGAGCGTGACCGCGTCCAGCGCGCCCCGGTCGAACAGCCAGGCCGTGCCGAACAGGAGCACACCGGACAGCAGATACGTCGACGAGATCATCACCCGGCGGCCGACCGTGTCGAACAACTTGCCGAGGAGCAGCGGACCGAGGAAGTTGCCGGCGGCGATGAACGCGAAGTAGTAGCCGGTGTCGGACGTCGGGACGTCGTAGAACGTGGTGAGGATCGCGCCGAAGCCGAAGGTGATCGCGTTGTAGAGGAACGCCTGCCCGATGAAGAGGGAGAAGCCGAGGACGGCCCGGCGGCGGTAGCGGGAGAACACGGTCCGGGCGATGGTGCCGAAGCCGACGCTCTTGCGCTGGTGGATCGTCATCTCCTGGGTGGCCGCGGGCAGGGGGCGCCCCTTCTCGGCCTCGACCTGTCCCTCGATGTCCGCCACCAGTTGTTCCGCCTCCTGCTCCCTGCCGTGGATCAGCAGCCAGCGGGGGCTCTCCGGCACGTTCCGGCGGACCAGCAGGATCACCAGGCCGAGCACCACACCGAGCGCGAACGTCAGGCGCCAGCCGACGTTCGCCGCGAAGAGGTCCGTGTTCAGGGCGACGATCGACAGCAGCGACCCGCCGATCGCGCCGAGCCAGAAGCTGCCGTTGATGACGATGTCGACGCGGCCCCGGTACTTGGACGGGATCAGTTCGTCGATCGCGGAGTTGATGGCCGCGTACTCCCCGCCGATGCCGAAGCCGGTGAGGAAGCGGAAGAGGAAGAACCACCAGGAGGAGAACGAGACGGCCGTCAGCGCGGTGGCGCCGAGATAGACCGCCAGCGTCACCATGAACAGCTTCTTGCGGCCGAAGCGGTCGGTGAGACGGCCGAAGAAGAGGGCGCCCGCGCAGGCACCCGCGACGTACAGGGCCGCCGCCGTGCCGGTGACCTGCGCGGAGCTGATCGGCAGACCGCTGCCCTGCTCGGAGAGCCGGCCGGCGATGTTGCCGACGACGGTGACCTCCAGGCCGTCGAGGATCCACACCGTACCGAGTCCGATCACCACCATCCAGTGCCAGCGTGACCAGGGAAGGCGGTCCAGGCGTGCGGGTACGGCGGTGGTGATGGTGCCGGACCCCTGGGGTGACTTCCGTTCGGTTAGGGCCATCTGCGCGGCTCCCTCCTCCTCGAGCGAACCGCGTTCGAGTGCCCGTCGGAGCAAGGACTACGCCCTGGAGTCGGACGTCACACAGCGGACCCGGAGCACCCCCGCCCCGGTGGCCGGCAGCGGTCCTGCGGCCAGCGGGGCGGGGTGCCGCCGTCCGGCGGGGTCACGCCCCCAGCGCCCGCGACACCGTGTAGATCAACAGCCCGGCCAGTGAACCCACCACCGTGCCGTTGATACGGATGAACTGCAGGTCACGGCCGATGTTGGCCTCGATCTTCCGCGTCGTGTGCTCGGGGTCCCACGCCGCGACCGTGTCGGTGATCAGGGAGGTGATCTCCTTGCGGTAGGTGGTGACGACGTGCACGGCCGCGCCCTCGACCCACTTGTCGACCTTGGCCTGCGCCGACGGCTCGGTGGCCATGCGCGTGCCCAGGGACAGCAGCGACGCCCGTACCCGCAGCCGCAGTTCGCTGCGCTCGTCCTCGGCCGCGGAGACCACCATGGAGCGGACGGCGGTCCACGCGGAGGCGATGAGGTCCTGGACCTCGCCCCGGTCGAGCACCTCGCCCTTCAGACGTTCCACGCGCGCACGGGTGTCGGTGTCGGACTGGAGGTCCCTGGCGAAGTCCGTGAGGAAGCGGTCCAGGGCGCCACGCGCCGGGTGCGAGGGCGAGTCGCGCATCTCCGAGACGAAACGGAGCAGTTCCTTGTAGACGCGCTCGCCGATCCGCCGGTCGACGAAGCGGGGCGTCCAGCCGGGGGCGCCGCCCTCGATCGCGTCCATCACCTGGTCGTCGTGGAGGATCAGCCAGTTCTGGGCGCGGGCGCAGATCAGGTCCACGGCCCGACGATGGCCGCCGTCGGCGACGATCCGCTCCAGCATCTTCCCTATACCGGGCCCGATCTCCTGGCTGTTGGCCCGCCGGGTGACGGCCTCGCCGACCACGGCCTGGACGTCGGTGTCGCGCAGCACGGTGAGGGCGCCGCGCAACGCGGTCGCCAACTCCGCCGTCACCCGGTCGGCGTTCTGCGGCTCCGCGAGCCACGCGCCGAGCCGGCTGCCGATGCCGACGGCGCGCAGCCGCTGCCGTACGACGTCCTCGGACAGGAAGTTCTCCCCGACGAACTCACCGAGCGTGACGCCCAGTTGGTCCTTCTTCCGGGGGATGATCGCGGTGTGCGGGATGGGCAGTCCGAGGGGGTGCCGGAACAGGGCGGTCACGGCGAACCAGTCCGCCAGCGCACCCACCATGCCCGCCTCCGCGGCCGCCGCGACAAAGTCGGCCCACGCGCCGGCGCCCTCGTTCGAGGCCCACTTCGCCAGGACGTACACCACCGCCACGAACAGCAGCAGACCGGCGGCCGTCAGCTTCATCCGCCGGACGCCCCGCTGCTTCTCCTCGTCGGCGGGGCTGAACGCGGTCATCGTGCGATGCGACACACGAGGCGCGCCGGATCCGCCCGCGGCGTCCACCGCCGCCCGCGCGCCCGGCGTGGTGTCCGTCACCCGGTCGGCGGAGGCGCCGAGAGGGGAACGCCGGCCCGGGATGCCGTTCTCTTCCGGTTTCCTAGGGTCCATTCACTCCATCCGTTCCTGTCCCCCGTGCACATTGTCCCTTTCTCGGTCCCTTGGTGACCTACTGCACGCTCTACTCCTGGAACGCGACAGGAGTTCCCCGCGTCTGTCCGAGCGGGGGAACCGATGGGGGTTCTCACTGACCGCCCCCATCCCATGCCGCATCATGGGGTGATCACCACGGAGCCTCGGGCTCCACTGTTCGAGGAGCCACACACCGCATGACCGAGCGTCACGCCGGGGGGGTGGGGGATTCCCCCACAAGGCACGGCGCGCTGCTGGCGGCCATGGCCGCCCTGATCCTCACGATCTCGGCCGCCATCTACGTCGGCGCCGGCATCGACGACGGCAGCCGCCGCCAGGAGACCTTCGCCGCCGCCCCACGCAATCCCGCCGCCCCCGCCTCCACCGGGGCATGGGTGGGCGCCTGGTCGGCCTCGCCGAGCGGGTCGGAGCCGGGCACCGAGACAACCGGCCTCGCGGGCCGCTCGGTGCGCAACGTCGTGCACGCCTCCGCCGCCGGTACGAGTGCCCGCGTCACGCTGTCCAATCTCTACGGCCAGCAGCCGCTGACCCTCACCCACGCCTCGCTCGCGGTCGCCGCCGCGGTGAACAGCCCGGCCGCGGCGGCCGGCACCATGCGCCGGCTCACCTTCGGCGGACGCACGACCGTCGTCATCGCCGCAGGTCAGCAGGTGGTCAGCGATGCCGTACGGATCGCTATCCCGCACGACAGCGACGTCCTGATCACCACCTACTCGCCCACCCCGTCCGGGCCCACGACCTTTCACGCGCACGCCCGGCAGATCTCGTACACCGCCGAGGGCGACCAGGCGGCGGACGTCACCGGTACGCCGTACACCACGCAGACCATGCACTGGCGGTACGTCACCGCGCTGGACGTGCTGAGCAGGGAGTCCGAGGGCACCGTCGTCGTGCTCGGCGACTCCCTGACCGACGGGATCACCTCGACCGTCGGCGAGAACCGCCGCTGGACGGACGTCCTGTCCGACCGGCTGCGGGCCGCCGCCGGCTCCGACGTGCCCCGCTACACCGTCGTCAACCAGGGCATCAGCGGCAACCAGGTCCTCGCCAACGGCCGGGGCCGCCCCGCCGACAACCCCAGCGGCCTGTCCCGCTTCCCCCGGGACGTGCTCGGCCGGGCGGGCGTCAAGGCCGTCGTCATCGACCTCGGCGTCAACGACATCCTCAAGAACCCCGGCCAGGCCGACCCCGAGGCGATCGTCGCCGGCCTCCGCCAACTCGTCGGCCAGGCCCACGCCCGCGGTCTGCGCGTCGTCGGCGCCACGCTGATGCCGTTCCACGGCCACCGCGGCTACACCGAGCAGCGGGACACCGTACGCCAGGCCATCAACGCCCACATCCGCTCCGGCAAGGTCTACGACGCGGTCGTCGACTTCGACAAGGCGCTCCGCGACCCGTACGACCCCCGAAGGCTCCGCTCCGACTACGACTCGGGCGACCACCTCCACCCGAGCGACAAGGGCTACGAGCGGATGGGGCAGGTCTTCGACCTGAAGGCGCTGAAGGGCGCCGTCCCGGCCGACCTGTAGGGCGGACGGACCGCCGGGGCCATGGGCGGCCGGGCCGCCTCAGTGGCCCCTGCCCAGTTCGCGGCGGGCCCGGCGGCGTTCCAGCCGTTCGTGGCGCCGGGCCTCCTTCAGCCGCTGCCGCTCGGCCTTGGGGAGCTTGCGTTCGACGCCGACACCGCCCCAGAAGGCGAAACCCGTGATGATCACGCGAGGGGCGCCGGGCTCGCCCGGCTCGCCCTCCTCGCGGTGGTCGAAGCCGCCCATGATGCCGATGCCCCGGACGACGACCTCGACGCCGGGCGGCACGATCACGTTGACGCCGCCCATGACGGCCACACAGTTGATGGTGACCTCGCGCCCGGCGAAGTACGCGTCCCTCAGGTCCAGTTCACCGCCGCCCCAGAACGCGAAGCAGTCGAACCGCTCGGGCACCGTCCAGCGGCCCTTGCGCTCGAAGCCGGACATGACCGCCACACCCCACGTCGACGAACCCGGCCCGTCGACGATCCGCTCGGCCCAACCGCCGCTCTCCGCAGGCCCCTTCACCAGGGAGACCGACGGCGGCGCCACCGTCCCGGCACCCGGCAGATCACGGGTGATCGGCGCCAACTCACCGTAGGTGCGCGCCTTGTAGGTGGCGTCCAGCCGCTCCCCGAACTCCTCCATGTCGAGCCGCCCCTCCGCGAGGGCGTCCCGCAACTGCTCGGCGACCCGTTCACGGTCGGCGTCGGAGGCACGGAGGTCCGCGGCGGCCGGCAGGTCCGGGAGATCGTCCGTCATACGCCTCAGCCTACGAGGAACCCCGGCCCCCGGCTACGAGACCGACTGCCCCGTCTCCCCCACCCGCTCCGCCTGCTGCGCGTACATCTGGGCGATCACCGCCTCGATGTCCGGCTCCCGCACCGACAGGTCCACCAGCGGGTACTCCGACGCGACCCGCGCCACCAGCGGCGCCGCCGACTCCGACGCCGGGAACGCCAGCCACTGCCGGGGCCCCTCCACCCGTACGACACGGGCGGGCGGCGCCTCGATCGGGGGCAGCTCCCGCTCCAGGTCGACGACGAGGATCCGCTCGCTCTCCCCCACCTCGTGCAGCCCCGTCAGCGGGCCGTCGTACATCAGCCGGCCGTGGTCGATGACCATCACCCGGCGGCACAACTGCTCGATGTCCTGCAGGTCGTGCGTGGTGAGCAGCACGGTCGTACCGCGGTCGGTGTTGAGGTCCTTCAGGAACTCGCGGACCTTCGCCTTGCTGATGACGTCGAGCCCGATCGTCGGCTCGTCCAGGTACAGCACCTCGGGGTCGTGCAGCAGCGCGGCCGCGATGTCACCGCGCATGCGCTGGCCGAGGGAGAGCTGCCGCACGGGCACGTCCAGCAGGTCGCCCAGTTCGAGGAGTTCGACGCAGCGGTCGAGGTTCTCGCGGTAACGGGCGTCGGGGACGCGGTACATACGGTGCATCAGCCGGTAGGAGTCGATCAGCGGCAGATCCCACCAGAGGGTCGTGCGCTGCCCGAAGACGACACCGATCCGGCGGGCCAGACGCGTCCGTTCCCGGGACGGGTCGATGCCCGCCACCCGCACCCGGCCGCCGCTCGGGGTGAGGATCCCCGTCAGCATCTTGATCGTCGTCGACTTCCCCGCGCCGTTCGGGCCGATGTAGCCGACCATCTCGCCGCGCGCCACGGTGAAGGAGATCGAGTCCACGGCCCGCACCTCACGCCGCTCCCGCCGCAGGAACCCGGTCTTCTTCCGGACGTCGAAGACCTTCTCGACCCGGTCGAGTTCGATGAACCGCTCGTCCATGTGTCCCTAACTCCCCGTGCTCCGGTACGAACGCAGTCCCGCCCGCCACGCCGCGCCCGCGAGCGCGCAGCAGACCGCCGCCACCAGCGGCGGCGCGAACGCCAGCCAGTGCGGCACGTCGAGCGGGTAGGGGCGGCCCAGGACGTACAGCCCGGGCAGCCAGTTGACGAAGGCCAGCGGCAGGACGAACGTCACACCGCGCAGCAGGTCCTTGGCGAAGAGCGCCGGCGGGTACTGAAGGAGCGTGGCGCCGCCGTACGTGAAGGCGTTCTGCACCTCGGAGGCGTCCTGCGCGACGAACTGGAAGGCCGCACCGCCGACGAACACCGCCGCGAAGACGAAGCCGCCGCTGACCACCATCATCGGCAGCATCAGCACCTTCAGCGGCGTCCAGGCGATGTCCAGCGTGACCAGGGCGTAGCCGAGGACCAGGGCGCCCTGGGTGACCCGGCCGAGGCGCCGCAGCGCGAACTTGTCGGCGGCGACCTGGGCGAGCACCGGGGCGGGCCGGACGAGCAGGGTGTCCAGCGTGCCGTCGCGGACCCGGCGCCCGAGCCGGTCCATGGAGCCGATCATCAGGTCCGCGAGACCGAAGGCGACCGCGGAGGTGCCGTACAGCAGGGCGATCTCGGGCAGGGTGAAGCCTCCCAACTCGTCGACCTGGGAGAACATCAGCAGGATCGCGACGAAGTCGAAGGCGGTGGCGGCGAAGTTGCCGAAGACCGTCATCGCGAAGGAGGCACGGTAGGCCATGGTGGAGCGGATCCACATGGCGGCGATCATGCGGTAGGCCCGCAGCCCGTCCCGCAGACGCTGGTACGGGCCGTACGCGCCGAACGGGTCCTCCGCCGCCTCCGTGACCCTCGTCATCGGGCGCTCGTCGACGTCAGCCACCCTGGACCACCACCTTCCGCGTCGCCGCCGACTGGATCAGCCGCCCCACCGCCAGCAGCACGACCGCCCAGCCCGCCTGGAACGCGAACGTGCCCCACGGGTCGGCCTCCCCCAGCAGCACGTCGGCGGGCGCCTGGAGCAGCGCGGACCAGGGCAGGAGGCGGGCGAGGTCACCGAGGACGCCGGGGAAGACGTTCAGCGGCAGCAGCATCCCGGAGAAGAAGACACCCGTGAGCCAGGTGATCTGCATCGCTCCGGCACCGTCGAGGAGCCAGAACGCCCACAGGGCCACGATGTATCGGATCGCGAAGCTCACCAGGGCCCCGAGGGCGACCGCGACGAGGCAGGCGAGCCACGGCAGGGCACTGGACGGCAGCGCGAGATCGAAGAAGAGGGCACCGCACAGCATGGGCACGGCACCGCGTCCGAGCAGCTGGAACAGGGCCCGGCCCAGGTCGGCGGCGAGCCACCACATCTGGAGGTCGGCGGGCCGGTACAGGTCGACCGCGATGTCACCCGTGCGGATCCGCTCGATCAGCTCCTCCTCGAAACCGGCGCTTCCCAGCACCATGACCGCGAACATCGCCTGGCCCACCCACACATAGGTGAGCGCCTGCGCCTGGTCGTAGCCACCGAGGTGGGGCTTCTCCTGCCAGAGGGCGATGTAGGTGTATGCGAGGATGAAGCCGAAGACGGTGTTGGTGAACACCCCAGCCGCGGTGGCCACCCGATACGTCGCGTACCGCCTGAAGCCACCGGCGGCGACGGCGGCGTACAACCGCCCAGTGCCCACGAGGAAACCCCCATCCGCTGCGAAGAGTTAGGCGAAGGACCGAGGCCGAGGCCGATCCGGGCCGAAGCGCGAAAGCCTAGTCCGCGGCCGGAGCGGTGTGCCAGGCGTTTTCGGGCCGGGCGGTGGTGCTCCCGGGGCGTACGAGGCGCGTGCCGGGATCCGGGAACGGATCGGCCGGTACGAGAGTCTTCACTCCGGGGTGCAGAACTTGCCCGGAGCGGGCGCAAAGCGTACGAGTCCGTACGGAAATGAACGTACGACGCGGAAACAGGAGCACGGCAGCACGATGAGCGACGAGCCGCAGCCGAAGCGGAACGGCCCGGGCTGGGCACCGAGAGACCCGGAGCGCCGGACGCCGGGCACGCCCCGGGACCCCGCCCAGCCGCGCCCGGGCACGCCCCCGGAGCCCCCGACGACCGGCACCGGGCCCGGCTCGTCGCCCGGCGACCGCCAGGGCTCGGCCCCGGCCGACGGTGCGGACCGCCGCTCCGGCGGACGGCCGAACCAGCCGGCCGACGGTGCGGCTGACCGGCCGACCGGCGGGGCATCCGACCGGACGTCCGGCGGACGGCCGGAACCGGGGGCGGCCTCGGGCGGACGGTCGGCTTCGGGCACGGCTTCGGGCGGACGCTCGGGCTCGGCCTCAGGTTCGGCCTCAGGTTCGGCCACGGACTCGGTCGCGGGCGGACGGCCCGGTGCGGCCTCGGCATCGGGCGGACAGTCGGGGTCGGCCTCGGCATCGGGCGGACGGCCCGGTGCGGCGAGCCGCGACGGGGCTGGGGCTGCGGCGGGCGGCGACAGGTCCGGCGCCGGCTCGGCAGCTCCGGCCGCCGGCAGGCCCGGTACCGGTACTGGCACCGGCGGTCGGCCGATCTCCGCGTCCGGCGGCGAGCGCTCGGCGGCGACCGATGCGACGTCCGGCCGTCCGGCCTCGGCCGCGGGTGACGCGACCGGTCGGCAGACCGGTGGGCCGTCCGGCCCCGCGAAGGGCGGCCCCTCGGGGCGCTCCTCCGACGGGGGTTCCGGTTCGGGGGCTCAGGGGCGTGAGGCCGGGCAGCGGAACGGCACGCCCGGTGGGGGCAAGTCGCCTTCGCCGAGCGCCGGGACGGCGTCCGGTGGTGCGGCCGGGCGAGCCTCCGGCGGGGCGGGTGCTCCGGAGAGCGACGCCGAGCTGACCATGCCGCTGAGCATCACCCGCCCCGAGAAGTCCGGCTCGACGAAGCCCGGCGGCAAGCCCGGCTCCACGGGCGGCGGCACATCGGGCCGGGCGGCGGCCGGTGACGCCGAGATGACCATGACCCTGGGTGTCACGCGCGCGGGCGCGAAGCCCGGCGGCAAGCGGCCCGGCAGGCCCGGCGGCGCGGCGGCCGCCGGGGCGGCGGGGGCGGCCGGGGCGGCGGCAGCCGGTGGCACGGCTTCGGCCGCGACCGGTGGCGCGGCGGCCGGCGGGATGCGTGCCGGGAAGGCCGGCGTCACGAGCGGCCTCGCGGCAGCCGGAGCCGCCGGCGCGGTAGGCGCGGCCGGCGCGGGGGCCGGTGGGGGCGCGGCGACCGCCGTGGTTCCCGCTGTCGCACCCGCCGACGTGCCCGATGTCACCCCCGCCGGCGGCGGCAAGGGCAAGAAGCCTAAGCGGCCCAAGCGGACCGGATGGCGGCGGCTGTTCCCGACCTGGCGCATGGTGCTCGGCAGCTTCGTGATCGTGACCATGCTGATCATCGGCGCCTTCGTGCTGGGCTACAACCTGGTCCACATCCCGAAGCCGCAGGAGCTCGCGACCAAGCAGAGCAACGTCTACCTGTACGCGGACGGCACCCAGATCGCCCGCGACGGCGAGGTCAACCGCGAGAACGTCCCCCTGTCGAAGGTCTCCAAGGCCGCCCAGCACGCCGTACTGGCCGCCGAGGACCGCGACTTCTACTCCGAGCCGGCCATCGACCCCAAGGCGATGATCCGCGCAGCCTGGAACACCGCGAGCGGCAAGGGCAAGCAGTCCGGCTCGACGATCACCCAGCAGTACGTGAAGAACTACTACCTGGCCCAGGACCAGACCGTCACCCGCAAGGTGAAGGAGTTCTTCATCGCGATCAAGCTGGACCGCGAGGTCACCAAGGACGAGATCCTGGAGGGCTACCTCAACACCAGCTTCTTCGGCCGCAACGCCTACGGCATCCAGGCCGCCGCCCAGGCGTACTACGGCGTCGACGCCGACGAACTCACCGCCCAGCAGGGCGCCTACCTCGCCGCGCTCGTCAACGCGCCGAGCATGTACGACGTCGTCGCCCACCCGGAGAACAAGGCCGCGGCCGTCGCCCGCTGGAACTACGTCCTCGACGGCATGGTCAAGGAGGGCTGGCTCAAGCAGTCCGAGCGCACCGGCATGAAGTTCGACATGCCGAAGCAGACCACCACGTCCACCGCCTTCTCCGGGCAGCGCGGCTACCTCGTCGAGGCCATCAAGTCGTACCTCGTCGAGCACAAGATCATCGACGAGGAGGCGCTGGAGAACGGCGGTGGCTACCGCATCACCACCACCATCCAGCCCAAGATGCAGAACGCGTTCATCAAGGCCGTCGACGACAACCTGATGGACAAGCTCGACAAGAAGAACCGCAAGGTCGACAACTACGTCCGCGCCGGCGGTGTCTCCATCGACCCGAAGACCGGCAAGGTCATCGCGATGTACGGCGGCATCGACTACACCAAGCAGTACGTCAACAACGCCACCCGGCGAGACTTCCAGGTCGGTTCGACGTTCAAGCCGTTCGTGTTCACCGCGGCCGTGGAGAACAACTCCAACAACCAGTCCGGCCAGGCCATCACCCCGAACACGATCTACGACGGCTCCAGCGAGCGCCCGGTGGTCGGCTGGCCCGGCGAGCCGTACGCCCCCGAGAACGAGGACTACGTCGACTACGGCAACATCACGGTCCGCCAGGCCACCGACAAGTCGGTGAACTCGGTGTACGCGCAGATGGCCGTGGACGTCGGCCCCGCGAAGGTCGAGAAGACCGCGATCGACCTGGGCCTGCCGAAGAACACCCCCGACATGAACCCGTACCCGTCCATCGCGCTGGGCACGGCGACCGCGAGCGTCCTCGACATGGCGGAGGCGTACGCCACCCTCGCCAACCACGGCCGTCACGGCACGTACACGATGATCGAGCGGATCAGCAAGGACGGCCAGGAGATCAAGCTCCCCTCGACGGACCCCCAGCAGGCCGTCAGCCGTCAGGCCGCCGACACCACCACCTCCGTCCTGCGGAGCGTGGTCCAGGGCGGTACGGCCACCGCCGCGCAGGCGTCCGGCCACCCGGCCGCCGGCAAGACGGGTACGGCCGAGGAGGACAAGGCGGCCTGGTTCGCCGGCTACACCCCGGACCTCGCCACCGTCGTCTCCGTGATGGGCCAGGACCCCAAGACGGGCGCCCACAAGCCGCTGTACGGCGCGATGGGACTCCAGCGCATCAACGGCGGTGGGGCGCCCACGGAGATCTGGGCGCAGTTCACCAAGGCGGCCCTGAAGGGCAAGAAGGTCAAGGACTTCGACCTGGAGCTGCAGGAGGGCGCGGACGTGGTCGTGGTGCCCCCGAGCACCCCGCCGGACGAGCCGGGAGCCACCGGTGACGAGGAGGACGGCGGCACCACGGGCGGCGAGGAGACCGCGGGCCAGACCGACGGCGGCACCACGGGCGAGCCCACCGACGGGGGCGCCACCACGGGCGGCGGCGACACGTCGACGACCGGCGGCGGACCGACCACCGGCGGCGGAGCCACGACCGGGGGCGGAACCGCCGACGGCGGCGCGGCCACCGGGGGCGGAGGCACCGCGGACGGCGGGGCCGCCACCGGGGGCGGGGCCACCGACAGCGGCGGAGGCACGGCCGACGGCGGCGGCGGCGCCCCCGGGGGCGGCACGTCGGAGGGGACGATCCCATGACGGCGGGCCGCCGGGGCCGATAGCAGAGGGAGGGGGCTGGTGACCGTGGTCACCAGCCCCCTCCCGTATGCGCCCGCGGGCACCCGCGAGCGATCGCTGCTCTACCGGTCGTGCTACCGGTTGGGCTACAGGTACAGACCCGTGGAGTCCTCCGAGCCCTCGAACCGGTCCGCGGCCACGGCGTGCAGGTCGCGCTCGCGCATCAGGACGTACGCGACACCCCTGACCTCGACCTCGGCCCGGTCCTCGGGATCGAAGAGGACCCGGTCGCCCGGCTCGACCGTCCGGACGTTCTGCCCGACCGCGACCACCTCGGCCCAGGCGAGCCGCCGGCCGACCGCCGCCGTCGCGGGGATCAGGATGCCGCCGCCCGAACGCCGCTCGCCCTCGGCGGTGTCCTGCCGCACGAGCACCCGGTCGTGCAGCATCCTGATGGGCAACTTGTCGTGTTGGCTCTTCTCGCTCACGACCCCGAACCTACCTGTCTTCGTCAGCCCCTGCGGCGTCGAGTGCCGAGGGCGAGCAGCCCCACGACCCCGACGACGACGAGGGCGACCGGGACGATGCGCTCCAGCCGGGGCGCCCCGTCCTCGTCGACGAGTCGGCCCCTCACATCGCTGACCACCCGGTTGACCGAGACGTAGGCCCTGCCGAGGGTGTGGTCGATGTTGGAGACGACCTTCGCCCGGGCGTCGCCGACGATGGTCTTCGGGTGCACCCGGACGCCGATCTCGTCGAGCGTCTCGGCGAGGGTGTCGCGGCGGCGCTTGATGTCCGCCTCGATCTCGGCCGGGGTTCTGGTGTCCGAGGTGTCCGCCACCGCGCTGCCTCCCGCTGTCCGTCATCAACTGTCCTTGGACAGTCTGTCAGCTCCACCGGGACCCGCGGCGCCAGGCCCCGCCGTTACGCTGGTCCGATGAGCGAGCGACTCCAGCCCGGGGACGTGGCCCCCGCCTTCACCCTCCCGGACGCCGACGGCAACGAGGTGTCCCTGTCCGACCACAAGGGCCGCAAGGTCATCGTCTACTTCTACCCGGCCGCCCTGACCCCCGGCTGCACGAAGCAGGCATGCGACTTCACCGACAACCTGGACCTGCTGGCCGGCGCCGGGTACGACGTCATCGGCATCTCCCCCGACAAGCCGGAGAAGCTGGCCAAGTTCCGCGAGAAGGAGTCCCTCAAGGTCACCCTCCTCGGCGACCCCGACAAGACGGTCCTGGAGTCCTACGGCGCCTTCGGCGAGAAGAAGCTCTACGGCAAGGTCGTCACCGGCGTCATCCGCTCGACGGTCGTCGTCGACGAGGAGGGCAAGGTGGAACGAGCCCTCTACAACGTCAAGGCCACCGGCCACGTGGCGAAGATCATCAAGGACCTGGGCATCTGACCCGACCCGACCGCCCGAGAACGGCTCGCACCGAAACCCCCGGTACGAGCCGTTCCGCATATCGGTCGTGACTGCCCGATGAGCGGTTCGTTACTCCGTACGAGGCCACGAACAGGTGGCCGGACGGAGGGGATCGATGGGGACCAGCGCATACCCGAAGGAGCGGCTGGAGGAGGCCGCCCGAACATCTCGCACGCTGTCGGAGGCGTTGACGAAGCTGGGAGTGGACCCGAAGAGCTCACGCCGGAGCTACATCCGGGAGCGGATGAGGAAGCTGGGGGTCGAGACCTCGCACTTCGAGCCGGAGGGAACTCGATGGACCCGGGAGGTCCTGCAGACCGCGGTGTCGGCTTCGACGAACATGTGCGAGGTACTGCGCCGGCTCGAGGTCGAGGTCGTGGGCGGCCAGCACACGCACATCAGCCGCCGGATCAAGGCGTACGGCATCGACACCTCGCACTTCCGCATGCCGACACAGCGCGGAAAGGCCCGGCGCCCCCGAACGCCAGAAGGCTTGCTCGTCGAGCAGGAGAGGGCTCAGGCCCGACGTGTCCCCAGTGACCGGCTCAAGTGGGCCATGGCGGCCACAGGCGTACCGGAGCAATGCGCCATGTGCGGGACGGAGGCAGTGTGGCGAGGGCGGCCGCTCCCCTTGGAGGTTGACCACATCAACGGCGACTGGCGCGACAACCGCCTCGAGAACCTGCGGTTCCTGTGCCCGAACTGCCACTCGACGACGGACAGTTACCGGGGACGTGGCAAAGGCCGGGACTCATGAGCGCCGGGACGAGGTACACCCGGGAGCGGTTGGCGGAAGCAGCGGCGCGGTGTTCCGACATCGAGGAAGTCATCGCCTTCTTCGGTACCCGGCCGTATGGGCAGCTGCGCCGCCATCTCTTCCGGCGTTTCGACCACTTCGGGATCGACGTGTCACACATGCCCCGCCAGGGCCGAGCGGCGGCGCCCGCCAGACCGGCCCCCGACCAACTGCACGGAGCGGTCGAGGGGGCCTCCTCCGTCGCGGATGCGCTTCGCGCCCTGGGGATGGAGCCCTACAGCTCCAAGGCGCGCGCCGCGTTCCGCTGCTGGGTGGCCGAGGAGGCCGTCGACACCTCCCACTTCCTGGGACAGGCACATCAGCGCGGCGGGCCGGGGACCACTCCCGTCAGGCGCGCAGAGGACATCCTGGTCCGACATGACAACACCCGCCGGACGAGAACGCACCTGCTGCGTAGGGCGCTCGCCGAGGTGGGCGAGCCCGAGAAGTGCGCAGAGTGCGGCGTCGGACCCGAGTGGTTCGGCAGGCCCATGACCCTGGAGGTCGACCACATCAGCGGGGACTGGAGCGACGACCGGCGCGAGAATCTGCGACTGCTGTGCCCCAACTGCCATGCGGTCACCAGCACGTGGTGCAGAGGGGGCCGACGACAGAAGCCGTAGCCAAGTAGAGTAGGCCCCGGCACAGGCGCCCGTACGCCAACGGCCGAGCGGCGATCTTTAGGTGGTCGTGTTTGTCGGTTCGAATCCGACCGGGCGCACAGGTACAAGGGACCCCGCACCTTTGATTCAAAGGTGCGGGGTCTTTGCCGTCGCGTCAGCCCAGCAGCTCCCTCAGCACCGGGATCAGCGCCCTGAACGCCTTGCCTCGGTGGCTGATCGCGTTCTTTTCGTCGGGGGTCAGTTCGGCGCAGGTGCGGGTGTCGTTCTCCGGCTGGAGGATCGGGTCGTAGCCGAAGCCGTTCGTGCCGGTCGGGGTGTGGCGCAGGACGCCCCTCAGCCGGCCTTCCACGACGCGTTCCGTGCCGTCCGGCAGGGCGAGGGCGGCGGCGCAGGCGAAGTGGGCGCCGCGGTGCTCCTCGGCGATGTCCGACAGCTGGGCGAGGAGGAGTTCGAGGTTGGCGCGGTCGTCGCCGTGCCGGCCGGCCCAGCGGGCGGAGAAGATGCCGGGGGCGCCGCCCAGGACGTCCACGCAGAGGCCGGAGTCGTCGGCGACGGCCGGGAGGCCGGTGGCCTGTGCGAGGGCGTGTGCCTTCAGCAGGGCGTTCTCGGCGAAGGTGACGCCGGTCTCCTTGACGTCGGGGATGTCCGGGTAGGCGTCCGCGCCGACGAGGTCGTGGGGCAGACCTGCGTCGGCGAGGATCGCCTTCAGCTCGGTGATCTTTCCGGCGTTGCGGGTGGCGAGGATCAGGCGGGTCATGCCCCTCAGTATCCCGGCCCCCGCCCCGTCCACGCCCACCGGTCGCTCGTCACCAGTCGGCGGACGCCGGTCGCCGTCACCGGCCCGCAGCCGACGGCATCCGTTCCGCCTGCGACGGCATCCGGTCCGTCTACGAGGTGCAGACCTTCGTCAGTTCGCTCGCCGCGTTCGTGATGCCGCTGATGTCGGGCGTCGCGTCGCCGTTGTTGACGGAGGTCTGGACGTTCTCCACGGCCTTCTGGAGGTCGTCGACGGCCTTGTTGACGTCGGCGTTGTCGGTCTTGTCGCCGATCTCCTTGAGGTTCTCGTCGATGGAGTTGAGCGACTCCTCCAGCTGCGACGGGTCGTTGGAGGCGTTCTCGACGGCCTGCTGGAGGTCGGACACGCTGTTGGCGATGGCCTCGGCGGTCTGGACGCAGTCCAGGGCCTTGTTCACGGCGTCGCAGCCGGTGGTGAGGCCGGCGGTCAGCGCGACGGCTGCAACGGCTCCGGCGATGGCGGTCATACGACGTCGGCGGCTCGCGGCCATGGAACGGTCCTCCTACTGGTTGCAGGCCTGACGGCCTCCGGTGGTGGTGCGGATACGGCTTGCGCCGGTATGGCCGGGCGCACGGTGGTGTGCCGTGCGCCCGTACTCCTAGGGACGCCGCCGGATGCGCCGTGGTTGCGACCGACGGCCGGTCTTCTTGGGGTGCCCTTTACCTTCAGAGGACCGAGTCGAGCGCCTTGCCCTGGAGGGCGGCCAGGTCCGTGCAGCCGGCGACGGCCAGGTCGAGCAGCGCGTTGAGCTCGTCGCGGGCGAAGGGTTCGGCCTCGGCGGTGCCCTGGACCTCGACGAAGCGGCCGTCGCCGGTGCAGACGACGTTCATGTCGGTGTCCGCCCTGACGTCCTCCTCGTAGCAGAGGTCGAGCAGCGGGACGCCGCCGACGATGCCCACGGAGACGGCGCTGACGGTGCCGGTCAGCGGCCGGCGGCCGGCCTTGACGAGCTTCTTGCGCTGGGCCCAGGCGACGGCGTCGGCCAGTGCCACGTACGCGCCGGTGATCGCGGCCGTGCGGGTGCCGCCGTCGGCCTGGAGGACGTCGCAGTCGAGGACGATGGTGTTCTCGCCGAGCGCCTTGTAGTCGATGACGGCGCGCAGGGAGCGGCCGATGAGGCGGGAGATCTCGTGGGTACGGCCGCCGATCTTGCCGCGTACGGACTCGCGGTCGCCGCGGGTGTTGGTGGAGCGGGGCAGCATGGAGTACTCGGCGGTGACCCAGCCCTCGCCGCTGCCCTTGCGCCAGCGCGGGACGCCTTCGGTGACGGAGGCGGTGCAGAAGACCTTGGTGTCGCCGAAGGAGATGAGGACGGAGCCCTCGGCGTGCTTGCTCCAGCCGCGTTCGATGGTGACAGGGCGGAGCTGTTCGGGCGTGCGGCCGTCGATTCGAGACATGGCGACGAGCCTAGCCGCAGTGGCGGAAGGGGCCGCTCCCGCATACGGAGGGCCCCTGCGCGTGGGCTGAGGGGGACCGGCGTGGGCGGGTCCCGGATCAGCGGTGGATCACATCATGTCCTCGATCTCCGCGGCGATCGGGTCGGCGTCGGTGCCGATGACGACCTGGACGGCGGTGCCCATCTTGACGACGCCGTGGGCGCCGGCGGCCTTGAGGGCGGCCTCGTCCACGAGGGAGGGGTCGTTGACCTCGGTGCGCAGCCGGGTGATGCAGCCCTCGATCTCTTCGATGTTGTCGAGGCCGCCGAGCCCGGCGACGATCTTCTCAGCCTTACTGGCCATGGCGATTCTCCCTGATATACCTGATCTGAGCCGCTTTGCCGTGCGGGATCGTTCGCGACTGGTCTACACCACCCTGCGGGTCCTCGCCAAGCGGGGAGCGGCGGGCGGCCGCGGCACGAAAGCCGCGTGACATCACGAAGGCGTAAAACGGGAATCGCGGGTTCCTAGGCCCACCCCCAGCGTGCTACAACAGGTCTACACCACTGACTGGTGTAGACCTCTCCCGTGCTGCCCTCCCCCACACTCCCGTCCCCGGGCGGCGCCCTGCCTACTGGAGGAAGTTGTGACCACGGCCAGCGCCGCTCCCGCGGCCGCAGACAACAAGGGCCCGAGCCGGGGCTCCCGCACCATGGCTGTCCTGCAGCGCATCGGGCGCAGCCTGATGCTGCCGGTCGCCGTCCTGCCGGCCGCCGCGCTGCTGGTGCGGCTCGGCAACGAGGACATGCTCGGGCGCGAGTCGTTCCCCGGCTTCATCACCAAGTTCGCGAGCTTCATGTCCGCGGGCGGCGGCGCCATCCTCGACAACATGGCGCTGCTGTTCGCCGTCGGCATCGCGATCGGCTTCGCGAAGAAGTCGGACGGCTCGACCGCGCTCGCCGCGGTCGTCGGCTACCTCGTCTTCCAGAAGGTCCTCGCCACCTTCACCGACCCGAACCTGCCGCAGGTGGCCACCGTCGTCGACAAGAAGGTCGTCATGGTGGACAAGGCGGTCGACGCCGGTGTCCTCGGCGGTGTGGTCATGGGCCTGGTCGTGGCCCTGCTCTACCAGCGCTTCTACCGCACCAAGCTGCCCGACTGGGCCGGCTTCTTCGGCGGCCGCCGTCTGGTGCCCATCCTGGCCGCCTTCGCGGGCCTGTTCATCGGCATCGTCTTCGGCTACGTCTGGCCGGTCCTCGGCACGGGTCTGCACAACTTCGGTGAGTGGCTGGTCGGTTCGGGCGCCGTCGGCGCGGGCATCTTCGGTGTCGCCAACCGCGCGCTGATCCCGGTCGGCATGCACCACCTGCTCAACGCCTTCCCCTGGCTCCAGGCCGGCTCGTACGAGGGCAAGAACGGTGACATCGCGCGGTTCATCGCCGGGGACCCGACCGCCGGGCAGTTCATGACCGGCTTCTTCCCGATCATGATGTTCGGTCTGCCGGCCGTCTGCCTCGCGATCTACCACACGGCCCGTCCCGAGCGCCGCAAGGTCGTCGGCGGCATGATGTTCTCCCTCGCGCTGACCTCGTTCGTCACCGGCGTGACCGAGCCGATCGAGTTCACGTTCATGTTCATCGCCCCGGTGCTGTACGCGCTGCACGCCGTCCTCACCGGTCTCTCCCTCGCCCTGACCTGGGCGTTCGGCATGAAGGACGGCTTCGGGTTCTCGGCCGGCGCGATCGACTTCGCGCTCAACCTCGGCATCGCCACCAAGCCGTGGCTGCTGCTCCTGGTGGGTCTGTGCTTCGGTGTCGTGTACTACGTGGTCTTCCGGTTCGCGATCATCCGCTTCAACCTGCCGACGCCGGGCCGGGAGTCCGACGAGGAGCTGGCCGAGCTGCGGAAGGCGGAGGCCAAATGACGACGGCCGAGTAGCGGCGGGCCAAGCGGCCGGTACAGGAAGGCCCCCGGGGATCAGCGCGATCCTCCGGGGGCCTTCTCGTGCGTACGTGAGGGTGTCAGATCTCGTACGACTTCCGGGGTACGGCGAGCTCCACGGGGCCGTCGTACACCGCGCGGGCGTCGTCGAGGTTGACCCGGGGGTCCGTCCACGGCGGGATGTGGGTGAGCAGGAGGCGGCGGGCGCCGGCGCGGGCGGCCGTCTCACCGGCCTCACGGCCGTTGAGGTGCAGGTCCGGGATGTTCTCCTTGCCGTGGGTGAACGCGGCCTCGCACAGGAAGAGATCGGCGTCGCGGGCCAGTTCGTCCAGGGTGTCGGTGACACCGGTGTCCCCGGAGTACGTGAGGATCCGGCCGTCGTGTTCGATGCGGATGCCGTACGCCTCCACGGGGTGGGCGACCCGTTCGGTGTGGACGGTGAAGGGGCCGATGTCGAAGGTGCTCGGCTTGACCGTGTGGAAGTCGAAGACCTCGCTCATGGAGGAGGCGGACGGGGTGTCGGCGTACGCCGTGGTCAGGCGCTGCTCGGTGCCCTCGGGGCCGTAGACCGGGATGGGGTCGCAGCGGCCTCCGTCGTGCCGGTAGTAGCGTGCGACGAAGTACGCGCACATGTCGATGCAGTGGTCGGCGTGCAGATGGCTGAGAAAGATCGCGTCGAGGTCGTAGAGACCGCAGTGGCGCTGCAGCTCGCCCAGGGCACCGTTGCCCATGTCGAGGAGCAGCCGGAAGCCGTCGGCCTCTACGAGGTAGCTCGAACAGGCCGATTCCGCGGACGGGAACGACCCCGAGCAGCCGACGACGGTGAGCTTCATGAGAGCTGGAACCTCCGCGCTGGCGTGAAGTCGTGACAGTCGTGTTGGTCAGTCGTGTCAGTCGTGTCAGTCGGTCGTGACGTACGGGCGGGTCGCGCCGACCACCGGGTGCGGTCAGCGGGCTTGCGGGGGACGGACGGGGGTGCGACGAGGTGGTGCGGTCCGTCGAGCGTAAGGCGCAAAAGGACGGGTCGCTCCTCCGCCAGGGGCCGTTGTGGGCGAACTCACCTGTGGTGTCACCGGTTCGGCTGGTGGTGGGGCCGTCGGGCCGCGCGTGAGCCGGGGTGAGGTGGCGCAGGGGGGCGTGGGGGAGTGTGACAGGGCGGGCGTCGGCGGGGGTGCGCGGGTACGGTCGTGCCCATGGACATGTCCTGGTGGTTGGCGCTCGCGGCGGTGGTGTCGCTGGCGCTCGTCGCGACGCTGGTCGACGGGTGGGGCCGGTCCCGCCCACCGGGCCGGCGGGACCGGCGGACGAGCGGACCGAGGGGGCGTACGCGACCGCCGGGACGGCCGGGTGAGCGGGCCGGCGCGCGGGCGCCGCTGCCGCGGCCCCGGCCGTCGGAGATCTGGTGGGCGAGCGTGCCCTTCGAGGACGGGCCGGGGGGCAAGGACCGGCCCTGTCTCGTGCTCGCGGTACGAGGAGACCGGGCACGGGTCGTCAAGATCACCAGCAAGTACCGGGACGCCCGGGTCGGCGTGATTCCGCTGCCCCCGGGCGCCGTCGGCGACGCGCGGGGCCGCCCCAGCTTCCTGGAGACGGAGGAGCTGAGGGACGTACCGGTACGGGACTTCCGCCGGAAGGCGGGCGTGGTGGATCCGGTCCTGTGGGACCAGGTGCGGCACCTGTCCCGATGACGCGCCGATCGCGCCCACGCGACCCGCCCGTCATCGGAAAAGCAGGGGCCGCAGGTCCCTGCTTCTCCTTCTCCGGGGGCGCGGGGAACTGCGAGAGACCCCCACCCACCCGCACCCGCCGGACGACCAGCGCACCCCGAGCTACTGGGTGCCCTGCGCTAGGCCCAGAGCTGTCCCTGCAACGTCTCGATGGCCTCCTCCGTCGTCGCGGCGGTGTAGACGCCCGTCGACAGGTACTTCCAGCCTCCGTCGGCCACCACGAACACGATGTCCGCGGTCTCCCCCGCCTTCACCGCCTTCCTGCCGACCCCGATCGCCGCGTGCAGCGCCGCTCCCGTGGAGACGCCGGCGAAGATGCCCTCCTGCTGGAGCAGCTCTCTCGTGCGGGTCACCGCGTCGGCGGAGCCGACGGAGAAGCGGGTGGTGAGGACGGACGCGTCGTACAGCTCCGGCACGAACCCCTCGTCGAGGTTGCGCAGGCCGTAGACGAGGTCGTCGTAGCGCGGCTCGGCGGCGACGATCTTGACGTCCGGCTTGTGCTCGCGCAGGAAGCGGCCCACGCCCATCAGCGTGCCGGTGGTGCCGAGGCCCGCCACGAAGTGCGTGATCGAGGGGAGGTCCGCGAGGATCTCCGGGCCGGTCGTCGCGTAGTGGGCGCCCGCGTTGTCCGGGTTGCCGTACTGGTAGAGCATCACCCAGTCGGGGTGCTCGGCGGAGAGCTCCTTGGCGACGCGTACGGCCGTGTTGGAGCCGCCGGCGGCCGGGGAGGAGATGATCTCCGCACCCCACATGGCGAGCAGGTCACGCCGCTCCTGGGAGGTGTTCTCGGGCATGACGCACACGATGCGGTAGCCCTTGAGCTTGGCCGCCATCGCCAGGGAGATGCCCGTGTTGCCCGAGGTGGGCTCCAGGATCGTGCAGCCGGGGGTCAGACGGCCGTCCTTCTCCGCCTGTTCGATCATGTGCAGGGCGGGGCGGTCCTTGACGGAGCCGGTGGGGTTGCGGTCCTCCAGCTTGGCCCAGATCCGGACGTCCTCGGACGGCGAGAGCCGCGGCAGGCACACCAGAGGGGTGTTGCCCACCGCGGCCAGCGGGGAGTCGTAGCGCATGGGTGGTCAGCGGCCCTCAGGCCATGCCGCCGGCCACGGCCGGCAGGATCGTGACGTTGTCGCCGTCGGAGAGCTTGGTGTTGATGCCCTCCAGGAAGCGCACGTCCTCGTCGTTGAGGTAGACGTTGACGAAGCGGCGCAGCTCACCGCCGTCCACGATGCGGGCCTGGATGCCCGTGTGGCGGGTCTCGAGGTCGGCGAACAGGTCGGCGAGGGTGTCACCGGCTCCCTCCACCGCCTTCTGGCCGTCGGTGTACTGGCGGAGGATGGTGGGGATGCGGACCTCGATGGCCATGGTGTGCGGCTCCTGTCGGGAGTGGTCAGGTCGGTGGGCGCGCGGCAGCGCGGAGTGCGGGGTCACACGGGTGAGGGCGCCGCGGCTCACGGCCGTACGGCGGCAGGTCGGCGTCAACAGATGGCGCTGGCAAGCCTGCACAGGTCGACGTGCAGCCGCGCCACGAGCAGTGCGCCCGGCGTCTTCTCGCTCACGTCGTCAAGAACCATGGGCTCATCGTATCGATTCCCGGTCCGGGTCCCGGAATGTGATCCCATATGCCGGACGGATTCGGGCCATGGAGTGAGACCGCACAGCTCAGCCGGACCGTTCAGGTCGAGCGCCGTGGCACCAGCCGGGTGGGGGTGACCACGGACGACAGGGCGGCCGGCTCCCATGTGCCCGGTTCCCGTGTGCCCGGCTCCGGTGCGGCCGGTTCCTCCGTGCGGCTGAACAGCAGGCGGGCCATCAGCCGGCCCATGCCCTCGATGTCCTGGTGCACGGTGGTCAGCGGCGGGTCGGTGTGCTCGGCGATCGGGGCGAGGTCGTCGAAGCCGACCACGGCGATGTCGCCCGGGACCCGCAGTCCGCGCTCGCGCAGGACCTGGAGGGCGCCGGAGGCCATGAGGTCGGAGGCGACGAAGACGGCGTCGAGGTCGGGGCGCCGGTCCAGGAGCGCGGCCATGGCCTCGGCGCCGCCCTGCCGGGTGTAGTCGGCGCGTTCGATCAGTTCGGGGTCGGCGCCGTCGAGCAGGACGTCCCGGTAGCCGTCGAGGCGGTCCACCGCCGATGCCTCCTGGTCGTAGGGGCCGGTGACGGTGGCGATGCGCTCACGGCCGAGGGAGACCAGATGGCGGACGGCCTCACGGGCGCCGCCCCGGTTGTCGGCGTCGACGTACACGCACTCGCGTACGGTCTCGCCGCCGCGGACCAGCGGGCGGCCGCCGAAGACGGCGGGCAGGCCGAGCCGCTCGATCATGCCGGGCAGCGGGTCGCAGGCGCGCAGTGAGAAGAGCAGGGCGCCGTCGACATGGCCGCCGCCGAGGAAGTCGCCGACGCGCGGGTACTCCTCCTCTTCCTCCAGGAACAGCAGGACCGGCTGGGCGCCGTGGGCCACCAGTTCCTTGCGGATGCCGCGTAAGTGGAGGTCGAAGAAGGGGTCGACGAAGAGGCGGTTCTGCGGTTGGCTGGCGACGACCGCGATGGCGTTGTTGCGGCGGGTGACCAGTTGCCGGGCGGCGGAGTTCGGTACGTAGCCCAGTTCGGCGACGACCTCCCGGACGCGTTCGACGACCTCCGCGCGCACCTTGCCCTCGCCGTTGATCACCCGTGACACGGTGGACTTGGACACCCCCGAGCCGCGTGCGACGTCCTCCAGGGTGGGCCGCTGTCCGTTCAGTCGTCGCGTCCGTGCCATCGGCTGTGTCAACACCGTCTCCGTAGAGGGCAGTTGGGGTGGGGGGCCTGCCCGGCCACGGTAACGTCGAAAGCTTTCAGTACGCCTCCACGATTCGGACTTCCTCCTCCGTCACCTCACCCTCGACGATGCGGTACGAGCGGAACTGGAAGTCACCGAGTCCGTCGGTGTCCGCGGTGGAGACGAGGACGTAGTGGGCGCCCGGCTCGTTGGCGTAGGAGATGTCGGTGCGGGAGGGGTATGCCTCGGTGGCCGTGTGGGAGTGGTAGATGACCACCGGCTCCTCGTCGCGGTCGTCCATCTCGCGGTAGAGCCTCAGCAGGTCGCCCGAGTCGAACTCGTAGAACGTGGGCGACATGGCCGCGTTCAGCATCGGGATGAAGCGCTCGGGACGGTCCGAGCCGGCCGGGCCCGCGACGACGCCGCACGCCTCGTCCGGGTGGTCCTTGCGCGCGTGGGCGACGATCTGGTCGACGAGGGCCTGGGTGATGGTCAGCATGCCCGTCAGGATAAGCAGAGGGCCGCCGCGTATCGAAGGCTGGTACGCGGCGGCCCACATGCCGGTCAGGAGGCCGGTCGGCCTCCCGGGCGGAGCGTCAGCCGACCTTCTCCGGGTCCGGGTCGCGGTGGGCCGTGACCTCGGGGTTGCGGGACTTCAGCACCAGCCAGCCGACGCCGAGGGCGGCCGCCCAGCCGGCCATGACGTAGAGGCTGACGCGGGCCTCGTGGTCGTAGGCGATGAGGCCGGTGACGAAGAGGAGGAAGACGATGGCGATCCAGCTGCCCGTCGCGCCGCCGGGGGCGGGGAAGGAGGAGGCGGGCAGGCGGCCCGCGTCGACCGCGCGGCGGTAGCGGACGTGGCTGATCAGGATCATGAGCCAGGTCCAGATGCCGGCGCCGGTGGCGACGGAGACGACGTACTCGAACGCCTTCTCCGGGACGACGTAGTTCAGGACCACGCCGATGCCCATGAAGAGCACCGAGACGCCGATGGCGAGCGCGGGCGTCCTGGAGGCGGACAGCTTGTTGAACGCCCCGGGCGCCTCGCCGCTGTCGGCCAGGGTGCGCAGCATGCGGCCCGTGGAGTACATGCCGGAGTTGCACGAGGACAGGGCCGCGGTCAGGACCACGAAGTTGACGATCGCGGCGCCCGCCGGGATGCCGATCTTCGCGAAGGCGGCGACGAACGGGCTCACGCCCGGCGCGAACTCGGTCCACTTCACCACGCACAGGATGACGGTGAGGGCGCCGACGTAGAAGAGGGCGATACGCCAGGGCAGGGTGTTGATCGCCTTGGGGAGGGTCTTCTCCGGGTTCTCGGACTCACCGGCGGTGACGCCGACCAGCTCGACGGCGAGGTAGGCGAACATCACGCCCTGGAGGGTCATCAGGGAGGAGCCGACGCCCTTGGGGAAGAAACCGTCGAAGGCCCACAGGTTGGAGACGGCGGCGGTGTCGCCGGCGGCGCTGAAGCCGAAGGTGAGGACACCGAGGCCGATCACGATCATGCCGATGATCGCGGTCACCTTGATCATCGAGAACCAGAACTCGATCTCGCCGAACAGCTTCACCGAGATCAGGTTGGCCACGAACAGGACGACCAGGAAGACCAGGGCCGAGACCCACCGCGGGATCTCCGGGAACCAGTAGTTGATGTAGATCGCGGCGGCGGTCAGTTCCGCCATGCCGGTGACGACCCACAGCAGCCAGTACGTCCAGCCGGTGAAATAGCCGAAGAACGGGCCGAGGAACTCCCGGGAGTACTCCGCGAAGGAGCCCGAGACCGGGCGGTACAGGAGCAGCTCGCCGAGCGCCCGCATGATGAAGAAGATGATGACGCCGGCGACGGCGTACATCAGGATGAGGCTCGGTCCGGCCTTGGCGATGTTCGCACCGGCGTTGAGGAAGAGCCCTACGCCGATGGCGCCGCCGATCGCGATCATCTGGACCTGGCGGCTGCCGAGCCCGCGCTCGTATCCCTCTTCGGATGCCGCGCCGGGCACGGCGTCATTGCCGTTGTTGTCGACCTGAGCGGAGGTCATGTGTAGTGCGCCTTTCTCCACGCTGGGCCGATCCGAGCCGTTCGTCGACCCCGGATCGGGTTCCGATCCCCCCGGATGTGATGGAGCTGAGCTGTTCGCTCGTGCCTGGCCGACGGTCGTCGGCTGGTGGCGCACCCGGCGGACAAGGGTGGTGTCCTCCGGGCGGTCGTGAAGATTTATCACGGCCGCAATCGTGATCGGCGCGGTGTTCTGTGGCGCACAACACAGGAAGAAGCAGACAAAGAACACCCCTGAGGGCATCCCTCACCGCTGTGGTGACACGATCGTTATCCGGATTTGAGTGTCCTCTGAGCGAACACGAACCCAACCCGGAGGGGCTCCGGAGGGAACCCGGAGTTCCGCATCACCGGCGCCCTCCGCCCCGCCACTGGGCCGCTCACGCGTCCGGCGGCGGGGCGCTCACGGCATCAGCGTGGCGATCAGCGTCTCCTGGAGTCCGCCCAGCCACAGGTACGCCATCACCATCGGCTTGCGCGGGTCCTCGTCCGGCAGCCGGTAGAGGAGGTCGGTGTCCTCCTCGTCGACGACGTCGAGCCGGGCCCCGATGGCGAGGCGCAGGTCGTTGAGGCAGCCGAGCCACCGCCGGGACTCGTCCGCCGACAGCTCGAGGACGGCGCCGCCCTCACCGGCCGCCGACAGCCCGTCCAGCGAGTGGATCACCGCGAGGGCGTTGTCGCGCTTGCCGGCCCGCAGGTCGTTCTCGGTGAAGCGCCGGAACTCGGAGGAGTACGCCCGCTGCTCCTCGGCCTCGTCGGCCGTCGGGGTGCCCTCGGGGTCGCTGTAGGCGTCCGGGAAGAGACGCCTGAGCACGGGGTCCTTGGGGGGCTCGCTCGGCCCCTCGGCGAACAGTTCGGCGAGCGGGTCGTCGGGGGCGTCCTCGGCGGGGCCCGGGCCGATCAGCTCCAGCAGCTGGACCGCGAGCGAGCGGATGATGGAGATCTCGACCTCGTCGAGGGCGACGGCCGCGCCGCCGCCGGGAAGCGGTTCGAAGGTTCCTGGCATCGGGTTGGTCGTTCACTCCGGTCCTGTTGTGTCAGGCCGGGTCGTCCGGCCTGCGGCTGCCGCCCGTGGCTACTTCCGGTCCTGCTGGAGCGTGGCCCACAGGCCGTAGCCGTGCATGGCCTGTACGTCGCGCTCCATCTCCTCGCGGGTCCCGCTGGAGACGACCGCGCGACCCTTGTGGTGGACGTCGAGCATGAGTTTGGTCGCCTTGTCCTTCGAGTACCCGAAATAGGCCTGGAAGACGTAGGTCACATAGCTCATGAGGTTCACCGGGTCGTTGTGGACGATCGTCACCCACGGCACGTCGGGCTCGGGTACGGCGAAGACCTCCTCCGCCGACTCGGTCTTCTCGATCTCCATGGGTGCGGCTGCCGTCACACGGCCCATGCTGCCACCACAGGGGGGTCCCCGCACAAACGGGGACCCGTGCGACGGATGGTCCGTCAGAAACGGACCCAGAAATCGTCAGACTGACGAGATGGGAGTACGATCCCCTGCCATGAACACAGCGGACCTTGGTTTGCCGGTGGATGTCCCCTCGACCGCGCTCTTCACGGACCAGTACGAACTCACGATGCTGCAGGCCGCGCTGAAGGCCGGTACGGCCGAGCGGCGGTCGGTGTTCGAGGTCTTCACGCGGCGGCTGCCGGAGGGGCGGCGGTACGGCGTGGTGGCCGGGACGGGCCGGGTGCTGGACGCGGTGGAGAACTTCCGCTTCGACCCCGGCGTCCTCGGCTTCCTGCGCGAGCGCTCCGTCGTCGACGCCGAGACCCTCGACTGGCTGGCGGGCTACCGCTTCAGCGGTGACCTCTGGGGTTACCAGGAGGGCGAGGTGTACTTCCCCGGCTCGCCGATCATGCGGGTCGAGGGCACCTTCGCGGAGTGCGTGCTCCTGGAGACCGTGATCCTGTCCATCCTCAACCACGACTCGGCGATCGCGGCCGCCGCCTCCCGGATGTCCAGCGCCGCCGGGGAGCGCCCGCTGATCGAGATGGGCGCCCGGCGCACCCACGAGCTGGCGGCGGTGGCCTCCTCGCGCGCGGCGTACGTCGGCGGCTTCTCCTCCACCTCCGACCTGGCGGCGGGCTTCCGCTACGGCATCCCGACGGTCGGCACCTCCGCGCACGCCTTCACCCTGCTGCACGACCGCGAGCGGGACGCCTTCCAGGCCCAGGTGGACTCCCTGGGCCGCGACACCACGCTGCTCGTCGACACGTACGACGTGTCCGAGGCCGTGCGGACGGCCGTGGAGGTCGCCGGTCCGGAGCTGGGCGCGGTCCGCATCGACTCCGGTGACCTGCTGCTGGTGGCGCACCGGGTGCGGCAGCAGCTGGACGAGCTGGGGGCGACCGGCACGCGGATCATCGTCACCTCCGACCTGGACGAGTACGCGATCGCCTCGCTGGCGGCGGCACCCGTGGACGCGTACGGGGTGGGCACACAGCTGGTGACCGGCTCCGGGCACCCGACCGCCTCGATGGTCTACAAGCTGGTGGCGCGGGCGGAGTCCGCCGACCCCACGGCCCCGCTGGTGCCGGTGGCGAAGAAGTCCAGCGGCGGCAAGACGTCCGTCGGGGGCCGCAAGTGGGCGGCCCGGCGCATGGACGAGCACGGGGTCGCCGAGGCCGAGGTCGTCGGCACCGGGGCGGTTCCGCCGGAGCTGGAGGAGCACCAGCTCCTGGTTCCGCTGATCCGGGAGGGCCGGGTGATCGCCCGCGAGCCCCTCGACGTCGTACGCGACCGCCACGCGGCGGCCCGCGCGCGGCTGCCGCTGTCCGCGACCCAGCTGTCGCGCGGCGAGCCGGTCCTCCCGACGGAGTACGTCTGAGAGCGGGCGCACGCCGGGAGCGGGCGGGTGCGGGGGCGCCCGATGTACCCGGGTGTGAGCCGGTCAGCGCCCGCGTGCTCGGCCTGTGCCCCGGTCCGCGCTTCGGGCGAGCGCCGGATGCCCCCTCCCGAACACCTCCGGAAGTCTCTAGGCTCGGAAGTTCGTAGTCCAGCAGAGATCGGCCGGGCCCGCTCGCTCCCCGCGTCAGGAAACCCACCCCACACCGACCCAGCGTCGAAGAGTCGAAGGACACCGACACCATGCGCCGCGCCTTGATCGTCGTTGACGTGCAGAACGACTTCTGCGAGGGGGGCAGCCTCGCGGTGGCCGGCGGTGCCGATGTGGCCGCCGCCATCACCGAGCTGATCGGCCAGGCGGCCGGCCCCGGCTACCGGCATGTGGTGGCCACCCGTGACCACCACATCGCTCCCGGCGGCCACTTCGCCGACAACCCCGACTACGTCCACTCCTGGCCTGCGCACTGTGTCGCCGGCACCGAGGGCGTCGGCTTCCACCCGAACTTCGCCCCCGCGATCGCCTCCGGCGCGGTGGACGCCGTCTTCGACAAGGGGGCGTACGCCGCCGCGTACAGCGGTTTCGAGGGCGCCGACGAGAACGGCGTCTCCCTGGCCGAGTGGCTGCGCGCCCGCGACATCGACGAGGTCGACGTCGTCGGCATCGCCACCGACCACTGCGTCCGGGCCACCGCGCTGGACGCCGCGAGAGCGGGCTTCCGCACCCAGGTCCTGCTGGACCTGACCGCGGGCGTCGCCGAGGAGACGACCGAGCGGGCGCTGGAGGAGCTGCGCGAGGCGGGCGTGGAGCTCACGGGCAAGCCGGTGGTCTGAGCGCCGCCCGCCCCGGGCGCGCCTCCGCTCCCGGCGGGCGCCCGGCCGGCCTCAGGCGTGCGTCCGCGGCCTCCTCAGCAGGGCGCGGATGGGGTGCCAGAGTTCCGGGGTCGTGGACGTGGGGCAGACCGCCGACGTGCGCCATATCAGCCCGTCGGGGTGGTGCAGCACCGCCGTGATCTCGTCCGGCGTCGGGGGCGCCGCGTTGCCCCGGAGGTAGATCGCGCGCAGCCCCAGGTTGCGCAGCCGGGTGAGGGCACGGGCCCGGTTCGCGGCCAGCACCAGCACCCGGACCGAGCCGTCGTCCGCCGGGGCGGTCGGGGCGGGCCGGCCGGTCACGGCGGATGCGGACCCGGTCACCGTCGGCGCGGAACCGCTCACGGCCCATACGGACCCGGTCACGTTGGGTGCACCCCCACTCACGGACGGTACGGCCGCGTTCGGGGTCGGTGCCGCCCAGGTCACGGTCAGCGCGCTCCCGACCGAGGTCGGCAGGGCCCGTCCGGACGCCTCCGCCCGGGCGCTCGGAACGGCCGGGACGGGGTCCCGGGGTGCCGGTGCCGGCAGGTTCAGGGCGACGACGACATTGCCGTCCGGCAGTTTGCAGAAACCTCCTGCGGCCATGCAGGTCACACCCCCGTACGCGTCAGTGTCAATAAGAAGGCCACAGCACGCACCTAAACACGTCCGGCCGCGACCCGCCAAGGGGGTCGCGGCCGGACATGGTCTGACCTGCGGAAATACTGGTTACTTCACCGCGGGGCCGACCAGGAGCGAGATCGTGGAGCCGTCCTTGGCCTCCTTGACGATCTTGATCTTGGTGTTGGTGTCAGTGATCTTGACACCGCCCGTCGGGTTCGTCACGTCGTAGTAGGTGTTGGTGTGGTCGTTGAACGTCGACACACCCTTCGACGACGGGATCTTGGTGAGCACGTCGGCCTTGTGCAGCTTCAGGCCGTCGGTGCGGTACAGGCTGAACGGCGAGTCGTAGGACTGGATGCGGTTGCGCATCACCGTGCCGTCGGCCCACTTGAGCGCCTTCGGGTGGGAGTCGACCGGGAGGACCAGACCGACACCCGGGTGGACGCTGGTGTTGTTGTCCGCCTGCGAGGTGTCCCACTTCCAGATCAGCAGACCGTTCTGGTACGGGTAGTGCTCCACCCAGTCCGGACGCGTGGTCGAGAAGCCGAAGTTGTACGGGCCGACCTTGAGGGTCTTGTCGTACGAGACGTACTGGCGGTTCTCCGCGATGTAGTACTGGGCGTAGTCCAGCGTGTAGTTCGCGCCCTTGCGGGTGAAGCCGTTCGCCGTCCAGGCGGCGTCGGCGCTCTCCGCGTTGTCGGAGAAGACGGTCGAGCCGTCCGCCGTGACCGCGATCTGGTCGGCCGCGAAGCCCTTGAGGGCGAGGCCGCCGTCCGTCTGGTAGCGGAAGCGCAGGTCGACCTTCTTGCCCGCGTAGGCGTTCAGCGGGTAGACGAGCTTCTGGTACTCGGTGACCGAACCGGTCAGCGCGGGCTTGTCGCTTCCGTCACGGGTGATGGCCTCGCCGTTCGCGGTGCCCTCCAGCGGCGTCCAGTTGGCGCCGCCGTCCGTCGACACCTCGGCGTAGAGGTAGTCGTAGTTGCGCTCGATGTCCCACCAGCCGTCGAGGGTCAGGGACGCCGACGACTTGCCCGTGAGGTCGACCGACCGGGA
The DNA here is from genome assembly GCF_055573455.1 of Streptomyces sp. NPDC030183. Lineage (NCBI taxonomy): Bacteria > Bacillati > Actinomycetota > Actinomycetes > Kitasatosporales > Streptomycetaceae > Streptomyces > Streptomyces sp. NPDC030183. Next base: position 540,289 of record NZ_JBVIBK010000001.1, read on the forward strand.
CAGCGTGTTCTTCAGGTTGTTGCCGCTGCCGCTCCACCACTGCGTGGCACCCTGCGAGGGCTGCACGATCTCGGTGGTCACCGGCTTCTCCGGCAGCTCGACCACGAGGGCCTGCTTGTCCCACGTGTTGTACGCGGCGAGGCCGAGCTTGTGCGTGGACTGCTTGCCGGCCTTGGCGGTGTCGAAGTTGAGCCAGCCCAGCTGGAGCTTGTCCCAGGCGGTCATGTCGCCGGGCAGGTCACCGATCTCGTTCTTGCCGGTGCCGAGCCAGGAACCGGACGACATCAGGGTCCAGAAACCCGTGGAGTTGTCGCCGTTGCCGGTGGTGTCGTAGTGGTCCGGCAGACCGAGGTCGTGGCCGTACTCGTGGGCGAAGACACCGAGGCCGCCGTTCTCCGGCTGGATGGTGTAGTCGCCGACCCAGATGCCCGTGTCACCGATCTTGGCGCCACCGAGCTTGTTGTCCGCGGGGCCGGTCGAACCGGCGTCGGTGCCGAACGCGTACCAGCGGTGGGCCCAGATGGCGTCCTCGCCCTGCGCGCCGCCGCCGGCGGACTCGTCCTCACCGGCGTGCACGATCTGGAAGTGGTCGACGTAGCCGTCGGGCTCGTTGAAGTTGCCGTCGGCGTCGAAGTCGTAGCGGTCCCACTGGTCGTACTTGGCGACGTCGGCCTTGATCTGCGCGTCGGTGCGCCCGGCCGCCTTCTGCTGGGCGACCCAGGAGGTCAGACCGTCACTGACGACGTTCCACACGCTGGGGCAGTTCGTGTCCCCGCACTTGTTGTTGCCGTAGCGGGCCTCGTTGTAGGGCACCTTGACCCAGTCCGAGACCGTGCCCTCGACCGAGTAGCGGCCCGAGGACTGCTTCTCGTAGTACTTCTTCATCGACTCGGTCTTCTTGCCGGTGCCGAAGTACATGTCCTGGAAGTGCTTGCGGTTGTAGTCCGCCTTCCAGGCCGTGGAGTTGTCCTTCTTCCGGTTCGGCTTGGCGATCTTGTTGTGCAGCGGGCCGGGCGTGCCGCCGTACTGGCTGTCGATCTTGTCGCCGAACTCGACCAGGATGGTGAAGATCTTGTCGGTCTTCTCGCGGCCGAGCTCGACGTACTTGCTCTGGCCCTTCTTGCTCTTGAGCTTCACGACCTTCGAGCCATTGCGGTTCTTGACCGTGGCGTCGCCGGATATGACTTGCTTCAGAGCTTCCTCGCGCTGCGCCGCCTGCGTCCTGCTCAGGGGGCCTTCGAGGTCGTGGTCGTCATGCGCGGCGTGGTCCGCCGGGTCATGACGGTTCGCGGCGGCCGCCGACTTGCCGTCCCCGTCCTGCGCCATCGCGTAGGTCGAGAAGGTGGCCGCGGCCGTCGCCATGGCGACGCTGATCGCCGCCGCCCTGAACGTCCAGGGTCTACTGGTCACTTGAGGTCCTCCCCCGCGCCCGTCCGCGCGGAGAAGATGTCCTGGTCGTGGAGGAAGTCCGCGCGCGGTATACGCGTGTAGTCAAGTGACGACATTCGACTGGAGTTTCGAAAGAAAAAACAGATCTTGACTTGCACAGGTCAAGGCGCTAACGACGTCCAGGGGAAGCGCTTGTTCGTTATGCGGACGTTATGTACGGCCGTCGACCGGCGCGCATATGCGTCCGCTTCCCGGACTCCATGACTCGGTGCGCCCCCCGTGCCCCCGCCCCCGTGGGTCAGGTCACGCTTACCCGTCGTTCCCCTCGGGCACCCTGGCGAATAGAGTCGATTGGCGGAGTGCCGGACGTCGGCGGAAGCCAAGCCGACAGCACTGCTTCACCTTTGATTCGTATCCGTAACCTCCCCTCAGCGAGAGGCACGGGGGGACCCCCACCCGAGGACACGATTGCCATGCCTCGTCCGACGACCGCACAGCTCGCCTACGGCTCCTGCACCGTGATCCTGTCCACCCTCGCCATGCTGCTGCTGTCACAGACGACTTCCGGCGTGGGGATCGCGGTGATCGCCCTCTCCGCCCTCGCCCTGGGCCTGCTCGTCTCCCTGACCGTGCCGCAGTCCAAGCCGGCCTCGGCCAGGGCCGCCACAGCCGCCACCGCCGCCACCCGGCGCGTGCAGGCGCGGCCCCCGGCGCACGTCCCGGCCGTCGCGGCGCCCGAGCCGGTACGGGAGCGGGAACCGGTGCACGAGCGGACGGGTTCCTGAACCTTCTCGGCGACCGGCCGGAACACCGCGCAGAAACGTGACGGCGGGCCCGTGCTCCACGGACCCGCCGTTCCGTACGCGTCGGCGGTATGCCGCCCCGCCGGTCCCGCTTCCGCCCGCGGTCACGCCGCCTCACGCCGCCTCAACCGGTGCTGACCACCACCGTCTTGGCCGCCTTGTCGTGCAGACCCTGCTTGTAGGGCTTGTCGAAGAAGCTCCAGCCGCCCGCGACCGCCGTCCAGACACAGGCACAGCAGAAGGCGAAGGGGAGCCACAGCACCGCCGCGCGCAGCAGCGCGGTCTGCGTCGAGGGCGTGGACCCGTCGTTGAGGTTCGCCACCCGCAGCTTCATCAGCCGCTTGCCGAAGGTCTGGCCGTTCCTGACCGTGAGAACGGTGTCGTACGCGATGTAGAGGACCGCGGCGAGCACTTCCTGCCCCACGGACCTGCTGAACTGGATGTCGTCCGTGTCGACGGTGTACTGGCTGATCCTGAAGGCCCAGGCCAGCAGTCCCACCACGATGCCCACGAGGATCATGTCGATGAGGCGCGCGAGCACCCGCTTGCCGCTGTCGGCGAGCGGGGGCATCCCCATGAGCGGGTCGGTGGAGAAGGGGCCTCCCCCGTAGGGGTCGCCGCCGTACGGGCCGCCGCCCCCGTGGGGTCCGCCGCCTCCGTAGGGCGGCGGCTCGTTGCCGAACGGAGGGGGCTGGCTGCCGTACGGCGGCTGCTGTCCGGGCGGTGTGCCGTACGGGGAGCCCCCGCCCTGGTCCGGCGGGGGCTGCTTCCTGAACGGGTCGTCGTCCGGGGACGGGCCGGGACCGGGGGGCGGCGGTTCACTGCTCATGGCCCGAGTCGACCGCGAACCCCCCGGCTCCGCATCCGGCACAGGGCCGTCCGGGGTACGGCTACCCGCCGGCGACGAACGTACGGGCCGCCTTGTCGTGCCAGCACTGGCGCCACGGCTTGTCGATGACGCACCACAGAACGCCGATGACCCCGATACCGAGCAGGCCGGGGACGGTGTGGGCGAGCCAGCGGCGCAGGGACCCGCCGAGCGACGGGGGCTCGTGACCCTCGATGTCCCGGACCTCCAGGCCGAGCAGCTTCTTGCCGAGGGTGCGGCCCCATCTGGCGGTGGGCAGCACCTCGTAGAGGGCGCTGACCACGAACAGGACGCCCAGGATGATGCCCAGGTACACCGAGGTCGTGCCGTCGATCAGCCAGACGGTGACCTTCTCGCCGGAGAGCCGGGCCGCGTCGATCTTCGCGTCGATGTGGTCGAGCGCCTTGGTGCCGAACGGGACGGCTACCACGGCCGTGACGGAACCGACGATCGCGCTGTCCAGGAGCCGGGCCGCCAGTCGCCTGCCGAGCCCGGCGGGTCTGGCCTCGGCCTGCCGTCGGGCCGCCGCCTGGAACGGGTCCTCCACCACCGGCTTCCAGGGGGCGACCGGCTGCTCGTCCTCCCCGCCGGCCAGCCGGTGCACCTGCTGGGCCCAGGAGGGCTGTCCGCCGCCGGCCCCGACGGCCATGGGGGTGTCGGCCGACTGGCCTGGCGCGGTGGGCTGCTGGGGCAGGCCCGCGGCGGGCTGCCCGCCCTGCGGGACCTGCGGCGTCTGCGCGAAGGAGCCGCCGACCGACGGTTGCTGCGGCTGCCGGGGCGCCGGGGTGGTCGGGGTGAGGGGGGTGGCGGTGCCGGCGGCCGGCGAGGACGCGGCGGGCGCCTGCGGGGCGTGGGCGGCCTGCGGGCCCTGCTGCGGTCCGAAGGGCGCGACCGGCGGCGCGGGGACCGGGGTCGGCGGGGCGGCCGGTGCCGCCGCGGACGCCGGCTGCGGTGAGGCCTGCGGAGAGGCCTGCGGTGAGGCCTGCGGGGAAAGGCCCAGCGCCTGCTGGGCGGCGGCCTGGGCGCTGGTCAGCGGCGCGCCGAAGACACCGGGGGCCGCGCCGGCTCCCTGCTGTCCCACGCCGGGGGCGTTCCTGCGGAACGTCATGGTGCCGTCGTTCCGCGACGGCTCCGCGCCCCCGGCCGCGCCTGAGTCGGGGCGCCGGAAGACCACCGTGCCCTCGGGGGCGCCGGTGTCGTCGTCGGCGGGCGGGATCGTCGCCGTGCCGTCGGTGCTCGCCGTGCGCCCGGACTCGCCCGCCGGGTCGCCGGTGTCCGCCACGAGCGAGACCCGCGGGTCGGGGCCCTGGGCGGCCGGGGCGGCCGGCCGGGGTGAACCCCAGGAGACCCGGCGGTCCTTGTCGCCGCCGAAGCCGGTCTGGCGGGACCGGTCGGCGCCCCACGCGGAGGCGGGTTCGGGGCGGTTGCCGTGCAGGGAGTCGGCGGACGGACGGCCGGCCGAGGCGCCCGGCTCGCCGGCCGGGGCGGGGTCCTCGTCGAAGAAGTGCGGGCCCGTCTCCTCCACGGCGGCCGGGGAGCCGGGTGGCGGGGCGAGCGGTTCGCCGTCGGTGGGCGCCGGACGGCTCGTACCCGGCACCCAGGCGGCACCGTTCCAGTACCGGACATATCCAGGAATGGACGGGTCCGGGTAATACCCTTCGCGGGGCCTGTCGTCGCCGGGGGCCGGGGTTGGGGCGCTCATGTCCGTCGTCCCGTATCTGCTCGGGGGTTGATGAGGGGGCATCCACATCTACCAGACGGGGGCAAGTCCCATGACCGCTGCCGCCGGACCCGCCCCTTTCGAGCACGCGATCTGCTAGGGCCGGGCTCCGCGCGGGGCGTCCGCACGCCCGTCGGCGCGCTCCTCGCACCCGGTCGTCGGGCGGTCGTCGGAAAAGTTTCGCGGACCCGCGTAATGCGGAAGGCCCCGCGCCCCTCTCACTCGTACGGGCCCGCATCCGGGCCCCCTACCGGAGAGGAAGGAACCACCATGAGGCACACCGTCGTGGAACGCGAGCTGGAGCTGCGGCTCGTCCTGTCGCCCGAGCACACCATCCCCGTACCGGCCAAGCTGGGTTACCGCAGCGACGACCCGTACGCCGTCCACATCACCTTCCACAGCAACTCCGACCGCCCGGTGCACTGGACGTTCGCGCGGGAGCTGCTGGTGGAGGGGGTGTTCCGGCCGTGCGGGAGCGGGGACGTGCGGGTGTGGCCGACGAAGGTGGCGGGGCGGGGTGTGGTGCTGATGGCCCTCAGCTCCCCGGGCGGGGAGGCCCTGTTGGAGGCGCCGGCCGCCGCCGTGTCGGCCTGGCTGGAGCGCACGCTGCGGATCGTGCCGCCGGGCTCGGAGTTCGAGATGCTGCGGATCGACGACGGGCTGGCCGACCTGCTCGCCCGGTGAGGCGGCCGTCTCAGAACAGCTTGCCCGGGTTGAGGATGCCCAGCGGGTCGAAGACGGCCTTCACCGCCCGCTGCATCTCCATGCCCACGGGGCCGATCTCCCGCGCCAGCCACTCCTTCTTCAGGATGCCCACGCCGTGCTCGCCGGTGATGGTGCCGCCGAGTTCCAGGCCGAGGGCCATGATCTCGTCGAAGGACTCGCGGGCGCGGCGGGACTCGTCGGGGTCCGTCGCGTCGAAGCAGACGGTGGGGTGCGTGTTGCCGTCGCCGGCGTGTGCGCAGACCCCGATGGTCAGGTCGTACTTCTCGGCGATCCGCTCCACGCCGTCGAGCATGTTGCCGAGCCGGGAGCGCGGCACGCACACGTCGTCGATCATCGTCGTGCCCTTGACGGCCTCCAGCGCGGTCAGGGACATCCGCCGTGCCTGGAGCAGCAGTTCGGACTCGGCGGTGTCGTCCGCCGGGACGACCTGGGTGGCGCCCGCTGCCTCGCACAGCTCCGCCACCGCCGCGAGGTCGGCCGCGGGTTCGGGGGTGTCGAAGGCGGCGAGCAGCAGCGCCTCGGTGGTCTCCGGCAGGCCCATGTTGCCGAGGTCGTTGACGGCCTTCACCGTCGTACGGTCCATCAGTTCGAGCAGCGAGGGGACGTGCCCGCCGGCCATGATCCGGCACACCGCGTCGCACGCGGCGGCCGCCGACGCGAACTCCGCGGCCAGCACCAGCTGCCGGGGCGGCCGCGGCTTGAGGGCGAGGACCGCGCGGACGACGATGCCGAGCGAGCCCTCCGAGCCGACGAAGAGCCGCGTGAGGTCGTAGCCGGCGACGCCTTTGGCGGTGCGCCTGCCGGTCGACATCAGCCGCCCGTCGGCGAGCACGACGTCCAGGCCGAGGACGTACTCGGCGGTGACGCCGTACTTCACGCAGCACAGGCCGCCGGAGGCCGTGCCGATGTTGCCGCCGATGGTGCACATCTCCCAGCTGGAGGGGTCCGGCGGGTAGGACAGCCCGTGTTCGTCGACCGCGCGGGAGAGGACGGCGTTGATGACGCCCGGCTCGACGACGGCGATCCGGTCCACGGGGTTGATCTCCAGGATCCGGTCCATCTTGGTGAGGGACAGCACGACGCAGCCCTCGCAGGCGTTGGCCCCGCCCGACAGGCCCGTACGGGCGCCCTGCGGGACCACGGGGACGCGCAGCTCGGTGGCGGTACGCATCACGTGCTGCACCTGTTCGACCGTCCGCGGGAGCACCACGACCGCCGGGGCGCCGGCCTCGCAGAAGCTCGCCATGTCGTTCGCGTACGACGCCGTGACGTCCGGGTCGGTGAGCACGGCCTCAGGCGGCAGGCCGTCGAGCAGTCGGTCGACGAGGTTGCCGGTCGCTTCGTCGCGCGGGGCTTCGATACGGCTCATGATCACAGGTTCGCACTCACGGCCATCGGTGTGAAGGCCGTCGCCGCCGGCCGCCGGGTACGGGATGTGACCGTCGCATGGACGCACAGTGATCAACATGAGCGGTGCTGAGAACGAGGAACGGGCGGCACGGTGGTCGGACGGAGACGCGCGCTGGGCGGCGCGGTGGCGTGGCGGGAGGGCCGACCGGGTGACGTGGTGGCGGAGGCGGGGGCTCGCCTGGGTCGTCGTGGGCTGTCTGGTGCTCGGGGGCGGGGCCCTGATGGTCGTGCCGGAGCGGGGCGGCGGTGGGGCGGCCGAACGGAACGGCGCGGGTGCGGGGCGGGGGGCGCGGGTGGCGGGTGCGCCGGGCGCCGAGGCGCACGCGGGAGCACGAGCGCCGACGGTGGCGCAGGTGCGGGCGCGGGCGCGGGCCGGGGTGCTGGCGGCCGGGGTGGCGGTCGGGTCGGACGAGCTGGCGGTGCTGGTCGCCGACCGGGAGGCGCGGGTGCGGGCACGGCCCCGCGACAGCGGGGCGTGGGCGGTGCTGGGCGCGGCGTACGTGGAGCGGGCGCGGCGGACGGGCCGCGTCTCCGACTACCCGAAGGCGGAGAGGGCCCTGCGCGCCTCGCTGCGGCTGCGCCCGCGCGGCAACGCCGACGCGCTCGACGGCATGACCGCGCTCGCCAACGCCCGGCGCGACTTCCCCGCGGGGCGGAGGTGGGGCGAGCGGGCAGTGACGGAGTCGCCGGGGCGCTGGACGTCGTACGCGCTGCTCCTCGACGCGTACGACGGCCTCGGCCGCTACAAGGCCGTGCGCGGCTCCGTGGAGCGGCTGCTGAAGGCCGACCGGGTCCCGGCGGCGCAGGTGTGGGTCGCCCGCGTCTACTGGGACCAGGGCCGACGTGAGGACGCGGCCGCCGCGCTGGCCGACGCGGCGGCGTCCGCGGGCACGCCGGCCGAGGAGGCCGCGCTGTGGACGCGGGCCGGGGAGTACGCCTGGGAGCGGGGCGAACCGGCCGGCGCGTTGCGCTACTTCACGGCGGCGACCCGCGCCGACGCCGGCGCCGCGGACGCCCTCGCGGGCCGCGGGCGGGTGCTGGCGGCGCTGGGCAGGCCGGCCGAGGGGGTACGGGCGTACCGTGCGGCGCTCGCGCGGCGGCCGTCGGCCCGAGTGGCCCTGGAGCTGGGCGAGCTGTACGAGTCGCTGGGGCGGGCGGGGGCGGCGGCGAAGCAGTACGGGGCGGTACGGGACCTGGTCGGGCGGTCCGCCGCGGCCGGGGTGAACGAGGCGCTCGTGCTGGGCGCGCTGGAGTCCGACCACGGCGACCCGGAGAAGGCGATGCGGCTGCTGCGCGCGGAGTGGCGCCGGCAGCCGGCGCTGCGGGTCGCCGACGCGCTGGGGTGGGCGCTGCACCGGGCGGGGGCGGACGAGGAGGCGCTGGAGTACGCGCGGCGGGCGACGGATCCGGCGCGGGGTGGTGAGGTGCGATCGGCGACGTACGTGCACCATCGGGCGGAGATCGAGCGGGCGCTGGGCTTGACGGCGTCGGCGCGGCGGCACGGGGAGGAGTCGCGGCGGATCAATCCGTATCTCTAGGCGGGTCCGGGTGGGGTGGGGTTGCTCGCGCAGTTCCCCGCGCCCCTGAAAAGCGACCGGGGCTGCGCGCCGTGCTTTTCATAAAGGGGCGGGCCGCAGGCCCGCTCCCTTCAGGGGCGCGGGGAACTGCGCGAGAAACCACGAACCACCCTCACCCGCACGACCACAGTGGCCCCCGAGCTATGAGGCGCCCGGCCTACAGATTGCCGCGCTTCTCCTGCTCCCTCTCGATCGCCTCGAACAGCGCCTTGAAGTTGCCCTTCCCGAAGCCCATGGACCCGTGCCGCTCGATGATCTCGAAGAACACCGTCGGCCGGTCCTGCACCGGCTTCGTGAAGATCTGCAGCAGGTACCCGTCCTCGTCCCGGTCCGCGAGGATCTTCAGCTCGCGCAGGGTCTCGATGGGGACCCGCGTGTCGCCGACCCACTCGCCGAGCGTGTCGTAGTACGAGTCGGGTGTGTTGAGGAACTCCACCCCGGCCGCCCGCATCGTCCGTACGGTCCGCACGATGTCGTTCGTGTTGAGGGCGATGTGCTGGACGCCCGCGCCGCCGTAGAACTCCAGGTACTCGTCGATCTGGGACTTCTTCTTGGCGATGGCGGGCTCGTTGATGGGGAACTTGACCTTGAGGGTGCCGTCCGCCACCACCTTCGACATCAGCGCGCTGTACTCGGTGGCGATGTCGTCCCCCACGAACTCCTTCATGTTCGTGAAGCCCATGACGCGGTTGTAGAACTCCACCCACTCGTTCATGCGGCCGAGTTCGACGTTGCCGACGCAGTGGTCGATGGCCTGGAACGTGCGCTGGGCGGGCGGCTCGACGATCGGGTCGGCGGCGACGTAACCGGGCAGGTAGGGGCCGTCGTAGCCGGTGCGCTCGACCAGGGTGTGCCGGGTCGTGCCGTACGTGGCGATCGCGGCGAGGACGACCGTGCCGTGCTCGTCCTTCACCTCGTAGGGCTCGGCGACGGAGCGGGCGCCGTGCTCGATGGCGTACTCGTAGGCGCGGCGGGCGTCCGGGACCTCGATGGCGAGGTCGATGACGCCGTCGCCGTGTTCGGCGACGTGCTCGGCGAGGAAGTGGCCCCAGGTGGTGGTCGCCTTGACGACCGAGGTGAGGACGAACCGGGCCGAGCCGTTCTCCAGGACGTAGCTCGCCGTCTCGCGGTTGCCGGTCTCGGGGCCGGAGTAGGCGACGAGCCGCATGCCGAAGGCGGTCGAGTAGTAGTGGGCGGCCTGTTTGGCGTTGCCCACGGCGAAGACGACAGCGTCCATTCCCTTGACCGGGAAGGGGTCTGCCTGCCGTGCGGTGTCAGGGACGGGGTGCGTGTGCGCAGAGGTGGCTGCCATGGCCGCAGGCTCTCTCCACTCCCGCAAGGTGCGCAATAGTTCGCGTTCTGGCTGGACAATCTGCACAGTGGAGACCCCATACTCGGCCTGGTTCTGTACAGGATGCTCACCTCGGGAGTGCTCATGGCGATCGATCATCTGGACGGGCGGCTGATCGTGCTGCTGGCGCGCGAGCCGCGCATCGGGGTGTTGGAGATGTCGCGGCGGCTGGGGGTCGCGCGGGGCACGGTGCAGGCGCGGCTGGACCGGCTTCAGTCGAATGGAGTCATCCGGGGTTTCGGCCCCCAGGTGGACCCGGCGGCGCTCGGCTATCCGGTGACGGCGTTCGCGACGCTGGAGATCCGGCAGGGTCAAGGCGCGGACGTACGGGCGCACTTGGCGACCGTGCCGGAGGTGCTGGAGCTGCACACGACGACCGGCAGCGGCGACATGCTGTGCCGGCTGGTGGCCCGTTCGAACGCGGATCTCCAGCGGGTGATCGACCGGGTCGTCGGTTTTGATGGCATCGTCCGGGCCGCCACGGCGATCGTCATGGAGAACCCCGTTCCGCTGCGGATCATCCCGTTGGTGGAGCAGGCGGCGGAGGACCGGGAGACGACGACGTAGCCGACCTGGGGGTGCGTACGGTGAGTTTCTGGGACTACGTGGGCAGCTACCGCGAGAGGCTGCTGTTCGACGCCTACCAGCACGCCAGTGCCGTCCTCCAGTGCGTGGTCGCGGCGACGGTCGTCGGGGTGGCGGTCGCGGTCGCCGCCCATCGGCGTGAGTGGGCCGCCGGCCTCGCCACCGCCACGACCTCCGCCGTGCTCACCGTTCCCTCCCTCGCGATGATCGGCCTGCTGGTCCCGGTGGTGGGGCTGGGCGTGGCCCCCACGGTGATCGCGCTGACGCTGTACGGGCTGCTGCCGGTGGTGCGGAACGCGATCGTCGGGCTGCGCGGGGTCGATCCGGAGCTGGTGGAGGCGGCGAAGGGCGTCGGGATGTCCCCGGTCCGCCGGCTGCTGCGGGTGGAGCTGCCGCTCGCCTGGCCGCCGATCCTCGCCGGTGTCCGGGTCTCCACGCAGTTGCTGATGGGCGTCGCCGCGATCGCCGCGTACGCCTCCGGGCCGGGCCTCGGCAACGAGATCTTCCGCGGTATCGCCTCCCTGGGCAGCGCCAACGCGCTCAACCAGGTGCTCGCGGGCACGCTCGGCATCGTCGTCCTCGCGCTGCTGTTCGACGCCGGGTATGTGCTGCTCGGGCGGCTGACGATCCCGAGGGGGATCCGTGGCTGACACCGGCGCGACCATTGAGCTGATCAACCTCACCAAGCACTACCCGGGCAGCCGTCACCCTTCCGTCGACGGCGTCACGATGCGGATCGACGCCGGTGAGACCGTGGTGTTCGTGGGGCCGTCGGGGTGCGGCAAGTCGACGACGCTCAAGATGATCAACAGGTTGATCGAGCCGTCCAGTGGTTCCGTCCGGATCAACGGTGAGGACGTCACCGGACTTGATCCGGTCACGCTGCGCCGCGGGATCGGCTATGCCATCCAGTCGTCGGGGCTCTTCCCGCACATGACGGTCGGCCAGAACATCGCCCTCGTGCCGCGCATGGCCGGCTGGTCCGGGCCACGGGTCAGGGCCCGGGTGGCGGAGATGCTGGAGCTGGTCGGGCTCGACCCCGGCGAGTTCCGCGACCGGTATCCGCGAGGGCTCTCCGGGGGCCAGCGGCAGCGGGTGGGCGTCGCCCGGGCGCTGGCCGCCGATCCGCCCGTGCTGCTCATGGACGAGCCGTTCGGCGCGGTGGACCCGATCACCCGCGACCACCTCCAGGAGGAGCTGCTGCGGCTCCAGCGCGAGCTGCGCAGGACCATCGTGTTCGTCACCCACGACTTCGACGAGGCGATCCGGCTCGGTGACCGGATCGCGGTCCTCAGGGAGCGGTCGCGCATCGCCCAGTTCGACACCCCGGAGGCGATCCTGGCCCATCCCGCCGACGCGTTCGTCTCCGGTTTCACCGGCACCGGGGCCGCGCTGAGACGGCTCGACCTCACCCGCCTGCGGGACATGCCGGTCACCGGCTGTCCGACGGCACACCAGGGCGAGCCGATCCAGCAGATCCGCGGCCGGCTGCGGGCGAGCGCCACCGACGAGGTGCTGCTGCTGGACCGGCGCGGACGGCCCATCCGGTGGCTGCGGCGCGACGACCTGACGCACGCCGAGGGGCCGCTCACCGAGGCCGGGACACCGGTCGACGGGACGGTGACCAGGGACGCCACGCTCCGGGAGGCCCTGGCGGCCGTCCTGACCGATAGCGCGGGCCGGGTCGCGGTCACCGGCCCGAACGGCGTGTACGCGGGTGCCGTCCGCCTGGAGGGCCTGCTCGACTCCGTGCGCGCGCTGCTGGAGTCCGACCGCAGGCACGCGCGGGAGCACCAGCGCGAGCTGGAGGCGACCCGCACCGAGCCCACCGGGCCCACCGGGCCGGAGGGCCGGGTCACCGAGGGGCCGGACGGTGACCTCGCCGGGGAACCGGAGGACGACGCCGTGGGGAGCCCGGGGTGAGCGCGCCGCCGGACGCGGCCAGGGAGGCGGACGGCTCGTCCACCGCCGCCGGAACCCCCGTCGCACCCGCGTCGCCCCACCCGTCCGCGCCACCGCAGGGATCGCCGGACGGATCGTCCGACGGGGCCCCTCCCCCGCACGAGGCCCGCCTCCTCAAGCTCACCTGGCAGAAGCTCACCCTGCTCCCGAGCCTCCTCGTGGTCGTCCTCCTCGGCACCTGGCTCTGGTTCCGGCAGGCGGAGCTGGACGCGATCTCCGCGAACGCGCTGGCGAACGGGCAGGTGTGGCTGGCCCTGCGGCAGCACGTCGCGCTGACCGCCGTCTCCACGTTCTTCGTGCTGGTCCTCGCGATCCCGCTGGGCGTCCTGCTGACCCGGCCGAGGTTCCGCGCGGCCGCACCCGTCGTACGAGCCGTCGCCAACGCCGGGCAGGCCACCCCCGCCATCGGGCTGCTGGCGCTGCTGGTGATCTGGCTCGGCATCGGACGGACGGCGGCGCTGACCGGCATGATCGCGTACGCCGTCCTGCCGGTCCTGTCGAACACGGTCGCCGGCCTGCGGGCGAACGACCCGACGCTCCTCGAAGCCGCCCGGGGCATCGGCATGTCACCGGCGGAGGTCCTCACCCGTGTCGAACTCCCGCTGGCCGTGCCGCTGATCCTGGCGGGCGTCCGCACGGCCCTCGTCCTGAACGTCGGCACGGCCACCCTCGCCGCGTTCGGCGGGGGCGGCGGCCTCGGCGTACTGATCACCACCGGCATCACCAACCAGCGCATGCCCGTCCTCGTCCTGGGCTCGGTCCTCACGGTGGCGCTGGCCCTGCTGCTGGACTGGCTCGCCTCGCTCGCGGAGGTGCTGCTGCGGCCGCGGGGCCTGGAGGCGGGCCCATGAGGCCGGTCGTGTCGCCGCCGCGTACGGCCCTGCTGCTCTGCGGGCTGCTGGCCGTCACCGGCTGTGGCCTGACCAGCGGCTCCCCCATGGCGGACGACGTACGGCCGGGGTCCATCGGGCGGGGACGGCCCCTGGAGGGCGCCGAGCTGACCGTGACGTCCAAGGACTTCACCGAGAACCTGATCCTCGGCGCGATGACGGGCATCGCCTTCCAGGCGGCCGGCGCGGAGGTGATCGACCGCACCGGCATCCAGGGGTCCTTCGGCGCCCGGGAGGCGGTCCGGAGCGGGGAGGCGGACGCCATGTACGAGTACACGGGCACCGCCTGGATCACGTACCAGGGCAACAGCGCCCCCATCGCCGATGCGCGCCGGCAGTGGGAGACGGTGCGCGACGCCGACCTGAGGAACGGGGTGACCTGGCTGCCGCCCTCCGCCCTGGACAACACGTACGCCCTCGCCGTCAACCGTGCCAACTCCGCCCGGTACCGCACGAGGAACCTCTCCGAGGTGGCCGCCCTCGCGGCGCGGGACCCCGACGCCGTCACCCTCTGCGTGGAGGGCGAGTTCGCCAACCGCGCGGACGGGCTGCCGGGCCTGCAGAAGGCGTACGGCATGAGTCTGCCCGCCCGGAACATCACCCAGATGGACACCGGGATCATCTACACCCAGGCGGCGAAGGGGAGTTGCGCGTACGGGGAGGTCTTCACCACCGACGGGCGCATCGCGTCGATGCGGCTCGCGGTGATGGAGGACGACCGGCAATTCTTCCCGCACTACAACGCGGCCCCCGAGATCAACTCCGCGACCCTGAGGAAGTGGCCGCGCATCGCCGACGTCCTGGCCCCCGTCACGGCGAAGCTCGACAACGACGTGGCCCGGAGGCTGAACGCCCGGGTGGACGTGGGCGGGGAGGATCCGCACCGGGTGGCGCTGGAGTGGATGGTGGCGGAGGGATTCGTCACGCGCGGCGCGGACAGGGCGGGGCGTAGTCGAGGCGGGGGAAGTGGCGGGCCCGCCGGGCCGGTGAGGTCCCACAGGCGGACGGTGTCGTCGTAGCCGCTGGTGGCGGCCACGCCGTCGTCGCGCACGGCGACGGAGTACACGGCCTTGGTGTGTCCCGTGGGCCGCTTCGACACGAACCTGGGTTCTCGCGGGTCGCTCCCGTCCCACAGCCGGAGCACGCGGTCGCCGCCCACCCCGACCAGGGTGTCGCCGTCCGCGGAGAACTGGAACGCGCCCAGGGCGACTCCGCCGGTGCCGGTGGTGCCCAGTCGGACGGGCCCGGCGCGGATTGCCCAGGTCCCACAGGTCGGATTCGCGTACGGCCTGCCCTACGGGCTGGCCGCCCGCAGCGAGTACGAGGCGTACCGCCCCCTCCAGTACGGCGACGGACACCCCAGGCCGGGCCCGGTGTGCGGCGCACCGGGCCCGGTCGTACGACCGCGACGGTGGATCCCGCCCGGGTGCGGGTCAGCAGCTCGGGACGGCACCCTTGCCCGTCTTCAGGGCCACCAGGGAGCTGACCGCGTTCTTCAGGGTGGTCACCGGGACGAGTCTGAGCCCCTTCGGCAGCTCGGCCTTCGCGTCGGCGCACTCGGCCTTGGGGACCAGGAAGACCGTGGCGCCGTCGCGCCGGGCGGCCTGGGTCTTCAGGGGCACTCCGCCGACGGCGCCGACCTTGCCGGAGCCGTCGATCGTCCCCGTACCGGCGATGACACGGCCGCCGGTGAGGTCGCCGCCGCTGCCGTCGCCGTCGAGCTTGTCGACGATGCCGAGGGAGAAGAGCAGACCGGCGCTGGGGCCGCCGACGTCGGCGAGCCGCAAGGTGACCTTGACGTCGCCGGCGTCCTCACCGAGGTAGGCGAGGGCCGCCTCCGTGGCCGTGTCCTGGGACTCCTTCATCTCGGCCGCGTTGTACTCCTCGATCTCCTTCACGGACTCGCCGCTCGGGTAGACCGCGTCGCGCGGCATGACGGCCCGGTCGGTGCGGAACCAGTTGTCGAGCACGTCACCGAGGCCGACCTCGGCGTCGGGGCCCGTCGCCACGATGGTCGTCATCCGCAGTTCGCCGCTGGTCCGCCGGGTCTCCGTGCCGGAGATGGTGATCACCGGCTCGCCCTTGTTCTCGCCGAGGACGTTCGCCGTCATGCCCGGCTGCGCGATGGTGAACGGCAGCGGCGCGAACGCGACCGTCGTGAGGAGTCCCACGACGGGCACGGCACAGACGGCTACGGCGGCGGGACGCGAAAGACGGGAGAGGCGAGAGAGCACGGGGTCAATCTAACGCGACGCGCGGTTCCGGCCACGGGGCGGTGGGCGGCGGACCGTGCCCGGGTGCCGGAACTCACTTCCCGCCCGCCTTCCCGTCCGTCTTCCCGTCCGACTTCCCGTCCGTCTTCCCGCCCGACTTCCCACTCGCCTTCCCGCCCGACTTCCCGCCCGCCGTTCCGGCGCCCGCCGTCCCGTCCGCCGCCCCAACCGCCTTCCCGTCCGCCTCCTCGAAGACCGCGAGCATCTGCGTGAGCACATGCACACAGGTGTCGATGTCCGCGCCGGTGATGTCACCCCCGACCCGCGCCATCAGCCGGCTCTCGCGGGCGATGAGGTCGTCGATGGCGGCGCGCCCCGCGTCCGTCAGCCGGATCAGGGAGGAGCGCTGGTGGGCCGGATTGGGGACGGCCTCGACGAGGTCGCCGTCCGCCGCCTCGTTGACCATCCGCTGCACGAACTGCCGGCTCACCGCCAGGGTGCGCCCCATCTGCGGAACGGTCAGGGGCCCCTTGGCCCGCAGCAGCTCCAGTACGGCCCGGACGCCGATGGAGAGTCCCACGGTCGGCGCCTTCAGCTCCACGGCCCTGGTCACCCTGCGGTACAGGGGACCGAGGACGGCGAACACCTCGTACAGCCGGCCGGCCAGGACCTCGGGCGGGAGCGGCCGGTCCCTGTCGGTGCCGTGGGCGGCTTGCCCGGTGTCGTTGTCGCCCTCGTTGTCGCTCGCGCTGTCGCTCTCGTTCTGCGTCACCCGACCAGGATGACACCTGGGTTGCCATTCCACCCGCAAGATGACACCTTAGTTGTCATGACAGATGGATCGCAGGTCCTCACGTTCGCGTCCGACGACGGCCCCCTCGCCTATGGAGACACCGGCACGGGCCTCCCTCTGGTCCTGTTGCACGGCGGCTTCACCGATCGCCGGATGTGGCGCGACCTGGTCCCGCCGCTCTCGGCCCACCACCGGGTGATCACACCGGACGCGCGGGGCCACGGGGCGTCCGCCAACGCGAGCAAGCCGTTCCGGTTCACCGACGACCTCGCCGCGCTGCTGCGCCACCTCGACACCGGCCCGGCCGTGCTGGTCGGCATGTCGATGGGCGGGGGCATCGCGGTCGACACCGCGCTGGAGCACCCGGATCTCGTCCGGGGCGTCGTCGTCAGCAACGTCGGCACCAGTGAGCCCGAGTTCACGGACCCCTGGACCAAGGACTCGGTCACCCGCTACTACGGCGCGCTGATGTCCGGGGACATCGAGACCTGGCTGGACGTGTCCGCCGAGGCGGTCATCGGCCCGTACCGCACGGCGGACGACGTGGACGCCGAGATCGTGCGCCGGGTGCGGGAGATGAACCGCGACACCGTCGCCAAGCACACCCTGGGCGAGACGGACTGGCACGTCCCGGTGACGGACACCTGGGCCCGGGCCGCCGCCGTCACCGTCCCGGTCCTCGCGATCAACGGCGCCCTCGACGCCCCCGACCTCATCGCCATGGCCGAACGCCTCACCACCACGGTCGCCGGCCCCGGCCGGGCCACGTCCATCGAGGGCACGGCCCACTACGCCGTCATGGAACAGCCGGAGACCTTCGCCGAGCTGGTCCTGGAGTGGCTGGACACGCTGGAGGGCGGGCGCCGACCGTAGGACGGAGAGGGAGCCCGGCTCAGCGGAGCGCGTCGGCCACCTCTCGGGCCGCGTCCATCACGCGCGGCCCCACCCGCTCCGGCACGGCGTCGGCCAGCATGACGACGCCGACGCTGCCCTCGACCCCGGTCACACCGAGCAACGGCGCCGCGGCCCCGCTCGCCCCCGCCTCCAGCTCACCGTGGGTGAGCGCGTAGCCGGGCCAGTCCCCCGGCTGCTGGCGGGCCGACAGGATCGCGCGTCCGGCGGCACCCCGGTCCAGCGCGTGCCGGAATCCGGCCCGATAGGCGACGTGATAATCCGTCCACGTCGGCTCGACGACAGCCACGGCCAGCGCCTCGGTGCCGTCGACGAGGGTGAGGTGCGCGGTGGCGCCTATGTCCTCCGCCAGGGACCGCAGCGCCGGCAGCGCGGCCTCCCGTACCAGCGGATGCACCTGGCGGCCCAGGCGGAGCACACCCAGCCCGACCCGGGCACGTCCACCCAGGTCACGCCGTACGAGAGAGTGCTGCTCCAGCGTGGCGAGCAGGCGGTACACAACGGTCCGGTTGACCCCGAGCTTGGTGGACAGTTCGGTGACGGTCAGCCCGTGGTCGGTGTCGGCGAGAAGTTTGAGGACACGCAGTCCCCGATCCAGCGTCTGAGAGGTCTCCGCGGTCACGACGCCCACTCCTTCGTGGTGAGGGCGGCGGCCCCCTTCGCGAGGGATGCGTCACCGGTCCCGTCGGCGACGCGCTACAGAGGCCGCCGATCGGCTGGACCCGGTTGGCTTCCGGGCGGAGTCGCTTCACGGCTGCGCTCCGCGGCGGCGCTGCCACGGGGCGTTTGCGTAGCGGGACAGTAGACGAGCCGGTTCGCTGAGCGGAAGACTCCGTCCAGAATCCGGTCAAGGACCGGTACGGACTACTTTGATTTGTCGCGAAATGTAGGGGCGCGCCGCACAGGGCACACACAGCGCGCCGCCCGGCGCGCGGGAACTCCCACGCGCCGTACGGACAGCCGTCACCCCGCCCACGCCGCCGCCCTCACACGGGCAGCCGTCACTTCATGCGGGTGGCCCACTCCTGGACCTTGGCGATGCGCTGCCGCAGCTGCCCCGCCGTGGCCTCGGCGCTCGGCGGTCCGCCGCACACACGCCGTACCTCGGTGTGGATGACGCCGTGCGGCTTGCCGCTCTGGTGGGAGTAGGCGCCGACCATGCTGTTGAGCTGCTTGCGCAGTTCGAGGAGTTCCTTGTGGGTGACGACGGGCCGCCGGTCGGCCGGAAGCTCGACGAGGTCGGCCTCCGCGTCCGGCTTCTTGCGGCTGTGCGCGATCTGCCGGGCCTGCCGCTTCTGGAGCAGCAGCTGCACCTGGTCGGGTTCGAGGAGCCCCGGGATCCCGAGGTAGTCCTGCTCCTCCTCGCTCCCCGGGTGGGCCTGCATACCGAACTCGGCGCCGTTGTACATGACCCGGTCGAAGACCGCGTCCGACTCCAGCGCCTCGAACGGCAGCATGTCCTGCTCGCCGGTGTCCTCGTCCTGCTGCCGCTCCGCCTCGGCGAGGAGCTTCTCCTCCTCGGCGTACGGGTCCTCCTCGCCGCCCTTCTTGGGCTTGTCGAGGACGTGGTCCCGTTCGCGCTCCATCTCGTTGGCGAAGCCGAGCAGGTCGGGCACGGTCGGCAGGAACACGGACGCGGTCTCGCCGCGCCGCCGGGACCGCACGAAGCGGCCGACGGCCTGCGCGAAGAAGAGAGGGGTGGAGATGGTGGTGGCGTACACCCCGACCGCGAGCCGCGGCACGTCGACGCCCTCGGACACCATCCGCACCGCGACCATCCACCGGTCGGTGTTGTGGCTGAACTCGTCGATGCGGTCCGAGGCGCCGGCGTCGTCGGACAGCACGAGGGTCGCCGAGTGGCCGGTGATCTCCCGGATGAGCTTGGCGTAGGCGCGCGCCGAGTCCTGGTCGGAGGCGATGACGAGGGCACCCGCGTCCGGGATGGCCTTCCTGACCTCGGTGAGCCGCTGGTCGGCGGCGCGCAGCACGCTCGGCATCCAGTCGCCGCGCGGATCGAGCGCGGTGCGCCATGCCTGGCTGATGGCGTCCTTGGTCATGGGCTCGCCGAGCCGCGCGGCGATCTCGTCGCCGGCCTTGGTGCGCCAGCGCATGTTGCCGCTGTAGGAGAGGAAGATGACGGGCCGCACGACGTTGTCGGCGAGCGCGTTGCCGTAGCCGTAGGTGTAGTCGGCGGAGGAGCGCCGGATGCCGTCCTGCCCCTCCTCGTACGTCACGAACGGGATGGGGTTGGTGTCGGACCGGAAGGGCGTACCGGTGAGGGCGAGCCGCCGCGTGGCCGGTTCGAACGCCTCCAGACACGCCTCGCCCCAGGACTTGCTGTCACCGGCGTGGTGGATCTCGTCGAGGATGACGAGGGTCTTGCGCTGCTCGCTGCGGTTGCGGTGCAGCATGGGGCGCACGCCGACACCGGCGTAGGTGACGGCGACCCCGTCGTACTCCCTGCCGAGCGGTCCCGCGCTGTACTCCGGGTCCAGCTTGATCCCTATCCGGGCCGCCGCCTCCGCCCACTGCTTCTTCAGGTGCTCGGTCGGCGCCACGACGGTCACCTGCTGCACCACGTGGTGGTGCAGCAGCCAGGACGCGAGGGTCAGCGCGAAGGTGGTCTTCCCGGCGCCGGGGGTCGCGACCGCGAGGAAGTCCCGCGGCTGCTCCTGGATGTACTTCTCCATCGCCCCCTGCTGCCAGGCACGCAGCTTGCTGGCGGTACCCCAGGGGGCGCGGCCGGGGAAGGCGGGCGAGAGGTGGTGGTTCGAGGTGGCGGTCATCGAAGCGGGCCCGGAGGGGCCTCCGTTGAGGGTGGCGGTGGTCGACGGGCGGGAGGTAGTCACGGTCTCCGGTCTGTGATCTGTGGTCGGGCGGCTCGGCGGGGTAGCGACGAGCGGCCCTGCCACGGCGGCTCGGCCGGCTCGGCTACGTATGACAACCGGGCCACCCTACCGGCGGCGCGACCGGGTCAACGCGCGTACGACACCCCGACCCCCGGCGATGGGATCCACCTCACAGCGACCTCAGCCGCCCCGCGATCACCGCGACGTCGCTCTCGTCCCCGGAGGCGACATCGATGACCAGGTCGTACGCCCGGTCCTGGTCGACGTCCGCGAGGTCGACGCCGTTGACGGCGAGGAACGTGGCCGCGGCGAGCCAGGCCGTGCGCTTGTTCCCGTCGACCAGGGGGTGGTTGGTGGCAATGGCGTGCAGCAGCGCGGCCGCCTGGTCGTGGAGGTCGGTGTAGGCGGCGGTGCCGAACATCCGGGCGCGCGGCCGGTGCACGGCCGACTCCAGCAGCCCGGGCTCCCGCTGCTCGGGCGCCCGCCCCCCGAAGGCGACCTCGGCGACGGCGGTGACCTCGGCGACGGTCAGATGACGGCTCATTCCCCCAGCCTCCGCAACAACTCGGCGTGCGCGGAGGCGAGCCGCTCGGCATGCCCCCGCACGAGCGCCCCCTGCGCCCGCACATATGCCTCCACGGCCTCCCCCACCACGTCCTCCGGCCCCCGCTCCTGCGCGTCGGCGAGGGTCTGTCGTTTGGATCATGCCGGCTTCGGGTTGCGGCACCTTGACGGCTGCCGGTGAGCGGGGCTTGGTGCGTGCGGCTGCAAGGCGGAGGAGGGCGTCAACGCGGAGCGTTGGCAACCGACGACAACGCGGCAGGCGTGCGTGCCAAGCCCCGCGGCCCAGGCGTGATCCAAACGACAGGCCCTTGGTCGGCGAGGGCCCGTTGGAGGGCGGGGTCGAGGCGGTGGGTGATCTCGGTCATGGGGGTGAGGTTAGAGGGAGAGCGGACGCCGGCCCCACCGCTTTACGGGCAGCGGTCCGCCCCTCGCCCTCCTCACCTCCTCCTCCCCCTGTTCCCTCACCGCTCCCGCAGCCGTGTCGTCACCCAGGCGCCCAGGAGGGCCACGGCCGCCATCGGCAGGAACACGGCGACGAACGCGGCCGGGTGGGAGCCGGTGCCGGAGGCGGTGGTGGCCGTGTGGCCGGCCGCGCCGCCGCCGAGCGCGGCGAAGGCGGCGCCGCCGGCCGCGAGCAGCAGCGCGTTGGACAGGCCGTCGGAGATCTGGAGCGAGGCGGAGTTGGTGCCTGCCTCCTCGGGGGCGGAGAGCTTGAGCAGCAGGACGCTGGTGGAGGAGATGACGAGGCCCATCCCGAAGCACCCGAAAGTCCACGCGACGGCCACGGTCCACACCGGCACCGTCTCGATCAGCACACTCGGCACCGCGGCGATCGCCGCCGCGACCACCATCATCCCGGTCGTCATCAGCCGCTCCCGGTACGGCTCCACGCGCGCCCGCGCCTGCACCCACGACCCCAGCGCCCACGCCCCGCCGCCCGCGGCGAGCGAGAACCCGGCGAGCGTCGGCGACAGCCCTCGCTGGGTGACCAGCATCAGCGGTACGAACGACTCGGCCGCGATGAACGACCCGGCGGCCACCCCGCGCAGCAGCACCACCGACGGCAGTCCCCGCACCGCCCGGTACGTCCCCCTGGGCAGCAGCCCGAGCACCGCCGGCACCAGCAGCCCCACCCCGACGGCCGCCGGCACGACCGACAGCCACCGCAGGTCCTGGGCGGCGTACTGGAGGAGCCCGGCACCCACCGAGATACCGAGGGCGAGCCGGATACGGCGGCGGTCGAAGGCGGGGGCCCCGGTCGCTGTGCCGCCGACCGGGCCCGACGCCCGGCGCCGTATCTGGGGCAGTGCCAGCCCCAGCGGCAGGACGACCAGGACGGGGATGCCCACGAAGACCCAGCGCCAGCCCAGCTGTTCGGTGACCGCGCCGGCGGCGAGGGGGCCGACGACGGACGGGATGATCCAGCTCGCGGCGAACCCGGCCATGATGGACGGCCGCAGCCGCTCCGGGTAGGCCCGCCCCACCACCACGTACAGCGCGACGATGACCAGGCCGCCGCCGAGTCCCTGGACGGCACGGCCGAGGATGAACAGCCACATGGCGCCCGCGGTGCCGGACACCAGCAACCCGGCGGCGAAGGCCGCGATCCCGGTGGTGAGCGGCCCGAGCGGCCCCCGAAGGTCGGACCACTGCCCGGACAGCACCATCCCGAAGAGGCTGGTGGTGAAGTAGGCGGAGAACACGAAGCCGTACGCGGAGACCCCGTCCAGATCCCGCGCCACGACGGGCATCGCCGTCCCGACCGCCATCGCCTCGAACGCGATCAGCAGCACGACGGAGACGATGCCGACGCTGAGCGCCCGGTGGGAACGTCCCAACACCCCCTCCGCGCGCTCGCCGGCGACAACCGGTCCACCATCCTGCGCAACGCCCGTGCCACGCGGCCTCAGAGCACCCATGCCCGCCAGAGTAAGGGGCATCGCTGACATTGACCCCTGTCCGGAGTCCCACACCCGATGCGACCTTGGTCGTACGCCCCCGCCCCTTCTCCCCCACGCACCCCGGGCACCCCACGCCACGCCCTTTCATGAACGGCGTATGGCAGTCCCGTTGCAGCCCCCACGCACCCCTTGAGCCCCGCCCCCTCCCCCGCCTACGGTCGACACATCGAGTTCGGAGCAATCACCCGAAGTTCTACCGAAGCACCATGATTGCCCCAACCCGGCCGTGTGCCCGAGTGGTTCAGGGGCTCGCCTGCAAAGCGAGTTACGTGGGTTCGAATCCCGCCACGGCCTCCGGCGCCTCGCGCAGGCATGGTGTCGAAGGGCCCCACCGTTCGCGGTGGGGCCCTTCGACGTGTCGTTCACCTTCCGGTGGTTCGACAACCTCGGTCCGCAGCCGACCGGGTCCGTAAGGACAGGGTGAGGTCGCCCGCTCGCCGGGGCAGCGGTCGGGTCGGTCAGCCGTCCGCGCAGGCCTCGTTGCGCAGTCTCTCCACCCAGCAGCCCGTGGGCGTCTTCTCCCGCTTCTCCCGCTGGAGCAGCCAGAGGGTGAAGGCGAGGGTGGAGATGTCGGCGTTGAGGGGGCAGAGCGTGGACTCGGGCTCGCTCCAGTTGAGGGCCGCGCCCGTCGTGCCGTCGAGGACGACGCTGTTGCCCTCGACGAAGTGGCCGAGGCGGATCAGGCGGGCGGCCTCGGCGGGGAGCCGGTCGGCCGGGAACCCGGGGCGCTCGTGCGCGTAGTACTCGGCGAGGGTCGGCAGCGGGATGTCCGTGTCGAGGTGGAAGAGGGCGTGCTCCTCGGGCAGGCCCATGTCGCGCAGGAAACGACGGGTCGGCTCGTGCGTGAGCGTCGCCGGGAAGTCGAAGTCCTCGAAGCGCCACACCTTGCTCTGGCCGAACTCCTCGTCCAGCAGCAGGGCGGGCAGGTCCAGCGCCAGTCCCGACAGTGTCGCCGGTCCGGCGGTCACGGTCAGGCCCTTCAGGTCGTTCAGGTCCGTCAGGCCCATGGTCCCCATCGTCATCGTGCTCTCGGCTCCCCCAGCACATGGCTCGCGTGCCAACCCCCGGCAGGGGACAACACCGCGCCGCACAGCGGCCGTTGCCGTCCCACTCCCAGAACCATACGCCGCCCCACTGACAACGCCCGCCGTACACGCGAACACCCGGCCGGGGTAGGGCCAGTGGACCGGTCAGGCCGGTCCGGGGGCCGTGCGGGGACCCGTCAGGCCCCCGTCACCACCGCCGCCTGCGGGCGGATCGGCAGGCGGTTCACGGGGCGGCCCGTCGCGGCGCGTACCGCCGAGGCGATGGCCGCCGGGGAGGTGACCACCGGTACGGCGCTGGCCGCCTTCGCGCCGAAGGGGGCCACCACGTCCCGCTCCTCCACCAGCTTGACGATCTGGATGTCGGGGGCGTCGAGGGCGGTGGGCAGGGAGTACCCGGTCAGGTCGGGGTGGCGGATCAGACCGCGCGGGGTGCGCAGGTTCTCCGTCAGCGCGATGCCGACGCCCTGGGTGACGCCCGCCTCGATCCGGGCGTTGAGCTGCGCGGGGTTGAGGATCCGGCCGACGTCCTGGGCGACCGCCAGCTCCACGACCCGTACGGAGCCGAGTTCGATGTCGACGTCCACGACCGCGCGGATCGCGCAGAAGGCCATGCCCACGAACGCGTCGCCCTGACCCGCGCCGTCCAGCGGCTCGGTCGGGTGCGGGCGGCACTGGGCGGTGGCCCACAGTTCCTTGCCGTCCAGCGCCTCCGCGACCGTCGTCGACAGGACACCGTCGTACGACGTGATCTTGCCGTCGGTGATCTGGAGCAGCTCCGTGGACATGCCGAACTTGTGGGCGAGGGGCTGGAGCAGCTGGGTGCGGACCATCTTCGCCGCGCGTTCCACCGCGCCGCCCGACACCCAGGTGTGGCGGCCCCGGCAGCCGGCGCCCGCGGGGGGCTGGTCGGTGTCGACCTGGGCGATGTGCACCTCGTCGATGCCGAGGGTCTCCTGGACGATCTGCCGGGCGAGGGTGGAGAAGCCCTGGCCGGTGTCGACGGCCGCGCACAGCACGGTCGCGATGCCGTCGTGGACCTTCACGGTGGCCGTGGAGACCTCGTCCGCGCCCTCCGCGCCGAGCATGTGGACCATGCCGAGGCCGTAGCCGACGCCGCGGCGGACCGCGCCCGGCTCGCCCGCGCCCTCGGGGCCGCCCGGCAGCAGCCACTCCTCCTCGGGGGTGTCCTTCGGCAGCGCCGGGAGCGGGAACTCCCGCACCGCCTCGAGGAGTTCGGCGACGGGGGCCGGGCAGGTCACGGACTGTCCGGTGGGCAGCACGTCACCCGTGGACATCACGTTGCGCATGCGCAGCTCGGCCGGGTCGAGGCCCAGCTTCTTGGCGAGCTTGTCCATCTGCGCCTCGTACGCGGCGCAGACCTGCATGGCGCCCTCGCCGCGCACATGGCCGGAGGGCGGGTTGTTGGTGCGCACCGCCCAGCCCTCGATGAAGGCGTTGGGGATCACATACGGGCCGCAGGCGAACGACACGGCCGCCGCCAGGGCCTCGGAGGAGGTGTCCGCGTACGCGCCCGCGTCCAGCAGGATCTGGGCCTCGACCTTGACCAGCCTGCCCTCGGCGTCCGCGTGGTGGCGGTAGCGCAGGAGCGTCGGGTGCCGGTGCGCGTGGCCGAGGAAGGACTCCTCGCGCGTGGCGGTCAGTTTGACCGGGCAGCCGGTCTTCAGCGCCAGCAGGCCGAGCGGGAGCTGGAAGCCCTGGTCCTCGCGGTCGGCGGTGGCGCCGGGCACACCGGTGACGACGATCTTGACGCGGTCGGGGGCCAGGCCGTAGACGGCGGCGGCGGTGTCGCGGTCGGTGTGCGGGTCGGTGGAGCCGAGGTACAGCTCGACACCGCCGTCGGGGCGGGGCACGGCGAGGCCGGCCTCGGCGCCGATGGGGGCCGGGTCCTGGCGGCCGATGCGGTACTGCCCCTCGACGACCACCTCACCGGAGGCGTTGGGGTCGCCGTGGCGCAGCGGGATGTGCCGGATCAGATTGCCGTCGGGGTGCAAGGGCTCGGCTTCGAACGCCTGCTCGGGGTCGATAACCGGTTCGAGCACCTCGTACTCGACGATGACGGCGGCGGCGGCCATCCGCGCGGTGTCCGGGTGGTCGGCGGCGACGGCGGCGATGGGCTCGCCGTGGTGGCGTACGACGTCGGAGGCGAACACCGGCCGGTCGATCTTGCCGCGCCCGTGCAGCGGGGTACCGGGCACGTCCTCGTGGGTGACGACGGCCCGGACGCCGGGCATCTCGCGCGCGTGGGAGGTGTCGATGGACACGATGCGCGCGTGCGGGTGCGGTGAGCGCAGGACGGCGGCCCACAGCAGGCCCTCGGCCCACAGGTCGGCCGCGTACGGGAAGGTGCCCTCGGACTTCGCGCGGGCGTCGGCGGACGGAAGGGACGCGCCGAGCCCGTGCGGCAGTGGCTCCGGGGCGGGCGCGGCCTCGCCGGCGCTTCCGGCGCTCCCGGCGACCGCGGGCGTCGCGGTGGCTGCTTCGTTGCTCACGCCTGGCCTCCGTCCTGGCCGAACGACTGGTCCTGATCATCGAACGACCGGCCCTGACCGCCGTAGGTGTCGTCATGACCCCCGAACGACTGCCCCTGACCGCCGTACGTGTCGCCCGGGTCGCCGAACGACTGCCCCTGGCCCCCGTATGTGCCGTCCTGGCCGCCGAAGGTCTGGCCCTGACCGCCGTAGGAGTCGTCGTGACCCCCGAACGACTGGCCCTGACCGCCGTACGTGCCGTCCTGGCCGCCGAAGGTCTGGTCCTGGCCCCCGTACGTGCCGTCCTGGCCGCCGAACGACTGCCCCTGACCGCCGTACGTGTCGCCCGGGTCGCCGAAGGACAGCCCCTGGCCGCCGTAGGACTGGCCGGGGTCGTGCGGGGCGGCGGGCGGTGCCCCCTGGGCCTCGTACGCCGCCGGGTTGACGCCACCCGCGCCGGGGCCCGCCTGGTGCGGGATGCGGGCCTCTTCGGTGTCGGCGCCGGTCTCGTTCTCGCCGGTGGCGTGGGCCTCGCGTTCGGCGACGACCTCGCGCACGGCGGCGAGCACACCGCGGTAGCCGGAGCAGCGGCAGAGGTTGCCGCAGAGCGCCTGGCGGGCCTCCAGCTCGGTGGGGGCCGGGTTGCCCTCCAGGAGGTCGTGCACGGTCATCGCCATGCCGGGCACGCAGAAGCCGCACTGGACGGCGCCGCACCGGGCGAGCGCCCGCTGCACGTCGGAGGGCTGCCCGTCGACGGCGAGACCCTCGACGGTGCGCACCTCGCTGCTCGCGGCGGTGACGGCGGGCACCAGGCAGGAGGCCACGAGCCGGCCGTCGACCTGGACGTTGCAGGCGCCGCACTCGCCCTGGGAGCAGCCGTCCTTGGCGCCCGCGAGGCCGAGCCGCTCGCGCAGCACGTAGAGCAGCGACTCGCCGATCCAGGCGTCGGTGACGGGCCGGTCGGCGCCGTTGACGCGCAGGACGTACGAGGCGAGGGGGTGGTCGTCGTGCGGGGGCGGGGTGGGTTCGGCGGCCGGTTCCGCGGCGCCCTCTTCCTCGGCGCCCGGGATCTCGGCGTCGGGCGCCTCGGCGGGCGTCTCCGCCTCCTGGGGGCCCTCGGGGTCGCCCTCGGCCCCGTCGGCCGACTCGGCGTCTCCGGCGGGCTCCTGGGCGGCTTCGGGGGCCTCCTCGACGGCCTCGGGAGCCGGTGCCTCGGTGGGAGCGCCGGAGGGGCCCGCGGGGGCGTCGGCGGACTCCGTGGGAGCCGCGGCCGGCGCGTCGGCCGGGGGTTCCTCGATGGCGCGGTCGTCGGTGGCGCGGCCGTCGGTGGCGCGCTCGTCGGCGGGGCGGTCCTCGGTGGCGCGCTCCTCGACCCGTGCCGCGGGCGGCGGCGCGGTCCAGGCGGTGCCGATCTGCTCGGTCGCCCAGGGTGCGGGGGCACCGCCGGGCAGGGTCGCGGGCGGGGTGCCGCCCCACTGCTCGACCAGGGCCGAGGTACTGAACTCGCCCGATTCGTCCGGAAGGTCACCCCCGGCGACCGGAATCGACCACTCGCCGGTCACGTCGTGACCGGGTGCGGTGCCTTCCTGTGCGGCCGGCTCCTCGAACGTCCACTGCCCGGTGGACCCGGGGTTGTACGTGAACCCGTCCTGCGCCGGGGGCTGCTGCTGCCCGGCGTTCGGGTCGTGCCACTGGGCGCCCTCGGCCGGCATGGCCCAGGAACCCGTGCCGGACGGGTCGGTCCCGGCGGTGCCGGCCGGGTTGGCCGCTATCGGCGGCGGCACATAGCCGTGGCCGGGCGCGGCGAGCGGGCTGTCGGCGGCGAGCAGCGCGTCGATGCCGCCCTCGGGGAGCTGAACGAAGGTGGTGGCGCCGTCGTCGTAGTCGCCCTGCGGCAGTCGCTCCCAGCCGCTCTGGCCCCCCTGCCGCGGGGTGCCCTCTCCGTGCTGGTCGTCGGTCACGACAGCGCCCTCCCCAGTGCTCGTCGGGCCAGCGCGGCGACGGTGCGCCGCAGGTGCAGTACGGCGGGCGGAAGCGGTGGCACGGAGCCGTCGACCTCGGGGGCCGGGTCCGGGATGCAGGCGGCGGCGACGTACTCGCCGAACGCCTGCAACGCCTCGGGGACCAGGGTGCGCTCGCCGTCCCAGTCGATCAGTCCGGCGACCCACGCCTCGGCGTCCAGAGGGCGCAGCGGCATCGGCGCTATGGCGCCGACCGCGCACCGCACCCCGCGCCGGGCGGGGTCGAGGACGAGGGCGACCGAGGCGGCGGCGCGGCCGGGACCGGTCCGCCCCGTGGCCTTGAGGAAGACCTGGGGGGCGTGCAGCAGCGGCACGCGCACGTACCCGATCAGTTCGCCGGGGCGCAGCATCTCCATGCCGGCCAGCAGGTGGGAGACCGGCATCTCCCGGCGGGCCCCGCCCGGGCCCGCGATGATCAGCGTGGCCTCCAGGGCGGCCAGCACCGGCAGCGCGTCCCCCGTGGGGGCGGCCGTCGCGATGTTGCCGCCGAGGGTGCCCGCGTTGCGGATCTGCGGCGGGCCGGCGGCGCGCGCGGCGGCGGCGAGCGCCGGGATGAGCGCCGCGAAATCCGGGCGCCCCATCCGGGCGTGCGTCAGTCCGGCGCCGAGCAGGGCGTGCCCGTCCTGGTACTGCCAGCCGCGGATCTCGCTGATCCTGCCCAGCCCGACCAGCGCGGCGGGCCGGAGCTGCCCGGAGTTGACCGCGGTCATGAGGTCCGTGCCGCCCGCCACCGGGACCGCCCAGGGCATGGCGGCGAGGGCCGCCACGGCCTCGTCGAGCGAGCCGGGCAGGGTCACGGCCTGCGCCGCCTGCGGTGCGTGCGTGGTCAAACCGGCTGCCCCTTCCCGCTGCCCCACCTGGTCCGCCTGTGTTGCCGTACGGTACGTGCTGACAGGGCGGACGTGGCAACTCTGGCACATTCTCGCGAGGCCCGAACGCGGGGGTCCGCTAGGAGGCATTCGCCCACCTCACACCGGGGATAGTCCGTTTTGGTACGACATCTCCCGTGCGTGCATATTGACGCGCTTGGCTGCTTCTGGCGCGTCTTGTCCCTGGTGACGGTGCCGCCTCGGCCCACCCGCTCGCGGACGTACGGGGGCGCGGCCGTCTCACACATTCGGGGGCGTCCCCTCGATCGGGCGTCCGAGCACGCCGGGTCGCCGCTGCCACGGACGGGGGCCGCCGGGCGGCCGATAACCGACCCCCAGTGCGTCAAGTCGGCGATAGTGGACGGTCATCCGCCGCTCGAAGTCGGCGAAGTCCCGCTCGGCGGGCGCGGGCAGCCGGCTCCAGGCCACCTCGGCGAAGGCCGCGAGCCGCGGGAACGCCTGGTAGTCCACGCGCGCGGGGTCCTCCATCACCTCGGTCCACACGTTGGCCTGGGTGCCCAGCACGTGCCGCGCCTCCTGGGGCGTCAACTCCGGTGGAACCGGCTCGAAGCGGAAGACGTCCTCCAGGGTGCGCACGTAGCCGATCGGCACCGGCTCGTCGGGGCCGTCGTGCTGACGGTGGTCCAGGTACACGTGCTGCTCGGGGCACATGACCACGTCGTGGCCCGCTCGGGCCGCCGTGACGCCGCCCGCGTAGCCCCGCCAGGACGACACGGCCGCACCCGGCGCGAGGCCGCCCTGAAGGATCTCGTCCCATCCGATCAGGCGACGCCCGCGCGCCGTCAGCCAGTTGTCGAAATGCCGCACGAACCACGACTGCAGGCCGTCCTCGTCCGTGAGCCCGCACTCGCGGATGCGTTCCTGCGCGGTGGCCGACCGCTTCCACTGGTCCTTGACGCACTCGTCGCCGCCAAGGTGCACGAAGGCCGACGGAAAGAGTTCCAGGACTTCCTCCAGGACCCCCTCGTAGAAGCGCAGGGTGTTGTCAGTGGGGGCGAGTACGTTTTCGTTGATGCCCCAGGTGTCCCAGACGGTGAGGGAGGTCGTGTCGATGACATCGGTGTTGCCCAGTTCCGGATACGCGGCGATCGCGGCCTGGCTGTGTCCCGGGAGGTCGATCTCGGGGACCACGGTGATATGCCGCTCGGCGGCGTAGGCGACGATCTCGCGGATGTCGTCGTGCGTGTAGTGACCGCCGTGCGGCTTCTCCTCCCACAAGGGGGACGCCCTATGGCCGAATTTCGTGCGGGCCCGCCATGATCCGACCTCCGTCAGCCTCGGGTATCGCTCGATCTCGACGCGCCAGCCCTGGTCGTCCGTCAAGTGGAGGTGCAGGACGTTGAGTTTGTGCGCGGCCATGAGATCCAGATAGCGCAGCACCTGGTCCTTGGGCAGGAAGTGCCGGGCCACGTCGAGCATGAGGCCGCGCCAGGCGAAGCGGGGAGCGTCCTCGACGGTGACCCCGGGGAGGTCCCAGCCCCGGCCCGGCCGTACGGGGGCCCGCCGGTGGGCGTCGGGACCGAGCAGTTGCCGGAAGGTCTGCGCGCCCCAGAAGACGCCTGCCGCGCTGCCGCCCTGGATCAGGTGGTCGGTGCCGTCGACCACCAGGCGGTAGCCCTCGGGCGGCAGACCGGGCTCGACGCCCAGCACGAGCCTGGACGCGGACCCGCCCCCGTCCGGGAGGGCGTACCCGGTAGCCGCGCCCACCGTCGCCCGCAGCCAGCGCGCGACGCCCTCGGTGCCCGGGCCGGCCAACAGCCGCGTCTCCTCGTCCAGGCGGCCGCGGCCGGGCCGGTTCCGGCAGACACGGCCGGGCGCCGGAATCAGTTCCGTTCCGTCGAGATCAGTCACGTCACTCCTTGACCGCTCCGCCCAGTCCGGAGACCAGCCGTCGTTGTACGAGTACGAAGAAGACGAGCACCGGAATCGTCATCAGCGTGGACGCGGCCATCACACCGCCCCAGTCGGGCTCTTCCGGCTTGTAGAAGACGAGCAGGGCCATCGGCAGCGTCGAGCGGGAGGTGTCGCTGATGATGAAGGACTTGGCGAACAGGAAGTCGTTCCAGGCCGAGATGAACGAGAAGACGCTGGTGGCGACCAGCCCCGGGAGGACGAGCGGGAAAAGGATCTGCCACAGGAATCGGGAACGGCTCGCCCCGTCGAGCTGGGCGGCCTCCTCCAGGGACTCCGGCACGGCCTTCACAAAGCCCCGCAGCATCCAGATCGCGAAGGGCAGGGAGAAGGCGATGTGGGGCAGGATCAGCGCGCCCAGGGTGTTGAGTTGGCCGGCGTCCCGCATCAGGAAGAACAAGGGGATGGTGAGCGCCTCCACGGGCACCATCTGGGCGATCAGGAACATGATCAGCAAGGTCGTCCGGAAACGGAAGCGGAATCGCGTCACCGCCGTCGCCGCGAGAAACGCGATCAGCGCGGAGGCGAGAACCACGGCCCCGGCGACGACACAGCTGTTGAGGAAGTAGCGGCCGAATTCCTGCTGCCCGAGGACCCGGCGGAAGGAATCGAGTGTCGGCGCGAGCGTCCAGGGCCGGGCCCCGGGCGACTCGATCTCCCCCGCCGGTTTGACGGCGCTCACCGCCATCCAATACAGCGGGAACGCCACCGCGACCGCGATGACCAGGGCGGATGCCTCCGCGGCAAGCCGCCAGGGCCGTCGCCGGAAACCCGTCGAATTCACAGCTCCTCCCCCCGTCCGCGGAGCAGTCGCAAATACACCAGGGTGATCGCCAGCAGAATCACCAGCATCACCACGCCGATCGCCGAGCCGAGGCCGTACTCGGAGGCGGCGAATGCCTTTTGGTAGGCGTACACGTTCAGGACGAGGTTCTGGCCGGCGATACCGCCGCCGCCCGTCATCACATAGATCTGGGTGAAGACCTTGAAGTCCCAGATGATCGACTGAATGGTGACGACGACGAGGATCGGGCGGAGCATCGGCGCGAGCACCGACCGCCAGATCCGCCACTGCGAGGCACCGTCGAGGGCCGCCGCCTCCAGGACCTCCGACGGAACGGCCCGGATGCCCGCGTAGACCGTCACCATCACGAACGGGAAGGAGCACCAGACGACTTCCAGCAGGACGAGGAGGAAGGCGCTGTACCGCCCGTACGTCCATGAGTGGTCGCCCAGCCCGAGCACCCGGTTGACGGGCCCGAAGTCGGGGTCGAAGAGCATCAGCCACACCGTGGAGCCGGTGACCGCCGGGGTCGCCCACGCGCCCAGCGCGGCCAGCATCAGCGCCAGCCGCGGAACGGCCCGCACCCGGGTCAGCAGCACGGCCAGCGCGCAGCCGACGGCCAGCGTGGACACCACACAGGCCGCCGCGAAGACGACGGTGGCCAGCAGCACCCGCCAGAACTGGGTGTCGCCGAGCAGTTCGGCGTAGTTCCCGAACCCCCGGAAGGAGGTCGGTTCACCGCCGCTGACCTGCGCCTGGGTGTACTCCAGCAGCGAGATCAGGCCGAGCTGGTAGACGGGGTAGACGAGCAGCCCGCCGAGGACGACGAGCGCGGGCGCGAGGTAGATCCAGGGCGTCCACCGGGCGGGGCCCCCGCCCGAACCGGGGGGCACGGGCGTCACCCGACGGAGCTGAAGGCGTCGTTCATCCGCTCCGCCGCGTCCTCGGACGCGTCCTTCACGTCCTTCTTGCCGCTGATGATTTCCTGGAACATCGTCGGCAGCACGAGCGACGCGTCGATCCGGGCCCACGCCGGGGAGACCGGCACGAACCGGGTCCCCGAGGACAGGGTCTTCACGAACGGCTCGATGAACGGCTCCTTCTTCGCCGCCTCGGCCCGTACGTCGGTGTACGTCGGCAGGAAGCCCATCGCGTCGAAGAGTTCACCCTGGGTCCTCTTGGACGCCAGCCGTTTCATGAGGTCGACGGCGAGCGTGCGGCGCGTGGTGCTCTTCAGTACGCCGA
Source organism: Streptomyces sp. NPDC030183 (assembly GCF_055573455.1). NCBI lineage: Bacteria > Bacillati > Actinomycetota > Actinomycetes > Kitasatosporales > Streptomycetaceae > Streptomyces > Streptomyces sp. NPDC030183. The sequence continues at coordinate 573,248 of NZ_JBVIBK010000001.1, forward strand.
TGTTGTTGCCGCCCGCGAACGCCGGCGCCACAGAACCGGATTTCACCCCCGGCAGGGGGACGACCGCGTACTTGCCCTTGACCTTCCCGGCCTCCACGGCGGCGTGACTGAAGTCACCGCCGATGGCCATACCGGCCTTGCCCGCGGCGAACGCGGTGACCGTGTCGTTGCCGCCCATGCCGGCGCACTTGGCGGCGGGGCAGTTGTCGTCGCCGAACAGCGAGGTGTACGCCTCGATGCCCTTCTGGGCGGCCGCGCTGTCGATGGTGGAGGCGTACGAGCCGCCCTTGCCCTCGGCTATCTCGCCGCCGTGGGCCCAGACGAACGGCATGGCGCCGTAGGTGTACGCGCCGCCGACGACGAGCCCGTACAGGTCGGGCTCGGCCGCGCGGATCCGCTGGGCGGCGGTCGTCAGCTCGTCCAGGGTCTTCGGGGGTTCCAGGCCGAGTTCCTCGAAGACGTCCGTGCGGTAGTACAGGGCGCGGACGCCGACGAAGAAAGGCGCGCCGTAGACCTTGCCGTCGACGGTGACGGACGTCCTGGCGGTGGGGTCGGAGTCCTTGGAGTCGGACCAGCCGTTGAAGTCGGTGGTGACGTCGGCGAGTCCGCCGTCCTTGACGTAGCCGGCCGTGTCCGTGTTGCCGTACTCGATGACGTCGGGGGCGCTCTTCGGGTCGTTGAAGGCGGCCTTCACACGTTCGGCGCGGGTCTCGACGGGGATGTACTCGACCTTGGCCTTCGCCCCCTCGTGCGCCTTCTCGAAGGCGGCGACGACCTTGTCGACGACCTTCTCCTTCGGCGCGTTGCTCACCTCCCTGAAGAGCCAGACGCGCAGGGTGCCGGTTCTGTCGTCCTTCGTGGCCGAGGAGTTGTCGGACGTCCCGGGGGCGCAGGCGGTCAGTCCGGCGAGGGCGAGGGCCGCGACGGGGGCGAGCAGTCGGGGGGCGAGCTTCATGGCGCGTGGTCCTCCGGAGGGGGAGCGGAGTGTTGCATCCTCTGCAACAGGCGTTTTGCTCTCTACAACTCACCGGAGGCTATGGAGTCATGAACATGACCACAAGAGGTCTCGACCAGTTGTGACCGAGAGACGGCGCCTGCCTTCAGGGGCGCGGGGAACTGCGCGAGAAACCACAACCGACCCGCATCCGCCAACGAACGCACACCCCCGAGTCGCTGGGCGCCCGGCGCAGCAGCGCGGCGGCGCAGCAAAGACCGCGGTACCCGCTCCCGGGCACCGCGGTCACAAACGTCCGGCCGTTACTTCTTGCCGCCGCCCTCGTCGTCCCCGCCACCCGCGCCGAGGGAGTCGAAGATCTCCTTGCACATGGGGCACACGGGGTACTTCTTCGGGTCGCGACCCGGTACCCACACCTTGCCGCACAACGCCACGACGGGCGTGCCGTCGAGCGCGCTCGCCATGATCTTGTCCTTCTGGACGTAGTGGGCGAAGCGCTCGTGGTCACCGTCGCCGTGCGACACCTGCGGCGTCGGCTCGACGAGGGTCCCCGTACCAGTACCGCGCTCGGGCTCAAGAGTGCTCATGCCGCCAAGGGTACTGGGGCTCGCACGCATCAGTTGAGCGAAGGGTCGTCCGGGTACGTGGCCACCATCGCGAGTTCGCTGCGCTGGCGGCGCAGGACCTCCCGCCAGAGCCGTTCGGGCGAGGGGGACGACACGTCGCCGGGTTCCGACTCGACGACGTACCACGCGCCCTCGACCAGTTCGTCCTCCAACTGGCCGGGGCCCCAGCCCGCGTACCCGGCGAAGATGCGCAGGGAGCCGAGCGCGGAGGCGAGGAGCTCCGGCGGGGCCTCCAGGTCGACGAGCCCGATCGCGCCGTGCACACGCCGCCAGCCGAGCGGGGCCCGGTCGACGGGGCCGCCGCCCGGTATCACCGCGACGCCGAGCGCCGAGTCCAGGGACACCGGTCCGCCCTGGAAGACGACCCCGGGTTCGCCGGCGAGTTCCGCCCAGCCCTCCAGGATGTCTCCGACGTCCACCGGGGTGGGGCGGTTGAGGACCACCCCGAGTGAGCCCTCCTCGTCGTGGTCGAGGAGCAGCACCACAGCGCGGTCGAAGTTCGGGTCCGCCAGGGCGGGCGTGGCCACGAGCAGCCGCCCTGTGAGCGAGGACACCTCGGTCATGCCAGACATGATCCCGCATCCTGCCCCCGCGCGGGGAGCCAATCCCCTCAGCGGGGTGCGCGCAGCTCAGGGCGCACCGGTGCGGACCCCGCGCACGGCCGGTCCGGTGACCCCATGTGCCCGGCCGTGGACGGTTCGTGTTGTGGCGAACCCATGACGTGGCTGAGAAGCACTCGGGCTTACGGAAGGGGGGTGGGCGGCGTTTACGCTAGCCCTTCCGGCCCACGCCGAAACGGCTCCCGCACAACGGGAAACCGGTCGGTCCCCCACGCCGTAAAGCCCTCTGCCCTACATCACGGAACGCGAGATTCATGACCGTCAACGGCTCTGACGACGTACTGCTTGTACACGGCGGCACCCCGCTCAGTGGCGAGATCCGTGTCCGCGGTGCGAAGAACCTCGTACCGAAGGCCATGGTCGCCGCGCTGCTCGGCAGCGGTCCGAGCCGGCTGCGCAACGTCCCCGACATCCGCGACGTGCGGGTGGTGCGCGGGCTGCTGCAGCTGCATGGCGTAACGGTCCGCCCGGGGGACGAACCGGGTGAGCTGGTGATGGACCCGACGAACGTGGAGAGCGCGAACGTCGCCGACATCGACGCCCACGCGGGCTCCTCCCGCATCCCGATCCTGTTCTGCGGTCCGCTGCTGCACCGGCTCGGCCACGCCTTCATCCCCGGTCTCGGCGGCTGCGACATCGGCGGCCGGCCGATCGACTTCCACTTCGAGGTGCTGCGGCAGTTCGGCGCGAAGATCGAGAAGCGGGAGGACGGCCAGTACCTGGAGGCGCCGCGGCGGCTGCGCGGCACGAAGATCCGGCTGCCGTACCCGTCGGTCGGCGCGACCGAGCAGGTGCTGCTCACGGCCGTCCTCGCGGAGGGCGTGACGGAGCTGTCGAACGCGGCGATCGAGCCGGAGATCGAGGACCTCATCTGCGTCCTGCAGAAGATGGGCTCCATCATCGCGATGGACACCGACCGCACGATCCGCATCACCGGTGTGGACTCGCTCGGCGGCTACACCCACAAGGCCCTCCCGGACCGTCTGGAGGCCGCCTCCTGGGCGTCCGCCGCGCTGGCCACGGAGGGTGACATCTACGTCCGGGGCGCCCAGCAGCGCTCGATGATGACGTTCCTGAACACCTACCGGAAGGTGGGTGGCGCGTTCGAGATCGACGACGAGGGCATCCGCTTCTGGCACCCCGGCGGGCAGCTGAAGTCGATCGCCCTGGAGACGGACGTCCACCCCGGTTTCCAGACCGACTGGCAGCAGCCGCTGGTGGTGGCCCTGACGCAGGCCACGGGACTGTCGATCATCCACGAGACGGTGTACGAGTCCCGGCTGGGCTTCACGTCCGCGCTGAACCAGATGGGCGCGCACATCCAGCTCTACCGCGAGTGCCTCGGCGGCTCCGACTGCCGCTTCGGCCAGCGGAACTTCCTGCACTCGGCGGTCGTGTCGGGCCCGACGAAGCTCCAGGGCGCCGACCTGGTCATCCCCGACCTCCGCGGCGGCTTCTCCTACCTGATCGCCGCCCTCGCGGCCCAGGGCACGTCCCGCGTCCACGGCATCGACCTGATCAACCGCGGCTACGAGAACTTCATGGAGAAGCTCATGGAGCTCGGCGCGAAGGTGGAACTGCCGGGCAAGGCCCTCGGCTGACGCGCCGCACGTCGGGCTGAGCCGCTGCCCGAGAAACGCCTGTGGGGCGGTCTCCCTGTGTCGGGAGACCGCCCCACTGGCGTTACCGGGCCTCGTACGCCGCCGTGCGGCACACGGGCGGCGGGGTCACTTGCCCTTGGCGGCTTCCTTGAGCTTGCTGCCCGCGGAGACCTTCACGCTGTAGCCGGCCGGGATCTGGATCGGGTCGCCGGTCTGCGGGTTGCGCGCGGTGCGAGCGGCACGGTGGGTGCGCTCGAAGGTCAGGAAACCGGGGATGGTGACCTTCTCGTCGCCCTTGGAGACGATGTCACCGACGACGTCGGCGAACGCGGCCAGCACGGCGTCGGCGTCCTTGCGGGTCACCTCGGCGCGGTCGGCCAGCGCGGCCACCAGCTCACTGCGGTTCATGTTGTTACTCCCGTGTTCTTCTTGCCGTTGAGGCGGACCCGGGTCCGTCGTCAGACCCTCGCGCCCAGGGACGCATCCTGCACTCACCTGCGGCGGGAAAGCCAATCCGGCACCCATGGGAGTCACACGAACACCCATGGGAGTCACACGAAAAGCGCCATGTCCACGCAGGTCCCGCTCGGGCCCGCCACGGCGGCGGACTGGCCGCCACCCTAGGCATACGTACGGCCCGGACCCCAGCGACGCGCCGGGATCCGGGCCCATCGTGGTGACCGTCACAGTCGGCCGGAGCAGCCGCGGGGCCGCCCGCGGCCCCGGGTCAGACCGTCGCGCCGGCCGCCTTCGCGGCCTCGCGGACCGCCCCGGCGACCGCTCCCGCGACCTTGTCGTTGAAGACGCTCGGGATGATGTAGTTCGGGTTCAGCTCGTCCTCGGTGACGACGTCCGCGAGGGCCTTCGCGGCGGCGAGCATCATCTCCGTGTTGACGGTGCGGGACTGGGCGTCGAGCAGACCGCGGAAGACACCCGGGAAGACCAGCACGTTGTTGATCTGGTTCGGGAAGTCGGAGCGGCCGGTGGCCACGACGGCCGCCGTCTGACGGGCCACCGCGGGGTCGACCTCGGGGTCCGGGTTCGCGAGCGCGAACACGATCGCGTTGTCGGCCATGGCGGCCACGTCGTCGCCGTCGAGGACGTTCGGGGCGGAGACGCCGATGAAGACGTCCGCGCCGCGCACAGCCTCCTTGAGCGTGCCGGTGAGGCCCTCGGGGTTGGTGTTGTCGGCGATCCAGCGCAGCGGGGAGTCGGCGGCGGCGTCGACCAGGTCCTCGCGGTCGCAGTGCACGACCCCGTGGATGTCGGCGACGACGGCGTTCTTCACACCGGCGGCGATGAGCAGCTTGAGGATGGCCGTACCGGCCGCGCCGGCGCCGGACATGACGACGCGGATGTCGCCGATTCCCTTGCCCGCCACGCGCAGCGCGTTGGTGAGGGCGGCGAGCACCACGATCGCCGTGCCGTGCTGGTCGTCGTGGAAGACGGGGATGTCGAGGGCCTCGCGCAGCCGGGCCTCGATCTCGAAGCAGCGGGGCGCGGAGATGTCCTCCAGGTTGATGCCGGCGAAGCCGGGGGCGATCGCCTTGACGATCTCGACGATCGCGTCGGTGTCCTGGGTGTCGAGGCAGATCGGCCAGGCGTCGATGCCGGCGAACCGCTTGAAGAGGGCCGCCTTGCCCTCCATCACGGGCAGCGCGGCCTTGGGGCCGATGTTGCCGAGGCCCAGCACGGCGGAGCCGTCCGTCACGACCGCAACGGAGTTGCGCTTGATGGTGAGGCGGCGGGCGTCCTCGGGGTTCTCGGCGATCGCCATGCAGACGCGGGCCACACCGGGCGTGTAGACCATGGACAGGTCGTCACGGTTGCGGATGGGGTGCTTCGACGCCATCTCGATCTTGCCGCCGAGGTGCATCAGGAACGTACGGTCGGAGACCTTGCCCAGCGTGACGCCCTCGATGTGGCGCAGCTGCTCGACGATCTCGTCGGCGTGCGCGGTGGAGGTGGCCGCGATGGTGACGTCGATGCGGAGCTTCTCGTGCCCCGAGGCGGTCACGTCGAGGCCGGTCACCGAGCCTCCGTTGGACTCGACGGCCGTGGTGAGCTGGGAGACCGCGGTTCCGCTCGCGGGCACCTCCAGGCGGACCGTCATCGAGTAGGAGACGCTGGGCGCCGTTGCCATGGCCGACTTCCTCTGCTTTCGCTACTGCGTTTGTGCGTTTTGCCGTCCGATCGTCGCACCTACCACCGAGTAGGCGTTAGCCCGGTGAGATTGAGAACGTTTTGTTCTCAACGAAAAGAGGTCCACGTCACAGGACGTGGACCTCTTCGCGTACCGCTGTCGTTCAAGTGGCACCGACCCGCCATGCTCGCCTCGCGGCAAGTGGTCGCTCTGAGCGACGAAGGTTGGGCCCGGGGGCTTGGATCGAGCCGGTGCCATCACCCAGGCTAACAGGCGCCCCGGCGTTCCGGGAGTTGACGGAGCGTCGGCGGGTGCGGGTGGTTCGCCCCCCTCAGTCCCGCAGCAGGTCCGGTACTCCCGTCGCGTCCGGGTCGTCCCTGTCCGCCGACACGACCGTCAGCTGCTGGGTCGCGCGGGTGAGGGCCACGTACAGCACGCGCAGGCCCGCCGGGGACTCGTCCGCGATCTCCGCCGGGGAGACGACGACCGTCGCGTCGTACTCCAGGCCCTTCGCCTCCAGGCTGCCCAGGGCCACGACGCGGTCGCCGAGGCCGGCCAGCCAGCGGGCGGCCTCCTCGCGGCGGTTCATGGCGACGACGACACCCACCGTCCCGTCGACGAGGTCCAGCAGCCGCGCCGCCTCCGCGCGGACCGTGCGGGCCAGGGTGTCGCGCTGGGCGGTGACGAAGCGGGGCTCGACGCCGGTGGAGCGGACCGCGGTGGGCGACTCGGAGCCCGGCATCGCCAGCGCCAGCACCTTCGCCGCCAGTTCGGCGATCTCGGCCGGGTTGCGGTAGTTGACGGTGAGGGTGAAGCGGCGGCGGGGCCGGGTACCGAGCGCCTCGTCCCGCGCCTCGGCCGCCTCGTCGGGGTCCGACCAGGAGGACTGGGCGGGGTCGCCGACCACCGTCCAGGTGGCGTGACGGCCGCGGCGGCCCACCATGCGCCACTGCATCGGGGTCAGGTCCTGCGCCTCGTCGACGATGACGTGCGCGTACTCGGTGCGTTCCTGGGCCAGCCGCTCGGCGCGCTCGCGCTGGCTCTCCTCGCGCACCGGCATCAGCTCCTCCAGGCCCGTGAGCTGGTCGAGCGGGTCGAGTTCGCGCTTCTTGCGGGGGCGGGCGGGCATGCCGAGGATCGCCTGGAGCTCGTCGAGCATGGCGACGTCGTGGACCGACAGGCCGTCCCGCCTGAGGGAGCGGGCGACCCGGCGGACCTCACCGGGGTTGAGGATGCGCCGGGCCCAGCGGCCGAGGCGGCGCTCGTCGGCCATGGCGGTGAGAACCGCGCGCGGCGTCAGCTCGGGCCACCAGGCGTCGAGGAAGGCGATGAAGTCGTCCTCGCTGGTGATGTCCTCGTCGAAGGAGGAGCGGAGCTCGGCGGCGAGTTCGGGGTCCGTGTGCCGTCCCGCGGCGCCCGACCGGTCCCACAGGGCGTCGAGGAGGAGCTTGCGGGCGCGGGGGCGCAGCAGGTTGACGGGGGCCGTGCCGCCGAGCGCGTTGCGGCGGACGCGGTCCAGATCCCCCACCTCCAGCTCCAGCCGCCGGCCGAAGGCGACGACACGCAACCGGGTGGGCGCGTCGCTCCGCTCCAGCGCGCCCCGGGCGGCCTTCCGCAGCACCTTGAGCATGCGGTACGAGCCCTTGGCGCGGGCCACGGCCGGGGAGTCGTACAGGGTGGCCTCCGCGCCGTCGACGAGGGAGCCGATGGCGCGGATGGCGACCTGGCCCTCCTCGCCGAGCGAGGGCAGGACGCCCTCGGTGTACGCGACCAGCAGCGGGGTCGGGGAGACGATCAGGATGCCGCCCGCGTAGCGGCGCCGGTCCTGGTAGAGGAGGTAGGCGGCGCGGTGCAGGGCGACGGCCGTCTTGCCGGTGCCGGGCCCGCCCTCGACGTAGGTCACGGAGGCGGCGGGGGCGCGGATCACCAGGTCCTGCTCGGCCTGGATGGAGGCGACGATGTCGCGCATGGAGTGGCTGCGGGCCTGGCCGAGCGCGGCCATCAGGGCGCCGTCACCGATGACGGGCAGCTCGTGGCCGTCGAGGCGCGCCTTCAGTTCGGGGCGCATCAGGTCGTCCTCGACGCCGAGCACCTTGCGGCCCTTGGAGCGGATGACCCGGCGGCGGACGACCCGGCCGGGGTCGACCGGGGTCGAGCGGTAGAAGGGGGCGGCGGCGGGGGCCCGCCAGTCGATGACCAGCGGCGCGTACTCGGCGTCCAGGACGCCGATGCGGCCGATGTGCAGGGTCTCGGCGATGTCGGCGGTGTTGTCGGGACGTACCGCGCCCTCGGCGGGTTCGACGGCGGTGTACGCGCCGTCCGGACCCTTCTTGCCGTCCTTGCCGAGGAGGAGGTCGATACGGCCGAAGAGGAAGTCCTCGAACTCGTTGTTCAGCCGGTTCAGATGGATGCCCGCGCGGAAGACCTGGGCGTCCCGCTCGGCGAGTGCGCCGGGGGTGCCGACCTGGCCGCGCTTGGCGGCGTCGTTCATCAGGAACTCCGCCTCGTGGATCTTCTCCTCGAGACGCCGGTACACCCGGTCCAGATGTTCCTGTTCGACGCCGATCTCCCGCTCGCGGACGGAATCGTGAGCGGAGTCGAGCGTTTCCTGCTGAACAACCTGAGCGGCCACCCGGGCCCCCTTCTGACGTGCTGGGCAGCCGTCCACCGTACGCGACGGTAGCCCCCCGGGGGAACAGGCGGTGCCCCGCGCCCCCCGAAACGCGGGGGACGCGGGGCACCGGAAGGTCACGCCTCGACCTGGACCAGCTTCTTGCCGGAGAAGGTCAGGACCTCGAAGTGGTCGATCTCGTCCGGGGTGAAGGCGGCGCCGCCCTCGACGTAGAGCGGGTTTTTCGCCTGCTCCGTCTTGGCGTCCTTGATCCCGTAACCCCAGGTCGGGACGGACCAGGAGGTGACCGTCTCACGCTCGCCGTTCTTGCCGACGGCGATCAGCGAGCACTTCTCCGGGCCCTTGACGTTCTTCAGCTCCAGGACGGCGTGGGTGCCCCACGCCTTCTCCTTCATGGCGACCGTGGCGCTGACCTTGGTGGCGGCGTCCGTACGCTGCACCTTGTCACTTATGTCACCGAACGCGGCCTTGGCCGGGTTGTCGGCGAACGTCTGGCCCGCCTGCACCTTGCCGTCGTCGCCCCCGCCGGCCGTCGCGAACACCGCGGTGGGACCCGCGATGATCGCCGCGATACCGGCCGCCAGCATGAAGAAGTTGCGCCGGCTCTTCTTGGCGCGGTGCTGGACGACCTCGCCGACCAGCCGGTCCGAGAGCTTCGGACTCGGTTTCGCCGCCAGGGACTCACCGATCGCCGGTGTCCCCTGGGCCGCGGGCAGGTCGGCGAGGGCGGCCAGCATGGGTTCCATGCCGGCCAGCTCGTCGAGCTGCTGACCGCACCATTCGCACGTGGCGAGATGGGCCTCGAATTGTGTGGCCTCGGCGTCGTCCAGTATTCCGAGGGCGTACGCGCCGACGGTTTCGTGGATGTTGTCGCCGGAACCTTGGGCTCCTTGCACAGACCCGGGCATTCCCGGTCCATACCCCCCGTACATGTTGCTCATGCCGTCACCCCGCGCTCCTCCAGAGCCAGCTTCATCGACCGCAGGGCGTAGAACACCCGTGAGCGGACGGTTCCACTGGGGATGCCAAGCGTCTCGGCCGCCTCATTGACCGTACGCCCTTTGAAATAGGTCTCGACCAGGACTTCCCTGTGGGCAGGGGTCAGGTCGTCCAGCGCGTCCGACAGTGTCATCAGCCACAACGCCTTGTCGATCTCGTCCTCCGCGGGGATGACCTCCAGCGGCGACGGGTCGACCTCCTGCGGCCGGGCCTGCCGGCTGCGGTGGCCGTCGATGACGATGCGGCGTGCGACCGTCACCAGCCAGGGGCGTACCGATCCGGTCGCTCGATTGAGCTGACCGGCGTTCTTCCAGGCCCTGATGAGAGTTTCCTGCACAACGTCCTCTGCGCGTTGGCGGTCGCCCGCGACCAGACGCAGCACGTACGCGAGCAAGGGTCCAGCGTGCTCGCGGTACAGCGCGCGCATCAGCTCCTCGTCCGGCTCTGAGGGCTGCGACGCGCGATGTCGTGCCCTGTGCGGGCGGTCATCGGCCACAGCGGAATCCTTGCGCACGGCTACCTCCGGTGTCCGGGGGTTCCCCCAGTCGGTCGCTCACATCGGGATACGTAGGTAACCAGGTGTGTGTTCAGAGTTGAGCCACAACTTTCTCGATTAAACGCGGGGTTGGTGGGGCCCCTGAGGGACAAGCGCGCCCAAACCGGCTTCAAAACCTGCGCGGGAGGGCGGGAATTGTGAAGATGTGGATCTCGCGGTGTGAAAAACAGCACTGCTGCTTCTTTACGACAGCGGGGTGGTTACCCAACTGCTAGACGCCGCAAGGGAGATGGGCAATACGGCGTCAAGCGGGGGGAAGTGGGGCGGATGGTGCGCGGTCTACGCGCGTGAAAGGGCGGTGCGGCGGCGATGGCGGGCCACGCGTTCTCGGTTGCCGCAGATCTCGCTGGAGCACCAGCGGCGGCGCCGGCCCCGTGAGGTGTCGACGTAGACGAGGGGGCAGTTGTCGCCGGCGCACTGGCGCAGGCTCGCGCAGGCGACGGGGTCGGTGAGCAACTCGACGGTGTCGCGGGCGATGACGGCGAGCAGGGCGGCGCGGCCGGGGGTGTCCACGAGGGCGCGGGTGAGGGCGCCGGTGTCCGTGCGGACGGCTCGGGGGGCCGGGGGCGCGGGTCTCGCCAGGTCGTTGACCCGGGCGAGGGAGGCGTCGTACGCGGCGGGGTCGGAGCGGGTGGTGGGGGACGCCGCCGGGTGGACCAACCGGGCTATGTGGACGCGCAGTTCTGTGAAGGCGGGGAGCCAGGCGGGGGTGACGTGGTCGAGGGGGGTGTCCTCGGGGACGAGGGCGGCGGTGGTGATCCAGTGGCGCAGGCGGGCGGGCGAGGTGAGCTGTTCCTCGGGGTGCGTGGTGGCGAGGAGGTCCAGGCAGAGGTGGCCGCAGTCGAAGCGGGGGGTGTAGGACATGGGCCTGTCACCGCCTAGGGGTCACCGCGTCGGGGGGCTCAGGTGTTCGTACCCGCTCCGGTGCCGGGTCGCACTTGGCCGGGCGCGGCGCCTGGTAGCCCCGGGGTGCAGGTGGTTTTGGCGGTGCGGGTGGGTGGGGGCTTGTCGCGCAGTTCCCCGCGCCCCTGGAGGAACGGGCCTGCGGCCCGTCCTCCCCTGAAAAGCACGGGGCGCAGCCCCGGTCGCTTTTCAGGGGCGCGGGGAACTGCGCGAGAAACCACAACGGACCCGCACCCGCCAACGAACCGCGCACCCCCGAGCCATTAGGCGCCCGGTACCCCGTACTTCGTGTCGGCCGCCGGGTCCAGGGCCAGCCGGTAACCCCGCTTCACCACCGTCTGGATGAGCTTCGGCGCACCCAGCGCCGTGCGGAGGCGGGCCATCGCCGTCTCCACGGCGTGTTCGTCGCGGCCGGCGCCGGGCAGGGCCTTGAGGAGTTCGGAGCGGGGGACGACCCAGCCGGGGCGGCGGCCGAGCGCGCGGAGCAGGGACATACCGGCGGGCGGGACGGGGCGCAGGGCGCCGTCGACGAGGACGGCGTGGCCGCGGATCTCCACGCGGTGCCCGGCGATGGGCAGGGTGCGGGCGCGGGTGGGGAGTTCCTGGCAGAGGAGCTGGACGAGGGGGCCGAGGCGGAACCGTTCGGGCTGGACGGTGTCGATGCCGTGGGCCTGGAGCGGAAGGGCCGTCACCGGGCCGACACAGGCGGGGAGTACGTCGTGGTTCAGGGCGTTGAGCAGTTCCGGGAGGAGCCCGCGGTCCTCGGCGCGGGACAGCAGCGAGGCCGCGGCGGGCGCGCTCGTGAAGGTGAGGGCGTCGACGCCGCGGCCGACCGTCGCTTCGAGCAGGCGGTCGACCGGGGTGAGATCCTCCGGCGGCAGCCAGCGGTAGACGGGGACGCCGACGACCTCCGCTCCGGCGGCCCGCAGCGACTCCACGAAGCCGGGGAGGGGTTCGCCGTGGAGCTGGACGGCGATGCGGCGGCCCTCGACCCCTTGGTCCAGCAACCGGTCCAGTACCTCCGCCATCGATTCGGAGGACGGGGACCACTCCTCGGTGAGGCCCGCGGCGCGCACCGCCCCCTTCACCTTCGGTCCGCGCGCGAGGACTTCGACGCCCCGGAGGCGGTCCAGGAGCGCCTCGCCCAGGCCCCAGCCGTCGGCCGCCTCGATCCAGCCGCGGAAACCGATGGCGGTGGTGGCCACCACGATGTCGGGCGCCTGGGCGAGGAGGTCCTTGGTGGCGGCCAGCAGTTCGCTGTCGTCGGAGAGCGGCACGATACGGAGGGCCGGCGCGTGGAGGACGGACGCTCCGCGACGCTGGAGCAGGGCCCCCAGTTCGTCGGCGCGGCGCGCGGCTGTCACGCCCACCGTGAACCCCGCCAATGGGCCGTGGTCTGGTCGCTGCTGTTCGTCGTACATGGCTCTCGTCCCGCCCGAGTCGTAGTACCTGGCTCTGGCACCTACATGCCGAACGAGCCTGTCAACGCTGCGTGACAGGCTCGGTTCGGGTTGATGTCGCTGGTGTTACGTCACACGTGTCACGCCATGGGTGATGTCACACCTCGGCGTAGCTGAGCTGCGGCTTCGCCTCCGTCTCGGCCGTCGCGGCGGCTGTCTTGGCGGCCGGCCGGCGAAGGTATACGGCCCAGGTCACGGCGAAGCAGAGCCCGTAGAAGGCGAGGAAGCTGACGAAGGCGCCGGTGCCGGAGCCGACGGTGAGGAAGGACTGGCGGAAGGCCAGGTTGATGCCGAGGCCGCCGAGTGCGCCGACCGCGCCGATGATGCCCATGGTGGCGCCGGAGAGACGGCGTCCGTAGGCCGCGGCCTCCTCGCCCCGCAGCCCCTTGGCGAGGGCCTTGGCCTGGAAGATGCCCGGGATCATCTTGAAGGTGGAGCCGTTGCCGAGGCCGCTGAGGACGAAGAGCGCGATGAACGCGGTGGTGAACAGCGGCAGCGACTTCTGCATGGAGGCGATGACGATGACACCGGTGGCGCCGGCCATGGCGACGTAGTTCCACAGCGTGATCTTCGCGCCGCCGTACTTGTCGGCGAGGGCGCCGCCCACGGGCCGGATCAGCGAGCCGAGCAGGGGGCCGATGAAGGTGACGTACGCGGACTGCAGCGGCGTACGGCCGAACTGGGTCTGCAGGACGAGGCCGAAGGCGAAGCTGTAGCCGATGAAGGAGCCGAAGGTGCCGATGTAGAGGAAGGACATGATCCAGGTGTGGGCGTCCTTGACGGCTTCCTTGGCGGCGCCGGTGTCGTTCTTCAGCTCGGCGATGTTGTCCATCCTGAGCCAGGCGAGGACCGCGGCGAGGACGATGAACGGGATGTAGATCCCGAGCAGGACGCGCGGGCCGCCGCTGGCGCCGATGACGGCGAGACCGATGAGCTGCACGACCGGGACGCCGATGTTGCCGCCGCCCGCGTTGAGGCCGAGCGCCCAGCCCTTCTTCCGCAGGGGGAAGAAGGCGTTGATGTTGGTCATGGAGGAGGCGAAGTTGCCGCCGCCGATGCCGGCGAGCATCGCGCAGACGAGGAACGTGTTGAACGAGGTCCCCGGCTCCATCACCACGAAGGCCGCGACGGTCGGGATGAGCAGCAGGCTCGCCGAGACGACCGTCCAGTTGCGTCCGCCGAAGATCGCCACCGCGAAGGTGTACGGGACGCGCACGATGGCGCCGACCAGGGTGGCCATCGACACGATGAAGAACTTGTCGGCCGGGGTGAGCCCGTACTCGGGGCCCATGAAGAGGACCATCACCGACCAGACGGTCCAGATGGAGAAGCCGATGTGCTCGGAGAGGACCGAGAAGATCAGGTTGCGGCGGGCGACCTTCTCGCCGGTCTCGTTCCAGAAGGTCTCGTCCTCCGGATCCCAGTGCTGGATCCAGCGGCCTCCCCTACTGGCAGCGGGGGCTGTGCTCGGGGCTGTCATGACGCCTCCACGGTTCTCCGGGCTCGGATGGTGCTGGGGGGTGATGGCTTATGAGTCCCGAAGGTAGGGAGGGCGCGTTTCCGCGCTGTGGCACCGGGTGACCGGAAAGGAACTTTGCTCTCACCGCGCCGTGGGCCCGCCGGTGAGGAAAGCGCTCACCCGGCCGGGCCCCGCGGCGTACCCGCTCAGTCAGCCACAACCCCCAGTGCCCCGTCCAGATAGAGCGTGCGGCAACCCCTGCGCTGGACCTTCCCGCTGGTGGTACGGGGCAGGGCACCCCTGCGTATCACCACGACCTCGTCGACCCGCAGCCGCTGTCCGTCGTGCACGGCCGCCCTGACGCGTTCACGCAGCTCGCCCGCCCCGACCTCGCGGAGGACCCGTCCGTCCGTCTCGACGACCACCACCAGCCGTTCCCGCTCGCCGTCGTCCACGGAGAACGCCGCCGCGCAGTTCGGCCGCAGCCCCGGCACCGCCGACTCGGCGGACAGCTCGATGTCCTGGGGGTAGAAGTTCCGCCCGTTGCGGATGATGACGTCCTTCAGGCGTCCCGCGACGAACAGCTCCCCTTCGTGGAGGAAGCCCAGATCGCCCGTACGGAGGTGGCGGCGCGCCCCGCTCTCCCCCGCGATCCGGCCCCCGAACGCCTCCTCGGTCTCCTGCGGGCGTTCCCGGTAGCCGAGGGCGACGCACGGGCCGTCGATCCAGATCTCACCGAGCCGGCCGGGTTCGCGGGGGGTGCGCGTCACCGGGTCGACCACGCGCACCCGGGTGGTCGAGGACGGCCAGCCCGAGCCGACCAGCGGCTGGGCGTCGGGCGCCGTCTCCCCCACGATCTCCAGACGGCCGTCCTTCAGGGCCGTCGAGGACACCCAGAGCACGGTGGGCGCCCGGTCGGCGGGGCTCGCCGTGGCCTTGAGGGTGTTCTCGGCCAGCCCGTAGCCGGGGGTCATGGCCTCGGCGGCGAACCCGTACGGGGCGAACGTCTCGGTGAAGTCCCGCACCGCGCGCCAGCGCACCGGTTCGGCCCCGTTCGCCGCGACCCGCCACGACGACAGGTCCAGGTCGACGTCCCCGGCGCCGCGCAGCGCGTTCACGCACAGCTCGTAGGCGAAGCTCGGCGCGGCGGCGTGCGTGCCCCGGTAGGTGGACAGGGCCTCCAGCCAGCGCAGCGGGCGGCGGATGAAGGCGGCCGGCTCCATGAGGTAGGCGGGGATGCCGGAGCAGAGCGGCAGGAGGATGCCGAAGAGCATGCCCATGTCGTGGAAGAGGGGCAGCCAGGAGACGACGACGCCGTCGTGGCCGGTGGGCCAGATGTCCTCGGTCTCGGCGACGTTGGCGAGGAAGTTGGCGTGGGAGACCATCACGCCCTTGGGGTCGCCGGTGGAGCCGGAGGTGTACTGGAGCAGGGCGATGTCGTCGGGCAGCGGGGCGGGGCCGTGCCAGTCGACCGGGGTGGCGGGCAGGGCCTCGGTGTCGACGAGGGTGAGGCCGGCCAGTTCGGGGAGTTCGGCGAACTGCCGCTCCAGGTCGGCCTTGAGTGCCGCGGTGGTGAGGATGGTGGTCGTGCCCGCGTCGTCAGCGATCCGGCGCAGCCGCTGGACGCCGCTCCGGCGGGTGGGGACCTGGACGGGGGCGGCGGCGACCCGGGCGTACATGCAGCCCAGCAGCGACCGGATGAACTCCAGGCCCGAGGGATACAGGAGCAGGACGCTGTCGCCCGCTTCGAGTCCGGCGTCGGTGAGGGCCGCGGCCCGGGCGTGGGCGTCGGTCTCCAGCTGCCGGTAGGTGAGGGAGCCGTCGGGGGTCTCGCCCTCGCGGAGGTGGATGTACGCGATCTCGTCGGGCTGTCTGACGCCGCGCAGGTGCAGGGCCTCGGTCACGGTGGTGACGAAGGTGGCCCGGGGCGGGATGAGCGTGCCGGCAAGAGCCATGGTGGTGGTCCTTTTCTTCGGTCGTGGATGAGGTGCGACTTCAGGAAGGGACCGCGACGGTGGGGGTCGGGAGGGGGGTACCGAGGCGTTCGCGGGTGGGGGCCCTGCCCGGCGGCCTGGGGAGCCGCCGGGCGGGGCCGTCGGTGGGTCAGTCCACGAGGGACGGTTCGCGCCGGCTCTGGTGCGGGACGGCCCCGCGCCGGCCGGTGGCGAGCTTGGCGCCCTCGACGTCCATGTCGGGCAGGACGGCGTCCAGCCAGCGGGGCAGCCACCAGGCGGAGCGGCCGAGGAGGGCGAGGACGGCGGGCACGATGGCCATCCGGACGACGAAGGCGTCGAAGAGGACGGCGACGGCGAGACCGAAGCCGATCATCTTGACGAAGTCGTTGGCGTCGAGGATGAAGCCGGAGAAGACGCTCGCCATGATGATCGCGGCGGCGGCGACCACCCGGCCGCCGTGCCGGAAGCCGGTGACGACCGCCTGGCCGGGCTGCTCGCCGTGGACGAACGCCTCACGCATCCGGGTGACGAGGAAGACCTCGTAGTCCATGGCGAGACCGAAGACGACGCCGATCATGAAGATCGGCATGGTGCTCATGATCGGTCCGGGCTGGTCGATGCCGAAGACGTCCTTGAGCCAGCCCCACTGGAAGACGGCCACGACGGCACCGAGTGCCGCGGTCACCGACAGCAGGAACCCGAGGGCCGCCTTGAGCGGGACCAGGACCGAGCGGAAGACGAGGACGAGCAGGACGAAGGCGAGTCCGACGACGAGGCCCAGGTACGGGACCATCGCGTCGTCGAGGGTCTCGGAGAAGTCGATGAACAGGGCGGTCTGACCGGTGACCAGGACGGTCGCGCCGATCTCCTTGTCGAATCCGCCGGCGGCGGCGCGCAGGGAGTGGACCAGCTTCTCGGTCCTCGCGTCGGTCGGGCCGGTCGTCGGGATGACGTTGACCATCGCCGTGTCGCCCGCCTTGTTGACGGTGGCGGGGCTGACGGAGGCGACACCGGGACGGTCGGCGAGGTCCTTGCCGACCCGGTCGGCGGCGGTCTTGGCGTCCTTGGCCTCGACGGTCAGCAGCAGCGGGCCGTTGAAGCCGGCGCCGAAGGAGTCCGACAGCATGTCGTACGCCTTGCGCTGGGTGGTGTCCTCGGCCATCGTGCCCTCGCCGGGCAGCCCCAGCTCCAGGCTCGCCGCCGGGACGGCGAGGGTGCCGAGGCCGATGACGCCGAGGAGCAGGACGGCGACGGGGTGGCGCAGGACCCAGCCGGCCCAGCGGGAGCCGAGGTTGGGCCGGGCCTTGGCGGCGCGCTTGGCGGCCTTGCGCTGCTGGCGGGCGCTGAGCGGCTTGCCGGAGATCTTCTTGCGCTCGCGGCGGGGCAGCGACTTGAAGGGGGCGTAGCCGAGGAGCGCCGGGACGAAGGTGATGGCGATGAGCACGGCGACGGCGACCGTGCCGGCGGCGGCGAGGCCCATCTTGGTGAGCATCGGGATGTTGACGACGGCGAGGCCGGCGAGGGCGACGATGACGGTCAGGCCCGCGAAGACGACGGCGGATCCCGCGGTGCCGATGGCGCGTCCGGCGGCCTCCTCGCGGTCCCGGCCCTCGGCCATCTCGGAGCGGTAGCGGGAGATGATGAACAGGGCGTAGTCGATGCCGACGGCCAGGCCGATCATCAGGGCCAGGGTGGAGGTCGTGCTGGACAGGCCGAGAGTGGAGCCGAGCGCGGTGATGCCGCAGATGCCGACGCCGACGCCGATGACGGCGGTCAGCAGGGACATGCCGGCGGCGACCATCGAGCCGAAGGTCAGCAGCAGGACGACGGCGGAGACCAGGATGCCGAGGGACTCGGCGTTGTTCTTGGCGGCCTCCACGGCGACGGCGTCACCGCCCGCCTCGACGGTCAGTCCGCTCTTGCGGGCGTCGGCCGTGGCCTCGGTGAGGGCGTCCTTCGCCTTGTCGGTCAGTTCGGTGGCGGCGACCTCGTAGAGGACGGTCGCGTAGGCGGTGGTGCCGTCCTTGCTGACGGCTCCCGCCTGGTAGGGGTCGGCGACGCCCTTGACCAGGGGCGCCTTGGCGAGGTCGGCGAGGAGTTGCTCGACCTTGGCCTTCTGAGCGGGGTCGGAGACCTTGCCCTCGGGGGCGCGGACGACCACGCGGGCGGTGGCGCCGTCCGCGCTCGCGTCCGGGAAGCGCTCCTTGAGCAGGTCGAACGCCTTCTGCGACTCGGTGCCCGGCATCGAGAAGGTGTCGGCGGGCGGCGCCGGCGCGGCGGAGGCGGCATAGCCCACGCCGACCAGGATCAGCAGCCACAACAGTGTGGTCCGGCCTCGCCGTCGGAAGGCGAGTCGGCCCAGTTTGTAGAGGAACGTAGCCACGGCGAAGGGGACTCCCGTCGGGTTCGCTGGGTGGGGGGTCGGAAACGCGGAGACGCGAAAACCCGACCACCTTAACAAACCGCATGGACGGTTTAGTCATTTCCTGGAAGTGCCCAGATCGGACACTTGAACACCCACACGGGTTCGGCCAGTTGAGTTCTGCCGCAGACGGCCAGGCCAGAGCGCCAGGCGACACCCGACGGCGGGAGCGGAGGGCGAACGACCACTTTTCGCCAATCTGGAAAACCGCTTGAGCGGTTTGTTAGCGTCCCGGCCAACGTCAGCACCGCCCTACCGAACGAGAGGCCCTTCGCCGTGACCACTTCCCTGGACAGACCTCGGCCGGCACCGCCGGTCAGCGCCGTGCCCGGCGCCAAGGAGTCCCCCGTACGGGCCGAGCGGACCTTCGAGCCCGCCGTGGACGGCCTGCGCGCGGTCGCCACGCTGATGGTGCTCGTCGCGCACCTCGCCCAGTGGACCGGGGCGCTCATCGACAAGACCGGCAAGCCGGGGCCCTTCGCCCCGGTGATGACGGGCTTCCTCGTGGCGATCCCGATCTTCCTGATCATCAGCGGCTATCTGCTCTACCGCCCGTGGGCCGACGCCGCGCTCGGCGGCCGCAAGGCGCCGAACACGCTGCACTACTACTGGCACCGTGTCCTGCGCATCTTCCCGGCGTACTGGCTGTTCATGGTCACCGCGCTGCTGGTGTTCAACCGGGAGCAACTGGACGACGTGTGGCGCACGGTGCGGCTGCTGACCGTGCAGCACGTGCAGAACTGGGCCGATCTGCGCACCGATCCGGGCATGACCAACTGGGCGCAGACCTGGAGCCTCGCCACCGAGGTGCACTACTACATCGCCCTGCCCGTGGCGGCGTTCGTGCTGCACCGGGCCCTGAAGGCGACCAAGAGCCTGAAGCTGGCGGGGGCGCTGCTCACCGCGGTGATCGTCGCCGACTTCAGCTGGCTGGTCGCCACCAGCCCGTCGAGCCCGCTGGGCCCGCCGTCACTGTGGTGGCTGCGCGGCTACCTCGGGTTCCTGGCGGCGGGGATGCTGCTCGCGCTGGTCGCCGCGAAGGCCCGTACCGGGCAGCGGCTGGCGTTCGTGGAGTTCGTGCGGAACAACCCGTGGGCCTTCTGGGGTGCGGCGGCCGTGGCGTTCGCCGTGTCCAACACGGACTGGGCGGGCAGCATCGCGTCGATCGTGCTCACGAAGGAGGAGGCCGCCCTCAAGTACGTCTGCCACATGGTGGTCGCGGTGGGGCTGGCGGCGCCGCTGCTGCTGGCGCAGGGCAGCGGGCCCGAGCGGTTGCTCTCCCGGCCGACGCTCGTGTGGCTCGGGCGGAACTCCTGCGGGATGTTCCTGTGGCACCTGATCATCATGCAGGTCACCGTCTGGTACCTGCTCGACAGCGACTTCGGGCAGCTGGGGACGGGGGCGTTCTTCGCCCTGCTGCCGTTCGTGCTGGCGCTGTCGGTGCTGGCCGGGTGGCTGTCGTACACGTTCGTCGAGATGCCGCTGCTGAGGCGGTTCCGCATCCGGTCGCACCGGCCGATCGCGGAACCGGAGAAGCGAACGGCCCGCGTGTGAGCGTGCGCCACGACGTCGGGCGCCGGTCCCACAGGGGGACCGGCGCTCGCGTGTCACACCCCGGGGGCACCCCCCGGCGGTCACGCCGTCTTGGGGGCCGCCCGCATGCCGATGTACGCGCACTTCGTGCCGTCGGCGAGGGTGGAGAAGACCACCGGCATCCAGTCCTCGGCGAAGGAGGCGCCACCTCCCGCGCCGGCGAAGACCGTGTCGGAGAGGGGGACCAGCTCCATCTCCAGGTCCGGGGAGTAGCCCGCCATGCCGTCGACGAAGGCGTACACCAGGTGCGGGCTGCCGTCCCGCTCGGAGACGGTGATGAGGACGCCCTCGCGCTTGTAGGTGCCGGCCCAGGGGGTGATGTCGACGGCGGGCGGCTGCTCGGCGGGGGCGAACGGGGCCGGCATCGTCACGCCCGCGAGGTCGGCGAGGAGTTCGCGCAGCAGGTCGGCGTAGAGGAGGCGGGAGCCGCCGCCGTTGGTGAGGAGGGCGACGGCGACACCGGCGCCCGGCACCACGCGCAGGTAGGCGTACTGGCCGATGGAGGCGCCGTCATGGCCGAAGCCGGGCACGCCGTCCCAGTCGTAGAGGGTCCAGCCGAGGCCCCAGCCGTCGGCGCTCACCGTCCACTTGTCGGGCACGTCCGTCTCGCGGCGCTGCATCGCGGCGACCGAGTCGGGGCCGAGGACCGGGGTGCCGTCGGCCGCCCTGCCGCCGTCGAGGTGCAGCTTGGCGAAGCGGACGAGGTCACCGGCGGTGGCGCAGACCCGGGCGGCGGGGCCCGCGGCGCGCGGCATCAGGTCCCAGGCCGGGGCGAGCGTCTGCTCACCGTCCGGCCCGGCGAGATGTCCCATCGCCGCGCGGAACGGCAGGACCTCCTCGGGGAGCGTCATGGTGCGGGTGAGGCCGAGCGGGGTGAGCAGCCGGTCCTTGAGCGCCTGGTCCCAGGTGGTGCCGGTGAGCACCTCGACGATGCGGCCGAGCACCACGTACCCGATGCCGCTGTACGACACGGCCGTGCCCGGCGGGCAGTCCATCGCCACGCCCTTGGCGGCCTCGACGTACTTGGCGAGGCTGTCGTCGCCGCGCCCGGTGTCGAGGTGGAAGTCGCAGGTCAGTCCGCTGGTGTGGGACAGCAGCATCCGGGTGGTGATGACCTTGGTGGCCTCGGGGTCGATGGTCGCGAACTCCGGCAGCACGGAGACGACGGGCGCGTCCAGGTCGAGGTCGCCGGACTCGACGAGCTGCATGATCAGGGCGGCCGTGTAGACCTTGGCGATCGAGCCGAGCTGGAAGACGGAGTCGGTGGTGGCCTCCACGCCGGTCTGCCGGTTGAGGACGCCGCTGGCCAGCTCCTGCATCTCGTCGTCGACCACGAAGGCGAGGGTCGCGCCGGGCACGTCGTGCTCCTCGCGCAGTTCGTCGAGGCGGCGCTGCCAGTGGCCGAGGTCGACCCGGCGGCCGGTGGCCAGCTCGATCACGTCGGCGACGGCGGCGGAGGCCTCGGCGGTGGCGGCGGGGGCCGCGGCGGGCTGGGGCTCCGGGGCGGCCGGGGCCGGGTGCGGCCTGCCGAAGGCGTCCTGCGCGGCGGTGTCCGTGGCGTCCCAGGAGCCGGAGGCGCCGTCCATCCGCCAGGTGCCGGTCAGGCCCCAGCTGTCGCTGGCCTCCCAGCTGCCGGTCGACCTCCAGGTGCGGAGGTCGTTCCAGTTCGAGCCCTGCGTCTGCTGCGCCTTCTTCGCCATGGCGTGTCCTTTGGAGGGTTGGGATACCGAGGGCCGTGCCCCGACCACACGTTGTGCGGCGTGATGAACACTGTACGGAGTGCGCACACTGTACGCAAGGCCGTACGGCGTTCATAACCAGCCAATGAGAAACCGCCCACGGCCGGGGACGGCAGGCCGTGGACGGTTGGCGGAGCGCGCGGTTCAGGGGCTGGTCAGGCGGTCCCGGACCCCTTGCCGGAGGCCCGGTCGAGGCGGGACTGGAGGCCGTCCAGAACCCAGTCGAGGCCGTAGCCGAAGTTGTCCACGAGGACCTCGGACGAACGGCCGCCTTCCTGCGCGGTGTAGCGCCGGCGGAGGTGCGGATAGTCGCGGGTGGCCTGTTCGACGGCCGGCCACACCTTGCGCGTCCAGTCCTCCTGGCTCTGCCCGCTGCGGGCCAGCATGGTGAGCCAGGCGGCCTCGCTCGTGGTCATGCCGATCACATAGGCGAAGAGGATCCGCACCACATGGTCGGCCTGCTCCAGATCGAAGCCCGCCTCCTCCAGCATGGCGAGCATGCCCTCCGTGAGCCGCATCGAGTTCGGCCCCAGGGAGACACCCACCTCGCCCAGCATCGGGGCGATCCAGGGGTGGCGCAAGATCGTCGAGCGAACACTGCGGGCACAGGCCGAGGCCGCCGCCCGCCAGTCCCCGGCCGCGTCCGGACCGGGCACCTCCATCTCGCCGTAGACATGGTCGACGACCAGCTCGATCAGCTCGTCCTTGCTCGCCACGTGCGAGTACATCGAGGTCGCGCCCGCGTTCAGCCGGGTGCCGAGGCGGCGCATGCTCAGGGCGGCGGCGCCTTCCTCGTCCAGCAGCCGCACGGCCTCGGCCACGATGGCGTCCCGGCTCAGCGTGGGCTGCTCGCGCTTCTGACGGCGCGGGCGGGTCCACACCGACTGGATCACCTGCTTCTCGGACATGCGGCCTCCTCGTCTTCCCGGACTTCAGGGTAACGGCATCTGGAAACACCGTACGGACCTTGCGAACACTGTACGCTCGTCGTACGGTGTTCGGCGAGCGCACGCCGTACGGAAGCGGCGACCCGAAGACGTTCCGGTACGCGCGGCGTGAAACCGACTGGATAACAAACCGCGTTGCTGGTTTTATTGAGGTCCGGAGCAGCCCCACATCTCTGTTCGAAAGGTTTCGTCATGGAAGTCGACGTCACGGAGCGTCATCCACGCCGCTGGCTGATCCTGATCGTGTTGTGCCTCAGCACGCTGGTGCTGGTCATCGACAACATGGTGCTGACGGTGGCGGTCCCGCCGATCGCCGAGGACCTCAAGGCGAGCGCCCAGGACATCCAGTGGATCCTGGAGTCGTACATGCTGGTCTTCGCCGGTCTGCTGCTGACCGCGGGAAGCCTGTCCGACCGGTACGGCCGCCGTAAGGTCATGATCATCGGCCTGACGGTGTTCGGGGCCGCCTCCGTGCTGGCCACCTGGGCCGGCAGCGCGGAGATGCTGATCTTCGCCCGTGTGCTGATGGGCATCGGCGGCGCTCTGCTGATGCCGAGCACGCTCTCCATCCTCATCACCGTCTTCGACGAGGACGAGCGGCCCAAGGCGATCGGCGCGTGGAGCGCGGTGGCGATGATCGGGCTGGTCGGCGGCCCCGTGTTCGGCGGTGTGCTCATCGCCCACTTCTGGTGGGGCGCCGTCTTCCTCATCAACATCCCGATCGCGGCGCTCGCCATCGTCTCGGCGCTGGTGCTGATGCCGGAGTCCAAGGGGCCCTGGCGCAAGCCGGACCCGGTCGGCACGGTGCTGTCCGTCGTCGGTATGACGGCGCTGGTCTGGGCGATCAACGAGTGGCCGAAGGACGGCATCACCCACCCCGCCACGCTGACGGCGGCCGTGGTGGCCGTGGTCGCGCTGGTCTCCTTCGGGATCTGGGAGACCCGGATCCCCGAGCCGATGATGCCCGTGGCGCTGTTCCGGAACCGGGTGTTCACCGGGTCGAGCTTCTCGCTGGTCCTGCTGACGTTCGCCAACGGCGGGCTGATGCTGGTGCTCACGCAGTACCTCCAGTTCGTGATGGGCTACTCCCCCACGAAGACCGGCCTCGCCTTCATGCCCGCGGCCGTCGCCTCGCTCGTGTTCAACGGGGTCGGCGCCGCGCTCGCCAAGAAGATCGGCAACCGGGCGCTCGCCGTCTCCGGTCTGCTGGTCATCGCCGGCGGGTTCGCCACGCTGTCGACGCTGTCCCCCGGGGACGGCTTCGGGACGCTGTCGGTGGCGATGGTGCTGATGGGCGCGGGCGCGGGTCTCGCCATGCCGGCGGCGATCGCGGCGCTCATGGGGGCGGTTCCCCAGGAGCACGCGGGTGTGGGCTCGGCCCTCAACGACACGATCCAGCAGGCGGGGGCGGCGTTCGGTGTGGCCGTGCTCGGTGCGGTGCTGTCCAGCACGTACACCTCCGAGATGCCGGACTCCGCGCCGGCCGCCGCGCGGGAGACGATCGGCGAAGGGCTCGCCGTGGCCGCGCGGACGCACGACGCGGGGCTCGTCTCGACGGTGCACGAGGCGTTCACCGACGCGGTGTCCAGCAGCTTCACGGTGGGGGCCGCGGGGGTCGTGGGCGCGGCCGTGCTGGCCCTGTTCCTGATGAAGGGGGCGGGCAAGGGGGAGGCGCCCCCGGCGGGTGACTCGGGTGACTCGGGTGACTCGGGTGAGCAGACGAAGCCGGAGGTGGTGGGGGTTCACTGAGGCGGTGCGATCGTGACGACGGCGGGCTCCACGGGGGTATTCCCGTGGAGCCCGCCGTCGTCTTGCTGTGCGCCTTCGAGCTCGGGAGGTTCTGAGCATCGGCGACCGCGCGTAGTTCGTGGCTTGTCGCGCCCGCGCGGCGGAGCCGCACATCGGCACAGCCCCGCGCCCCTAGGTGGGCGAGGTCCGCGTTGCCTCCAAGATGGACGGGAGTTGTTGTACGAACCGGTCCGCGTCCTCCTCCGTCAGGATCAGCGGGGGTGCCAGGCGGATCACGTCCGGGGTTGCCGCGTTGACGAGGAATCCCGCCCGCTGGGCCTCCTGTTGGACGCGCGCGGCCCTCGACTCCCGCAGGGCTATGCCCAGTAGGAGGCCCGCGCCGCGGACTTCGGACACCAAGGGGTGCGCCAGGGCCTCGATGCCCGTGCGCAGCCTCTCCCCGACCCGCTTCACATGGGCCAGCAGGCCCTCGGTCTCGATGGTCTCCAGGACCGCGAGCGCCGCCGCGCAGACGATCGGGTTGCCGCTGAACGTGGAGCCGTGGGTGCCGGGGGCGAGGAGGTCGGCCGCGGGGCCGAACGCGAGGGTCGCGCCGATCGGGAGGCCGCCGCCGAGGCCCTTGGCCAAGGTGACCACGTCCGCCTCGACGCCCTCCGCCTGGGCGGCGAACCAGTGGCCGGTGCGGCCGATGCCGGTCTGCACCTCGTCGAGGACCAGGAGGGTGCCGGTTGCCTCGGTGATCTCGCGGGCCGCCGTCAGATAGCCGGGAGGCGGGACGATCACACCGTTCTCGCCCTGGATCGGCTCCAGGATCAGCACCGCCGTGTCCCGGGTGACCGCCGCGCGCAGGGCGTCCGCGTCGCCGTACGGGACGTGGTCGACCGGGCCGGGGAGCGGGGCGAAGGGGGTGCGTTTGGCCGGCTGGCCGGTGAGGGCGAGGGCGCCCATGGTGCGGCCGTGGAAGCCGCCGGCGGCGGCGACCATGTGGGGGCGGCCCGTCAGCCGGCCCATCTTGAAGGCGGCCTCGTTGGCCTCGGCGCCGGAGTTGGAGAAGTACACGCGGCCCGCCCGGCCGGAGACGTCGAGGAGGCGCTCGGCGAGGGCGACCGTGGGCTCGGCCACGAAGAAGTTGGAGATGTGGCCCAGTCGGGCCGCCTGGTCGGTGAGGGCGCGCAGGATCGCCGGGTGGGCGTGGCCCAGGGAGTTGACCGCGATCCCGGCCAGCAGATCCAGGTACTCACGGCCGTCCGCGTCCCAGACACGGGTGCCCTCGCCGCGCACCAGCGGCAGCCGCGGGGTGCCGAAGTTGTCCATCATGGCGCCCTGCCAGCGGCGGGTGAGGTCGCCGGGTGTGCCGGGTGCGGTGCCGGTCGTGTCGCCGCTCATGCGGCCGCCTCCATTCGGGCCGTGGCTGCCGGGGACTCGGTCTCGTCGGGCACGACCATCGTGCCGATGCCCTCGTTGGTGAAGATCTCCAGCAGGATCGAGTGCTTGACCCGGCCGTCGATGACGCGGGCGGTGCGCACCCCGTTGCTGACGGCGTGCAGGCAGCCCTCCATCTTGGGGATCATTCCGCTGGCCAGGCCCGGCAGCAGATCGCTCAGTTCGCTCGCGCTGAGCCGGGGGATGACCTCCTCGCTGTGCGGCCAGTCGGCGTACAGGCCCTCGACGTCGGTGAGGATGAGCAGCATCTCGGCGCCGAGGGCGGCGGCGAGGGCGGCGGCCGCGGTGTCCGCGTTGACGTTGAAGACGCCGCCCTCGGCCGCGTCCTTGGCGTCGGAGCTGCGGGCGATGGAGGAGATGACCGGGATGCGGCCGTTGTCGATCAGGGCCTGGACGACCCCGGCGTCCACGGTGGCGACCTCGCCCACGCGGCCGATGTCGACGGGTTTGCCGTCGACGTCGGCGTAGCACTTCACGGCGGTCATCAGCCGGGCGTCCTCGCCGGTCATGCCGACGGCGTGCGGTCCGTGCTCGTTGAGGAGGCCGACGAGTTCGCGCTGGACCTGGCCGGCGAGGACCATGCGGACGACGTCCATGGTCTCGTCGGTGGTGACCCTGAGGCCGCCGGTGAAGTGGGATTTCAGACCGAGGCGTTCGAGCTGGGCGCTGATCTGGGGGCCGCCGCCGTGCACGACGACGGGGTTCAGGCCGGCGTGCCGCAGGAACAGGATGTCCTGGGCGAAGGCCGCCTTGAGGGACTGGTCGACCATGGCGTTGCCGCCGAACTTGATGACGATGGTCTTGCCCCGGTGGCGGGCCATCCAGGGCAGCGCCTCGACCAGGGCGTGGGCCTTGGGCAGCGCCTTCTGTCTGCGGTCGGCGGCCATGCCGGTGGGGGTGAGAGGGCTGTCGGGTCCGGCGTCGGCGCCGGTTCCTATGGGTGAGGTCACGACGAGTACTCGCTGTTCTCGTGGACGTACTGGGCGGTCAGGTCGTTGGCCCAGATCACGGCGGACTCGGTGCCGGCGGCGAGGTCGGCGGTGATACGGACCTCGCGGCCGCTCATGTCGACCAGTGAGCGGTCCTCGCCGACCGAGCCGCCCTTGCAGACCCAGACGTCGTTGATGGCGACGTTCAGCCGGTCGGGGTCGAAGACGGCGGAGGTGGTGCCGATCGCGGACAGTACCCGGCCCCAGTTGGGGTCCTCGCCGTGGACGGCGCACTTGAGGAGGTTGTTGCGGGCGATGGTGCGGCCCACCTCGACGGCGTCGGCCTCGCTGTCGGCGCCCGTCACCTCGATGCGGATGTCCTTGCTCGCGCCCTCGGCGTCGCCGATGAGCTGCCGGGCGAGGTCGGCGCAGACGGCGCGTACGGCCTCGGCGAACTCGTCGTGGGAGGGGGCGACTTCGGCGGCGCCGGAGGCGAGGAGCAGGACGGTGTCGTTGGTGGACATGCAGCCGTCGGAGTCGACGCGGTCGAAGGTGGTCCGGGTGGCGTCGCGAAGTGCCTTCCCCAGCACGGCACTTGGCAGGTCGGCGTCGGTGGTGATCACGGCCAGCATGGTGGCGAGGCCCGGGGCGAGCATGCCGGCGCCCTTGGCCATGCCGCCGACGGTCCAGCCGTCGCCCTGGTACACGGAGGTCTTGTGCACGGTGTCGGTGGTCTTGATGGCGATGGCGGCCCTCTCGCCGCTGTGCTCGGACAATTGCCCGGCGGCCGTCTCCAGGCCCGTGAGCAGCTTGTCCATCGGCAGCCGTACGCCGATGAGGCCGGTCGAGGCGACCGCGATCTCCTCGACGCCGCGGCCGAGCAGCTCCGCCGCCCGCTCGGCGGTGGCGATCGTGTCCTGGTGGCCCTCGGGACCCGTGCAGGCGTTGGCGCCGCCGGAGTTGAGGACGACCGCGGACACATGGCCGTCGGCGAGGGCCTCGCGGGACCACTGGACGGGAGCGGCCTGGACGCGGTTGGAGGTGAAGACACCGGCGGCGGCCGACCGCGGCCCGTTGTTGACCACGAGGGCGAGGTCCGGATTGCCGTTCTGTTTGATCCCGGCGGCGACGCCCGCCGCCGTGAACCCTTTCGCTGCGGTGACGCTCATGGTGCGACTCCGATCGTGGAAAGCCCCAGGTCCTCGGGGAGCCCGAGGGCGATGTTCATGCTCTGGACGGCACCCCCCGCGGTGCCCTTGGTGAGGTTGTCGATGGCGCTGATCGCGATGATCCGGCCGGCCGAGGTGTCGAGGGCGACCTGGATCTGTGCGGCGTTCGACCCGTACACGGCGGCGGTGGCGGGCCACTGCCCCTCGGGCAGCAGCCGGACGAACGGTTCGTCGTGCAGTGCCTTCTCGTACGCGGCGCGTACGTCGTCGGCGGTGGTCCCGGGCTTCGCCTTCGCGCTGCAGGTGGCGAGGATGCCGCGGGGCATGGGCGCCAGGGTCGGGGTGAAGGAGACGGAGACCGGCTCCCCCGCGGCGGCGCTCAGGTTCTGCATCATTTCAGGCGTGTGCCGGTGTTCACCACCCACGCCGTACGGGCTCATCGAGCCCATGACCTCGGAGCCGAGGAGATGCGGCTTGGCCGCCTTGCCCGCGCCGGAGGTCCCGGACGCGGCGACGACCACGGCCTCGGGTTCGGCGAGACCGGCGGCGTACGCGGGGAAGAGGGCGAGCGAGACGGCGGTCGGGTAGCAGCCCGGTACCGCGATCCGGTTCGTGCTCCGCAGCGGCTCGCGCCCGCCGGGGAGTTCGGGCAGGCCGTAGGGCCAGGTGCCGGCGTGCGGGGAGCCGTAGAAGCGTTCCCAGTCGGCGGCGTCGCGCAGCCGGAAGTCGGCGCCGCAGTCCACGACCAGGACGTCCGGGCCCAGCTCCCGGGCGACGGCCGCCGACTGGCCGTGCGGCAGGGCGAGGAACACGACGTCGTGGCCCCTCAGCACCTGGGTGGTGGTCGGCTCCAGCACCCG
The DNA here is from genome assembly GCF_055573455.1 of Streptomyces sp. NPDC030183. Taxonomy (NCBI): domain Bacteria; kingdom Bacillati; phylum Actinomycetota; class Actinomycetes; order Kitasatosporales; family Streptomycetaceae; genus Streptomyces; species Streptomyces sp. NPDC030183. The sequence goes on from NZ_JBVIBK010000001.1 coordinate 602,008, forward strand.
GCCGGCCAGGGGCGGCAGATGCGGCTGGAGTCCGCCCAGCGGCTGCCCGGCGTTCGCGTTGCCCGTCAGGGCGCCGATCTCCACCTCCGGGTGCCCGATCAGCAGGCGGAGAAGTTCACCTCCCGCATATCCGCTCGCTCCGGCTACGGCTGCTCGCACTGTCATGACCCCTCCCGGATTGGCATGGGTGGCCGATGTAACCGGGGCAGGAGCGGCCCAACAAGACGTTCAATCATGTCCATGACAACAATACGGGGCCCGTTCCACCCCGGTCGCGCACAGCGAACGGGGCGGCGGCGCCGACACGGCACCACCGCCCCGCTGACCAGGCGTTCAAGGGCTCCACGGAGGTTCGCCGGCTCAGCTCACCAGCCGCATCGGCCCTCCGTACACCGCCTCCACATGCCCGAACCCCTCCCCCGGCAGACCGGGCGTCGCGTCGACCGTCTCCGCGTACTGGAGGCGTACGACGTCATCGGGGAGGCGGCGCCCCGGCGGGCGCCGGGCGTTGCGCTCCAGACAGGTCTCCAGCGGGGTCGTCATGATCAGCGCTGCCGCCGGGACCCGGTGCCGGCCGGCGATGTCGAGCAGTTTCGCCCGCACCACGCGGCCGGGGCCGTCGGCGTCGACGACCGTCGTCAGCCGGCGGGCCAGCCGCGCCTCCAGCACCTCGCCGAGGACGTGCACCGCCTCGTCGGTGGCGTCCTCGTCGATCGGGTCGTCGCAGATCCGCTCCCGGAACTCGTCCAGTTCCAGCACCGCGCTCGGCGGCCAGGCCCCGGCGAGCGCGCTCTTCCCGCTGCCCGCGGCGCCCAGCAGCATGATCAGAACCGGGTCGGGCAGAACGGCGTCGGCCATGGCTCGTCTCCTCTCGGATCTGGTGGACGAGCCGGGTGCGTACCGCCGAGGAGCCCGTACACGACCGAACGGCCCGCTCCGGGCGGGCCGTTGATCAGGTTGGTCAAGGAGTACGGGAGGTACGGGAATCGGGTACGGGGATGTCCAAGGGATGTGAACCCGGCCCCCACGTCTGTCCGTCAAGGATCGACCAGGGGTGGGTGTTCAGTCCATGGCTGCCGGAGAAGAGGGCGAGGACGAACCCTTCAAAGTCAGAAGCGCACCGGGAGCGACACCAGGTGGATGCCGTCGCCCGGCATGGCCACGTACTCCAGCGCCTCGCGGTCCACGGCGAGGGTCAGGCCGTCGTTGCGGACGAACAGGGTCTCCAGCACCACCTCGGCCTGGAGGCGGGCGAGGGCGGCGCCGATGCAGAAGTGCGGGCCGTGGCCGAAGGCCATGTGGCCGACGCCGCGGCCGAGTTCACGGCCGATGTCGAGCTTGTCGGCGCCGCCGGGGAACTCGCGCGGGTCGTGGTTCACGCCGAGCAGCGCGGCCGTGACCACCTCGCCCTGCTTGACCGGCATACCGCCCAGCTCCAGGTCCTCGGTGGCGTACATCGGGGCGCCGATCGGGACGGGCGTGGTGAAGCGGAGGAGCTCCGGAACCGCGCGGCCGGCGAGCAGCTCGGGCTCCTCGCGCAGCCGGGCCAGCTGGTCGGGGTGGTCGAGCAGGGCGAGGATCGCGTCGGCGATGAAGTGGGCGGGCGGCATGATGCCGGTGTTGATCAGCAGCAGGAAGATCGCGACGATCTCGGTCTCGCCGAAGTCGCCCTCCTCCTGGCTCACCCGGATCAGCTCGGAGATCAGGTCGTCCGAGAGGGCGGCCGTGCGCTCCTCGATGAGCTTCTTGCAGTGCTCGACCATGCCCTGGAGGGCCGGGATGAACCGCTCGGGGTCACCGGAGATGTAGTCGCGGATCCACGCGCAGATCTGCGGCTGGTCGGCCGCGTCGACGCCGATGAGTTCGCAGACGCCGAAGCCGGCGAGGGGGTGGCTGAGATCCTCCAGGAGGTCTGCCTCGCCCTTGGCGGCCATCGCCGCGTAGAGGTCGTGGGTGATCTTCTCGATCTTCGGGCGCAGGGCGTTGATACGGCGGGCCGTGAAGGCGCGGGTGATCAGGGTGCGCATCCGGGTGTGGTCCTCGCCGTCGGCCAGGACGAGGATGCCGAGGTAGTCGCGGTACTCCGCGGGCAGCCCGTACGCCTCGATCATCTGGTCGGCGATGCTCGGGCCGTCCTGGCCGGGGAGTTTGTGGTTGTCCCGCACGAAGCGGGGGTCCGTGAGGGCGGCCTTGGCGTCCTCGTAGCGGGTCAGCAGCCAGACCGGGGTCTCGACGTCCGGGAGGGTCACCCTGACGAGGGGGGCCTGCTCTCGGAGGCTGGTGAAGCCGCCGGGGGTGCTGACGAACTTCGAGGTCAGGCTGAGGACTTCCTGGGACATGGGGTCTCCATCCGTGGCTCCGGGCGGGCTGGCGGTGGCGTTGGCGTTGGCGTTGGCGTTGGCGTTGGCGTTGGCTTGAAACATACCGGGACAGCGGTATGTTTCCTACGGCGTTCAACTGCTCGGGGGTGCGGGGTTGTCGGGGCATGAGGAAAGGGCCGCGCGGCGGAGGTTCGCCTGCGCGGCCCTTCTTGGGTGAGTTCGTGGTTCGCGGGAGAGCTCGGGGGGTCGGGCTCGTGGGCGGGTGCGGGTGGATGGGGGCTGGTCGCGCAGTTCCCCGCGCCCCTGAAGGGAACGGGCCTGCGGCCCGCCCTTCACAGGAAAAGCAGCGGGCGCAGCCCGTGCTTTTCAGGGGCGCGGGGAACTGCGCGAGAAACCACGACGCACCCGCACCCGCCGACGAACCGCGCACCCCCGAGCTATGAGGCGCCCGGTCCCAACTCCAGCGTGCAGGACTTGACCCCTCCGTCTCCCCTCACCAGCTCCGACAGGTCCAGCAGGAGAGGGCGGAAGCCCCGCTCCCGCAGGGCCGGCGCCACCGCTTCCGCCGTCTCCGGCAGGACCACATGCAGGCCGTCGCTGACCGCGTTGAGCGCCGGCGACGCCGCGGCCGGCTCGTCGACCAGGAGCGCGTCGGGGAAGAGGCCCGCCAGCACATCGCGGCTGACCTCGGTGAACGCCGCCGGGTGGTACATCACCTCGTCACCGTCCAGGACGGCCAGCGCGGTGTCGAGATGCTGGAAGCGGGGGTCGGCCAGCTCCAGGCTGATCAAGGGGCGCCGGAAGAAGTCGAGGGCCTCGCGGTGGGCCTCGGGGGCGCTGCCCACCTGGCGGCCGGCGAGGATCCAGCAGTCGGTGACCAGGAGGTCCCGCGCGCCCTCGTTGGCGTGGACGGCACCCCGTACGTCCGTGAAGCCGTGCGTGCGGAACCAGTCCAGGTACGCCGGTTCACCCGCCGGACCACCCCGGCGTGCCCCCAGCACCCGGCCGTCCACGACCGCCGCGGTCGCCGCCGCGCGGACCGCGTCGGGCAGTCCGGGCAGCGGGCCGATCAGCCGGACGTCGTGGCCGAGCGAGAGGTAGAGGCTGTAGAGGCGGCCCCACTGCATCAGGGCCCGCCGGGAGGTGAGGGGTGCGGAGGACCGGTCGGTCCAGGGGCGGTCCGCCTCCACCGCGTCGAACGGGTACGGCTGGCACATCAGGTACCGGCGGCGGGTGGCGGTGCGCTCCCCGCGGCGGTGCGCCGGCCGGAGGGGGGTCCGGCGGCGTACCGCCGCGCGAGGGCGGGCGAGGACACCCTCGCGGCGGGCGCTCACGCGCCGGCCATCGCCTCGCGGAGGCTCTTGGGTCGCAGGTCGGTCCAGTGGTTCTGGATGTAGTCGAGGCAGTCCTGGCGGCCCGCCTCGCCGAACACCACCCGCCAGCCCGCCGGGACCTGGGTGAAGGTCGGCCACAGCGAGTGCTGCTCCTCGTCGTTGACGAGGACGTGGAAGGTGCCGTTGGCGTCGTCGAACGGGTTGGTGCTCATCGCGGTTCAACTCCCTCTCGTGGGACGTGGATCGGTGGTGGTGGGACGGTCGTGCCCAGTCGGTCGTGTTCAGACGGTCGTGTGCTGGCGCGACGCCAGGTCGATGGCGATGGCGTCGGCGATCTCGCCGCTGCGGATGGCGATGTTGGACAGCAGCGAGGAGGCGAGGCCGTGGGTGTGCTCGGTGCCGCCCTGGAGGTAGATGCCGACGTTCAGCTCGGGCTTCGTGACGAGGCGGTAGTCGCGCTCGACCCGCAGGCGGCCCTCGTCGTCACGCAGGCAGTACGGCGCCAGGTCGCCCAGCAGGGCGGTCGGGTCCATGGAGTCGTAGCCGGTGGCGAAGACGATCGCGTCGACGTCGAGGTCGTACACCGAGTCGTCTCGCACGGAGTGCATGGTGAGCCGGGCCCCGTCGGCCCTCTGGTCGACCCGCTGGACGCGGGACAGGTTGAGCAGGTGGAGGCGCTTGATCCGGGCCACCTCGTCGTCGTACGCACGCTGGTAGAGGTCGCGGATGACCTCGTCGTCGGCGACGCCGTAGTTGGTGTTGCGGTGGTAGCGCCAGAACGACTCGCGGGTGCGGTCGGTGCCGCCGTAGTAGTCGTCGACGGCGTCGGCGTCGAAGATGCGGTTGGCGTAGGGGGTGTCGTCGGCGATCGAGTAGCCGTACGACGGCATGATCGCGTAGACCTCGGCGTCCGGGATCGTGTCGTAGACGAACCGGGTGATCTCGGCGGCGCTCTGGCCCGCGCCGACGACGGCGAACCGGCGGACCCGGCCCTGGTCGAGGGTGTGGAAGCGGCCCAGGAACTCGGAGCTGTGCCAGACGCGTTCGCTGCGGTCGACGCCGTCGGGCATCTTCGGGACGAGACCGGTGGAGATGACGAGGTTGCGGGCCTCGACGAGGCGGGTGCCGCCGCGGGGACCGTTGTCCTTCACCTCGACGCGGACGGTGTCGACGGGGCCGCCGGCGTGTCCGTCGGGCAGGTGGACCGCGTGCACCTCGGAGTTGTAGGTGACACGGTCCGAGAAACTGGACTCGGCCCATTCGAGATAGTCGTGGAACTCGTTCCGGGTGGGGAAGAAGTTCTGGTTGTTCACGAACTGCGCGAGACGGCCCGCGGCGTGCAGATAGGCGATGAAACTCCACTGGGAAGCGGGGTTGCGGAAGGTCGCCAGGTCCTTGAGGAAGGAGATCTGCATCTTGGTGTCGGGAAGCAGCATGTTGCGGTGCCAGCCGAGGGACGGCTGCTTCTCGAAGAAGGCCGCGGTGAGCTGCATCTCGTCCTTTCCGCGCTGCTCCTCCAGTGCGATGGCGAGCGAGAGGTTGGCCGGTCCGAAACCTATTCCCACGACCTCGTACGCTTCGGTGTTCGCTTCCATGAATTCTCCCGCAAGTGGTGTGCTGGAAAGGTACGTTGCGCCTTTTTGGAGCGTCAACGGCGGTACTGGGTGGACAGTTGAACTCAGTGGTGGACCGGGCAGCCCTTGATGGTGCCGGTCTTCTCCATGCGGTCCATGAGTTCGGCGGTCTCGCGGTACTGGTCGGCGTCGCGCAGGGCGAAGTCCTCGCGGACCCGCGCGCGGATCTCCTCGTCCTGTTCCTGGCTGAGCTTGAACATGCCCTCGGCGCCGGTGATCTCGACCCGGAAGGCGCCCACCGCGGGCAGGATCGTCGCGAAGTAGTCGATGGAGCGGGACATGTCCCAGGCCTTGGCGGCGCCGAAGTCGCGCTCGTATGCCTTGACGGTGTCCTTGCAGACCTCCAGGGAGTCCTCACCGGGGGCGGCGGCCTCGATCTTCTCGAAGACACCGTGGACGTGGACGGAGGTGAAGTCCCAGGTGGGGGCGGCCGGAGTGATGTCGTAGACCGTCGGCGACACATAGGCGTGCGGTCCGGTGAAGGTGATGAGGACGGGGGTGCCGTTCTCCAGGGCCGTCCAGTGCGGGTTCTCCCGGTTCATATGGCCGATGAGGCGGCCGCCGGCCAGGTTCTCCGTCCATGCGCCGGTCCACTCCGGGTCGCGGATCACGGGGAGGTGGGTGGCGTACGGGTCGGCGTCGGCGGGGCCGTTGGACACCAGCAGGGCGAAGGGGTTGAGGCGGATCAGCTCGGTCATCCACGAGCCGTCCGGCTCCCGGTACGGATCGGGAACGAACATTCGGACCTACCAATTCTCGGCGCGGGCGCTTGCTGAGGGTTTTTCCGTCCCCGGGGCGTTCCTTGTGGGTGCGCCCCGGGGACGGATTCGCGGGGACCGGGGGGTGGGGGTCCCGCGAGGGGGTCAGGACGGTTTGCCGTCCCGGGCCTTGTCGAGCTCGTCGAGCTTGTGGCCGATGACTTCCGCCATTCCGGCGGCGTGCGCCGGAAGGCACATCTCGTGGTGGGTGCTGTGGACGTCGTACGCCGTCAGCTCGCCGTCGACGTACGGGGCCCACTGGTCCGTGTAGGGCGCCTCGGGGTTCAGCGTCGCGTTGAAGAAGAGCACGTCGCCCGTGAAGACCGGCGGTGTGAAGTCCTTCAGCAGTTCGACGTGGTGGACCACGAACTCCGACGAGGTCTCCAGGAGGCTTTCCTGGTCCGCCGCGCCGGCGTTCCCGCCGAGCTCTCCGACGAATGCGCCGAGGAGGGTGCGCACCTGGGCCAGTTCGAGTTCCGGGTCGTTCGCGAAGTGGCCGCTCGGTGCCGCGTCGAGAAGACCGAGGAGGGCGACTTCGTGGCCCCTGCGCTGGAGTTCCGCGGCCATCGCGTGGACGACCGCTCCGCCGAAGGACCAGCCGATCAGGTGGAACGGTCCCTCGGGCTGAATCGAGAGTATCTCCGTGACGTAATCCGTCACCAGGGATTCCAGCGAATTCGGCAGGGAACGCGACGGCGAACCCGACTCGGGGGAATGCCCGGCGGCCAGGTCCCGCACGGCGGACCACGCGGGCGACTGGATGCCGTACGCGGGCCGGTCGGCGGGCAGATGCCCGGCGAAGGACAGATAGGGCCAGGCGAGACCGCCGGTGAGGTGCACGAACCACAGCGGTTCACGGTCCCCGCCGGGCTTGATGGTCAGGACGCGGGCGAACGGGTCGGTGTTCTCCCCCGCCGCCTTCGTGCCGTGCGCGGCGAGCCCGGCCACCGTGGGCGCCTGGAACACCGCCCGCATGGGCAGCGGCCAGCCGAGTTCCCGGCGGACGCGGCTGACGAGCCGGGCCGCGAGGAGGGAGTGCCCGCCCAGGGAGAAGAAGTCGTCGTCGATGCCGACCTTCTCCAGGCCGAGGACCTCCGCGAAGAGGGCCGCCAGGGCCTCCTCCCGGCCGGTGCGCGGCGCCCGGTACGCCTCGCCGGTGAACTCGGGCTCGGGCAGCGCCCGGTGGTCGAGCTTGCCGTTCGGGGCGAGCGGCAGCCGGTCCAGGTGGACGAACGCGGAGGGGACCATGAACTCCGGGAGCCGCCGGGCCGTGTGGGCCCGCAGGTCGTCGGTGTCGAGGTCGGCGCCGGGCACCACGTAGGCGACGAGACGCCGGCTGTTCCCGTGCGGCTTCGCGACGACCACGGCCCGCTCGACGCCCGGGTGGGCCGTCAGGGCCGCCTCCACCTCGCCAGGTTCGACCCGGAAGCCGCGCACCTTCACCTGGACGTCACCGCGGCCGGCGTACTCCAGCTGCCCCTCGGTGTTCCAGCGGGCGAGGTCGCCCGTGCGGTACATGCGGGAGCCGGGCGGGCCGAACGGGTCGGCCACGAAGCGGTCGGCGGTCAGCTCGGGGCGTCCCCGGTAGCCGCGTCCGACGTTCCCCGCGACGTACAGCTCCCCCACGGCGCCCGGCGGTACCGGGGTGAGCCCCGGACCGAGGACGTAGGCCCGCATGTTGGCGAGGGGGGTGCCGATCGGGGCGCTGCCCGTGGCGTCGCCCACCTCGGCGAGGGTGGCGTAGAAGCTCTCCGTCTGGCCGTACGCGTTGATCACGCGCACGTCGGGGAAGACCTCCCGGACCCGGCGTACGAGTCCGGCGGGCAGGCCCTCGCCGGCGAAGACCAGGGTGTCGACGGTGGTGGTGCCGGCGAGCTGGTCGACGAGTTCGGCGAAGACGGACGGGACGGTGCTGATGACGGAGCCCTGCCAGCGGTCCCGCTCCCCCAGGGCGAGCACGTCGCGGACGATCTCGACGGTGCCGCCGTGGGCGAGGGTCGTGAACAGCTCGAACACCGACACGTCGAAGTTGACCGAGGTGCCCGCGAGCATCCGGCGGCCGGGCGCCATGCCCACCGGGCCGGCCAGCCGCAGCACGCCGTTGACCACGTTGGAGTGCGTGATCGCGACGCCCTTCGGGGTGCCCGTCGAACCGGAGGTGTACATCACGTACGCGAGGTTCTCCGGGTGGACCGGGCGGCCGAGGTCGGTGTCGTCGGCCGGGAGGACCAGCTCGTCGACGTACAGCTTCGGCACGGTCGTCGGGGGCAGTACGGACACCGTCCCCGAGTCGGTGAGGACCAGCTGGGGCCGGGCCTCGCCGAGGATGTACTCCAGGCGGTGGCTCGGGTACCTCGGGTCGATCGGCAGATAGGCGCCGCCTGCCTTCAGCACCGCCAGCAGGGCCACGGCCAGGCCCTCCGTACGGGGCATGGCCACCGCGACCACGCTCTCGGGGCCGACGCCGTGGGCGACGAGCTCCCGGGCGAGCCGGTTGGCCGCCGCGTTCAGCCCCGCGTACGTCAGCGTCGTGTCGCCGTACTCCACGGCCGGCGCGTCCGGGGTGGCCGCGACCTGCCGCTCGACCAGTCCGGCGACGGTCAGCGCCGGGGTGTCCGCCGGGGTGCCGCTCAGTTCGGCGAGCCGCTCGTGCTCGGCCGGTTCGAGGAGGTCGACGCGGCCCACCGGGACCGACGGGTCGGCCGCCATCTGCCGCAGGACCCGCACGAGCCGCCCGCCGAGCGCCTCGACGGTGTCCCGGTCGAAGACGCCCCGCTGGTACTGGAGGACCAGCTGGAGGTGCGGGTCGGCGGCCGCCATCACCGTCAGCGGGTAGTGCGTGCCGGAGAAGGGGCGGATGCCGGTGAAGGCGATCCCGGCGGCGCTGTTGGCGGAGTCGATGCCCTCCTTGTCCACCGGGAACGACTCGAAGACCACGAGGGTGTCGAAGAGGGTGCTCAGCCCGGTCGTCCGGTGGATCTCGCTCAGCCCGTGGTGATGGTGGTCCAGGAGCGCGGCCTGGCGCCGCTGGAGCCCGGTGAGCAGGTCGGCGAGGGTGTCGCCCGGGCCGTACTCGACGCGGACGGGCAGGGTGTTGATGAAGAGCCCGACCATCGAGTCCACGTCGGTCACCGTCGGCGGCCGCCCGGAGACGGTCGCGCCGAACACGACGTCCGAGCGGTTCGTCAGCCGGCCGAGGACGACCGCCCACGCGCCCTGCACGAGCGTGTTGACGGTGATGCCGAGTTCGGAGGCGCGGCGGTTGAGGGCGCGGGCCTCGTCGAGCGGCAGCCGTACGTCGAGCTGGCCGACACCGGGGTCACCGTCGTCCGTGGCCGGGTCCGCCTCCGCGTCGCCGGGCGGGGTGGGCGGTGCGAGGAGGGTGGGTTCCTCCACGCCCGCCAGTTCCGCCGCCCAGGCGCGGGCCGTCTCCGCCTCGTCCTGGCGGGACAGCCAGGTGAGGAAGTCCTTGAAACCGCGGGTGCGGGGCAGGACGGCCGGGTCGCCGGCGGAGCCGTACAGGTGGAGCAGGTCCTGCATGAGGATCGGGAAGGACCAGCCGTCGAACAGCACGTGGTGGGCGGTGAGGACGAGTTCGGAGCGGTCGTCGGTCATCCGGACCAGGGACAGCCGCAGCAGCGGCGGGGCGGCCGGGTCGAAGTGGGCGGTGTGGTCCTCGGCGAGGAACCGCTCGAACGCCTCCTCCCGCTCCCGCTCCGGGAGTGCGCGCAGGTCGACCTCCCGCCAGGGCAGGCGGACACCGTCCACGACCGCCTGGACCTGCCGGCCGGCCGAGTCCGTCACGAACGCGACCCGCAGGTTCGGGTAGCGGTCGAGTACGGCCTGGCCCGCGGCCCGCATGCGCACCGGGTCGACGCGTCCGGAGACGTGGAAGGCGATCTGCATCTGGTACGCGTCGTGTGCCGCGTCGTCGTCCAGGAGGGACTGGAAGAGCAGGCCCGACTGGAGCGCGGTGAGCGGCCAGACGTCGGTGAGACCGGGGTACGTCTCCTCCCACTGCTCGATGTCCCGCTGGGTCACGTCGACGAGGGGCAGGTCGGAGGGGGTGAGCCCGCCGGCCGTCGGGTCCTCGGTGACATGGGTGGTGATCGCCTTCAGGGCGTCCGCCCAGAGGGACATCAGGTCCTCGACCTCGGTGCGGGTGAGGACGCCGGCCGGGAAGCCGACGGAGGCGTCGAGCTGGGCGCCGAGGTCGGTGTCGATGACCGCCGAGTTGATCTCGACGGTGGTCATGGCGGGCATCCCGCCCAGGTCCGGCGCGAGGGCCACGTCGGGGAGCTGGGTCCAGCCGAGGTTGCGGAGGTCCTCCGGCATGTCGGCGGCGGAGAAGCGGCCGAGGTAGTTGAACCCGATCTGCCCGGCGGCGCCGAGAGCCTTGAGATCGGGCGCGGTGCCCTCGTTCAGGTAGCGCAGCAGGCCGTAGCCGAGGCCCTTGTCCGGGATGGCGAGGAGTTGCTCCTTGATGGATTTCACCACCGCGCCCGTCGTGGCGCCGCCCTCGAACGCCTCGTCCACGTCGAAGCCCGTCGTGTCCAGGCGGACCGGGTACATGCTGGTGAACCAGCCGATCGTGGAGGAGAGGTCGGCGCCGGGGACGACGTCCTGTTCGCGGCCGTGGCCTTCGAGGCGGACCAGCGTCGACGGCTCGTCCACCCCCCTGCCGCGGCGCCACCTGGTCACCGCGAGGGCGAGGGCCGTGAGGAGGGCGTCGTTGACGCCGCCGTGGAAGGCCGCCGGGACCTTCGTCAGGAGGGCCTCGGTGACCTCCACGGGGAGGCGGAGCGAGACGTGGTCCATGGTGGAGCGGGTGTCGGCGGCCGGGTCCAGCGGGCGGGAGCCCAGCAGCGGGTCGGGGCCGTCGAGGACGCCCCGCCACAGCTCCAGTTCGGCCGTGCGCTCCGGGGAGCCGGCCTCCTCGATCAGGGCGTGCGTCCAGCGGCGTACGGATGTGCCGACGGGCGGGAGTTCCGCCGTTCCGTTCTCCTTCAGCTGCTTACACGCCTCGGCGAGGTCGGGGAGCAGGATGCGCCAGGAGACGCCGTCGACGACCAGGTGGTGCAGGGCGATGAGGAGCCGGCCGGGGATCGCCGGGTCGGCCGGGTCGAACCACACGAACTGGGCCATCACCCCGGCCGCCGGGTCCAGTCGGCCGGTGGCCGCGTCGAGCTCGGCGGCGGCGTCGCGCAGCCAGGTCTCGTCCCAGGTCCCGTCGCAGGCGACGCGCCGGATCAGTGAGGCGGTGGCGGTGGAGCCCGCCGGGGTGACCTCCAGGCTCGCGCCGGTCAGCCGGGACCGGAGCAGGTCGTGGCGGTCGAACACGGCGTCGAGGGTGGCGACGAGGCCGGACCGGTCGATGCCGAGGGGCAGTTCCAGCGGGAGGGACATGGAGAAGCGGTCGAAGTCGCCGCCGAGTTCCAGCATGTACTGGGCGATCGGCAGCAGCGGCAGGGTGCCCGTGCCGCCGCCCTCGAACTCCTCCAGGAGCACGGCGGTGCCGGTGGTGCGGGCCACTCGGGCGAGTTCGGCGACCGTGCGGTGCTCGAAGATCTCGCGCGGGCTGACCTCGACGCCCTGGGCGCGGGCCCGGGTGACGACCTGGATGGAGCGGATGGAGTCACCGCCGACGGCGAAGAAGTCGTCGTCGATGCCGACCCGGCCGTGGCCGAGGACGTCGGCGTACACGGCGGCGAGGATCTCCTCCTCCGGGGTGCGGGGCGCCCGGTACTCGCCGCCGCTGAACTCCGGTTCGGGCAGCGCCTTGGTGTCGAGCTTGCCGTTCGGGGCGAGCGGCAGCCGGTCGATGACGACGAAGGCGGCCGGGACCATGAACTCCGGCAGCCGGTCGGAGACGAAGGAGCGCAGGTCGCGTGCGGTGAGTCCGGCGGTGAGGTCGAAGTCGGTGCCGCCGAGCTGTCCGGCGCCGTCCCCGCCCGTCCCCGCGTCGGCCGGGACCACGTAGCCGACGAGCTGCTTGGTCCTGCCGTGCTCGCGGACCACGACCGCCGCCTGCGCGACGCCGGGGTGCGCGGTGATCGCGGCCTCGACCTCGCCGGGCTCGATGCGGAAGCCCCGCACCTTGACCTGGGAGTCGGCGCGTCCCGCGTACTCCAGCTGCCCGTCGGCGTTCCAGCGGGCGAGGTCGCCCGTGCGGTACATGCGGGAGCCGGGCGGGCCGAACGGGTCGGCGACGAACCGCTCGGCGGTCAGGTCGGGCCGGCCGCGGTAGCCGCGGCTGACGTCACCGGCGATGTACAGCTCGCCGACCACGCCCACGGGTGCCGGGGTGAAGCCGGGGCCGAGGACATAGGCCCGCATGTTGCCGAGGGGGGTGCCGATGGGGGCGCTGCCGGTGCCGCCGGCCGCCACCGTGCCGTTCGCGGTGTGGGTGGTGGCGTAGAACGACTCGGTCTGGCCGTAGGCGTTGACGACGCGGACGCCGGGGATCTGCTCCCGCATCCGCTCCACCAGGGCGGTGGGCAGGGCCTCGCCGGCGAAGACGACCGTCTCGACGGTGAGGCGGCCGGCGAGCTGGTCGAGCAGCTCGGTGAAGGCCGACGGCACGGTGGAGATCATCGTGCCGTTCCAGCTGTCGCGTTCGCCGAGGACGAGGACGTCCCGGACGATCTCGGCGCTGCCGCCGACGCTGAGCGTGGTGAACAGTTCGAACACCGACACGTCGAAGTTGATGGACGTGCCCGCGAGGATCCGCGAGCCCTTCTTCACGCCGACCCTCGGGATCAGCCGCAGCACACCGTTGACGATGTTGTGGTGGCTGAGGGACACGCCCTTCGGCACACCCGTCGAGCCCGAGGTGTACATGACGTACGCCAGGTTCTGCGGGTGGGCGGTGACCGGCAGGTTGTCCGGGGAGCGGTCGGTGAGGTCGAGCCGGTCCAGGTACAGCTTGGGCAGGTCCGTCTCCGGGAGCACCGAGACCGTCCCGGTGTCCGTGAGGACGAGGGCCGGGGCCGCCTCGGAGAGGATGTGGTCCAGGCGGTGGCTCGGGTACTTGGGGTCGATCGGCAGGTAGGCGCCGCCGGACTTGAGGACGGCGAGCAGGGCGACCGCGAGGTCGGCGGTGCGCGGCAGGGACACCGCGACCAGGGTCTCGGGGCCGACGCCGTGGGCGACGAGTTCGCGGGCGAGCCGGTTGGCGCGGGCATTCAGCTCCCAGTAGGCGAGCGTGGTGTCGCCGGAGACGATCGCGACGGCGTCCGGGGTGGCGGCGACCTGCTTCTCGACGAGTTCGGCGACCGTGAGGTGCGGGGTCGGTTCGGCGGTGTCGTTGAAGCGGTGCAGCACCTGGTCGCGCTCGGCGTCGTCGAGGAGGTCGACCGCGCCGACACGGGCCGCCGGGTCGGTGACGAGCTGGCGCAGCACCCGCACGAACCGGTCGGCGACACGCTCGGCCGTCTCCCGGTCGAACAGGTCGGTGGCGTACTCCAGCAGGCCCTCGACCTCGCGTCCGTCCGGGCCCGTCACCTCGGTGAGGTTGAAGAACAGGTCGAACTTGGCGGTCCCGGTGGGCGTCGGCACGTACGCGACGTCCAGGCCCGGCAGGTCGAAGTCGGCCTGCGCGAAGTTCTGCCAGGCGAACATGACCTGGAACAGCGGGTGGTAGGCCGTGGACCGCTCGGGGTTGAGCAGTTCCACCAGGCGCTCGAAGGGGGCGTCCTGGTTGGCGTACGCGGCCAGGGCCTTGTCGCGGACCTGGGCGATCAGCTGCTCGAAGGTGGGGTTGGCGGACAGTTCGGCGCGCAGCACCCAGGTGTTGACGAAGAACCCGACCAGGTCGGCGAGGGCCTCGTCGGTGCGGCCGGCGATCGGGGAGCCGATCGGGATGTCGTCGCCGCCGCCGAGCTGGTGCAGCAGCACCGCGAGGACGGACTGCATGACCATCGACACGGTCACGTCGTGCTCGCGGGCCAGCTTCTCCACGGCGACGAGGAGGTCGTCGTCGATGCGGAAGTCGAGCATCTCGCCCCGGTAGCTCGCCTTCGGCGGGCGCGGCCGGTCCACGGGCAGCCTCAGCGGCTGCGGTACGGCGGCCAGTTCGCGCCGCCAGTACGAGGACTGCGCGGCGAGCACGCTGTCCGGGTCGGTGGCGTCGCCGAGCAGGTCCCGCTGCCAGAGCGTGTAGTCGGCGTACTGCACGGGCAGTTCGGCGAACTCGGGCGCGAGGCCCTCGCGGCGGGCCGCGTAGGCGGTGGAGACGTCCCGGATCAGCGGGGCCATGGACTCGCCGTCGCTGGCGATGTGGTGGATGAGCAGGGTCAGGAGGTGCTCGCCCGCCCCGACGCGCAGGATGCCGGCCTTGACGGGGATGTCGCTCGCCAGGTCGAAGTGGTGCCGGGCCGCGCGGGCGACCGCGTCGGCCACGCCGTCCGCCGCCACCTCGACGACCGGGACGGGGAGGCTGTACTGCCCCGGCTCCAGGACGACCTGGTACGCGGTGCCGTCCACGTCCTCCGCGTACACGGTGCGCAGGCTCTCGTGGCGGGCGACGACGTCCCGGATGGCCTCGGCGAGCGCCTCGGTGTCCAGGTCGCCGGTCAGCCGCAGCGCCATCGGGATGTTGTACGTCGCCGAGGGGCCCTCGAACCGGTCGATGAACCACAGCCGGCGCTGGGCGAACGACAGCGGCAGCTTCTCGGGGCGGGCGCGCAGGCGCCGCAGCGGCGTGCGGACGGTGTCGCCGGAGGACAGCCGGCCCGTCAGCTCGGCGACCGTGGGCGAGCCGAAGACCACCTTGATCGGGATCTCCACGCCCAGTTCGGTGCGGATACGGCTGATCAGCCGGGTCGCGAGGAGCGAGTGGCCGCCCAGGTTGAAGAAGTTGTCGTCGATGCCGACCTCGTCGACGCCGAGGACCTCGGCGTACAGCCCGGCGAGGATCTCCTCCCGCTTGGTGCGCGGCGCCCGGTAGGGCACCCCGGCGAACTCGGGGGCGGGCAGCGCGGCCCGGTCGAGCTTGCCGTTCGGCATCAGCGGCAGCCGGTCGAGGACGACGTAGGCGGCCGGAACCATGAACTCGGGGAGCTTGCGGGCCGCGTGGGCGCCCAGTTCGTCGGCGTCCACCGCGTCGGGCGCGGAGGGCACGACGTACGCCACGAGGACCTTGCCGGCGTTGGTGCCGCGCCCGTTGCGGGCGATCACCGCGGCCTGCGTCACCCGCGGGTGGGAGGCGAGGGCGGCCTCGACCTCGCCGGGCTCGATGCGGAAGCCGCGCACCTTGACCTGGGTGTCACCCCGGCCGAGGTACTCGATCTGCCCGTCCTCGGTCCAGCGGGCGAGGTCGCCGGTGCGGTACATGCGGGAGCCGGGCTCGCCGAACGGGTCGGCCACGAACCGGTCGGCGGTCAGGTCGGGCCGTCCGCGGTAGCCGCGGCCCAGGTTCCCGGCGACGTACAGCTCGCCGACGGCGCCCGGCGGCACGGGGGTGAGACCCGCGCCGAGGACGTACGCCCGCATGTTGGGCAGCGGCGTGCCGACGGGCGCGCTGCCCGTGCCGTCCCAGCCGGCCGCGTCGAACGTGGTCGCGTAGAAGCTCTCCGTCTGCCCGTAGGCGTTGACGATCCGGACGCCGGGGAACGTCTCGCGGACCCGGGAGACGAGCGTCGACGACAGGGCCTCGCCCGCGAAGACGACCGTGTCCATGGAGGTGCGGTCGGCGATCTGGTCGAGGAGCTCCGCGAACGCCGACGGCACCGTGCTGACGACGGCCCCGCGCCAGTGGTCGCGCTCGCCGAGGACCAGGACGTCCCGGACGATCTCCGCGGTGCCGCCGTGGACGAGCGTGGTGAACAGCTCGAACGCGGAGACGTCGAAGTTGATCGACGTACCGGCGAGGACCTTGGAGCCGGCCTGGACGCCCATGCGGGCGGCGAGCCCCAGCACGCCGTTGACGATGTTGGCATGGGTGATGGCGACGCCCTTGGGGGTCCCGGAGGAGCCCGAGGTGTACATCACGTACGCGAGGTTCTGCGGGCGGACCGGGCGGCCGAGGTCGCTGTCGTCGGCGGGCAGGTCCAGCTCGTCGACGTACAGCTTCGGCGTGTCGGTGTCCGGCAGCACGGCGACCGTCTCCGCGTCCGTGAGGACCAGGGTCGGGCGGGCCTCGCCGAGGATGTACTCCAGGCGGTGGCTCGGGTACTTGGGGTCGATCGGCAGATAGGCGCCGCCCGCCTTCAACACCGCCAGCAGGGCGACAGCCAGCTCCGTCGAGCGCGGCAGGGACACGGCGACGACGGTCTCCGGGCCCACCCCGCGGTCGACGAGGAGCCGGGCGAGCCGGTTGGCGCGGGAGTTGAGCTGCTCGTACGTCGTCCGGGCGCCCTCGTGGACGAGCGCGATCGAGTCCGGGGTCGCCGCGGCCTGCTTCTCGATGAGCCGGGTGACGGTCGTGTCGGGGCGGGGCGCGGTGGTGCCGCTCAGCTCCAGCAGACGGTCGTGCTCGGCCGGCTCCAGCAGGTCGACCAGGCCGACCGGCAGGCTGGGGTCGTCCGCCAGCTGCCGCAGGACGAGGGCGAGGCGGGCCGCGTACGACTCGACGGCGGCCCGGTCCAGGACGTGCTCCTGGAACTGGAGGGCGAGCCGCAGGTGCGGGTCGGCGTCCGCCATCACGGTCAGCGGGTAGTGGGTGCCCGTGGAGGGGCGGATGGTGGTGAAGGCGATCCCGGCCGCCGCGTTGGCCTCGTCGAGGCCGGCCCGGTCCACCGGGTACGACTCGAAGACGACCAGGGTGTCGAAGAGGGTGCTGAGGCCGGTGCTCTGCTGGATCTCGCTCAGACCCTGGTGGTGGTGGTCGAGCAGCGCGGCCTGCCGCCGCTGGAGCGCGGTGAGGACGTCGGCGAGGGAGTCGCCGGGGGCGTACTCGACGCGGACGGGCAGCGTGTTGATGAACAGGCCCACCATCGAGTCGACGTCCGGCACCGCCGGGGGCCGCCCGGAGACGGTCGCGCCGAACACGACGTCCCGGCGTCCGGTGAGCCGGCCGAGCAGCACCGCCCAGGCGCCCTGCACCAGGGTGTTGACGGTGACGCCCAGCTCCGAGGCGCGGCGGGTGAGCCTGCGCACCTCGTCCAGGGGCAGCGGCACGTCGACGGAGCCGATGCCCTGGCTGCCGGTGGCGGGGGCGCTGCCCCGCACGAGCAGGGTGGGCTCCTCGACGCCCTCCAGTTCGCGGGCCCAGGCCTGCCGGGACGCCTCGTGGTCCTGGCGGTCGAGCCAGGTGAGGAAGTCCTTGAACCCGCGGACGCGGGGCAGGACCGAGGGGTCGCCGCCGGAGCCGTACAGGTGGAGGAGGTCCTTCATCAGGTGCGGGAAGGACCAGCCGTCGAAGAGGACGTGGTTGGCGGTGAGGACCAGCTCGGAGGTCTCGCCCGTCATCCGGACGAGGGTCATGCGGAGCATCGGCGGGACCGCCGGGTCGAACGCCTGCGCGTGGTCCGCGGCGAGGAACCGCTCGAAGGACTCCTCGCGTTCCTCCTCCGGGAGGTGGGTCAGGTCGATCTCCCGCCAGGGGAGTTCGACGCCGTCCACGATGACCTGGGCCTGGCGACCGGCGGAGTCGGTGACGAACGCGGCCCGCAGGTTCGGGTGCCGGTCCAGGACCGCCTGGCCGGCGGTGCGCATGCGCTCCGCGTCGACCTCGCCGGTGACGTGGAACGACATCTGCATCTGGTAGGCGTCCCACGAGTCGTCGTTCAGCATCGTGTGGAACAGCAGGCCCGACTGGAGGGCGGTGAGCGGCCACACGTCGGTGAGGCCGGGGTAGGTCTCCTCCCACCGCTCGATGTCCTGCTGGGTGACGTCCACGAGGGGCAGGTCGGAGGGGGTGAGACCGCCGGCGTCCTCCTGGCCGGCGTGCCGGGCGAGGGCGGTCAGCGCGGCGAACCACAGGTCCACCAGCTCCTCGACGTCCTCCTTCTCGAAGAGGGTCGCCGGGAAGCCGATGCTCGCGTCCAGCCGCGCGCCGTCCTCCGTGTCGACGACCAGGGAGTTGATCTCCAGGGACGACATGGCGGGCATGTCCTCGTCGAGGGGCGCGGAGAGCTCGCTGAGCTGGGTGAAGCCGAGGCCGCGGAGGTTCTCGGGCATGTCGGCGGAGGAGAAACGGCCGAGGTAGTTGAACCCGATCTGGCCGGTGGAGCCGAGCGCGTTCAGGTCGGCCGCGGTCGTCTCGTTCAGGTAGCGCAGCAAGCCGTAGCCCAGGCCCTTGTCCGGGATCGACAGGAGCTGTTCCTTGACGGCCTTCACGGCGGCCCCTGCCGCCTTGCCCCCCTTGAACGCCTCGTCCAGGTCGATGCCCGCGACATCCAGGCGAACCGGGTAGAGGCTGGTGAACCAGCCGATCGTGGAGGACAGGTCGGCGCCGGGGACCACGTCCTGTTCACGGCCGTGGCCCTCCAGCTTGATCAGGGTGGAGGACTCGTAGACGCTCCGCGCGCGGCGCCACCTGGCGACGGCCAGGGCGAGGGCCGCGAGGAGGCCGTCGTTGACGCCGCCGTGGAAGGCGGCCGGGACCGTGGTGAGCAGGGCCTCGGTGACGTCGGCGGGGAGCTGCACGCGGACGAAGTCGAGGGAGCCTCGGGTGTCGACGGCCGGGTCCAGCGGTCGGTGGGAGAGCAGCGGGTCGGGCCCGTCGAGGACGCGCTTCCACAGGTCCAGCTCGGCCGTGCGCTCAGGGGAGCGGGCCTCCTCGATCAGGGCGTGCGTCCAGCGGCGTACGGACGTGCCGCCGGCCGGCAGCTTCGCGCGGCCCCGCTCCTTGACCTGCTGCCAGGCGGCGGCGAGGTCGGGCAGGAGCACGCGCCAGGAGACGCCGTCGACGACCAGGTGGTGCAGGGCGATGATCAGGCGGCCGGGGGCCTCCGGATCGGCCGGGTCCAGCCACACGAACTGGGCCATCACCCCGGCGGCCGGGTCCAGGCGGCCGGTCGCCGCGTCGAGTTCGGCGGCCACCAGCTCGTCCTCGGCCCGAGAGCCGTCGCAGGCGACGCGGCGCAGCAGGGTGCCCGCGTCCACGGTGCCCGGCGCGCCGACGATGATCCGGCGGGCCCCGGCGTCGAGCCGTGAGCGCAGGATGTCGTGGCGGTCGAGGACGGCGTCGAGGGTGGCGACCAGGCCGGCGCGGTCGATGCCGAGCGGGAGTTCGGCGAGGACGGCCATGGAGAAGCGGTCGTGGGAACCGCCGAGTTCGAGCATGTACTCGGCGATCGGCAGCAGCGGGAACTCACCGGTGCCGCCGCCCTCGTACTCCTCCAGGACCACGGAGGCCGACGACTGCTCGGAGGCGACGGCGGCCAGCTCCGCGGCCGTCCGGCGCTCGAAGATCTGCCGGGGGGTGACCTCGACGCCCTGGGCGCGGGCACGGGAGACGACCTGGATGGAGCGGATGGAGTCGCCGCCCACGGCGAAGAAGTCGTCGTCGACGCCGACGCGTTCGAGGCCGAGGACCTCGGCGTACACCTCCGCGAGGATGCGTTCGCGCTCGGTGCCGGGGGCCCGGTAGGCGCCCGCGGTGAACTCCGGCTCGGGCAGCGCCTTGCGGTCGAGCTTGCCGTTCGGGGCGAGCGGCAGGCGGTCGAGGACGACGAACGCGGACGGGATCATGAAGTCCGGGAGCCGCTGCCCCACGAAGGCCCGCAGGTCGGCGGTCTCGACGCCGGCACGCAGGTCGGTGCTGGTGGAGTCGCTGCTGTAGGCGGGCACGACATAGCCGACGAGCTGCTTGGTGGTGCCGTGGGCGCGGGCGACGACGGCGGCCTGGGCGATGCCGGGGTGCGCGGTCAGCGCGGCCTCGACCTCGCCGGGCTCGATCCGGAAGCCCCGCACCTTGACCTGGGTGTCGCCGCGGCCGAGGTACTCCAACTGGCCCTCGGCGTTCCAGCGGGCGAGGTCGCCCGTGCGGTACATGCGGGAGCCGGGCGGCCCGTACGGGTCGGCCACGAAGCGGTCGGCGGTCAGCTCGGCGCGGCCGTGGTAGCCGCGCGCCACGTTGCCGGCGACGTACAGCTCGCCCGCCACGCCCTGCGGTACGGGGGTGAGGCCGGGGCCGAGGACGTAGACGCGCATGTTGCCCAGCGGGGTGCCGATGGGCGCGCTGCCCTCGCCGTGCCAGCCGCGGCTCTCGTCGATGGCGAACGCGGTGGCGTAGAAGCTCTCGGTCTGGCCGTAGGCGTTGACGATCCGTACGTCGGGGAACGCCTCGCGGACCCGGGCGGCGAGCGTCGAGGAGAGCGCCTCGCCCGCGAAGACGAGCGTGTCGACGCTGGTGGTGTCCGCGATGTGGTCGACCAGCTCGGCGAAGACGGACGGGACGGTGCTGACGAGGCTGCCGTTCCAGCCCTCGCCCCGGGCCGCGCGCTCGCCGAGGACGAGGACGTCGCGGACGAGTTCGACGGCGCCGCCGTGGGTGAGCGTCGTGAAGATCTCGAAGACCGACACGTCGAAGTTGATGGAGGTGCCCGCGAGGGTCCGCGAGTCCTTGCCCATGTCGACGCGCTCGGCGAGCTGGAGGACACCGTTGACGATGTTGTGGTGGGAGAGGGAGACGCCCTTCGGGGTGCCCGTCGAGCCCGAGGTGTACATGACGTACGCCAGGTTGTGCGGGTGGGCGCCGCCGACGAGGTTGCCGTCCGGCCGACCGGACAGGTCCAGCTCGTCGACGTACAGCTTCGGGGCGTCCGTCTCCGGCAGCACGGAGACCGTCGCGGAGTCGGTGAGGACCAGGTGCGGGCGGGCCTCGCCGAGGATGTACTCCAGGCGGTGGCTCGGGTACTTGGGGTCGATCGGCAGATAGGCGCCGCCGGACTTCAGCACCGCGAGCAGCGCCACCACGAGGTCGAGGGAGCGCGGCAGGGACAGCGCGACGACCGACTCGGGGCCGACGCCGTGCTCGACGAGGACGTGGGCCAGCCGGTTGGCGCGGGCGTTCAGCTCGCCGTACGTCAGCGTCGTGCCCTCGTGGACGACGGCCTCGGCGTCGGGGCTGAGGGCGACCTGCTCCTCGACCAGCCGGGTTAGGGTGACCATCGGGGTCTGCTCGGCGGTGGCGTTCATCTCGACGAGGAAGCGCCGGCGCTCGGCCGGGTCCAGGGTGTCGACGGCGCCGACCGGGAGGGCCGGGTCGGCCATCAGCTGCCGCAGGACGCGCACGAAGCGGGCGCCGACGGACTCCGCCGTGGACCGGTCGAACAGGTCGAGGGCGTACTCGATGGTGCCGCGCGCGCCCTGCCCGTCGGGGTGCCGGGCGATGTTGAACTCCAGGTCGAACTTGGAGGTCTTGGTGTCGAGCTGCTCGAAGTCGAGGCGGGCTTCCAGGCCGGGCAGGTCCAGCTCGGGGCGGGTGATGTTCTGCCAGGCGAACAGCACCTGGAACAGCGGGTTGTAGGCGGTGGAGCGCTCGGGGCTGAGCCGGTCCACCAGCATCTCGAAGGGGGCGTCCTGGTTGTCGTAGGCGTTCAGGGCCCGCTCGCGGACCTGCTCCAGGACGTCCTCGAAGGCGGGGTTGCCGTCCAGGCGGACGCGCAGCACCCAGGTGTTGACGAAGAAGCCGACCAGGTCGGCGAGGTCCTCGTCGCCGCGGCCCGCGATCGGGGAGCCGATCGGGATGTCGTCGCCGCCGCCGAGCTGCTGGAGCAGCACCGCGAGGACGGACTGGAGGACCATCGACACGCTCAGCCCGCGCTCGGTGGCCAGTTCCTCGACCTGGGCGAGGAGTTCGGGCTCCAGTTCGAACTCGACGGTGTCGCCGCGGTGGCTGGCCACCGACGGGCGGGTGCGGTCCAGGGGCAGCTGGAGCGGCTGCGCCAGGCCGGCCAGCTCGTCCTCCCAGTGGGAGAGCTGGCGGGAGACCATGCTGTCAGGGTCGTTCTCGTCGCCGAGCAGCTCACGCTGCCAGAGCACGTAGTCCGCGTACTGGACGGGCAGTTCGGGGAACTCGGGGGCGCGGCCCTCGCGGCGGGCCCGGTAGGCGAGGCTGAGGTCCCGCAGCAGCGGGGCGCCGGATTCGCCGTCGGCGGCGATGTGGTGGAAGAGCAGCAGCAGGACGTGCCGGTCCGGGGCCTGCCGCAGGATGCGGGCGCGCACCGGGATCTCGGCGTACAGGTCGAAGGTGTACGAGACGGCCTCGGCGATGGCCTCGGGGAGCCGCTCGGGCTCGACGTCCACGACGGGGATGTCGGGCCGGATCTCCTCCGGCGGAAGTATTCGCTGGTAGGGGACGCCGTCCTCGTCGTAGAGGATCGTGCGCAGGCTCTCGTGGCGGCCGATCACATCGATGATCGAGGCGGCGAGGGCGCGGGTGTCGAGCTCTCCGGTGAGGTGGAGGGCGAGGGGCACGTTGTAGGTGGCAGAGGGGCCCTCGAAGCGGTCGATGAACCAGAGCCGACGCTGGGCAAACGACAACGGGATCACTTCGGACTACTCCTTGTTCATTCTGCGCAGACGGGGCCTGCTCGGGCTGGACGCGGGGGATCCGGCGGATCCGGCGGCCGCGGGGGCGGCCGTGATGTGGTCGGCGAGCTGGGCGAGGGTGGGGCTGGAGAAGATCGTCTTGATGGACACCTCGGCACCGAGCTGCTTGCGGATGCGGCTCTTGATCCGCGTCGCCAGCAGCGAGGTCACGCCCAGGTTGAAGAAGTTGTCGTGGACGCCGATCCGTTCGGGCTCACTGCCGAGGACGTCCGCGAACAGGGCCCGCAGGGCCTGCTGGGCCGGGGGGAGGGGGCCGGCGTCGGCGGGGGCCGCCGTCGCGCTGTCCACCGTGCGGTCGGTGTCCGTCGCGGTGCCCGTGGCGGTGTCCGTCGCGGTGCCCGTGGCGGTGTCCGTCGCGGTGTCCGTCGCGGTGTCCGTCGCGGTGTCCGTCGCGATGATCGGCTCGCCCAGGTCCAGGGCGCCCACCGGATGGGCCGGGTCGGCGGCCAGGGTGCGGAGCACGGTGTGGAGGCCGTCGGCGATCCGGTCGGCGGTGGCCTGGTCGAGCACCCCCCGCTGGTACTGGAAGGTGAGCCGCAGCCGGGGCTCGGTGTCGGCGATCAGGGTGAGCGGGTAGTTGGAGCCGCCCAGCGAGCGGGTCCCGTCGAGGGTGAGGCGGGCGGCGGCAACGGCCTCGGCGAGCGCGGACTCGTCGGCAGGGAAAGCCTGGTAGACGAGCAGCGTGTCGAAGAGGGCGCCGAGACCGGTGGCCTCGTACAGACCGCTCAGGGACTGGTGGTGGTGGTCGAGCAGCTCGGTCTGCCGTTGCTGGAGTCCGGTCAGCAGGGCGCCGAGACCGTCCTCGGGGGTGTACCGCACCCGTACGGGCAGGGTGTTGATGAACAGCCCGACCATCGACTCGACGCCGGGCAGCCCCGGCGGCCGGCCGGAGACGGTCGCCCCGAACAGCACGTCGTCACGTCCGGTGAGCCGGCCGAGGACGACGGCCCAGGCGCCCTGGACGAGGGTGTTGAGGGTGACGCCCAGCTCACCGGCGCGCCGGACCAGCCGCGCGGCCTCCTCGTCGGCGAGGGGGACGGCCGCCGTGCCGACCTCGGAGCCGGACGCCTCGTCGCGGGTGACGGCGGTGCCGGCGAGCAGGGTCGGGCGGTCCACGCCGTCGAGTTCGGCGGCCCAGGCCGCCGCAGCCTCCCGCTCGTCCTGCCGGGTCAGCCACGCGAGGTGGTCGCGGAAGCCGCGCACCGGCGGGAGGTCCCGGTGGCCGTGCGAGGCGTACAGGCGGAGCAGGTCCCGGGCGAGGACCGGCTCGGACCAGCCGTCCAGCAGGGCGTGGTGCAGGGTGAGGACGAGCGCGGCCTGTTCGGCGCCCAGCCGGACCAGGGTCATCCGCACCAGGGGCGGGGCGGCGAGGTCGAAGGGCACGGCCTGGTCCTCGGCGAGGAACCGCTCGAAGGCCGCCTCCCGCTCCTCGGGCACCAGGGTCCTCAGGTCCAGCTCCTGCCAGGGCAGCCGAACACCGTCCACCACCAGCTGCACCAGATCGCCGTCGGTGTCCGGGGCGAAGGCGGCGCGCAGCGCGGGGTGCCGGTCGAGCAGGCCCTGCCCGGCCGCCCGCATCCGCGCGGGGTCGACCCGGCCGGAGAAGGTGAACACCGTCTGCATGCGGTACGCGTCGTAGCCGCTGTCGCTGAGCATCGACTCGAACAGCATCCCGGACTGCATCGGCGTCAGGGGCCACACGTCGGACAGGTTCGGGTGGCGCTCGCGGAAGGCGGCCAGGTCCTCGTCGCTCAGCTGGACCAGGGGGCCCGCCACGTCGTCGTACGTCTCGGTGGGGGTGCCGGCGTGCGGGGCGAGCCGCGCCACCGTGCGGTGGGTGAGCAGTTGCCGCTGGGTGATCTCCAGGCCCCGGGCGCGGGCCTCGGCGACCACCTTGACCGAGCGCAGCGAGTCACCGCCGATCGCGAGGAAGTCGTCGTCGGCGCCGACCCGGTCGAGGCCCAGCACCTCGGCGTAGACCGCGGCGAGGATCCGCTCCCGCTCGCCCTCGGGCTCCCGGTACTCCCCGCTGGTGAACACCGGCTCGGGCAGCGCCTTGCGGTCGAGCTTGCCGTTGGGCGACAGCGGGAGCGTGCCGAGGAACATGAAGGACGCCGGGACCATGAACTCGGGCAGCCGCTCGGCGGCCAGGGCCCTCAGCTCGTCGGCGGTGACGCCGCCGGTGCCCGGCGCTCCGCCGTCCGCGACCAGGTAGGCGACCAGTTGGCGCCCCTCGTGGGCGACGACCGCGGCCTGCCGTACGGCGGGGTGGGCGAGCAGCACGGACTCGATCTCGCCGAGTTCGATACGCAGTCCGCGCAGCTTGACCTGGTGGTCGGTGCGTCCGAGGTACTCGACCTCGCCGTCCGCGGTCCACCGGGCGAGGTCGCCCGTGCGGTACATGCGCGTCCCGGCGGGCCCGTACGGGTCGGCGAGGAAGCGGTCGGCGGTGATCTCGGGGCGGCCCAGGTAGGCGCTCGCCAGCTGGACGCCCGCGAGGTACAGCTCGCCGGGCTCGCCGACCGCGACGGGCCGCAGCTCGGCGTCGAGGACGTACAGCCGGGTGTTCCACACCGGCTTCCCGATCGGTACGGGGCCGTCGGCGGCGGTGTCGCAGGGGTGGTACGTGACGTCGACGGCGGCCTCGGTCGGCCCGTACAGGTTGTGCAGCTCCACGCCCGGCAGCAGCCGGCCGAACTCCCGTACCGCCTCGCGGGGCAGGGCCTCGCCGGAGCAGAACACCTGGCGCAGCCCCGTACAGCCGGACGCCTCGGGCCCGGCGAGCCCGGCGAGGAACACCTGGAGCATCGACGGCACGAAGTGGCAGGTGGTGACGGACTGTTCGCGGATGGTCCGGGCCAGATAGACGGGGTCCTTGTGGCCGCCGGGTTCCGCGACGACGATCGCCGCGCCCTCCCGCAGCGCCCAGAAGAACTCCCACACGGACACGTCGAATCCGGACGGTGTCTTCTGCAGGACCCGGTCGGCGGCGGAGAGCGGGTACTCCGCCTGCATCCACCGCAGCCGGTTGTCGATCGCGCCGTGCGGGACGACGACGCCCTTGGGGCGGCCGGTGGAGCCCGAGGTGAAGATGATGTACGCCGGGTGGGCGGGCGTGACGGCCGGCGTGGGATCGGTGTCCGGCCGGCCGTCGAGGGCGGTGTCGTCGAGGGCGACGACGGTGATGCCCTCCGGCACCGGCACCCGCCCGGCGGTGTCCGCGACGACGCAGGCCGGGCCCGTGTGCTCCAGCATGTAGGCGAGCCGGTCGGCCGGGTAGTCGGGGTCCAGCGGCAGATAAGCGCCGCCCGCCTTCACCACGGCGACCAGGGTGACCAGCAGCTCCAGGGAGCGCGGCACGGCCACCGCGACCGGGGTGCCCGGGGTGACGCCCAGGGCGGCCAGATGGTGGGCGAGCCGGTTGGCGCGGGCGTTGAACTCGGCGTACGTCAGGGACTCGGAGCCGAAGACCAGGGCCGTCGCGTCCGGGGTGCGCCGGACCTGCTCCTCGATGGGGGCGACGAGTGTGGTGACCGGCAGCTCACGGCCGGTGTCGTTGAACTCCTCCAGAACCAGGGCGCGTTCGGCACCGACTGCCTGACGGGCCGACTCCACCTCCGCGGAGCGCTGTTGGCCGGTCAATTTCCACACCTCTTCTCTCACTGGATTTTCCCGGACCCCGGGAATTGCGCGAATACGGAACACACGTCCGCGAATTGCGCGGAAGAAAGACGGAACAAAGGGGGATTGCGACGACCCTAATCGGCCGCTTAATTGGCCAACAAGGTTGTTCAACCGACCAATTGAGCCGCTTGGACGGTGAATTCACCGGCGTGCGAGACGCCCGCCCGGGAATCGTTCGCGAGCCGCCGGAGGACGCCCGCGAGCCGGTCGGCGGTGTCCCGCGCGGCCTCGGTCCCGAAGAGCCCGCGCCGGCCGCGCAGCCGCAGCTCCAGCGGGCCGGGGTCGGCGCGCATGACGAGGGTCAGCGGCGGCGGCCCGTGGTGGACGGCGCGGACGCCGGTGACGGTCACCCGCCCGGCGGCGCCGGGGCCCGGGGTGCACAGGTCGGCGCCGCCGAGCACGACCTCCTGGCGTCCGGCGGCGCCCGCGAGGACCACCGTCCAGGCGCCGCGTACGACGGTCTCCAGGTCGACGCCGAGCCCCAGGGCCCGCAGGGTGAGCCGGCCGGCGTCCGAGGCGGTCAGCGGGACCCCGGTCTCCTCGACCGGAGGCTCACCGCCCCGGGCGCCCGCCCGGTTCCGCGCGGCGCCGGGGGCGGCGTACGACCGCAGCAGGTCCCGCAGCAGCGCGCGCAGGCCGGCCTCGTCGAGGTGCGGCTGCCGGGCGGTGAGCACCAGCAGATGCCGCTCCCACGCCAGCCGGACGAGGGCGGCCCGCTCCGGCGGGCCGGGACAACCGACGCTCCCCCGGTCCGCGGCGAGCAGCCCGTCGAGCGCGTCGGTCCGCTCCCCGACGGTCAGTACCCCGAGGTCCAGCTCCCGCCAGAACGGCTTGCGCCCGCCCCGGTCGAGCACCCCCTTGACGGCACCCCGCATCCGCACGGGATCCACCCACCCGGCCAGATGCACGACGAGCTGCGACGGACCGGTGTCGGGGGCGGGGAGGAGGGTGGGCGGGGCGCCCGCCGGTGCCGGGGGCACCGGGGAGGCCGCCACCGGGGACGGGGCCGGGGCCGCCGATCGACGCGAGGGCGCCGGCGGAACCGCCCGCGCCGGGGCGGCCGGTGAGGCCGCCCCCCGTAAGGGCGCCGGGCCGCGCGGGGTCATCGTGCGGCTCCCGACGCTGTGGGCGTGACCGCCGCGGTCGTCACCGCGACCGCTTCGGTCGCCGCCGTGGTCGCCGCCACCTTCGCCGCCATGCCCTCGACCGTCGGGTTCTCGTACAGCTCGTGGGTGCTGAGGCGGACGGCGAGTTCGGTGTCGACGCGGGCCAGCAGGCGGGTCGCGCGCAGGGAGTTTCCGCCGAGGTCGAAGAAGGAGTCGTCGCGGCCGACGGTCTTCTGCCCGAGCACATCGGACCAGATCGCGGCGATCCGCTGCTCCAGCTCCCCCTCCGGCGGGGTGTGCGTCCGCCGGCCGAGGGCCGCCCGGCGCGGCGCCATGTCGAGCAGCAGCTGCGTCGTGTCGACGGCCCCGCTGCCGTCCCTGGGGATGCGGCTGACCTCCAGGAGACGCACCGGCACGGGCAGTTCGGCGAGCGCGGGCGCGAGCGCGGCGTGCACGGCGGCCGGGTCGGCGCCGTCCTCCGTGTCCGTCGTGTACGCCACGAGCACCTCGCGCACGCTCAGTTCGTCGGGCGCCAGCTCGCCCACGACGACGGGGTTCCGCGCGTCGAGCCCGATGAGCTGGTAGTGGTACGGCAGCGCCGTCGCGGTGAGGAAGCAGCGCAGGCCCCGCTCGGGGTCGATCGCCCGGAAGCCGCGCCGGCGCGCGGGCGCCGTGGACTGCCCCCGGCTCATGCCGACGTCGTCCCACATGCTCCAGGCGAGGCAGCGCACGTCCCGGCCGCGCTCGTGGTGCCAGTGGTCGGCGAAGCCGACGAGGAAGGCGTTGGCGGCGGAGTACGCGCCGAAGGAGTGGCCGCCGAACTCGCCGTTCACCGACCCGAAGAGGACCAGGGAGGCACCCGGGCGGCTCTCCAGCACGTCGGCGAGGGCGAGCGTGCCGGCGACCTTCGCCGCGTACTGGGCGCGGAACCCGTCCTCGGTCTCCCGGGCCAGCGTGTGCCGTTCGAGGTGCTGCCACTGGTCGGAGACATCGGCGGCGGCCAGGTGCAGGACGCCGTCGAGCGGGCGCCCCCAGCGCTGCTCGGCGGCGGTCACCGCGGCGTCGAGCTGCTCGGGGTCGGTGATGTCGGCCTGGCGGTAGGTGACCTCGCCGAGGTCGGTGAGGTCCCGCAGCCGGGCCGCCTTCGCGCCCTCGGCGGGCGACCGGCCCACCAGCAGCAGCCGGGCACCGTACGCGGCCAGCAGATATCCGGCGAGGTCGCTCGCGATCCCGCCGAGCCCGCCGGTGACCAGGTACAGCCCGCCCGGCACCAGCGGCGGCGCGACCTCGGCCTCGGTCTCGTCGTCGACGGGGCGCAGCCGCGGCTGCCAGCGCAGGCCCTCGCGGACGGCGACCACCCCGGTGTGGGTGGGGTCGGCGAGTTCGGTGCGTACGGCACGGGCCCACTCGGCGCGGTCGGCGGGCAGGTCGAGCTGCCGCACGGTGATCAGCGGGTTCTCGGCGGCGGCCGTGCGGATCAGCCCCGGCAGGGCGCACACGCCGAGGTCGACGCGGTCGCCGGGCCGTACGTGGGCGGCGCCCTCGGTGAGGACGAGCAGCAGCGGGGCGCCGAACTCGTCGAGCACGCCCATGAGGGCGGTGAGCTGGGTGCTGACGGCGGTGACCCGGGCGGCGGGCTCGTCGTCCTTGCCGTCGAGCGGCCAGGCGAACACCACCGAGTCGATGGGCCCGTAGTGCGCGGTGACGTCGGTGAGCACCCGGCGCAGGTCCTCGGGGTCGCCGGGCGCGACCCGGTAGCGGTCCAGATCGACCTCGGCGAAGGAGCGGCCCCGGCCGACGACCACGGCGGGTTCGTCGTCCAGGCCGAGCGCGGCGAGCTGCTCGTCCTCGGCGAACACCACGCGCGTACCGCAGTCGGCGGAGAACACCAGCCGGGAGGAGCCGCTGTCGGCGGGGGCCTGCGCAACGGGCAGCCGGGACCACTGCCGGCGGAAGAACCACGTCCCCGAGTCCTCGGTGTCCTCCTCCTCGTCGGCGATGCGGTCGGCGAACCGTCCGGCACGCAGGTCGGCGACGAGCGCGGCCCGCTGGATCTTGCCGCTCGCGGTCTTCGGGAACTCGGCGTCCGTGACCGGCACGACCACGTCGGGGGCGATCCCCGCCTCCCGGACCAGCGCGGCCCGTACCTCCTGGAAGGTGCGGGCGAGGGACTCGGCGTCCCAGCGCACCGGCACGAAGAAGATCACCAGCCGGTCGGAGCCCTCGCCGGGCTCGCGGACCCCGGCCGCCGCGGAGAACGTGACGCGCACGCCCTCGACCTGTTCGACGACGCTCTCCAGTTCGTGCGCGACGAAGTTGGCGCCCCGCACGATGATCTGGTCCTTCTTCCGCCCCGCGATGACGAGCGACCCGTCCCGCACGAAGGCGAGGTCCCCGGTCCTGAACCAGCCGTCGTCGGTGAAGGCGTCCCGGTTGGCCTCGGCGTTGCCGTGGTAGTGCCGCAGCATCGTCACGCCGCGGATCTGGAGTTCGCCGACCCGGTCCTGCGGCAGCGTCCGCCCCTGGTCGTCGACGACGCGGACGGTGACGCCGGGGATGGGCCCGCCGACCTCGGTGAAGGCGACCGCGTCGGCACCCTTGCCGTCGACCGACTGGTAGACGAGGTCCCCGTCGAGGGACGCCTGCGAGACGACGACCGTCCCCAGGTCCCGGTCGTCGCGGCTCTGCCGGGTGTAGGTGACGCCGGAGCACGTCTCGGACATCCCCCAGCACGGCACCATCGCGTCCGCGCGCAGCCCGTGCGGGGCGAGGAGTTCGAGGAAGCGGTGGCTGGTGGCGGCGACCACGGGCTCGCCCGCGTTGACGAACTCCCGCATCCGCGACAGGTCCCAGCTCCGCCGGGCGATCTCGTCGGCGCACTCGTTGACCAGGTTGTACGCGAAGTTCGGCGCCCAGGTGTTGGTGACGCCGTACCGGTCGATCCAGTCCAGCCAGAGCAGCGGGTCGCCGAGAACGTCGTCGATGCGCCCGTTGACGTGCCGGCACCGCAGGAACATGTCGCGGACGTTGTAGTAGACCATCGTCACGTGGTCGAGCGGCATCCAGATGAGGCTGACGTCCTCACTGGTGTAGCCGCGGGCCTGGATCACCGCCCATTCCCGCGCGGCGACGGAGGCGTTCGTGTGCTGCACGCACTTGGGGACGCCGGTGCTGCCCGAGGTGAGCAGGTTGATCACCGGGGAGTCCGGGGTGGTCGCGTACCACTCGAAGTCCCGCTCGTGGCCCAGCAGTTCACCGACCCGGAGGATCCGCGGGTCCGGCTCGCCCCACAGGGTGCGCAGCGCGCCGAGCGCCGGGGCGGTGGCCTCGTCCGTGAGGATCACGGGCCGGTCGAGCAGCTGCCAGGCGTTGTGCAGCTTGCGGGTGGTCTCGTTGTGGCTCTCGTACGTCGTCGCCACGGCCACCGGCGTCGGTACGAACCCGCCGAGCACACAGGCCCAGAAGGCGGTCATGTACGCCCGGTGGTCCCCGAACTGGAAGAGCGCCGCGTCGCCGGGGGCGAGCCCCGCCGCCCGCAGCCCGGCGAGCACCCGCTCGGCCTCGGCCAGCAGGTCGGCGTACGTCTGGAGATCGGGCTCGCTGCCCTTGCGCAGATACAGGGTCCCCTGCTCGGGCGCGAGTGCGGCGGCCTGACGCAGCCCCTCCTGAAGGGTGGTGGGCGCCCCGTCGGGAACCCGCAGCTCACCGCCGAAGGTCTCGGAGGAGGGCCGGTCGGGGAGCGACGCGGGCGAAGTCCGCGACGCCTGCGGTGCCGGTGATGCCTGTGATGCGGGTGACGCCTGCGGAGCCGGTGAGGTAGGCGGAGCCGGTGAGGTCGGCGGCGTCAGCTCCGTCTGAGACGTGCCCTCCGCCTCCCCTCCGCCGTCGACGGTCCGTGCCCCCTGCCGTACGACCACGGCGGCGTCGCGCACGCCCGGTACGGCCCGGGTCGCGCCGGCGAGACGGGCGGCGACGGCGGAGTCGAGGCCCGGGGTGAGGTCGGGTGTGTGGGTCATCGCGCGCTCCCCGCGAGTTCGGGTGCCGGCCGGGAGGAACCGGCGTGGGACTGACTGCCGTGGGACTGACTGCCGTGGGACTGGCTGCCGTGGGACTGGCCGGTGGGGGTCCGGCCGGTGAGGACCTGGCCGAGGTGGGCGACCAGCTCGGTCGGGTCGTGGAGGAAGTAGAAGTGACCGCCCGGGTAGAACCGCGTGTGGAAGGCGCCGGTGGTGTGGGCGGCCCAGCCGTAGAGGGTGTCCTTGGGCGCCCGGGGGTCGGCGTCACCGCTGAGCACGGTGATCGGGGTGTCCAGCGGCTCCCCCGGCTCGACCCGGTGCCGCTCCCAGAGGGTGAAGTCGGCGCGCAGCGTGGGCAGCAGGCCCTCCATGACCTCCTCGTCCTCGGCGATCTCGGGCTCGATGCCGCCCAGTCGGACGACCTCGGCGCCGAGTTCCTCGTCGGAGAGGGTGTGCATCACGGGGACGCGGCCGACGGTGCCGGGCGCGGGCTGCGCGGACAGGAACAGCCGGCTGGGCCGGGGCCCGCCCTTCTCCCGCAGCGCCTTGGCCACCTCGTACGCGAGCGCCGCGCCGCCGGAGTGCCCGAAGAAGGCGAAGTCCCCGTCGAGGTAGGGCCGCAGCGCCTGCGTGAGCACCTTCACCAGCGGCGCCACCTCCGTCACCGGGTCCTCGGCGATCCGGTTCTGCCGCCCCGGCAGCTGCACGGCCGCCAGCTCCACCTCCGCCGGCAGCGACCGCGCCCACTCCCCGTACGCCCCGGCCCCGGCCCCGGCATGCGGAAAACAGATGAGCCGCGTCCGGGCCCGGGGCCGCCGGGCCCGCCAGATCCAAGGGGTCTCGACGAGAAGATCGGGATGATCAGTCATGGGGTTTCCTCCATAAGAAGGTGCTCTTCAAAAGGGCTCGCCCGAAAAGGAGCGCGCCTGGAATTCCACGCCGCCCGCAGACGGTCCTGACACGCCACCCGCAGCCGGTCCTGACACGCCACCCGCAGCCGGTCCTGAGGGGCGCGGGGAACTGCGCGACCAGCCGCGGAAAACCCGCACGCGCCACCGCGAGAACACCCCGCTGCGGCCGTGCGAAAAATCAACCCCGCCGCATCTCCAACTCATTGGCCAGCCGCAGCCAGTGGTCGGCACACCGCCGGGCCGCCTGCGCCAGCACCGGCGCCCGATGCCCCGGCACACTCCGCGCCAGCCGCTGCCACTTCGCCTCGTCGCCGATCGAGTGGACGCTGAGCATCTGCAGCAGCATCCGCCCCGCCTCGGTCCGCAGCGACGGGTCCTTGCAGATGTTCGGCAGGATCAGCCCGATCGCCGCCGCCGACAGATGCGCCGTTCCGCGACCGCCGCCGGTGGTCCCGCCGACCCCGCCGGCCCCGCGCCCCGGCTCGTCCCGCGGCACGACCCGCTTGGCGGGCGACGCCTGCGGCACCGGGTCCTGCCCGCGGCGGATCCGGTCCCGTACGTCCTTCGCCGTGGCCGTGGCGATCCCGGCGCGCTCGGCGATCTCGCGGAGCGACGCCGTGGGGTTCGCGGCGATGACCTGGCTGGCCCGCAGCCGACCCTCGGTCGCCTGCAAGGGCCGTACCCGGCCGTCCCGGCCGACGCGGGGCGCGTTCAACTGGTCGGTTCGGCTCGTTGAACGGCGCCGGATCGCCGCGACCGTGCTCGGCGCGAGGCCCGCGTTGGAGGCGATGCGGCGGTCGGACCAGTACGGGTGGGTCGTGAGGATGCGCTCGGCTGCCGCCGCGCGGTCGGCCTGGGACAGGGGCAGGCCGTGCGTGATGTTCAGCTCGACGGACAGCGCGAAGACCTCGTCCTCGCCGCCGTCGAAGTACTCGACCTCGATGGTCGTGGCACCGCGCAGCCGGGCCGCCGCGAGCCGGTGCATCCCGTCGATGACCCGCATCGTCGGGTGGTGGACCAGGATCGGCGGCAGCGGTTCCTCCTGCTCGGCGAGGCTCCGCACATGGTCGCGGTTCTCGCCGCCGAGCCGGGGGGAGTCGGACGCGCGGAGCGAGTCGATGTCCACGACGCCCCGCCGCCGCGCCCGGCCCCGGTCCCCGGCCGGTCCGCCGCGGTCACCGGCGGTGGCGGTACCGGGCCGCGGCGCCTCGGCGCCCGCCGCGACGGCCAGGCGCAGGCCCGGCCGGGACCCTTCCCGGCGATCAGTGGTTTCGACGTGAGCGCCTGAGACGTTCATGACGTGTTCGCTCCTCCCCGTACGGGCGGGCCACAGCTCTGCTTTCCCCCGTGGCCCTCTCAACCGTCCCCAGAAACATACCAGGCGCGCGGATTTTTTCGCCCCCCTCGTTGGCCGGTTTCGCCACGACCTTCGCACCGCACGGCCGGACCAGAAGCTGACAAACAGGCATGAAAAAGGCCCGCAGCCGCACCCCGGGGGATGTGGGCACGGCTGCGGGAGTCTGTTTCAGCGGGAAAACGGGCACTTCTCCAGGGCGTTCACCCCGGAGCCCCACGCTTCCCATCGATAGAAACATACCGCCGCGCTGGTTTGCAACATCCTCAACGCGACACCTCCCCCGCCATGACTGAATGCACGCTTCCGCCGGGCCACGCCCCACCCCCGGCGCCCACGTTGCCCGAATCGGACCGATAGGACGGAGTGGAGAAGAACCGCACGGTTGGTTTTACAGATGGCCAGTCAGCGAGCCACCGGGAGGAGCCCACCGTGCTGAAACAGGAACGCGCCCTGCACACCCGCCACTCGCTCGTACGCTCGACCGCGGAGGTCTTCGAGCGGTACGGGTACGTCCAGGCGAAGCTCGCGGAGATCAGCGCCGGCGCGGGCGTGAGCCCCGGGGCGCTGCACTTCCACTTCGAGAACAAGGCGGCCGTGGCCGCGACCGTTCAGGCGGTGGCCGCGGAGAACCTGCGGCGGGCGGCCCGCACCGCGACCCGGCGGCCCGGCGTCGACCCCCTGCAACGCCTCACCGACGCCTCGCCCGCCCTCGCGGAGCGGCTCCGCCAGGACGTGGTGGCCCGGGCGGGCGCACGGCTGAGCGGCGACGAGGCGTGCCGGACGGAGCTGGACCTGGGCGCGGAGTGGCGGGCCTGCGTCCACCGGGCCGGGTGCCTAGTGGGTCGGGGGTGCGGGTTCGTCGGCGACTGTGGGTTCGTCGTGGTTTCTCGCGCAGTTCCCCGCGCCCCTGGAAAAGCGGGGGCCTGCGGCCCCGCGCTTTTCCGATGAAGGGCGGGCCGCAGGCCCGTTCCCTTCAGGGGCGCGGGGAACGGCGCGACCAGCCCCCACCCACCCGCACCCGCCGACGAACCCGCACCCCCGACCCACTAGGCGCCCCGCCCCCCTCCCCCCGTTCCGGTCGCCCGAAGCCTCCGCAGGGTCGCCGTGCACGCCACGCGAGGAAGCAGCAGCCGCCAGAAGCGGGACAGCGCCTCGGGCGTGAGCCAGCGGGGATCGTGCCGGCCGAGGGATTCGAGCCCGGCGGTCGCGGCGACGACCACGGCGGCCGCGTCCTCCGCGGACACCCCGCGGGCGAGGGCGCCCTCCATATCGGCCTTGGCCAGCACTTCCTCCACCCATTCCTGCCAGGCCCGGCGCAGCCCGGCGCCGGACCGCACCCGGCCGGACCCTTCACCGAGGTCGAACCCGGCGCGCAGGACGGCGTCATGGCCGAGCGCCCGTACGAGGGCGTAGGTGGCGTCGATGAGGGACTGCAACGTGTCGCCGGCGTCCTGGGTGGTGATCCGGTTCAGCCGCAGGGCCGCCGCCTGACCGACCGCGTCGGCGAGGTCCGCTTTGCTGGCGAAGTGGAAGTGCAGCGCCCCGCTGCTGACGCCGGCCCTGGCGCTGATCATGGACAGGGAGGCCGTTTCGAAGCCTTCCCGGTCGAACAGCTCGGCGGCGGACTCGATGAGCGCGTTACGTGTGCGCACCGCGCGCTCCTGTTTGGCCATGGGGGCGCTCCGTTACTAGGCAGGGGACCAGTGCGGACCTGTGCCCGGGATGCCCCCCGCTGGGCCTGCCGCCCATTCCCGCGCGTAAAGAGATTATCAAACCGCCGCAGCGGTTTCTATATGCCCCCTGAAAGAAGCCGACTGTAGGTGCACTACCCATGACGGTATGTATACGGAACCCGGAACGGCACCGGATTCGTCACCCCTCCCCAGGAAGCGCCGGAAAGCCACACGCCGGCACACCGGACGACCGCACACGCCGGCACGCCGGACGACCGCACACGCCGGCACGCCGGACGACCGCACACGGCAGCGCCCCGCGGCCGGATTCGGCCGCGGGGCGCATCGCCGGCTCCGCGCGTCGACGCCCCTCTCGGGGCACCGGATCACTCGGGACGGAGTACCACCGGCAGGGAGGCGTACCCGTTGAAGAGGAAGGTCGGCATGGGGCGGAGGTCCGCCACAGGCCGGGCGAGCCGCATCTCGGGGAACCTGCCGAAGAGCGCCTCCAGGGCGATGGCCGCCTCCATCCGCCCGAGGGGCATGCCGAGGCAGCGGTGGACGCCGTGCCCGAAGGCGAGGGAGTCACGGTCGGCGCGCAGCAGGTCGAAGGCCGCGGCGTCGTCCCCGTAGCGCTCGGGGTCGAGGCCGGGCGCGGCGAAGTTGACGATGATCGCGTCGCCCCGCTCGATGGTGACGCCGTCGTCGAGCGTGATGTCGTCGACGGCGAACCGCAACGGGATGTAGGCGGCGGGGTTGTGCGCGCGGACGGTCTCGTCGACGGCGTCGGTCCAGCTCGCGCGGCCGGACCGGACGTGGGCGAGCTGCTCGGGGTGGTCGAGCAGCGCGGCAGCGGCGTTGCAGATCACGCCGGTCGTGGTCTCCTGGCCGGCGGCGATCATGAGGTAGAGGCTGTCGACCAGTTCCTTCTCGCTGAGCTGGTCGTCGTCGTCCCGTGCGGCGATCAGCGCGGAGGTGAGGTCGTCGCCGGGCCGGGCCCGCTTGGCGGCGACGAGTTCGGCCAGCATCTCGCCGATGCGTATGCGGGCGGCGTTGATCTCCCGCGGTGTGGCCGAGGCGCTGACCGAGGTGCTGATGGCGGTGGCCAGCGGCAGCCGGGACTCGTCGGGGACGCCGAAGAGTTCACAGATCACCCGCATGGGCAGCAGGGCCGCGTACGAGGTGAGCAGATCGGTCTCCTGCCCGGCGGGCAGGGCGGCCAGGTCGTCGGTGAGTCCGGCGGAGATCTCCCGGACCCACGGTCTGAGCAGCTCGGTCCGCCGGGCGGTGAACGCGCCGGCGATCAGTCGGCGCAGCCGGGTGTGCTCGGCTCCGTAGGAGAAGAGCATGGTCGTCGCGGACACCCACGGGTAGAGGGGCCATTCCTCGGTGATCAGCCCGTCGCGGAAGGCGGGCCAGTGCTGCCGGGGGTCCCGGGAGACACGTGGATCGGCGAGCAGCTGCTTGACGTACCGATGGCGGTTGACGGCCCAGGCCGGCACTCCGCCCGGCAGGCTCACCCGGGCGACCGATCCCCGTTCCCGCAGCGCGGCGGTCTCACCGGCCAGGTCGCGCGCCGCGGGGTCCAGGGCGTAGGGGCAGGCGATCGTTTCCATCAGACGGTGCTCTCCGTTCGGTCGGTCGGTTTCGCACTGGGCAGTTCCCGCGTCCGGCTGAACGGCGCCCCGTGGCACGCCGTGAATCGTGCGCGCTCAGCCGAGCGCGACTTCCTCTCCCGCGCGGGCCCGGGCCCGCGCGGTGTTCCACACGTGTTCCGCCCTCGCGGGCGAGAAGTCCAGGCGTACGAGGACGCCGGGGACCGCGATGGAGGCCATCAGGTGCCGGTACAGGTCGGACACCCGCTCCACCATGTCCTGGTGCTGCGTCAGGATGTGCGACAGCACCTGGACTCCGGTGAAGCAGCCGACGAACACCCTCGCGAGGGAGGCCACGTCCGTGTCGGGCAGCAGTTCGCCGTCGGCCTTGGCCCGGGCGAACACCGCTTCCGAGCGCTCCACCCAGGCCCGCATGGGCAGCTGGCGGTCGAGGCCGTCCAGCGCCCCCTGCTCCACCGTGAGCCGGACACTGCCGCGCACCAGCGGGTCACCGGTGCTGAGCAGATACGCCAGCAGCAGCGCCTCGTCGATCGCCGACTGGAGTCGCAGGTCCTGCTCCTGGACGGCGGGCACGGCACTGACCTGCTTGGCCAGGACCTCCTGCGCGAGCTCCTCCTTCGAGGCGAAGTGGAAGTACAGCGCGCCCTTCGTGACTTCTGCCTTCTTGAGGATCTGGGAGATGGTCGCCGCCTCGTATCCGACTTCGTCGAACACCGCGGCGGCCGCGACGACAATCTTCTCCCGCGTCCGGATCGCTCGTTCCTGCCGCGCCACCACACACCTCCGTACGCCCCCCGCCAGCGAAAAATACCGTCAGGTACGTATGATATCAGAGGGTAACGCTCTGTAGTACCCGAACGACCCGAAGGTCCTGCGGTTCGGCCGACCTCCAGGGCCGCGAAGCCTCAAAACCGACCGGCGGGACCGAGAATAAGACCGGGCGTCCTGTTTTGCAACCCTCCTCACCGGGCCCCCTCCCTCACCATCGACCTCTCGCGTTCACAGCCATCTTCGCAGGCCAGAGGCGTGGATCTCAGCATCCGAGGGATACCGCTTACCCCCCGACCGCCCAAGGCCGTCCGGCGTCAAGATCACGTCAAGGAGTGCAGGAACCGGCAAAAGATGTCTTGAATAAAAACCGGTTGGTTCGTATCTTCTGAAGCCTGTGATCCCAACTCTGGGCTCTAATCAGGGGGAAGAGGTCGTGACCATGACCTTGCTCACGCTCGACACGTCTGCCTCTGCCAAGACAGACGCGCAGAAAACCGACCACGTTGCTTCGAACCCGCCGCCGGCGGGCCGCGACGGCGGAGGGACCGCCGCCGAGGAACTGACCCACCTGCTCTTCGACCAACAGGACAGGGCCCGCGTCCACGACACCTGGCGCACCCTCGTCAGCGGCGAGGCGTTCGCCTACCGGCCGGGGCTCTCACCGGACGAGCGCACGGCGCTGTCGTACGACCGGCTGCGCCTGGTCAACGACGCGGTCGACAACCCGGAGGCCCTGGCCTCCGACCCTCGGTTGCTCGCCAGCCTGCATGAGTGGACCGGGTTCGTCGACGGTGCCCTCGGCACACTGTCGGGCATCCACTACAACCTGTTCCTGGGCAGCTTCGTCGACCACGACGGCTACCGGCACGATCTGTCGGAGTACGTGTCGATGAACCGCACGGGCACGTTCCTCTGCACGGAGCTGGACCACGGCAACGACGCGGCCGCCATGGAGACCACCGCGACACTGGACCCGGCCACCGGCGGTTTCGTCCTCGACACCCCGCACCCGGGGGCCCAGAAGTTCATGCCCAACACCAGCCTGGTCGGGGGCCCGAAGAGCGCCCTGGTGGCCGCACGGCTGATGGTCGAGGACGAGGACAAGGGGGTCTTCCTCTTCCTGGTGCCGCTCAGCGACGAGGTGGGGCACCTGCCCGGCATCACGGTCCGCGCGCTGCCGCCGAAGCTCGGCAGTTCGGTCGACCACTGCCTCACCTCCTTCGACCGTGTGTGGCTGCCTCGTGAGGCACTGCTGGAGGCCGAGCACGGCCAGCTCTCCCCCGAGGGCACGGTGACCAGCAGTGTGGGCAGCCGGCGCAAGAGGTTCCTGCGCTCCATCGGCCGGGTGACCACCGGCAAACTGTGCATGAGCGCGGCCGCGATCGGGGTGTCCCGCACGGCGCTCGCCATCGCCGTACGCCATGCCCACCGGCGGCACATCAGCGGGCCGAAGTCCGGGCAGCGGCTGCCGCTCGCCGCGCACCGCAGCCACCACGGACGGCTGTTGCACGCCCTCGCCACCGGGTACGCGATGACGTTCCTGCACCGCCACGTGGTGACCCGGTGGGCCGGGCACACCTCGGCGGACCGGGCCGAGGTGGAGCGCCTGGTGGCCATCGCCAAGGGCTGGATCACCTGGGAGGCACGGGACATCACGCTCGAGTGCCGGGAACGCTGCGGCGCGCAGGGGCTGTTCCGGGTCAACGGCCTGTCGGAGCTCCAGCAGGACCTGGAGAGCGCGATCACCGCGGAGGGCGACAACCTTGTCGTCTGGCTGAAGGCGGGTGGCGAGATGCTCTTCGGGCACGACACGGTCGAACGCGGCCACCTCGGCCCGGTCGCCCCCGGCCGGGAACTCGCCGACCTGGCGTTCCTGCGGGGTCTGCTCGCCGAGGCCGAGTCCATCTGGCAGGCCCGCGCCCGCACCGCCCTGCGCGAGAGCCCCGCCGGGGATCCGGTGGGCCGCTGGAACGAGGCGTCGACCGCCGCCCTGGAGGTGGTCTCGGCCCACGCCCGCCTCCAGGCGGCGGACGCCTTCCTCGCCACGGCCGCGCAGGCGACCCAGCCGACGGCGCGCTTCCTGCTGCACAGCCTGTGCCGTCTGTTCCTCCTCAAGCAGATCGGTGAGCACACCGGCGACCTTCTCGCGGAGGGGCTCATGACGGCCGATCAGGTTCGCAGCCTGCCCAGGACCATCGAGACCGTGCTCGCCGACCTGGCCCCCCACATGACCACCCTCGTCGACGCCTTCGCCCTCCCGCCCGAGTACCTGGCCGCCATCCCCCTCGCGGGCGGCACCCCCCTCACGCAGTACGCCGACGACCGGACCCCGCTGGTCACCGTCTGACCGGCAGCGTCGTCACCACCGGCGGCACGCGCCGCACCGCACGGGCCCGGCGACACCGGGAGCCCGCCCCGCCCAGCTCCACCGGGACGGGCTCCCGTCCTGTCCCGGCGCCCGGACCGCGCTCCCGGCTCCCCGGGCCGCCCCTCAACCCGCCGGGCAGGGCGACCAGGCGTCGGCCTGGAGCCACTTGCGGTGGGCGAGGGGTACGTCGTCGATCCACTCGTGCCAGGCGTGGGACACCCGCGAGGCGGCGGGCCGGGGCACCGTGACCGCGCGGGACGCGGCGGTGAGCGGGGGGTTCGTGACCCCGGCCGGCTTCCCCGCCGCGAAGACGACGACGCGGAGCACCACGAACCGCCCGACCCCGGCCAGCGCGCTCGCGCCCAGGTAGACCGCCTGTTCGACGAGGACACCGGGGGCGCCGTGCACCAGGTGCAGGACGGCCATGGCCGCGCAGGTCACGCCGTACGCGGCGGCCGCCGAACCGGCCGACTGGAGGTGCTCCCGCCGTCCGGCGCGGCGCCCGGCACCGAAGGTGAAGCGGGCGTGCAGCTCGGTGGCCAGGACGGTCGACACGACCGTCACGACCGCGTTCGCCACGGCCCACGGCAGCAGCGCGGCCAGCATCGCGACGGCCCCGCTGGACAGGACACCGACTACGCCGCCGCACGCCACGAACCGCGCGAACGAGGAGAACGGCCGGGTGGGCTCGGTGAACGGCCGCTCGGACGCGGGGAGTTGGCGTGCCGAGTGCTCCGTCTGCTCCATCACGAACCTTCCGTCCCCTCGTA
Organism: Streptomyces sp. NPDC030183; assembly: GCF_055573455.1. Classification (NCBI taxonomy): domain Bacteria; kingdom Bacillati; phylum Actinomycetota; class Actinomycetes; order Kitasatosporales; family Streptomycetaceae; genus Streptomyces; species Streptomyces sp. NPDC030183. The sequence goes on from NZ_JBVIBK010000001.1 coordinate 642,827, forward strand.
CCGGCCCACCGTGGACGTACGGCGTGCGTCGTTGAGAACAGCGTACGTGCACGCGTACACTGTTCGCAAGGGGGGTACGGTGTGCCGCAGGCTGTCGTCTGCGGCACACATGACAGCCGGGTTCGCTAAAAGGAGCCTTGGATCGGGAGAGTCGACCTACTACTCCAGGCACTGCTCGTAGCAGTGGCCCTCGTGCCACTCACAGCAGGCATGGTGGGAGGAACGCACCTCGTCGTCCTCCCGGTCGTGGAACTCGGTGATGATGCGGCCGTCCTCGACCCGCGACAGCCCGACCTGCTTACTGAAGTCGATCTTCAGTACGTCGAGTTCGCGCCTCAGACAGCGCACCGCGTACCTGCGGGCTGCTTCGGGATGCCGGGCGAAGACCTTGTCGATCTCGGCGAAGAACTCGGGGTCGCGCTCGGGTCCACAGGCAGGCTTCGTCTTCATGGCCACCCTCCGTACCAGCGATTGCCCGCGTTCACCGGGGCAGGTCGTGATCGATCAGGAAGTGCCGGCAGCTTGGCCGCTTGCACTTCCCCTGGGGGCCGCCGGGCTGGAAGCCGGGGCACGGGCACGACAGACACCGAAGGCTGTCGCCGGTGTCGGGGCCGGGTTCCCACCCGCTGTCCGCGAGGCGCGCCCGGGCAGCCTCCCGAACCCCGTCCAGCTGGTCGTCGAACTTGCGGAACTCGGCCTGGTTGTCCTCGAAGGCCCTCTTCTGGGCCTCGGTCAGGTCGTACTCCTCCACGTTGTCCTCCCGAGGTGGGTGACGGCGGGGAATCCTTGGCCTCTGCCCCCACCATGACCCGACGGGCCGCCGCGCGCACGTCGACCGGCCCCCGCAGGCCCCCACGCGACCTCACCCGTACCGTCGACGAAAACCCGTGTGGGCTCCGCACACGATGTGGATAAGGTCGGGCCATGCCCGAGCTGAAGCGGCTGCAGGCCGGCCACGCACCGGCGGTTCTGGCCTTCGAGCTGGCGAACCGCGCCTACTTCGCCGCCTCGATCCCCGACCGCGGTGACGACTTCTTCGACCAGTTCACCGACAGGTACAACGCCTTGCTGGCCGAGCAGGAGGCCGGCGTCTGCGCCTTCTACGTGCTCGTCGACGGGGACGGCTCGGTGCTCGGCAGGTTCAATCTGTACGACCTGGAGGACGGCACCGCCAGACTCGGCTACCGGGTCGCGGAGCAGGTCGCCGGGCGCGGTGTGGCGACCGCGGCCGTCCGGGAACTGTGCCGGACGGCGACGGCGGCGCACGGTCTGCGCGAACTGCGCGCGGCCGCCTCCCACGAGAACGCCGCGTCCCGGAAGGTCCTCACCAAGGCCGGGTTCGTCCCCGTCGGCCCCGCCAACCCGGCCGATCTCGACGGCAAGTCAGGCACCTGGTACCGCCACGACCTCCAGCCGTAGAACCTCCTCCGGCCGTAGCACCCCGCCCACCGTCGCCCGACCCCGCGTCAGCCCGACGCCTTGCCCACATAGCTCAGGCGGTCCGTGCCGCCGCCGTCCTCCCAGGTGATGACGACGTCGTCGCCGGAGCGGCGGACCGTGGCGAAGGTGATGTCCTTGTCGTCGACGTCCTGTGAGGCCATCGGCCGCAGCGCCATGCGGAAGTTGTTCTCGTCGCGGTACTTGCCGACGCCGGTCAGGATGCCCTTGCCGCCGATCATGTCGATGTACGACAGCGGGTGCTGGCCCTGGAGGTCGCCCGAGGACTGCTCCTCACCGATCGTCAGGGTCCGCGCCTCGTCGTCCTGCCACTGGCCCTCGACACCCTTGCCGGGCGGCGTGGACGCGTCCCCGCCGGCGTCGGTGTCCTCGGGGGTCGGGGAGTACTCCTCGGTCGGCTCGGAGGTCGGCGTCCTGGACTCGTCGGCCCGCGCCGACACGCTCTGCCGGGGCTTGGCCGCGGTGTCGTCGCCGTCGTCGGAGGTGAGCAGGAAGATGCCGCCGCCGATGACCGCGAGGGCCGCCACCGCAGCGACCACGATGAGCGCGATCTTGCCACCGTTGCCCCCGGAGGGCGGCGGAGGCGGCGGGTAACCGCCGTACTGGTGACCGTAGTCGGGCACGCCGGGCACACCAGGCCCGCCGGGTGCTCCGGGCGCGCCCGGCATGCCCGGCGCGCCGTAGGGCGGCTGTCCGGCGCCGTACGGCTGCTGCGTGCCGTAGGGGTGGGGCGGGGGGCCGGGCTGACCGGGAGCCTGACCGGCCGCCCCCGGCGGGGGCCCGTACGGCCCCGGGTACGGCGGCTGCTGCGGCTGCTGGGCCCCGTAACCGTCGTACGGCGGCTGGCCGGGAGGCTGAGTCATCGGCGGGTGTCACTCCTCGGGTCGCTTCGGCGAGGCAAGGAACGCCTGCCTCAAGCGAGCCCAACATCCAACACCGACTCAGTCGTACGCAAGTGCGTATACCGGTTGGTTACGGGGTCAGTACATGGCCCGACGGCGGCCGGGGGGCAGGGGCGGGGCGGCGACACCACGGCCGCCCCGGGGGCCGTTCAGTGTTTGCGCGCGCTCCGGCCGCCCCGCCCGGCGTTCGGCCACAGCCTCGGTCGGCGCCGGGCCGCCAGGTCCTCCGCCCAGCCGAAGGCGACGACGCAGCCGACGATCAGCACCCAGGTGAACACCAGCACGGGCCAGACGCTCTCCAGCAGCCAGGGGACGTTCTGTTCGAGGACCACGACGGACCACAGCCGGTCCCACTGCGTCGCGGCGACGAGGATGCACGTGTTGTGCCACAGATAGATCGTCACCGCGCGGGAGTTGAGGAAGGTGATCACCCCGTCCCAGCGGCGCAGCCGGCGCGGCCACTCGGGCCACGAGGGGCTGATGTGGAGCAGCAGCGCCACCGTGCCGAGGGACCACAGCGCCTGGGCGAACGGCGTGGCGTCCAGGTCGTTGCCGTTGCCGAAGTCGTGGTGCAGGGCGTACCAGAGGCCTGTCAGGGCCACGGCCGGGGCGACGGACGGGACGAAGTACCGCGGCAGGCGCCTCAGGATGCCCTCCTGGTGGGCCATGCCGAGGATCCAGCAGGCGCCGAACGTGCTGAAGTCCGTCAGCCCCGACGCGAACCGCTCGCCGGGCAGCGACAGACAGCCCAGTTCGAACGCGGCCGACAGGACGACCGGGGAGAGGAGCGTCACCACGGGCACCGCGCGCAACGCCCGCAGCAGCACCGGGGACAGGACGACGTACCAGAGGTAGGCGCGGACGTACCAGAGGGGCCCGGCGAGTTCCACGGCCCAGTCGGCGCCGATGAAGCCGTGCACGCCGGGCAGTCCCTCGGCGTACGGCGGATCGCTGATCGGGAGGATCCAGAACGTGAGGTGGAACCACCACCACGCGGGGTGCCCGTCCGCGTCGGGCCCCCAGCCCTGGGCCACCATCCCGGTCACGCCGATCACGCCCAGCAGCCAGATGGGCGGCAGCAACCGGCGGAGGCGGCCCTTGACCACCTGGACGGCGGGGCGCTTCAGCGAGCGGGCCATGAGGTTGCCGGCCAGCGCGAACATCACGCCCATGGAGGGGAAGACGAGCGGCAGCCAGGCCCAGCCGGTGAGGTGGTAGAGGACCACGCGGAAGATGGCGAGGGCCCGCAGGAAGTCGAAGTAGCGGTCGCGGACGGGCGCGGACGGCGCCTTGGGGATCTCTTCCGTCGAGGTCTGCGTCAGGGTGCTCATCCGACCGGGCTCCCCTCGCGCGGCTTCGTCCCGGCACCGGGCGCGCCCGTCCCGCCGGTTCCGCCGGGGTCACCCGGCAGTCCCACCGCGCCCGTGCGCCGCAGCTTCTGCCAGCGCAGCCGGCCGCCGGTCAGGGCGGTGATCCACGACTGGAGCAGGACGACGTACATCAACTGGCGGTAGAGGAGTTGTTGCAGCGGCAGGGAGATCAGATGGGTCATGCGTTCCTTGTCGAGGTGGAAGGCGTACGCCGAGCACACCGCCTGGACGGCCAGGACGCCGAACCACGCGCCGATCGTCTTCTCCGTGGGGCCGAACACCAGCCCGTACAGGAGGAACACGTCGATGAGCGGGGCCAGCAGGGGCGCGACCACCATGAACAGCGACACCAGCGGCAGGCCCACCCGTCCGAAGCGGCCCGAGGGGCCCCGCTCGAAGAGCGCCTTGCGGTGCTTCCAGATCGCCTGCATGGTGCCGTAGCACCAGCGGTAGCGCTGCGACCACAGCTGCTGCACGGATTCGGGGGCCTCGGTCCAGGCGCGGGCCTTCTCCGCGTAGACGACGTGCCAGCCGTCGCGGTGCATGGCCATGGTGATGTCGGTGTCCTCGGCGAGCGTGTCCTCGCTCATGCCGCCGACCCGTTCGAGCGCCTCGCGGCGGAAGGCGCCGACCGCGCCCGGGATGGTGGGCATGCAGCGCAGGACGTCGTACATCCGGCGGTCGAGGTTGAAGCCCATCACGTACTCGATGTGCTGCCAGGCGCCGATGAGGGTGTCGCGGTTGCCGACCTTCGCGTTGCCGGCGACGGCGCCGACGCGCGGGTCGGCGAACGGCTGGACCAGTTCGCGGACGGTGGACGGTTCGAAGACCGTGTCGCCGTCCATCATCACGATCAGGTCGTGCCGGGCGTTGGCGATGCCCCGGTTGAGGGCGGCGGGCTTGCCCGCGTTGAGCTGCCGTACGACCCGGACGTCCGGCAGGTCCCGGCTCAGCTCCTCGACGATCCGGGCGGTGCCGTCGCTGGACCCGTCGTCGATGACGAGGACCTCGATGGGGTGGTCACTGGCGACCAGCGAACGGACGGTCTTCTCGATGCACTTGGCCTCGTTGTACGCGGGAACGAGGACGGACACCGGTTCGGTGACGGGGCCGTCGGGTCCCCAGCGGAAGTCCCGGCGGCGGACCTTGCGGGCGTGGCACACCGACAGGACCAGCATCAGGCCGAAGCGGGTGAGGACGAGGACGCCGACGACCGAGAGGGCCACGACGAGGATGCCCGTGATCCGCTCGGACGCCTGGACGAGCGCCACCCACGCCTTGCCCTTCCACAGGCCGACCCCGGTGACCTCGGTGTGCGCGCTCGGCGCGTCGAGCGCCCCGGTGAGGGTGTGGAACGCGTAGCCCTGGCCGCGCAGTTGCAGGATGAACCGGTCGAGCGCGGCGACGGTCTGCGAGCGGTCGCCGCCCGAGTCGTGCATCAGCACGACCGCGCCCTCGCCGCGCTTCGGTGTGGCCCGGCGGATGATCTCGTCGACGCCGGGCCTGCTCCAGTCCTCGCTGTCGGTGTCGCTGACGACGGTGATGTAGCCGCGGCTGCCGATGTACTGCGTCACCGGCCAGGACCGGTTGTCCATACGGCCCGAGAACGACGAGTACGGCGGCCGGAACAGCGAGGTCCGGATGCCCGCGGCGCCCGCGAGCGCCATCTGGTTCTGGGACAGCTCCCAGTCGATGCGGCCCTTGGACTGGAGTGACAGGTCGGGGTGGTTGAAGGTGTGCAGCCCGATCTCGTGGCCCTCGTCGACCATGCGCCGCACCAGGTCCGGGTAGCGCGAGGCCATGGTGCCGGTGATGAAGAAGACGGCGTGCGCGTCGTGCTTCCTCAGCACGTCGAGGACCTTGGGCGTCCACACGGGGTCGGGGCCGTCGTCGAACGTGAGGACCAGTTCGCGGTCGGGTACGTCGAGGCTGGCGACACGGCCCGAGCGGGTGTCGATCACCGGCCCGCCGTCGAGGATCCGCTGCGGCACCCGGTCGTTCGACACGGGCGGCCGGACCCGGTGGTCGGCGAGGATCTCGCTGTGCACGTAGCCGCGCAGCATCAGCATCGCCATCAGGGCGACGAGGAACAGGCACGGCAGGATGTGACGGAGCGGCAGCCGCACGGTCCGGCGCCTCGGCGCGCCCTTCGGTGGGCGGGCCGTGCCGTCGGCGGCCTCGGGTGAACGGGGTGTGCGGGTACGGCGCTTGGCGGCGGCACGCGAGAGCGGGCCGCCGCGCCTGGGGCGGGTCATTATGCGGGGTTCTCCGGGGTCTGCGGGTCCTGCGGGTTCTCCGGCGCCGCGGGGCCGGGCTCGACCGGTGCCGGGGTCGGCGGACCGTCGGCGACGGTGTCCGTGCCGGATCCCGGGCCGGGAGCGGGGCCGCTGGACTCGGAGGGCGTGGGCGACGGGGTGGGCGCGGGGCTGGAGCCGCCGCCCGGCGGCTGGGACGCGGAGACCGAGGGCTCGGGCTCCTTCACGCCGGTGCTCGGCTTCGGCCGCGGGCCGGCGCTCGCGCCCGACGTGGGCCCGGCGCTCGCGGAGGGCTCCGGTGCCTCCTTCTTCCCGTCGTCCCGGGCGCCGGCGCGCGCGCCGCCGCGCCCCGGCGCGGGTGTCGTCCCGGGGGAGACCGATCCCGCGCTCGGCGGCGGTACGACACCGTCCGCGGTGTCGGCGACGTCGGCCGACGCGTCCGGCTGCGGCGAGGTGTCCACCTTGTCCGCGGGGGCCTCGTCCTTCTGCATGGGCATCGGCAGCCAGGGCGCGTCGGAGTTGCCCGACATCAGCGTGCCGACGATGACCACGGCGTAGGCGGCGCAGACCGTGCCGACCGCGATGCCGAGCTTGCGGTACCGGTTGCGCCGGCGCCCCGTCTCGTCGACGAAGACCGGCCCGTCGGGCTGGCCCCCGGACGCCTTGTCCGGGTCCTTGCCGGCGTGCCGGCCCGGCCCGTCCAGTTCCCGTCCGACGCCGTCCAGCTGGACGGTCACCTCGTGCGGGTCGTGGTTGCGGCCGGGCTGGTCGGGCTGCTCCCAGGGGGACGCCACGGCGCCGGGCCGGTCGGCCTCGCGCCCGGCGGCGTCGGGTTGCCGGGGCACACCGGCGAGGGCGGTCGACGACCGGGGCACGGACCCTGTTCTGCCGGCGGCCTCGGGCCACACCACCTCGTCCGCGGCGTCGGCGCCGGCCCGGACGAACGGGTCGGTACCGGGACCGCCTCCGACGTCACCACGGTGTTCCTCACGGCCTTCGCCGTCGGACCGCTCCGGCTGGGTGCCTTTCGGCCACTTCTCCACGTGCACGCGCTTCCCCCCACGGGTTGCGGATGCGTGTTCGATGCCGGACTCTCGCACTTTCCTGTACCGGACCGGGCCCCCACCCGATCCGGGGCGCCCCGCCCATCACACGCACCCGGGGGCCCGAATGTATGGGGTGGGAGAGATGTGACATGTGTGCTATCAGGTGAAACTCATCATGATGAGTGCATCTGTAGCCGGAATCCACCCGTCCTCCGGATATGAAAGCCATACTTCCGCGCTCGCCCGTTCCATGGCGGCCCGCCGCAGGGCGTCGAGTCCCGGGTGCGTGAACCCCTTCCGCCACACCAGCGACACCGGTGACAGCGGCACGGGATCGACCAGCGGCCGCAGCACACTGCGCGGCATGGGCGGGAAGTCCACCACCGCCAGCACGGGGGTCCGCGTCTTGCCCATGACCCGCGCGAACTCCTCCTCCCCCACCACGAGCGGCACCGCCGGCGCGACCTCGATCCCCCGCCCCGCGAACAACTCCCGCGCCAGCTCCGTCCACTCCGGCGTCCGGGGATTCCCGGCGCCCGCGTACACGGTCTCGCCCCTCAGCTCCGCGAGCGGTACGGCGTCCAGCGCGGCCAGCCGGTGGTCCTCGGGCAGGATGACCGCCATCGGCTCGTACCGCACGGGCTGCTGTTCCAGCCGTGCCCGCACCGCCGGGTCCAGCCCCGCGAACCTCCCGAACGACACGTCGAGGCGCCCCGCGAGGATCTCGGCGGCGGCATGGGTCAGCCCGCTCTCGTACCGCGCCAGCAGCTCCACGTCGGGCACCAGCTCACGGGCCCGCCGCAGCACCCGTACGCCCGTGGCGAGACCCGGCGAGTTCAGGTCCACCAGCAAGGGCCGGGCCTGCCGGAACGCCCCCACGAGCGCGTCCTGCGCCTCCAGCACCCGTCGCGCGTAGGGCACCAGCCGCTCCCCGTCCGGCGTCAGCACCACCTGCCGGGTGGTCCGCACGAACAACTCCGCCCCCAGCTCCCGTTCCAGCCGCCGCACATCCCGGCTGAGCGCCTGCTGGGCGACGTAGAGCCGGGCGGCGGCCCGGGTGAAGTGCAGTTCGTCGACGACGGCGAGAAAGGCACGCAGCAGCCGCGGCGCGACGGCATCGGGAGCGAGGGGCATCCGCCGAATTTACAACCGGGGTGCGTGAATCACCACGGAGTAGGTGTTGGACGGTGGATCAAGAACCCCAGCAGGCTTGAGCCCATGCCAGCCGACGCCCACCCCAGCCGACCTCACGGGTGCGGGGAACTGCGCGACCAGCCACAACGCACCCGCACCCGCCGACGCACCAGCACCCCCACCCCCTCAGGCGCCCGAGAATCCACCCGCACCCCCCATCACCCCCGCACCGCCTCCTACCGTCGCCTCTTCCACATCCCCGGCGCCCTCGCCTTCACCATCGGCGCCCTCCTCGCCCGCCTCCCCATGGGCATGTTCAGCGTGAGCGCCATCCTGATGATCGCGCCGGCCCGCGACTCCTACGCCCTCGCCGGCGCCGTCGTCGCCACCGGCCTCGCCGCGACCGCCCTGGTCGCCCCGTACACCGCCCGTCTCGTCGACCGCCACGGCCAGTCCCGCGTCGCCGTCCCCGCCACCGCCCTCGCCCTCCTCGGCGGTCTCTCCCTGATCGCCTGCGTCCACTGGAACGCCCCCGCCTGGACCCTCTTCGCCTCCTACGCGGCCACCGCCACCGTCCCCAACACCGGCGGCATGGCGCGTGCCCGCTGGGCCCACCTCCTGAAGGACGACCCGGCGGCCCAGCACACCGCGAACTCCTTCGAACAGGCCGCGGACGAACTGTGCTTCATGGTCGGCCCCGTCGTCGCCGCCTTCCTGTGCACCTCCCTGTTCCCCGAGGCCGGCACCCTGATCGGCGGCCTCGTCTGCCTGACCGGCGTCCTGGTCTTCGCCGCCCAGCGCGCCACCGAGCCGCCGGCCGGCGGCCGTACGGCCGCGAAGTCCCCGGTCCGCGCCCCCGGCGTGCCCGCCCTCCTCGCCGTCTTCCTCGCCATGGGCGCCGTCTTCGGCTCGCTGGAGGTCGTCACGATCGCCCACGCCGACGCGCACGGCGACGCCTCCGCGGCGGGGCTGGTCCTCGGCCTCCAGGCGGCCGGTTCCTGCGCCGCGGGCCTGGCGTTCGGCGCGATACGGGTGACCGGCTCCGCCGAACGCCGCTTCCCCCTCTGCCTCGCCGCCATGACGGCCCTGATGACCCTGCCCTGGTTCACCGCCTCGGCCACCGGCTCCCTCCTGCCCCTCGCCCCCGCCCTCCTCGTCGCCGGCATGGCCACCGCGCCCACCATGGTCACGGCGATGTCCCTGATCCAGGAGCGCACCCCCGAGGGCCAGTTGAACGAGGGCATGACCCTCGCGGTCACCGGCCTCCTCGGCGGCATCGCGGGCGGTTCCGCGCTCGGCGGCTGGATGGTGGAGCACGGTCCGGGCCCCGCCACCACCGGCTTCGCCGTCCCGGCCGGCGCCGCCGCCCTGGCCCTGCTGCTGTCCCTGGCCTCGTCGAACCGGCACCCGGCCGTTTTCCGCGCACCCCATTGACGTGTTCACGTCCAGCGCTTACCTTCGCCCGTCGAAACGCTTCGACATGCTCATCGAACGGTTCGACCCCGCACGGCGCCCAGGTGACCGTCCCGGTGGGCGCGGTCACGTTCACCGTCGTACGTGAGGGGACGTCCTGCGGGCGTCGTGCGGCACGCCGAGGGCACCGTGGGGGCTGTGGGCGGACGGCCGGCAGGTCCGGGCGGAGTCCGGGACGGGTTTTCTGACGATGGACGTGGAGCCGGCCCGGGAAGGCGGGAACGCGCGGTGGCAGTGAAGATCACGGATGTCGCACGGCACGCGGGAGTCTCCCCGAGCACCGTGTCGTACGCGCTGAGCGGCAAGCGCCCGATCTCGGCGGAGACCAGGGCGCGGGTGGAGGCGTCCATCCGCGAGCTGGGCTACCGCCCGCACGCGGGCGCCCGCGCCCTGGCCGGCCGCAAGTCGAACGTGCTGGCGATGGTGGTGCCGTTGCGGGCCGGTATCCATGTGCCGGTGGTGATGGACCTGGCCGTGTCGGTGGTGACGTCGGCCCGCGCGCACGACCACGATGTGCTCCTGCTGACCCAGGAGGAGGGCGAGGAGGGACTGCGCCGGGTCGCGGACACGGCACTGGTCGACGCGTTGATCGTGCTGGACGTCCAACTCCACGACCCCAGACTGCCGTTGCTGCGCGCGCTGGACCTCCCCTCGGTGCTGATCGGTTTCCCGGCCTCGACGGAGGGGCTGACCTGCATCGATCTGGACTTCAGAACGGCGGGCGAGGTGTGCGTGGACCACCTGGCCGGGCTGGGCCACCGGGTCGTGGCCCTGATCGGCTCGCCCCCCGAGGTCTACGTCCGCCGCACGTCGTTCGCGCAGCGGGTCCTCCAGGGCTTCACCGCCGCCGCCACCCGGCACGGCATGACCTCCATGGTGCAGCCCTGCGAGGCCACGCCCGCGGCGGCCCGCGAGGTCGCCGAGCGCCTGCTGCGCGAACACCCGGCCCTCACGGGCGTGGTGGTCCACAACGAGGCCGTCCTGGACCCCCTGCTGGACGCCTTCGAGCACCTCGGTCTCCGCGTCCCGGCCGACCTCTCGATCACGGCCCTGTGCCCCGACGACCTGGCCCTGTCCCTGCGTGTCCCCCTCACCTCGATCGCCATCCCGGCGGCGGAGTTGGGCGAACAGGCCGTGACCCTGCTGATGGGGAAGCTCACCGGCGCCCCCGTCCCGCAGGCCACCCTGATCCCCGCGCGACTGACCCCGCGGGCGAGCACGGCCCGCCGGCCGACGGGCTGAGGCACGCAACGCAGCGGGGCCCGGTGGTCTGGTCGACCACCGGGCCCCGCTGTTCCTGCGTCACATGGGAATTGTGGAGATGGCGGGAATCGAACCCGCGTCCAACGGTGCGGAACCAGGGCTTCTCCGTGTGCAGTTCGCTATGAGTTTCTCAGCCCCGGCGATCACGCGAACAAGTCGCCGACGGGCTCAGTCACTGTTTGGTTTCCCTCTTCACCCCGTGACCGGGATCGAGGTTTAGTCCCCTAGCTGATGCCAGGATCCGGGTCGGGAACAGCCCCGGGCTGACACTCCCTTTAAATGAGAGGCTCGGTCTCGCTACCTGAGATCAGGCGGCGAGAGCGAAGCGCTGCTCGGGAGAATCGCTCTTAACAGTGGCGATTATTTTTTTCGGCCTGTGGTTTACGAGATCATGGCCGCTTCCTCGACACGCTTCCCCTGCTTCGACATCCGCTGTCGAAACCGATCATCCCCATGTTGTGTTTTCAATCCCTCCGAGGAGGGCGCTCGCACCCGCTGTGAGGCGCGGATGCCATCGTACGTGACCAACGCGAGCGCGTGCCACCGTATTCCCGGCCGCCACGCGCGCGTCGCCCCGGTTACGCGCGCTGCTTCCGCTTCGCCGCGGCGATGGCGCGGTCCGACTCCCGCCGGTCCTGCTTCTCGCGCAGGGTCTGGCGCTTGTCGTACTCCTTCTTGCCCCGCGCGAGCGCGATCTCGGCCTTGGCGCGGCCGTCCTTGAAGTACAGGGAGAGGGGCACGATCGTGTGACCCGTCTCCTGGGCCTTGGACTCCAGCTTGTCGATCTCCTCGCGGTGCAGCAGCAGCTTCCGCTTGCGGCGCGCGGAGTGGTTGGTCCAGCTGCCCTGGTGGTACTCGGGGATGTGCGCGTTGTGCAGCCACGCCTCTCCCCGGTCGATCTGGACGAAGCCGTCGGTCAGCGAGGTGCGGCCCTCGCGCAGCGACTTGACCTCGGTGCCGGTCAGGACGAGCCCGGCCTCGTAGGTGTCGATGATCGCGTAGTCGTGGCGGGCCTTCTTGTTCTGGGCGACGATCTTGCGCTTGCCGCCCTTCTCGCCGTCCCTCGCCTTCGCGGCCGCCCCGCCCTGCTTGGGCTGGGACTCCTTGGGTACGTACATTCCCTTGCTCATAGTGCCGTCCATTTTCGCACTACGCGGGGGTGTCGGGGAAAGCCGATTACTCGTACTCGCCGAGCCCGCTCAGCACCGTCCGGGCCCGCCGCAGCGCGTCGTCGTCGGCGTCCAGGTCCGGGGTGATGCCCCGGCCGTCGACGCCGCGGCCCGAGGGGGTGCGGTAGTGGCCGACGGTCAGCTCGGCGACGGAACCGTCCGGGAGGCGGCTCGGCATCTGCACGGAGCCCTTGCCGAAGGTGCGGGAGCCCACGACCACCGCGCGCCCCCGGTCCTGGAGCGCCCCGGTGAGCAGCTCGGCCGCGCTCATCGTGCCGCCGTCGACCAGCGTGACCAGGGGCCTGGTGCTGTCGCCGCCGGTGTCCGCGTGCAGGGCCCGCTGTTCGCCGTTGACGTCGTAGGTGGCGACGAGGCCGCCGTCGAGGAAGGCGGAGGAGGCGGTGACGGCCTCGGTGACCAGGCCGCCGGAGTTGCCGCGGAGGTCGAGGACGAACCCGGTGGCGTCCTCGGCCTGTTCGACGGCCGCGCGCACCATGTCACCCGAGCCCTTGGTGAACGCGTCGACCTTGATCACGGTGATCCCGCCGGCGAGGCCGCTGACGGTGACGTCCTCGGTGGACAGGCGGGCCCTGCGCAGGGTCTCCTGCCAGGTCCGGGTGCCGCGCCGCAGGCCCAGCGACACCTTCGTACCGGCGGCGGCGTCCTCGGCGGTCCCGTTCTCCCCGCCGAGCGCGTCGCCGCGCAGTAAGGACACGACGTCCGTGACGGGGCGGCCGTCGACCTTCTCGCCGTCGACGCTGACGAGCCGGTCCCCGGCGCGGATCCCGGCCTCGTCGGCGGGCGAGCCGGCCTGGACCCGGGTGATCTCGACGCGGCCGTCGCGCTCCAGCCGGGCCCACAGCCCGACGCCGGTGTACTCGCCGTCGAGGGCCTCCTGGAACTCCTCGTACTCGCCCTCGGAGTAGACCGCGCCCCAGCGGTCGCCGCTGCGGCTGACGGCACGCTCGGCGGCCTCCACGGGGGACTTGCCCTCGGCCATCGCCTCGGCGGCGGCCTCGGCGACGTCCTGGTGCCGGGCGGCGGGGGCGGGGCGGGACGCGCCGGTGCCGCCCTTCTCGCGGAACGCGCCGTCGAAGGAGCCGGTCGCGGCGCCCGTGGCGAGCACGCTCGCGAAGACCAATGTCAGGGCCGCCCCGCGGCGGATGCGGCGGGGCTGGGAGAACAGGTCGCGCCCTGACATGACGGCGAGTCTAGGACAACGACAGGGGCCGTACCGGCCCTTGCCGGTACGGCCCCGTTGGCGTGCGTCACACCATCAGATATGCCGTGACGTGCGGCACATCCCTACCCGGTCGGTCACACCAGGTTGTACTCGGCGGCCTTGGCCAGGTTCACCGCGTACGCGCCCCACATGCCCCTGGCGAAGAGCCGGTTGGACGCGTCGGTGATGGGGTGCTTCTGCCAGACGGCCTTGGGGCCGTGGGCCGACACGTCGAGGACGAGGTAGCCGTTCTTCTTCACCAGCTTGAAGGTGATGATCTTGCCTGCTCCCTCCAGGTGCCCGGGGAGGGACTTGAGGGTGAAGGAGGTCTTGCCGACCGCGGTGACGCGCACCGGGTTGCAGTCCTTGACCATCTTCAGACAGATCTTCTGATTCTTCTTGACCGTCTTCGGCATGCCCTTGATCGGGAACACGCCGTTCATGATCTTGTTCATCTTCTTGAACGACACCTCGGCGGGCGTCGTCTTGCGGATGACCCGGTACGTGTAGTGGTACTTGTACTCGCCGCCCTTGGCGGCGACGGCCGGAGCCGCCTGCGCCACCGGAGCCGCCGGAGCCGCCGAGGCGGGCACGGCGGGCAGCAGCAGGGCCGCCCCGATGGCGGCCGTCACCGCCGTACCGGCCATCCGCTTGCCTACGCCCCCGTTGAGTGCATGCATGATCGCTTGTTCCCCTCGTTCACTGTCATTGCTTCCGGGAACCAGAGGCCCACCGGAAGCGCGATCGGTCGGAACGAGCTTAACGATCAATATTCGCGCAGGTAATGGCGATCGCGTCCCTAGATCGTCATGATCACGCAACGAGCGTCAGACACGGAGGTACTTCCGCAACGCAACGAACGCTGCCATGGCCGGCATGAGCAGTCCGATCGCCAGGACCAGCGGCAGCTTGGTCAGCACGACGTCCCAGCCGATGAAGTTGACCAGCGGGATCTTCTCCGCGAGCCACTGGTCGACCAGGAAGTACTTGCCGCCGACGATCAGCGTCCCGGCGAAGCCCGCGCCGATCAGGCCCGCGATCGCGGCCTCCATGATGAACGGGGCCTGGATGTAGAACCCGGACGCGCCCACGAGCCGCATGATGCCGATCTCCCGCCGACGGCTGAACGCCGAGACGCGCACCGTGTTGACGATCAGCAGCAGCGCCACGACCAGCATGAGGCCCATCACACCGAGCGCCGCGACGTTCATGCCGCCGAGCAGGTTGAACAGGTTCTCCAGCACGTCCCGCTGGTCCTCCACCGACTGGACGCCCGCCCGCCCGGAGAACGCGGTGTCGATGACCTTGTACTTCTCCGGGTCCTTGAGCTTGATCCGGTACGACTCCTGCATCTGGTCCGGCGTGAGGGAGGCGGCCAGCGGGGAGTCCTTGAACTGCTCCTTGTAGTGCTTGTACGCCTGGTCCGCCGACTCGTAGTAGACCTGCTCGACGATGTCGAGCTTGCCCAGGTCGCTCTTGATCTGCTGCTTCTGCTCCGAGGTGACGGCACCCTTGGAGCAGTTGGCGTCCGCTTCCGCGTCCGCCTTGTTGCACAGGAAGATCGACACCTGGACCTTGTCGTACCAGTAGCCCTTCATCGAGCTGACCTGGTCCCGCATCAGCAGGGAGCCGCCGAACAGGGCGAGCGAGAGGGCCACCGAGATGACGACCGCGAAAGTCATCGTGAGATTGCGGCGGAGACCCACACCGATCTCCGACAGGACGAACTGCGCGCGCATGGCGTCTGGTCAAGCCTTTCCGTGGACGGTCGTCGAGCAGGGGTCAGTGCTGGTAGCCGTAGACGCCGCGCGCCTGGTCGCGGACGAGACGGCCCTTCTCCAGCTCGATGACGCGCTTGCGCATCTGGTCCACGATGTTCTGGTCGTGGGTGGCCATGACCACGGTCGTTCCCGTCCGGTTGATCCGGTCGAGCAGCTTCATGATGCCGACGGAGGTCTGCGGGTCGAGGTTGCCGGTCGGCTCGTCGGCGATCAGCAGCTTGGGCCGGTTCACGAAGGCCCGCGCGATGGCGACGCGCTGCTGCTCACCACCGGACAGCTCGCCCGGCATCCGGTCCTCCTTGCCGCCGAGGCCGACCAGCTCCAGCACCTGCGGCACGGACTTGCGGATCTCACCGCGCGACTTGCCGATGACCTCCTGCGCGAAGGCGACGTTCTCGCCGACCGTCTTGTTCGGCAGCAGCCGGAAGTCCTGGAACACCGTCCCCAACTGGCGGCGCATCTGCGGCACCTTCCAGTTGGACAGGCGCGCGAGATCCTTGCCCAGGACGTGCACCTGACCCTGGCTGCACCGCTCCTCGCGGAGGATCAGCCGCAGGAAGGTGGACTTTCCGGAGCCGGAGGACCCCACGAGGAACACGAACTCGCCCTTCTCGACCTCCAGGGACACATCCCTGAGGGCGGGGCGGGTCTGCTTCGGGTAGACCTTGGACACGTTGTCGAATCGGATCACGGATGCACCACAGGCCGTCGGGGAATGGATGGTCGAGACTGTACCGCTACCCGCCGTCGTCAGGGGTGCGGGGAACCGCGCGAGCGACCCCGGCGCCCCGTGGGTCGTGCGACCCACGCCACCTGCCCCTTTCCCGGGCGCCCGGGCAAGCCGTGGCGGAACCTGGCACAGTGGAGTGACAGGGGACCGGCGAATCGGCGGAACGCACCGGTTCCGCGAAGCGTTGAGGTGTGTGTGAGGCCATTGCAAGGAGGGCGAGGCGCATGACGTACGACCGGTTGGTGTGCGCGAACTGCGCGTCGCCCGTCGCCGAGGGCCGCTGCCATGTGTGCCGGGCCAGCCGTGAGCGACTCCAGCAGGAGAACCCGTTCGCGGGCCTGAGCCCGATGACCCTGATCGCCCTGCTGGCGATCCTGATAACGGCTCTGGCGCTGCTGGCGCACCAGACGACGGCATAGGCGACGACACGACGAAGGCCCGGGGCTGGCTGCCCCGGGCCTTCGGACGTGTGTGGTGCCGTGCGTGACCGCGTGGATCAGGCGGCGGCGCCGCGGCCGGCCATCAGGCGCGGCAGCAGACGGAAGCCGATACCGCCGACGATCATCGTGGCGGCGCCGACCAGCAGGAACGTGGTTTCGGCGGCACCCGTCTCGGCCAGCTCACCGCTCCCGGAGCCCTGAGCCTCGGTCTCGGAACCGGTGTCGGTCAGCTCCGACGAGCCCTCTTCCTGGACGACCTCGTCGTTGCCGCCGTCGGGCTCGGTACCGCCGGAGGTGACGTCACCGCCGCCGGACACGGAGGAGCCGCCGCCCGTGGTGGAGTCGCCACCACCGGTGGAGCTGCCGCCGCCGGTGGAGCTGCCACCACCGGTGGAGCTGTTGCCGCCGGAGTTGCCGTTGCCGCCCGAGTTGCCGTTACCGCCGGTGGAGCTGTTGCCACCGGAGTTGCCGTTACCGCCCGAGTTGCCGTTGCCACCCGAGTTGCCGTTACCGCCGGAGTTGCCGTTGCCACCGGTGGTACCGGTGGTGCCAGTGGTCCCGGTGGTGCCCGTGGTCCCGGTGGTGCCCGTGGTCCCGGTGGTGCCCGTGGTCCCGGTGGTGCCCGTGGTACCGGTGGTCCCGGTGGTGCCAGTCGTACCGGTGGTACCCGTGTCACCCGTCGTACCGGTCGTGCCGGTCGTGCCGGTGTCACCGGTCGTACCGGTGTCACCCGTGGTACCGGTGGTACCGGTCGTGCCGGTGGTACCGGCGGTACCAGTGGTGCCCTGCGTGGCACCGATGGACGTGCCGTCCGTGTCACCCTCGGTGTCGACCGAGACACCGACATCGGCGGAGACGCCATTGCCGGTGTTGACGCCGATACCGACGCCGAGGTCGAGCGCGGAAGCGGCACCCGCGGCGGTCAGCGACGCGCCGGCGGCGATCACGGCACCCGCGGCTATTCGCGCCACGCGGATCCGCGTCTTCTTCGTCATATGGCTGCTACCCCCAGTAGCTCATCAGTAAATGGAGCAGCGCCCGGGGCCGCGATCAACGGGGGCAGTCGGTAGCCTCAAGATCCCCCGGTTCACATGCGTCCCAGTAATGCGCATGCCACGCGCCAGCCTTCCCAGTTTTCGAAGCAACGTCAAGGTCGTTGCGTACGCGATGTCCTGTTCACCGGTTTTGACCACGGCAACGTCGTGTGAGTGTGACGTAAAACCCAGACATCCCCCTACACACAAGGCAACTGCCGTCGCGTGGACGGCAGTTGCCTTGTCGATAAAGCGCTGAAATTGTCCGGGATGGGCGCGGTGCCGTTTCCCTTACTTCTCCTGCTGCTTGCGCCAGCGAATTCCGGCCTCCAGGAAGCCGTCGATCTCGCCGTTGAACACGGCCTCGGGGTTGCCGACTTCGTAGTTGTTCCGCAGGTCCTTGACCATCTGGTACGGGTGCAGGACGTACGAACGCATCTGGTTGCCCCAGGAGTTGCCGCCGTCGCCCTTGAGCGCGTCCATCTTGGCCTGCTCCTCCTGGCGGCGCCGCTCCAGCAGCTTCGCCTGGAGGACGTTCATGGCGGTGGCCTTGTTCTGGATCTGCGACCGCTCGTTCTGGCAGGAGACGACGATGCCGGTCGGCAGGTGCGTGATACGGACGGCGGAGTCGGTCGTGTTGACGCCCTGGCCGCCGGGGCCGGAGGAACGGTAGACGTCGACGCGCAGCTCGGACTCGTCGATCTCGACGTGGTCGGACTGCTCGACGACGGGCAGGACCTCGACACCGGCGAAGGAGGTCTGGCGGCGCCCCTGGTTGTCGTAGGGCGAGATGCGGACGAGGCGGTGCGTGCCCTGCTCGACGGAGAGGGTGCCGTAGGCGTACGGCGACTGCACGGCGAAGGTGGTCGACTTGATGCCGGCCTCTTCCGCGTACGACGTCTCGTAGATCTCGGTCTTGTAGCCGTGCTGCTCGGCCCAGCGCAGGTACATCCGCTGGAGCTTCTCCGCGAAGTCGGCGGCGTCGACGCCACCGGCCTCGGCGCGGATGTTGACGAGCGCCTCGCGGGAGTCGTACTCGCCGGAGAGGAGCGTGCGGACCTCCATCTCGTCGAGGGCCTTCTTCACGGAGGCGAGCTCCGCCTCGGCCTCGGCGCGGGTGTCCGGGTCGTCCTCCTCCTCGGCCATCTCGAAGAGGACACCGAGGTCGTCGATACGACCACGGAGCGCCTCCGCCTTCCTGACCTCGGCCTGGAGGTGGCTCAGCTTGCTGGTGATCTTCTGCGCCTCGTCGGGGTTGTCCCACAGGGACGGCGCGGCCGCCTGCTCCTCGAGCACGGCGATCTCTGCCCTCAGCTTGTCGAGGTCCAAAACGGCCTCGATCGACTCCATGGTCGACGAGAGGGACTTCAGCTCTTCGGATACATCGACGACTGCCACGCCCCCAGCGTAACGGCTACGGCAACGTATCCCTCCCGGGTGGTGGCGAGCGCCTGTGAGCTCGGGGGTACGGGTGCGTGGGCGGCTGCGGGTGCGTCGTGGTTTCTCGCGCAGTTCCCCGCGCAGTTCCCCGCGCCCCTGAAGGGAACGGGCCTGCGGCCCGCCCTTCCTCGGAAAAGCACGGGGCCGCGGGGCCCCCGCTCTTGCAGGGGCGCGGGGAACTGCGCGACCAGCCACACACGACCCGCAGCCGCCGACCACAGCGGCCCGCGAGTCAGTGGGCGCCCGGTCAGGGAGAACCCGGCGCTGAATTCTTCGTGTCGGACGGCGCCCCGCCCTCCTCGTCCCCGGAGGTCACCGCCCACGTCCCGACCCCGACCGCCGCGATCAGCGCGACCGCCGCCGCGCCGAGCGTGATCCGGCGCCGCCGGGCGGTCGCCCGGTTCCGCGCGGACCCCGGCCGGGGCGCCCCCGCCGCCCGGGGCGCCCGCGCGGTCCCCCGCGCACCCCCGGCCAGCTCGTCGGGCGCCGGCACCCGCATCGACGTGTGCGTGTCCCGGTTGGAGTCCGGCTTGGCCCCCGGCACCAGCGGCACGGCGCCGCGCCGCACCCGCTCCCGGGGGGCGGCCGCCTCCGCCGGCGCCTCCTCGTACGCGTCCTGCGTCTCCGTGCCCGGCTCGTCCACGTCCAGCGGCGGCATCCCGGCCAGCAGTGGCAGCTGCTCCCGCAGGCGCGCGGCCAGCTCGGACGCCCGCAGCCGGGAGGCCGGCGCCTTGGCCAGGCACTGCACGAGCAGCTGCCACAGTTCCTCGGGGATGCCGGGCAGGGGGACGACCGTCTCGGTGACATGGCGGCGCAGCACCGCGCCGGGGTGGCCCCCGCCGAACGGGGTGAAGCCCGCCAGCAGCTCGTACAGGACCGTCGCGAGGGCGTAGATGTCCACGGCCGCCCTCGGCGGCAGGCCCTCCACGATCTCGGGCGCGAGGTAGTCCGGCGTTCCGATGATCTTCGTCGCGCGGGTCCTGCGGGGAGAATCGATCAGCTTCGCGACGCCGAAGTCGGTCAGCAGGGCCGGGTGGGAGCCGCCGGGGCCGAGCGGGCCCTGCATGTCCAGCAGCACGTTCTCCGGTTTCACGTCCCGGTGCACTATCCCGGCCGCGTGGGCCGCGGCGAGGCCGTCCGCGACGTCGGCCACTATGGCGACCGCCGCCTCGGGGGCCATACGGCGCTCCCGGTCCAGCCGGGTGCGCAGGTCGGTGCCCCGGACGAGGTCCATGACGAGGGCGAGGTCGTTGCCGTCGACGACGAGGTCGCGCACGGACACCACGTTCGGGTGGTCGAGACCCAGCAGCGCCGTGCGCTCCTGGACGAAGCGGCTGACGAGCTCCTGGTCGGACGAGAGGTCCTCGCGCAGCAGCTTGATGGCGACGGGGCCCTCCGGGCCCTCACCCAGCCACACCGTGCCGGCGCTGCCCCGCCCCAGAATCTGGTTCGCGGTGTACCGGCTTCCGATCTTCCGTCCCAAGACTGCTCCTACAGGCCGCGTGTTGGCGACAAAGCTACGCGCCCGAAGAGCCAACCTTCACCGCCGAGGCGGAAATCACCCCTCAGATGTCGACAAATCACCAACCCGGGCTCTACGGCCGGGCAGTCGTCATTGACCGGAGCCGGAACCTCCGGAACCGGAGTCGGCCAGCTCGCCGACCCACTTGGTCGCCGTGTTGAACCAGTCCGTGAGCTGCTCCCAGTAGCCCTTGCCCGTGCCGATCCACGACTGGAGCGGGGTGAACTCCCAGATCAGCCAGCCGCCGACGAAGAGCAGGACGATCATGAACAGACAGCCCTTGAGGCAGCCGAGCCCCGGGATCCGCATGGGGTTGGCGCTGCGCCGGCGCGGCTCACGCGGCGGCCTCGGCTCGCGCTGCGGTCGCGGCGCGGGCTGCTGGGGCTGCGGCGGGGGCGCGTACCGCTGCGGGGGCTGCGGACGCTGTGGGGCGGGGGCGGCGTACGGCTGCTGCTGGCCGTAGCCGGGGCCACCGGGCTGGGGCTGCCGCTGCGGGGGGCGCTGCTGTCGGCGCGGCGGCTGCTGCGACGGCGGGGGCTGCTGAGGGGGCTGCTGCGGCCGCTGAGCCTGCCGCTGGGGGCGGCGGCGCAGCGGGTCCTCGCTGGGGTCGAGGTACTGGATCTGGGTCTGTTCGTTGCGGTCGCGGGCCGCGCGCAGCTGGTTCTGCCAGGGGTGCGGCTGTTCCGGCCCGGCCGGGTCGTGCGGCGGCACGGGCGGCATGACGGCGGTCGGGTCGGCGCCGCCGGTCTGCGGGAGGACGGCGGTGGGGTCGGCCGCGCCCGCGGGCTGGTTCCCCGGGCCCGAGGTGTGCGGGAGCACGCTGGTCGCCGCGTTCGGGTCGTACGCGCCGGCGCCGTGCGGCAGCACCTGGGTCGCGTCGGAGGAGCCGAACGGCTCGGGGGCGCCGCCCGGCACCGGCGCGGGGGCCGGGTCGGGGGCGAGGAGATGGCCCACGCCCTCCGCCGCGGCGATCTGCAGGGAGGTCGCGTGCACACCGACGCCCTCGGCGACGACGCGGAGCGCGCGGGCGAGGTTGACGGCGCTGGGCCGTTCGTCGGGGTTCTTGCGCAGACAGCGCTCGATGACCGTCCACAGCGGGTCGGGAACGGTGGACGGGCGGCGCGGCTCGGCGCTGAGGTGCTGGTGCAGCACTTCGAGGGCGCTCTGGCCGGCGAACGGCGGGCGCCCGGTGACCAGTTCGTATAGCAGGATGCCGGCGCCGTAGATGTCGACGGCGGAGGTCTGCGGCCGGCCCTCGGCGGACTCGGGGGCGACGTACGCGGGCGTGCCGACGAACTCGCTGGTCCGGGTCAGGCCCGGGGAGTCGGCGAGGCGGGCGATGCCGAAGTCGGTCAGCATCGGGTGCATCTGGCCCGCGTCCTGCTGGAGCAGCACGTTGGCGGGCTTGAGGTCGCGGTGGACGACGCCGTCGGTGTGGCTGGCGGCGAGCGCGTCGGCGATCTGCGCGGTGAGCAGGGCGGCGGCGACGGGCGTGAACGGGCCGTTCTCGCGCAGGTAGCGGTGCAGGTCCGGGCCGTCGATCAGGTCCATGACGAGGGCCAGGAGATCGCCCTCGACGACGAGGTCGCGCACCCGGACGATGTTCGGGTGGGTGAGCCTGAGGAGGACGGAGCGCTCCCGCAGGAACCGCATCACGATGTCCGGGTCACCGGCCAGCTCCTCCTTGAGGACCTTGATCGCCACGGTCTCCCCGGGGTGGCCCGGCACGGCCGCCTCGGCGCCCGCCGTCTCCCGCTGGCGGGCGCGCCAGACGGTGCCTGTGGCGCCGCGTCCCAGCGGCTCCTCAAGGAGGTACTTGCTCCCTACCGGCCGCACGTCATGCGCTCCTTGCTGCTTGCTTGCCCGAGCCCGTCCCGCGGGTGTTCCGACCCACTGTAGTGCGGCCTTCCCCGGGACCACGGGTCCCGTTGTCGTGCGCCTGCCGCGACTTCCCGCGGCTTGCCGTGTGTTCCCTGTCGGTCCCCCGTACGCGGATACGTACGGGTTCCCCCGTACGTTCGAAGGAAAGACGCTCTCCCCTGGCGCTCGGTTGCCCGAAGCGGACGCGGGACAGACGTGACCGATCTCAAGTGATCAATTGCCGGGCACCGGTCAGGCATTTTTGGGGGCAGAGCCGACCAATCAAGATCACTTGACGGTGGGCGACGGGCGTGTTGTCAGTGGCAGGTGCGAGGATGCCTCCAGTACTGGCCGACGTGCCCGTGAGCGGTGGGGGAAGTCTGCGGTGGGGACCGCGCAGTCTCGTCCTCGTCGTCGCGGGTGCCCGCGCGGAAGGGACCGCTGACGGCGATGCAGATCCGGCTGACCGTCGTAGACCCGCTGGGACCGACCTCGGAGCCGCGAGGGCGTGCCACGGCCTGCGACGTGCTGGTCACGGCGCCCGCGGGGACGGCCCTCGCCGCCGTGGCCTCGGGCCTCGCCTCCGCGGTCGGGGACGGCGGCGCCGCGCAGCCGGAGCGCGGCCGGGAGGCGGGCGGCCAGGTCGTGCTGTACGCGGGTGCCGAGCGCCTGGACACGCAGCGCTGCACCCTCGGCGAGCCGCCCCTGATCGACGGCGCCGTGCTCTCCCTCGGCGCCCCCTCCGAGCCGGGTCCCGAGGTCGACGAGGCCGCCGCCCAGCTGCATGTCGTGGCCGGCCCCGACGCCGGTGGCGTCCATCTGCTGCACGGCGGCAAGATCCACATCGGCCGCTCCGCCGACGCGGACGTCCCCCTGGACGACCCCGACGTCTCCCGCCTCCACTGCGCGGTCACCCTCTCCTCCGACGGGCGCGTCACCGTCGTCGACCTCGGTTCCACCAACGGCACCACGCTCGACGGCGAACACGTCGGCGACCGCCCCGTCCGCCTGGCGCCGGGCGCGCTGCTGCGGATCGGCGAGTCGGCCCTCCGCCTGGCCTCCTCCTCCGGCACCCGCGGCGTCGCCACGACCCCCGACGGCGAGGGCCACGTCCGGGTGACGATGGCGGCCGGGGCCGGCACGGCCGCCTCCGGCCAGGGACCCGGCTTCGAGGGCGCCTCCCGGGACGGCGGGGCCGCGGGGGCGGGGCGTACGGAGCAGAGGCTGGTGCCCGGCCAGGGTGTGGCACCGGGGATCGAGCGGGCGGAAGCCGCGGCTTTCACGGACGGGCCGGGGCCCGGCGGCCGGGGCGCGGCCGCCCACGAGCGCGCGGGCGGAGGCTCCGCCGACGCCGACGGCTCAGGGGGCTCCCTCGGCCCGCAGGACTCCGCCGCTTCCGGGGGCACCCGTGGCTCCGGGGCCGGGGGCGGCCCGGGAGGCTCCCGCGCGTCGCACCGGCCCGGCGGTCACGAGGGACCGGGCGGCGTGGGCGGTACGGCCGACCTCCCCGGTCAGCGCGGATACGGCCGCTCGAACGGCCTCACCGGACCGGGCGGCTCGGACGGCTCGGGCGGATCCTTCGGGGCGGACGGCCCGGGCGGGTTCAGCGGATCTGGTGGCTCGGGCGGCTCGGGCGGGCCGGGCGGGCCCGTCGGGTCGAGCGGCTCGGGTGGCTCGGGTGTTCCCGGTTCGGTCGGGGATCTCCGTGATGGTGGTGACGGCCTGGGGGCCGCCGGTTCCGGTGGTCGTCAGGGCACGCCCCTGCGGGGGACGGACGTGCCGCGTGGGGTGCGCAAGCGGGGCGGGTTCGGGGCCTGGGCGCGTCGGCTGGCCGGAGGGCGCGGGCAGGCGGGCGCGGAGCACGACCCGTACGAGTACGACACGGAGTACGACGAGGACGAGCGCGGCGCCCTGGCGTCGCTGCTCCCCTCCGGTGGCGAGCGGCTGCCGGAGACCTGGCCGGACCCCGCCGCGCTGCTGCTGACCGCGCTGGGCCCGGGGCCCCGGCTGTGGGAGCGGGGGCCGGGCCACCCGGAGGTGCTCTCCGTGCGGCTCGGGACGGCCGACCGGGCGACGCCGGACGGCTCGGGTCTGCTGCCGGCGGTGCCCGTGACCACCGGGCTGCGCGAGGTCGGCGCGCTGGGCCTGGCCGGACCGCGCCCGCGTCTGATGGGCCTGGCCCGTGCCGTCGTGGCCCAGCTCGCCGCGCTGCACTCCCCCGACACCCTCGAACTGATCCTGATCAGCGCCGACCGCTCCCGCCCCGCGGAGGAGCGCGCCGCCGACTGGTCCTGGCTCGGCTGGCTCCCCCATCTGCGCCCCGCCCACGGCCAGGACTGCCGTCTCCTCCTCGCCTACGACCGCGAACAGGCCACGGCCCGCGTGGACGAGCTGCTGCGCCGCCTGGAGGACCACGCGGCCGACACGGCGGAGTCGGCGGGCACCGGCTCCGGACCCCTCCCCGGCGGACGCCCCGCCCGGCGGCCCTCGTGGGCCAAGGACGACGGCACGGCCGGCGGCTTCGCCGGGCCGTACACGGTGGTGATCGTGGACGGGGACCCCGGCGGCGCCGATGTGCGGGAGGCCGTGGTGCGGCTGGCGCAGGACGGGCCGGTCGCCGGGATCCACGTGGTGTGCCTCGCCGAGGCGGAGGCCGCGTCCCCCGCCTCGCCGGTGACGGAGACGTACGCGGCGGCCTGCGCGATCTCACCCCCGTTCCGCGCGTGCGGGGCCGTCGCCCTGCTCAGCGGTGACGTCGCCACGGCGCTGCGGCTGCTGCGTGTCGCGCCGGGGCACACCACCACGAGTGCCGCCGCGAGCGGGGCCGAGGGGCCCGGCCCCGTGGGCCATGTGGACCACGCGCGCGGGGGCGGACCGGCTCGCCCCGGCCCCGAGGCCGCGCCGAGCCGTTCGCGTTCCGACCGCCCCGGCGCCCCCCACCGCGCCGACACGCCGGGCCGGACCGGTCGTCCGGCTCATCCCGAGCACTCCGGCCGTACCGGCGGGGCGGACTCCGGTGCCATGGGCCGTACGCACCCGCACATCGACCTCACGGGGGCCATGGGCTCCGTCGGGGACGAGGGCGCGCGTCCCGGCGCCCACGATCTGCCCCCGACCGACCAGTTGCCCTCGACCGACCCGAACCCGCCCGGACTGCTCAACCACGGCACGGTCGCCACGCTGGACGCGGTGTCCGCGGCGTGGGCGGAGCGGTTCGCGCGGGCGCTGGCGCCCCTGCGCACGGACGGTTCGGACGGTTCGGCCGGGGACCGGCAGGCCCGTGTGTCGGCGCCGCTGCCGCTGTCGGCGCGGCTGCTGGACGAGCTGGGGCTGGCACGGGCCACCCCGGCGTCGCTGATGGCCCGTTGGGCGGACGCCGCCGACGACACGACGGCGCTCGGCGGCCGGGCCTGGGCCGTGCTCGGCGCGGGACCGCGCGGGCCGGTGTCCGTGGACCTCGTGGCCGAGGGCCCGCATCTGCTGATCGAGGGGCCCACGGGCAGTGGGCGTACGGAGCTGCTGCGGTCCGTCGCCGCGTCCCTCGCCGCCGCCGAGCGGCCCGACCGGCTGGGCATCGTCCTGGTGGACGGCAGGGACGGGGGCGGCAGCGCGGGCGGTGCCCCCGGCGGGGCGGCGGGGCGTACCGGGGAAGGGCTGGGCGTCTGTACCGACCTACCGCATGTGGGCACGCACCTCATGGCCAACGACCCGGTCCGGATGCGGGAGTTCGCGCAGTCGCTGAGCGCCGAGCTGAAACGGCGGTCGGAGGTGCTGGGCGGGCTCGGCTTCGCGGAGTGGCACACCCGGCGTGAGGTGGCGGGCCGGATCGTCCCCCAACGCTCGGCGAGGTCCGTCTCCCGGCCCGCGCCGGGCACGCCGGGCTCCCCGGCGGCCGCCGGACCGACGGGCGGCGGTCGCCCGGACGGCGCGGGGTCGCCCGGCCGCGTACCGACGGGCCCCGGCTCCACCGGCAAAGACCCGGCCGGCGGCGGCGCGCCCGCGAGCGGCGGCCCGGCCGGTGGCGGCAGCCTGACCGGTGGCGGCCTCGCCGGTGGGGTGTCGGCCCTCGGGGGTGCCGCCGATCTCGACTCGTCCTCCAGTTCCACGCTGCGGCTACGGCCGGGCGCGGGGCGCAGGTCCGCCGGGCAGGACGGGCAGCCGGGCGGGAGGGGCTCCGAGCTGCCGCGGCTCGTCGTGATCGTCGACGACCTCGACGCGCTGCTGTCGCCACCGCTGGGCTCCACGGGCCGGCCGGCCGCCGGATCGGTCGTACGGGCGCTGGAGGCCGTGGCGCGGGAGGGTGAGCGGCTCGGGGTGCACCTCGTGGCCGCCGGTACGGGCGGCCGGGTCGGCGAGAGCGAGCTGGGCCGGGCGGCCGGAGGACGGGTCGTCCTCAACGCGCCGCTGTCCGGACCGGACGAACCGTCGCCCGGGCGGGGCGAGTTGGTCACCCCGGGGCGTTCCACGCCCACCCCGTTCCAGGCGGGCCGCGTGACGGGGCGCATCCCCCGCACGGCCACCCTGCGGCCCACCGTCGTCCCGGTCGACTGGACCCGCATGGGCGACCCGCCCACCCGCCGCCCCGTCCGCGAACTGGGCAACGGCCCCACCGACTTGGCCCTCCTCGCCAGTGCCCTCGACCGAGCGGCGAAAGAGGTGTCGGCAGCGGAGGTACCGTCCCTGCTCTAGGCCCGGGCCGGCGCGGCCCCATGGGGGCGCGACTCCCGGCCCCGGCTCCCACTCATGGTCACGACGCGGTCACGATCAGGGAGTTGAGGGGGCAGGCGCTCTTGCCGCCCCCAGGCGCGCGGCGTAGACCAGAGCGCACGGGACAGCGCCTCTACGTTCGACGACGCACGGAGAACGGGGTCAGTGATGCGCAGCATGCTTCGTACACGCAACGCGAGGACCGAGCACCATCCCTCACCCACACCCAGGTCGAGATCGACGACCAAGGCCCTCGCCGCCCTCGCCGCGGGCCTCCTCGCCGTCTCCCTCTCCGCGTGCGGCGGGGACGACGGCGGCGACGACGGGAACAATGGCAACGGCGGCGACGGCGGCGGCAAGCCCACCGTCCAACTCCCCAAGCTGGACGGCCAGAAGCTGGAGGTCGCGGCCGTCTTCACCGGCCCGGAGCTGGACAACTTCCAGAAGGTGCTGGACGAGTTCGAGAAACGCACCGGCGCCACCGTGAGCTTCGTGCCGACCGGCAACAACACCTCCACGTTCCTCGGTACGAAGATCGAGGGAGGCAAGCCACCGGACGTGGCGTTCCTGCCCCAGGTCGGCGTACTGCACCAGTTCGCCGAGAAGGGCTGGATCAAACCGCTCGGCAGCGAGGCCCAGGCCCAGCTCGACAAGAACTTCTCGGACGGCTGGAAGGACCTGGGCGCGTACGAGGGCAAGCAGTACGGCGTGTACGCGAAGGCCGCCAACAAGTCCCTCGTCTGGTACAACAGCGCGGCCTTCGAGGCGGCCGGCATCACGGAGGAGCCCAAGACCTGGGACGACTTCCTCAAGACGGCGCAGACGCTGTCCGACGCGGGCTCCCCGGCCGTCTCCATCGGCGGCGCCGACGGCTGGACGCTCACCGACTGGTTCGAGAACGTCTATCTCTCCCAGGCCGGCCCCGAGAAGTACGACCAGCTGGCCAAGCACGAGATCAAGTGGACGGACCCCTCCGTGAAGGAGGCCCTCACCACCCTCGCCGAGCTGTGGGGCAAGGACGAGCTGATCGCGGGCGGGGCGGCCGGCGCCCTGCGGACGGAGTACCCGAAGTCGATCACCCAGACGTTCAGCGGTGACACCCCGGCCGGCATGGTCTTCGAGGGTGACTTCGTGGCCGTGACCATCAACGGCGACACCGACGCGAAGATCGGCTCGGACGCGAAGGTCTTCCCGTTCCCGGCGGTCGGCGACGCCTCCCCGGTGGTCACCGGCGGCGACGCGGCGGTGGCGCTCAAGGACGGCAAGGGCGCGCAGGCCCTGCTCACCTTCCTCGCCTCGACCGACGCGGCGGAGATCTGGGCGGCGCAGGGCGGCTTCCTCTCCCCCAACAAGAAGATGGACCAGGCGACGTACAAGGACGACGTCACCCGGGAGATCGCCAAGGCGCTGCTCGCGGCGGGCGACGACTTCCGCTTCGACATGTCCGACCAGGCGCCCGCGGCGTTCGGCGGCACCCAGGGCGTCGGCGAGTGGAAGGACCTCCAGGACTTCCTGAAGAACCCCGACGACGTGGCCGGCGCCCAGAAGAAGCTGGAGACGGACGCGGCCAAGGCCTACGGGAACGGCTGACGGCCGTCATGTCGTCCGCCGTGGCGAAGACGGCGGGGGGTGCCGGCGCGCTGCCGACACCCCCCGCCGCACCGCGCAAGAGCGTGACGGGCACCCGGATGTGGGTGGCGGTGCTGTTCCTGCTGCCCGCGCTGGTGCTGCTCGGCGCGCTCGTGGTCTACCCGATCGGGTACTCGGTCTGGCGGAGCCTGTTCGACGCGAGCGGCTCGGGCTTCGTCGGCCTCGACAACTACGCGGAGATCTTCACCGACGACGCCACCCTGGTCGCCGTCCGCAACACCGCGATCTGGGTGGCGGTGGCCCCGGCCCTGGTCACCGCGCTCGGTCTGATCTTCGCGGTGCTGACGGAACGGGTGCGCTGGGGAACGGCGTTCAAGCTGATCGTCTTCATGCCGATGGCGATCTCGATGCTGGCCGCGGGCATCATCTTCCGGCTGGTGTACGAGCAGGACCCGGACCAGGGGGTCGCGAACGCGGTCGTGACATCCGTGCACGACGTGTTCGCCGACGAGTCCGTGTACCCGAAGGCCCGCCCCAACGCCCAGGTCAGCGATCTGCGGCCGTCCGGCGGCGGGTCGTTCACCACGGAGGGCGCCGTCCGCGCGGGCACCCCGGCGCTGCTGCCGCTCGTCGGTATCGCGCCGAACCGGCTCCCGGGCGACCCCGAGGACGCGAAGGCGCCCACCGAGGACGGGGTCACCGGCACCGTCTGGCTGGACTTCAAGCTCGGTGGCGGCGGTGAGAAGGGCGCCGTCGACCGGGGCGAGAAGGCGCTGGAGGGCGTCAAGGTGGAGGCGGTGAAGGACGGGAAGGTCGTCGCCACCGCGACCAGCGGCGCCGACGGCACGTTCCGTCTGCCGGAGTCCGCCGACGGAGCGCGCCTGCGGCTGCCGGGCTCGAACTTCGCGGCGCCGTACAACGGCATCGACTGGCTCGGCCCGACCCTGGTGACACCGGCCGTCATCGGCTCGTACGTCTGGATGTGGGCCGGGTTCGCGATGGTGCTGATCGCGGCCGGGCTGGCGGGTGTCGACCGGAACCTGCTGGAGGCGGCGCGGGTGGACGGGGCGAACGAGTGGCAGGTGTTCCGCCGGATCACGGTGCCGCTGCTCGCGCCGGTCCTCGTCGTCGTCCTCGTCACGCTGATGATCAACGTGATGAAGATCTTCGACCTCGTCTACATCATCGCGCCGCAGCCGACCCAGGACGAGGCCAACGTCCTCGCCCTGCAGCTGTACTTGGCGTCGTACGGCGGCGGGGGCGACTTCGGGCTGGGCAGCGCCATCGGTGTGGTGCTGCTGCTGCTCGTGCTGCCGGTGATGTGGGTCAACATCCGGCGACTGCGGAAGGAGCGCCAGCGGTGACCGCCCTCGAAACCCCGGCCCCGGCGCCGGCCCCGAAGAACCCCGCGGGCGGGGCGCCCGTACGTGCCCGGCGCTCGCTCGCCGCGCGGGTGGCGAGCGGTGTGGCGGGGGGCGCGCTGCGGATCTTCCTGTTGCTGGTGGCGTTGTTCTGGCTGGTGCCGACGTTCGGTCTGCTGGTGTCGTCGTTCCGCGACCCGACCGACATCGCCACGTCGGGCTGGTGGAAGGTGTTCTCGGCGCCCGCCCAGCTCACCACGGAGAGTTACGCGTCCCTCCTGGAGAACGACGGGATCACCGACGCCCTGCTCAACACGGTCTGGATCACGGTCCCGGCGACACTGCTCGTCGTGCTGATCGGCGCGATGGCCGGATACGCCTTCGCGTGGATGGACTTCAAGGGCCGCGACTGGTGGTTCATGGTCGTGGTCGGGCTGCTGGTGGTGCCGGTGCAGGTGGCGTTGATCCCGCTGTCCGGGCTCTTCCGGGACGTCGGGATCTTCGGCGACATCATCGGTGTGGTCCTCTTCCACGTGGGGTTCGGACTGCCGTTCGCGATCTTCCTGCTGCGGAACTTCTTCGCGGAGATCCCGCGGGAGCTGCTGGAGGCGGCGCGGCTGGACGGGGCGGGCGAGGTGCGGCTGTTCGCGACGGTGGTCCTGCCGCTGGCCGCGCCGGCGCTCGCGTCCCTCGGGATCTTCCAGTTCCTGTGGGTGTGGAACGACATGCTGGTCGCGCTGGTCTTCTCCAGCTCCGGCTCCCAGCCGCTGACGGTGGCGCTCCAGCAGCAGGTACGGCAGTTCGGCGGCAACATCGAGGTCCTCGCGCCGGGCGCGTTCATCTCGATGGTGATCCCGCTGGCCGTGTTCTTCGCGTTCCAGAGGCAGTTCGTGTCGGGCGTGATGGCGGGGGCGGTGAAATAGACCGCCGCCCAGGCGGAGGGGGCCGGGGGGCCGTCGGCGGGCGCGGGTGAGTGGGCAGGGGCGCGGGGAACCGCGCGAGCAACCCCCATCCACCCGCACCCGGAAACGCACCGATGCGCCCCCCGCCCCCGCAGATTCCCCCGTATGGAACACGCACCGTAACCAAATCATCCCATCGGCCGTTTCCGGGCAGTATGCCCGCGCCGACCCATGGATGTCCCCCTTGCCCAGGTTCAGTGTCATCGTTCCCGCGTACAAGGTTCAGGCGTACCTGCACGAATGCCTGGATTCCGTGCTGTCCCAGTCCTTCACCGACCTCGAACTGATCGTCGTCGACGACGCCTCCCCCGACGGTTGCGGGGCGATCGCCGACGAGGTCGCGGCCCGCGACCCCCGCGTCCGACGCCCCGTGCGGCTGCGGGAGAACACCGGGCCGGGCGCCGCCCGCAACAAGGGGATGGAGCTGGCCCGCGGCGACTACCTCCTCTTCCTCGACGGCGACGACACGCTCGCGCCGGACGCGCTCCAGGCGATCGCCGACCGCGTCAAGGAGACCGGCGAACCGGACGTCCTCGTCCATGACTTCGCCGGCACCACTTGGGCGGGCGAGCCCGTCCGCGCGGCACGGGACCGCCGGCTCACCGAGGCGGGCTCGGCCCCGTTCCGGCTCGACGACCGCCCCGGTCTGCTGAGCGTCCGCCCGGCCGCGTGGAACAAGGCGTACCGGCGTGAGTTCGTGGAGGACCACGGCTTCCGCTTCCCGCCCGGTGTCTACGAGGACGCGGCCTGGACGTACCAGGTGCTGATGCGCGCCGAGTCCGTCGCCACGCTCGACCGGGTCTGCGTCCACCTCCGCCGGCGCCGCCACGGCGGTCTCCTCGACCGGACCACCCGCGCGCACTTCGACGTGTTCGAGCAGTACGACCGGCTCTTCGCGTACGTCGACGAGCGGCCGGAGCTGGCCGAGTGGCGTCCGCTGCTGTTCCGCCGGATGGCCGACCACCTCACCGCGGTGTTCTCCCGGCGGGACCGGATCCCCCGCGCCGCGCGCGCCGAGTTCCTGCGGACCGTCCGTGCGTACTGCGCCCGCTACCGCACCCCGGGCACGCCCCTGCGCGCCCGCGCCCGGCTGCGGCACGCGCTGCTGCGGCTGGGCAGCCACCGCCTCTACGGCGCGCTGTGGGCGACGGCCCGCGCGGGCCGGGGCGCGGGGCGGCTCGCGCGGGGCCTGGGCCGGCTGGTCCGCGGCGGCGGGCTCCGCCTGCACTACCGTGTGCAGCGCCTGCTGCCGCTGAGGGCCGACCGGGCGGTGTTCGCCGCGTACGACGGCCGCGGCTATGTGTGCAACCCGGCCGCGCTGGAGAACGCGTTCCGCACGTACGTCCCCGGCATGCGCACCTCGTGGGTCGCCCGGCCGGAGCACCACCACACCCTCCCGGTGGCGACCCGGCGGGTGCTGCCCGGCTCGATGGCCTACTGGACGGCGCTCGCCCGCTCCAAGTACCTCGTCAGCAACGTCGACTTCGACCGGCGGCTGGTGAAACGGGACGGCCAGGTGCTGGTGCAGACCCGGCACGGCACCCCGCTCAAGCACATGGGGCTCGACCTTGAGGACCGTCCGGCGGCCGCGCGCGGCACGGACTTCGACGCCGCGCTGCGCGGCAGCGACCAGTGGGACTACGTCCTGTCGGGCAACCGCCACTCCACGCTCGTCTGGGAGCGGGTCCACCCGTCCCCGTACACGACCCTCGAATACGGTGCGCCCCGCAACGACGTGCTGCTGCGGGCCGGCTCGGCGGACGTGGCGCGGATCCGCGAGCACCTCGGGATCCCCGAGGGCGCGGTCGCCGTGCTGTACGCCCCCACCCACCGCGACTACCGCCACTCCCAGCGCGCCCATCTGGACCTGGAGCGGGTGCTGCGCAAGCTGGGGCCGCGCTTCGTGGTCCTCGCCCGCGCCCACCACGCGTACGACGCGCCACTGACGGACCTCGCGCACGGGCGGCTGCTGGACGTCACCGGGTATCCGAGCGTCGAGGGCCTGTGCCTGGCGTCCGACGCGCTCGTCACGGACTACTCGTCCCTGATGTTCGACTACGCCAACCTCGACCGGCCGATCGTGATCCACGCGGAGGACTGGGAGGCGTACGAGGCGGCGCGCGGGACGTACTTCGACCTGCGGTCGTTCCCGCCGGGCGCGGTGGCGCGCAGCGAGGACGAGCTGATCGACATCTTCGCGACGGGTCACTGGCGGGGGTCGCGGTCGGCGCAGCTGCGCGCGGCGTTCCGTGAGCGGTTCTGCCAGTTCGACGACGGGAGGGCGGCGGAGCGGGTGGTCCGTCGGGTGGTGCTGGGGGAGAGGGAGGTCCCGGCGATCGTGCCGCTCGGCGAGCGACGCCCCGCGCCGTCGGCGACGTCCGGCCGCGACGCGTCGCCCCTGGCGTCGGTGCCGGGTCAGTGCCGGGCGGAACACGACCCGTTGCGCATGTAGTGGCGCCGCGGGGTGCGTGGGCGGGTGCGGGTGAGTGGGGGTTGTTCGCGCGGTTCCCCGCGCCCCCTGAAAAGCGCCCGGGGCCGCGCCCCGTGCTTTTCAGCCGAAGGCCGGGCCGCAGGCCCGAAGCCTTCAAGGGCGCGGCGAACTGCGCGAGAACCCACGAACCACCCGCACCCGCCCGCGTACCCCCGGCCCCCACCCCCCAAGGCGCACCCGATCCGACCCCGAAAGGACAGAATGCCCCGCTTCAGCGTCATCGTCCCCACGCACGGTGTCGAAGGCCGCCTCCCCCTCGCCCTGGACTCGGTACTGACCCAACCCGTCGGCGACTTCGAACTGATCCCGGTGTACGACACCGAGGACTCCCCCGCCGGCACGGTCACCACGGCCTACGCCCGCCGGGACACCCGGATCGCCCCGGCCCAGTCCCCGCCGGCCGCCGGACTCGACGGTGCCCGCAACACCGGCCTGGCCGCCGCCCGCGGCACGTACGTGCTGTTCCTCGACGGCGACGACACCCTCGCGCCGGGCGCCCTCCAGCGGATCGCGGACCGGCTGCGGGAGGCCGCGGACCCGGACGTGCTGTATCTGTCGCACGAGCGGGCCCACTGGTGGGAGGGCGGTACGACCGTGGTCCGCCCCTCGGGTGTCGCGACCCCGGCGTGGAGCGCCGCCTACCGCCGGGACTTCCTCACGGAGCACCGGCTCGCCTTCCCGCCCGGCCACTTCACCGACCTCGGCTGGAGCGGCCTCGTCGCCCTCGCCGCCGACCGCACGGCGGAGCTGCGCGGCCCGGTGTGCGTACGCCATCTGCTGCGCCGCCAGGGCAGCCGGCTCAACACACCCGGTGAGCACCAGCTCGACCTCCTCGACCAGGTCGAGCTGGTGCTGGCCCGGGCCACCGCCGAACGCGGTCTGTCGGAGGCGATGTTCGCGCAGCTGTTCGCGGTGGTGCTGCGGAGCGCGGCGCGCCCGGAGCGGCTGCCGGCCCACCTCCGGCGCGGCTTCTTCCGCCGGGCCACCCACCTCTACCGCCACCACCGCCCGACCGGCTTCCGCCCGCCGTCGGGGAGTCTCGGCGTACAGCACCGGCTGCTCGCGGCCGGCTCGTACTCCGCGTTCCGGGCGCTGCGCGCCGCGCACCGGGCGGCGGCGCGGGCGGTGGCGGCGGTCCCCCGCCCCCGCGCGTCCCTGACCCGCGCGTACTACGCGGCGCAGCGCCGCCTCCCCCTGGACGAGAACCTCGCCGTGTACTGCGCGTACTGGGGCCGCGGCCACACCTGCAACCCGGCCGCCGTGCACGCCAAGGTCCGTGAACTGGCCCCGCACATCCGCTCGGTGTTCCTGGTGGAGCCCGACGCGGTGGCCCGGCTGCCGCAGGGCGTCGACCACGCCGTCATCGGCAGCCGGCGGTACTGGCAGGTGCTGGCCCGCGCCAAGTACCTCGTCAACAACGCCAACTTCGCGGACGCGGTCGTCAAACGCCCGGGCAGTGTCCATCTGCAGACCCAGCACGGCACCCCGCTGAAGACGATGGGCGTGGACCAGTCGACGTACCCGGTGGTGGCCGCCGCGTCCGGTGGTTTCACCCGTCTCCTCGCGCGCGTGGACCGCTGGGACTTCAACCTCTCCGCCAACCGGCACTCGACGGAGACCTGGGAGCGGGCGTTCCCGGGCGCGTACGAGCAGCTGGAGTACGGCTATCCGCGCAACGACGTGTACTACACGGCGACGGCCGCCGATGTGGCCCGTGCCCGGCGGCAGCTGGGCGTCCCCGAGGGCAGGACCGCCCTGCTGTACGCCCCCACCCACCGCGACCACGCCTGCGGCTACGACCCGCGGCTGGACCTGGAGGCGTTCTGCGAGGCGGTGGGCGAGGAGTTCGTGGTGCTGCTGCGGGCGCACTACTTCTACGACCGGGGCGACCACCTGGCCGGGGGCGTGGCGGGCGGCCGGGACGGCCGGGTCATCGACGTCACCGGGCACCGCTCCACCGAGGACCTCTGCCTCGCGGCCGACGCCCTGATCACCGACTACTCCTCCATCATGTTCGACTACGCCAACCTCGACCGGCCCATCGTGATCCACGCCGACGACTGGGACGTCTACCGCGCGACGCGGGGCGTCTGCTTCGACCTCCCGGCCGCGCCGCCCGGCCCCGTGGCGCGCGGCGAGCGGGAGCTGGCGGACCTGTTCCGCGACGGCTCGTACGCCGATCCGGCGGCGGACGCGCTGCGGGCCGCCTTCCGTGAGCGGTTCTGCCAGTTCGACGACGGGAGGGCCGCCGAACGGGTCGTACGGCGGGTGTTCCTGGGGGAGCCCCCGCAGGCGCTGCCGCCCGTCGTCCCCCTGGCCGAGCGCACCCCGGCCCCCCGCCCCACGGCCACCCTCGTTAGGAGCTGACGGACGTGCCCCGCTTCAGTGTCATCGTCCCCGTGTTCAAGGTCCGGGGCTTTCTGCGCGAGTGCCTCGACTCGGTGCTGGAGCAGTCGTACCGGGACCTGGAGGTCATCGCCGTCGACGACTGCTCGCCGGACGGCAGCGGCGAGATCCTCGACGCGTACGCCGCCCGAGACCCGCGCGTGCGGGTGCTGCACCTGCCGGCGAACGTGGGCCTCGGCCGCGCCCGCAACGCCGGACTGCCGTACGCCACCGGGGACTTCGTCCTCTTCCTCGACAGCGACGACACCTTCACTCCGGGCGCCCTGCGCGCGCTGGCCGACCGGCTGGACGAGGCCGGGGACCCCGATGTGCTGGTCTTCGACTACGCCCGCACGTACTGGTGGGGCGGCACGCGCCGCAACTCCCTCGCGCATGTGCTGAAGGACGTCGGCGCCGGCACGTTCACGGTCGCCGAGCACCCGGAGATCCTCGAACTGCTGATGGTGGTGTGGAACAAGGCGTACCGGCGGGAGTTCGTGGAGGCGCACGGCTTCCGGTTCCCGCCGGGCTACTACGAGGACACGCCGTGGACGTTCCCGGTGCTGCTGAGCGCGGAGCGGATCGCGACCCTGGACCGGATCTGTGTGGCGTACCGGCAGCGGCGGCAGGGCAACATCCTGTCCACGACGAGCCGCCGCCACTTCGACGTGCACGACCAGTACGAGCGGGTCTTCACCTTCCTGGACTCGCGGCCCGAGCTGGCGCGCTGGCGGCCCTATCTGCGGCACAAGATGGCGGAGCACTGCCTCGACATCCTCGCCAAGCCGGACCGGGTGCCGCCGCGGGACAAGGGCGAGTTCTTCCGGCGGACGGCGGGGCTGTACCGGAAGTACCGCAGGCCGGACGACGTGCCGGTGGCGCCGGAGTTCCGGGTCCTCGAAGGCAGTTGGGCCGCGTGCCGGGCGCGGCGGCAGGCGGCCCGGCTCCGTGGGGCGCTGACCGCGCGCGGGGAGCGGGTGCGGGCGGCGGGCGCCGAGCGGATCCGGCGCAGCTGGTCGCTGGTGCACGAGCGGCTGCCGCTGGACCCGCGGCTCGCGCTGTACTCGGCGTTCTCGCACCGGGGCATGCTCGGCGACCCGGCGGTGGTGTACCGGGCCGCGCGTGATCTGGCCCCCCACATCCGGGGCGTGTGGGTGGTGCGGCCCGAGCTGGTGGGGACGCTGCCGGTGGACGTGGAGTACGTGACGCCGGGCTCGCCGGAGTTCCTGCGGATGGCCGCGCGGGCCACGTACTTCGTCAACAACGTGAACTGGCCGTCGACGCCGGGCCGGCGTCCGGGCAGCGTGTACATCCACACCCATCAGGGCACGCCCCTGAAGTTCATGGCCGCCGATCTGCTGCACAAGCCGGGGGCGCGGCTGGGCGTGGACGTGCCGCGGATGCTGCGGCGGGCCGACCGCTGGGACTACAGCCTGGTCGCCAACCGCCACTCGGAGCTGGTGTGGAGCAGGGCGTACCCGTGCGGGTTCGTGTCGCTGCGCACCGGCAGTCCGCGCAACGACGTGCTGGTGAACGCCAAGCCGGACAGCGGCGCGGCGGTCCGGGAGCGGCTCGGCATCCCGGCGGACCACACGGTCGTGCTGTACGCGCCCTCGCCGCGCGACTACCGGCGGGGCGGGCACGTCGAGCGGTTCGACCTGGCGCGGTTCGCGGAGGATCTCCGCCGGAGCCTGGGCGAGCGCCACACCCTCGTCGTACGGCTGCATCCGTCGCTGGCGGACGGACCGGCGCGCGGGTTCGGGCTCGCGGAGCTGCACCGGCGGGGCCTGCTGGTGGACGCGACGGACGAGCCGCACGTCGAGGAGGTGATGCTCGCCTCCGACGCCCTGGTCACGGACTACTCGGCCCTGATGTTCGACTACGCCAACCTGGACCGGCCGATCGTGATCCACGCGGACGACTGGGGTGCCTTCACGGCGAGCCGGGGCGCGTACCTCGACATCACCGCCGAGGGCCCCGGCCATGTGTCCCGCTCGTACCGTGAGCTGACCTGGCTGTTCGACTCGGGGCAGTGGCGGGACGCGGAGTCGGCGCGGCTGCGGGCGGCGTTCCGGGAGCGGTACTGCGAGTTCGACGACGGGAAGGCCGCCGAGCGGGTGGTCCGGACGCTGATGCTGGGGGAGGCGGTGCCGGCGGTGCCCGCCCCGAGCGCCCGCCGCGACTCGTCCCTCGTCTCGTCATGAGGGAGCGCGCGTTCACGGTCGGCGGGCGCGCGGTCATGGTCGGCGGGCGCACGGTCATGGTCGGTGGGCGTGCGGTCATGGTGGGGGCGCGTACGTGGGTGGTGCTGCTGGCCGTGGTCTTCGCCCTGTGCCAGTTCGCGGCCGTCACCGGGCGCGCCACCCCCGACACCAAGAACTACGTCTCGTACGCCCTCACGCTCGGCGGGGCAGGGGTGCGGGAGTCGGCGGCCGGGACCATCGACCACTACTGCGAGAGCCGGGCGGCCACCGCGGAGCGGGACCAGAGCGTGGACGTGGTGCGCTTCCGCGCGCCGAGCCCGGCCGGGCGGGTGGCCGCGGAGTGCCGCCGGGAGCTGTGGCAGAAGGTGGAGCGGCGGCTGGCGGCCGGGCAGACGGGCGGTCCGATCGCGCCCTTCACCTCCGAGCGGTTCCAGCGGATCTTCGAGGTGCGCCCCGGCTATCCGGTGCTGCTGATGCCGTTCGTGACGGTGTTCGGGGTGACCTGGGGGGTGTGGCTGTCGAGCGTGCTGATCGCGGCGGCCGGGGGCGTCCTCGCCTTCCTGGTGCTGCGCGCGGCCCGCGCCCCGGTCCCCGTGGCCCTCACCGGTCAGGCCCTGTACTACGTGCTGCCGTGCGGGGCGACCGCCATGCGCCCCATGACCGAGGGGCTGCTGATGGCCCTGACGCTGGCGGCGCTGTGGGGGTGCGCGCTGGCCGTGCGGGGGCGGGTGCGCGCGGGTGCCCTGCTGGTGGGCGGCGCCTCGGCGGCGTTGTTCACGGTGAAGCATTCGCAGGCGCTGTTCCTGGGGGTGTGTCTGGCGGGGGCGTGCGCGGCGGTCGCGCTACGGGGCGCGCGGCGCGCCCGCCGTGAGGGCGGGTCGGTCTCAGCCACGCCGGGCGCAGCTGGGCCGGGCGCAGCTGGGCCGGGCGAAAGGGGATCAGCGGGAGAGGGGACGGCGGGATGGGCGTCGGCGGGACAGGCGTCGGCGGGTCGCGGTGCCGGGGTCGAGGCGTGGGTGCGGGTGATCGGGGCGGTGGCGGCGGGCGCGGTGGTGGGCACGCTGCTGGTGGCCCGGCTGCTGCACTACCCGGCCGCCACCGAGAGCCTCCAGGACCTGCTCACCGACCACTTCACGCGGCCCGACCGGGCCCGGCTGTGGCCGGAGTTCCTGCGTCTGGAGGCCGACTTCTGGGTGGAGTGGGGGCGCCGTCAGCTCACGCAGCCGCTGTTCCTGGCCGCGCTGGCGGCGGGGGCGTGGGGGGCGTTGCGGCAGCGGCCCGTGTTCGGGTGGTTCGTGGTGGCCGGCGGCGTCACGGGCCTGCTCAACCAGGCGGGCCATCCGGACATCACCATCTGGGGCGACCGGCTGATCGTGGTGGCGTGGCTGCTGCCGGTGCTGGGACTGCCCCTGCTGCTGGAGCGGATCACCGCCACCCGCCCTTCACTCGATGTGGTGACGGCCCGCTAAGCGGATGATCATCCGAGCCGATCCGGGAATAGACGGCAAATGCCCTACACCGGATCTGGTTCCGTCTCCCTGGACGGCGGCGCCCGCCCCCGGCGCCGCCTCCGTGGCGCACTCGGCGCCACCGCGCTCCGTGGCGGCCGTACCCGCCTGACCCGACGGCCGAGCCCGTATGTCCTG
Organism: Streptomyces sp. NPDC030183; assembly: GCF_055573455.1. Classification (NCBI taxonomy): domain Bacteria; kingdom Bacillati; phylum Actinomycetota; class Actinomycetes; order Kitasatosporales; family Streptomycetaceae; genus Streptomyces; species Streptomyces sp. NPDC030183. The sequence continues at coordinate 682,272 of NZ_JBVIBK010000001.1, forward strand.
GTCGGCGGGCTGTTCTGGCTGGTGATGACGCTGGCGTACTGGCGGGTGCCGTTGTGCTGCGACGCCGGCCAGCACGCGGCGGTGATCGAACGCCTCCGCTGGGATCTGTGGCACCCGGCCCACCCGACGGCGGATCTGCCGGGCGCGGGCAGCCCGTACTACTCCCCCTACACCGTCGTCCAGGGTGTCCTCGCCCGGCTCACCGGCCTGAGCGGCTGGGCGCTGGTGAAGCTGGCCGGGCCGCTGAACCTGCTCGTGCTGCTCACCGGGGTCGGCCGGTTCGTCCGGGTGCTGACACCCCGGCCGTGGGCGCCGGTCCTCGCGCTGCTGTTCATGACGCTGCTGTGGGGCACCGAGCGGATCGTGTGGAGCGGCTATCTCGGGCTGATGTCGCTGACGACCAACCTCGGCTACCCGTCGGCGTTCGCCATCGGTCTGACGTTCTGGGCGTGGGCGTGGACGGGTGCACGCGCGCGTGGCGGCGGCCTGCCGCGCGGCGTGCGGTACGTGGGCCCGAGCGGCCTGGGGAGCGCCTGGGCGTACGCCGGGCTGGGCGCGTTGTACGGGCTGATCGTGCTGACGCACCCGATCACGGCCGTGGCCGCGCTGGCGGGCGCCGTCGCCGTGGTGGCGGCGTGGCAGCGCGGTTGGTGGGGGCCGGTGGTGGGGCGCTGGGCGCTGACGGGCGCGGTCGCCCTGGCGGTCGCGGTGGCGTGGCCGTACTACAGCGTCCTGGCGCTGGCCGGGAACACGAGCGTGGACGGCATGCACCGGCTCCTGTACACGGACATGGCCGGGCATCTGTGGCTGGCGCTGCTGGGGCTGCCGGCGCTGTGGGCGCGGGCACGCAGATCACCGCGGGATCCGCTGGTGCTGATGTTCGCGGCGGAGTGTCTGGTGGTGGCGTACGGCTGGGTCAGCGGCCACTACACGTGCGGCCGGATCCTGGGGCTGGCCGCCGTCCCCGCGCAGTTCGCCCTGGCGGTGGAGCTGGCGGCGCCCCGGCCGTGGGGGTGGGGGCGGCGGGTGCTGGGCGCCGTCGCCGCCGCGGGGGTGTGTGCCGGGTTCCTGACCGTGCAGGCGGGGGCCGTCGTGCCCCGGTCGCTGGACCCGGTCGGCTTCGAGCAGCCGCCGCGCTGGCCCGGGTACGCGTGGGCGGCGCGGCATGTGGGCCCGGGCGAGGTGCTGATCACCGACGGGTACTACGCGGGGCACGCGATCGCCGGGTACGGGGTGAACATGGCGGCGCCCACCTGGCCCGATCCGGCGCTGGACGAGGCGGGGCGGAGACGGCGGTACGCGGATGTCCGGGCGTATCTCGACCCGGCGGCCACGCGCGCGGAGCGGACGCGGATCGCCCGGCGGTACGGGGTGAAGTGGCTGCTGCTCACCCGGTGGCGGAAGACTCCGGAGGAGGCGGTGGTCGTGGACTGGAGTCCGCGGACCGGGGAGGTGCTGGCGCGGATCGCTCCGTAGGGGTGGTGCGGAGCGATCCGCGCGCGTCGCCGTCGCCGGGTCGGGTGACTACTCGATGACGAGCTCGACCGGGATGTTGTTGCGCGTGGCGTTGGAGTAGGGGCAGACCTGGTGGGCCTGCTCGACGAGCTTGCGGCCGGTGGCCTCGTCGACGCTGTCGGGGAGCTCGACGCGGAGGGTGGCCTTGAGGGCGAAGCCCTCGCCCTGCTTGCCTATGCCGACCTCGGCGGTCACCGCGGCCTCGCTGACGTCGACCTTGGCGGCGCGGCCGACCAGGCCGAGGGCGCTGGCGAAGCAGGCGGCGTAGCCCGCGGCGAACAGCTGCTCCGGGTTGGTGCCCTGGCCGTTGCCGCCCAGCTCCACCGGGAGGGCCAGGTCGAGGTCGAGCTTGCCGTCGTTGGTGACGGCACGGCCCTCGCGGCCGTGGGTGGCGGTGGCGACAGCGGTGTAGAGCGCGTCCATGGGAAACCCATCCCTTTCACAGTTCACGTCACGTTCCGGCGATCCGTCCGACCGCCGTGCACGACCCCAAGTAGAGCACACAATTCAATTGGGCACAACTAAATGGCGGACGGCGCGGTACTCTGGGGGCATGACCAGCGCCATCCCACTGCCCGAGGGGGTCTCCGAGGAGGAGTTCCTCCGCCTGGACCGGCAGATCTGCTTCTCCCTGCACGCCGCCTCGCGCGCCTTCAACGGCGTCTACCGGGTGGTCCTCAAGGAACTGGGGATCACCTATCCGCAGTACCTGGTGATGCTGGTGCTGTGGGAGCGGGGCGAGCTGCCCGTGAAGAAGCTCGGCGAGTATCTGCGGCTCGACTCCGGGACCCTGTCCCCGCTGCTCAAACGCCTGGAGGCCGCCGGTCTCGTCCGGCGCGAGCGCAGCGCGCGCGACGAGCGGTCCGTCGAGGTGCGGCTGACCGAGGAGGGCACCGCCCTGCGCGAGCGCGCCCTGGCCGTGCCGCGCCGGATCGTCTCGGCGACGAGCTTCGACGTCGACGAGATCCGCGACCTGCGCGACCGCCTGGACCGCCTCACCGCCGCCCTCGACGAGGCGGCGCTCCAGGAGCCCGCGGGCCCTTGAGACACCGCACGCGAGCCGCTGAAGCACCGCCCGCAGGCCCTTGACGCACCGCCCGTACTTCCCTTGACGCGCAACGCCCGCGCGCCCGCGACACGGCCCGCGAGCCGCTGACACGCCCACCCGTGAGTGACGACGCGCTGCCCATTGGTCGCTCATGACCGATCTTGTCGCCCATTGACGGCGTAGCGTCGCTTTCCCGGCTTTCGCTCGCCTTACGATCCGGCCGATGAGACCTCTCACCGCCGGCTGGCTCGCCACCCGCGCCCTGATGCTGTGGCTGCTCGCGCACAACCACCTCGGCCCGCTCGGCGAGGGCGGGGTCGCGCGCGAGGTGCACCAGCTGTACGCCCGCTGGTACGGCGTCCTCGCGACCGGCACGTACCCCTCGGGCGACCGGCTGTGGCAGTACCCGCCGGGTGCGGGGCCGGTGCTCCTCTCCCCCGGACTGCTGCCGGGGCTGACGTACTTCCAGGCGTTCGTGGTCCTGACGCTCGCGGCGGACCTGGCCGTCACGGTCGCCCTGCTGCGCGCGGGGCGCCGCCCCGGACGCAGTCTGCGCGGCGCGGCCCTGTGGACGGCGGCCCTGCCGCTGCTGATGTTCCTGCCCCTGGTCCGCTACGACGTCCAGGCCACCGCCTTCGCCGTGCTCGCCCTGCTCGCACTGCCACGCTCCACGCGCGCGTGCGGGGCGCTGGCGGCGGCCGGCGCCCTGGTGAAGGTGTGGCCCGCGCTGACCCTGATCGGCATGCCCAGGGGCCGTACGACCCGTGAGGCGTGGACGGCGGCGGTGGTCACGGCGGGTGTGCTGCTGGGCGTACTGGCCGCGCTGTTCCGGGAACCGTTCGACTTCCTGCGGCAGCAGCGCGGACGGGGCGTGCAGATCGAGTCGTTCGGCGGCACGGTCCTGGGGCTCGCCCGCCGGGCGGGCTGGCCGGGGACCGTGCGCCACCGCTACGGCTCACTGGAGTTCATCGGCCCGTACGTGTCGTCGGTGGCCGCCGCCCTGCTGGGGCTCACCGTGCTGGCGCTGGGCGCGCTGCTGCTGTGGCGGGTGCGGGCCGGGCGCTGGTCGCCGGCGACACCGTACGACGCGGCCCTGGCCGCCGTGCTGCTGTTCACCGTGACCAGCCGGGTGATCAGCCCCCAGTACCTGGTGTGGCTGCTCGGCCTGGCCGCCGTCTGCCTGACCTCGCGGCACACCACCCAGCGACCGGTGGCCGTCCTGCTCGTGGCGGCGACCGCCCTCACCACTCTGGTCTATCCGGTGCTCTACGACGACGTGGCCGCCTCCACCTGGCGGGGCTGTCTGCTGATGGTGGCGCGCAACGGGCTGCTGGCGATCGCGGCGGGCCTGTCGTTCGCCCGGCTTTGGCGGGGTACCACCGGGAATCCCCACTCGATCGACACGAACGGCACCGACGATCCGACGGAATCCCACACTCCCGAACGGAACCCCGACTCCGCACGCGCCATCTTCCCCATGGGGCCGCGAAGCCCCTCTTAAGGGAAGATTGCACACAAACCTCTCATAGGTCCGGGGCAACCATGCTTCTTCAGCAGGCGCAGGTCTCCGTCGTCGTCATCGGGTACGACGACGCCGCTCATGTGGCGGACGCCGTGCGCTCGGCGCTCGCCCAGGGCCCGGCCGTCCATCAGGTGATCGCGGTCGACGACTGCTCGGCGGACGGCAGCGGGGAACTCCTGGAGGAACTGGCCGCCGCCGAACCCCGTCTGAAGGTCGTCCGGCGCCGGACCAACAGCGGCGGCTGCGGCACCCCGCGCAACGACGGGCTCGACGCCGTGACCGCGCCGTACGTGATGTTCCTGGACAGCGACGACGTGCTGCCACCGGGTGCCGTGGCCGCGCTGCTGGAGGCGGCCGTTCAGGACGACGCCCCGGTGGCGGCGGGACTGTGCGTCCGCAAGGAGCTGCCCTCCGGGCGCGAGACCCCCTGGCAGCCCGAGATGTACGCCCAGCGCGCCCTGGTCACCCATCCGGCCCAGCGCGAGCGCCTCGTCCACGACACGCTCTGCGTCAACAAGCTCTACCGCACCTCCTTCCTGCGCGACCACGGCATCCGCTTCCCCGAAGGGCGCTTCCCCTACGAGGACTTCGTGTTCGTCGCGCGCGTGCTCGCCGCCGGGCCGCGCGTCGCACTCGTCCCCGACCCCGTGTACGTGTGGCAGGTACGCCGTTCGGCGGCCCGGCTCTCGCTCTCCCTCGACCGCTCCGACATCGCCAACTGGCGCGCCCGCATCGAGGCCGACCGCCTGTCGTACGACATCCTCCTCGGCGCCGGCGAGAAGCGTCTGGCGCGTGCCACCCGGACCCGCTTCCTCGACCACTCGCTGCGCATGTACGCGCGTGAGCTGGACCTGCGCGGCGCGCACTACCGGCGCGAATGGTGGACCCTGACCCGCGCGTACCTGAACACGTTCGACGAGGGCGACTTCACGCCGGCGCCCGCGCCCGGCCGGGTCGTCGCCCGGGTCATCCTCGCCGCCGAGGAACCGCGCGACCTGGGCCGCCTCAAGGAGATGGCGGCCCGTCCGGCGCGGCTGAACCCGCCGTACGCGCGCGCGGACGACGGCACGCCCGTCTGGTCGGCGGACCTGCCCCAGGTGGAGCTGGAGCACCTCCTCGTCCGCCCCGTGCACCTGCTGCCGGCCGCCGTCGACGCGGAACTGCGGCCCCGCGCGCGGGGCACCGTCCTGCGGCTGCGCCTGCACGAGCTGTACGGGCGGATGGCGGACGCGGACCCCGAGACGGTCGAGGTCGAGTTCACCGGACGGGACGACGGGCACGTGGGCTTCGCGTGCGCTGCGCCCCTCACCGCCCGCCCCCAGTCCGAGCACTGGACGGCCGAGGTCCCGCTGGACCTGGCGGCACTGGGCAGCGGCACCTGGGACCTGCGGCTGAGGCTGCTCTTCCGGGACGGCAGCCGGCGCGAGACCACCGCCCACGCGGTCGCGGGCGCCGGGCTGCTGCGCCGCCGCGCGCTCCCGAGCACACGGCACGGCGTGCTCCTGGTGCAGCCGTACGCGACCCACGCGGGGGCGCTCGCGCTGCGCCTCGCGCCCGGTTGGCGCGGAATGACCGAAGTGGTACGCCGTCGTCTCAAACGCCTGCTTCACTGATGACCGACCTGGTCACGCCCGCGCCCGCCACCGGCCCGCGCGGGCGCACCACCGACCGGACCCGCGGGTCCACCGACGAGAGGACAGTCGCCCATGACCTGGCTGATCACCGGTGGCGCCGGTTACATCGGCGCCCACGTGGTGCGCGCGATGCTCGACGCGGGCGAGGAGGCCGTCGTCTACGACGACCTGTCCACGGGGATCGCCGAACGGGTGCCGGAGGGTGTCCCGCTGGAGGTCGGCTCGACCCTCGACGGTGAGCTGCTGGCGCGGGTGATCCGCGACCACGGTGTCACCGGTGTGGTCCACCTCGCGGCGAAGAAGCAGGTCGGCGAGTCCGTCGAACGGCCCCTGCACTACTACCGGGAGAACGTCGAAGGTCTGCGGGTGCTGCTCTCCGCCGTCACGGACGCCGGTGTCGCGTCGTTCGTGTTCTCCTCCTCGGCGGCCGTGTACGGGATGCCGGACGTGGACCTGGTCACGGAGGACACGCCGTGCGTGCCGATGAGCCCCTACGGCGAGACGAAGCTGGCCGGGGAGTGGCTGGTACGGGCCACGGGCCGGGCGACGGCCCTGTCGACGGCGTCCCTGCGCTACTTCAACGTCGCCGGGGCGGCGGCGCCCCACCTGGCCGACACCGGCGTGTTCAACCTCGTCCCCATGGTGTTCGAGAAGCTCACCGAGGCGTCCGCGCCGCGGATCTTCGGCGCCGACTACCCCACCCCCGACGGCACCTGCGTACGCGACTACATCCACGTCGTCGACCTGGCCGAGGCCCATGTCGCCGCCGCCCGGCGGCTGCGCGAGACGCCCGGCACCGACCTCACCCTCAACATCGGCCGCGGCGAGGGCGTCTCGGTACGGGAGATGATCGACCGCATCACCGCCCACACCGGCCACCCCCTGTCGCCCGTCGTCGTGGACCGCCGTCCCGGCGACCCCGCCCGGGTCGTCGCCTCGGCGGACCGCATCGCCGCCGAGCTGGGCTGGAAGGCCCGCCACAGAGTCGACGACATGATCGCCTCGGCGTGGGAGGGCTGGCAGCACCACCGCCCCGCCAGGTAAAGGTGGTGTGCGTGGCCGTGAGGTATCTCACCGCATGGACGTTGCGCCTGTAACTGCCCCTTTGGTACCAACGATTGACGTGCGCGTCCGTGCGACGGCCGTGAAGTCCCGCTCCACGGTGGGAACCGAACGGTGCCGGTTGCGCGTGTGTACTGAGGGAAGCGAACGTTACGGGGGTAACGACGATGCCGGCTTGGGACATCGATCCGGTCAACGTGCAGAGCACGCTGAATTCGACCGGTGAGGCGGCGGGCGGTCTGGAGAAGGCCGCCAACTCATTGGTGACGAACATGGCCAGCGCGGCCGAGTCGGCCGGGACGGCGGTGCCCGGCGGGCAGTTCAGCGGCCCCATGATCGGACCGGTCGCCGCCGGCACCCCGCGTGTGCCGGTCGGCCCGGTGGCGGCGGCGCTGAGCAAGTACCTGGAGGAGCGGCGGAACAAGCTGGCGTTCATGGCGCAGCGGACCATCGACTCCGTGCAGGGCGCCGCCAAGGCCACCAACGCGTATGTCACCGGTGACCTGGACATGGCCGCCCAGCACCAGGCCAACGCGCTCAAGGCGACGGTGGTGCCCCCGCCGCCCGGCGTCGGCGGCAACGGCGGGCAGGGGCCGAAGTGAGCGACGACATCCCCGTCATCCCGGAAGAGGTCCCCGAGTTCACCGGCAATCTGGAGCTGCTGGACCAGCACATCAGCGGCATCCGGTCGGCCGGGACCTCGCTGAAGGACTCCGGCTCGGCGATCGACACCCGCTTCGGCGGCCTGTCGGCGTACTACAAGGCGCCGGAGGCGGACCAGCTGTTCGCGACGACCGCGCCGGTCGCGACGAAGGGCGAGGAGTTCTCCACCGAACTGGGGACCGTGGCCTCCGCCCTCGACGACTACGCGGCGGCGGTCGGCCCGCTCAAGCAGAAGTTCGAACAGCTCCGCCGGGACGCCATCGCCTTCCGCGCCAAGATCGCGGACGACGACGAGTGGCGTGCCGACGGTGACCTCGTCGAGGAGAACAACAACCGCCGTTCCGACATCAACGCCGCCTACGCCGCGTTCCAGGCCGCCGAGCGCGACTGCTACAACAAGATCGTCGCGTTGGTGGGCGGTGAGCCGCTGGTCGTCAACGACGGCTCGAACAAAGAGAACATGTACGGCTACCGGGGCGAGGACCTGAACAACGCCGGTGGTCTGCCCTGGGGCGACCCGGTGGAGGAGTCCAACCCCTGGTACTACATCCACGAACACGTCTGGGACTTCGCCGTCGGCTTCGTCGTGGACGGCGTCTGGGGCACCATCAAGGGCCTCGGCACCCTCGTCGGCTTCCAAGGCTGGGACGCGGCCGGCCAGGCCTGGACGGGCCTGGGCAAGCTCCTGACCGGCATCGCCATCACCGCGACCCCGCTGGGCGCCGCGTACTGGCTGACCCCGGCGGACAAGCTGCCCTCCTGGCTGCGCGACTCCCGCACGGCGGTCGTGGAGACGGGCAAGGCGCTGATCGCCTACGACGAGTGGGGCAAGAACCCCTCCCGCGCGGCCGGGGCGGTCACCTTCAACGTCGTCACCACCATCTTCACCGGCGGCGCGGGAGGCGCGGCAGCGGGCGCGGGCAAGGCGGGCGCCATCGCCAAGGCGATCTCCTTCGCCGGCAAGGCCGGCAGGATCGTGGACCCGATGACGTACATCACCAAGGGCGTCGGCGCGACCGCCGTGAAGATCAGCGACGTCATGGCGAGCCTGCGCGGCATCACCGACGGCACCCACATCCGCCTCGGCGAGGGCACGTACCGCATCGCCGACACCCCGAACCTGACGGACGACCTCCCCGCGGGCCTGACCCCCGAGAACAGCGTCCGCATGGAGACCCCCAAGGGCGAGGTCGTCTACCTCGACACCAAAACCCTGGTCATGCACAACGCCGACGGCACCGTGCGCGAATCCCTGGACGGCATCAAGCACGAGGGGACGGCGGCGGAGCGGGGCGCCGACGTCCACCAGCGGCAGCCCGAGCTGGTGGGGGCCGGGCCGAAGACGGGCGACAGCACGGCGAGCGCCGGCCGGGGCGGGGACGTCTTCGGCGGCACCGGGCGGGCCGGGAACGACGGTCTGCCGGGCGGTCGCGCGGATCACCTTCCGGGCGGCCGAGCCGACGACCTGGGACGCGGCCCGTCCGGGAGCCATGAGACGCCGGGCGGCCACGCGGAGACCCCGCGCGGCGGTCACGGCGACGGACCCGGCGGCGGTCACGGCGGCGGCGGTCACGGCGACGGGCCCGGCGGCGGTGGCCACGGTGACGGACCCGGCGGCGGGGACGGACCCGGCGGCGGCGACGGACCCGGCGGCGGCGGTCACGGCGACGGGCCCGGCGGCGGTGGCGACGGACCCGGCGGCGGGGATGGCCCCGGCGGCGGCGACGGACCCGGCGGCGGGGATGGCCCCGGCGGCGGCGACGGTCCCGGCCGCCCCGACTTCAGCGAGGGCGACGCGACGCCCTCCCCGCGCACCGGCGGTATGACACCGGACCAGGAAGCCTCGGTCGTGGACCAGCTCGGCAAGGCGAAGATGCAGGCGCACGACCAGCAGCGTCTGCTCGTCCAGCTGCGCAAGAGCGACTACGGCTCGGGGATCGCCGAACACATCGCCCGCGGCAACCTCGCGGACCTTCCCGGCTACGGCGACCTGCTCGCCCAGTGCAAGCAGGGCGACATGACCCCCGCCGTCTACATGGCCATGGAGCACACGACGGAGCTGCAGGCACGCGGGCACAAGAACCTGGCGCTGGAGTTGAAGGACCCGGACGCCAAGCTGGACCTGGACGTTCTGATCAAGTCCGGGGACCGGATCGAGTACGGCGTCCAGCTCAAGGACGTGCAGTCGGTGTCCGGCATCAACTCCGCGGCCAAGAAGATCGCCGCCAAGCAGCTCGCCGGGCCCATCGCGGGCCAGAAGGTGGCGATCCTCGACATCCACGATCTGAAGGCCAACGTCACGGATGACATCCTGAGGCGCGTCGAGGGGCACGCGAGGCGCAGCAACGCCACCTTCGAATTGCGGTTCGAGGACGGCTCCATCACCCTCCCCGCCAACGGTCCGGTCTACCCGTAAGGAACACTCATGTCGTCTCTGCTGCGCGCTCCGCGGGAGTGCGCGTCCTGGAGCTGGGAGCTCGATGACTACGCGCCTCCCGGCCTGGAATCGGCGCTGTCGGTGGCGGCCCGGATGTCCGGTGTCCTGCGCGAGCACGGCCTGCTGGTCCCGGGCGCCCTCGAATGGCACTGGTACGTGGACGGCGTCGGAGGCATCGGGGTCACCACGCGGCTGTCGCTCCAGGGTCCGCTCGACGACCCCGACCTGCCCGGGCGCCTCCTGGCGACCCGTCCCGTCGGTTTCCCCGACGCCCAGGTCGCCGACCTCCTGGTCTCGGGCCATGGCACCTGGCTCGACGCGGCGGGCGAGGAGCGGCGCGAGCACCGCCTGGTCGAGCTGACCGTCTCGCCCGACCCGCTGGGGCTCTCCGCCGACCTGGCCGTCCACCACGACATCTGGGGTCACTTCGACTTCCGCGGCCTCCCGCACCCGGACGTCGAGAAGCTCAACGCCCCCCGCCTCGCCGCGGCCCTCCAAGCCCTGGACACGCTGCTGGGTGTGGCGGCGGAGCCCGGGGAGCCGACCTACTTCGGCCGTGCCGAGGGCCACGGCATCAGGACGCCCGACATCATCGACGGCCGCGGCCCGGACCTGACGGACCTGCTGTGACCGGCGCACGGTGACCGACCGGACGGTGACCATGCCCGCGGGGACCGGCGCTCGGTGGCCGGTGGTGCGGTGAGGAACCTCGCGGGTGCCTGGCTCGGCGGGGCGAGCTTCGTCGGGGCCCGCCTAGGCCCAATGCCGGTGACTTAGATGGTGTGTGGTCTGGAGATCGTGAGGACTGCCGTGGCTGGTGGCGGCAGGTTGCGGTGTTCGGCTCGTTTGAGGGGCCAGTTGGACATCTTGCGTTTGATGACGCGGGGACTGGTCCGTTGACGCCGTTGGGGTAAGAGGCGTTCGGTGATCTCAGTCC